>JANWUS010000087.1 GCA_024958715.1 Cyanobium sp. FGCU52 | reverse complement strand
CGTATGTATTAGTCTAGCCTGAGGAGGCCTGTGCGGAGCTTGCTACCTAATCAAGTGGGAAAAAGGAACCTGGCTTCTGAGCCGGTTCTCCCCAACTGCTCACCGAACCCATCGCTGACAGCAAGGCTCTCAGGAGCGAGGTCCGCGACGATCCAGGAACGGCAGGCGCCAGATCGTGCGGCGGCGGCGGCGGCGAACCGACTGCAGACGGCGTGGATCGACGGGGATGGCTCCGGGGCGGTAGTCGAGGGACTGCAGCAGCTCGATGGCCTGATCGATCGGCATGGGTCTGTGGAACAGATAGCCCTGGGCCATGTCCACCCCCTGGTTGCGCAGCCACGCGCGCTGGCTCTCGGTTTCGACCCCTTCGGCGGTGACACGGAGACCGAGGTCGGACAACATCGTGAGCATGGTGCGCAGCAGGGTACGTGGCGACTCCTCTGCTTTATCGAGACGATTCACGAAAACGCGGTCGACCTTGACAGTCTGAATCGGCAGCGACAGCAGACGGGCCAGGGAGGAATAGCCCGTGCCGAAATCATCGATCGCAATCGAAACGTGCCGCTCCACCAGTTCGGCCAGAAACCGATCAAAGGGTGCACTGGTGTCCTGGAAGGCATCCTCCACGAGCTCCACCTGGAGCGTCCAGCCCAGGGGCATCGGGTTGTCTTCGATCAGACGCAGCAGGCGCCCCCTGAGCCCCTCCTCCTCCAGCAGGATGCCGGAGAGGTTCACGCTCATCGTCATCGGCCGCTGCGGAATCGGCAGGGCCAGAAGCGGAACCGCCGCCAGAGCCTTTTCAATAATCAGCAGGTCGAGTTCGCCGGTGAAGCCCCCCTCGCTGAGCATCGGCAGAAAACTGCCGGGAGTGACCACCTCCGAGCCCCGCGGCCAGCGGGCCAGGGCCTCAAAGCCGACGGGTTCGCAGCTGGCGAGATCAACGAGCGGCTGAAGGTAGGCCTCGAGCAGACGGCCATTGAGGGCCTCGCGAAGATCGGACTCCAGGCGGTACGACTCCCTCGCCACCACCCGCGCCTCGGCATCGATGAAGCGGAAGGCACTGCCGGTGGAGCGCAGGGCCATGCGCACCGCCATGGTGGTGTCCGAAAGAATCGCCTCCACGGTGTCGTAGTCGCACTGGAAGAGGGCAATGCCGATCGCTACGCCGATCGACAGCAACTGGGAGCCGCTGCGGTACGGCTGGTTGGTGAAGCCGATGATGCGTTCGGCGATCCGCTGCACGTCGCCCTCGGCGACGTCGAACGGCAGCAGCACCACCAGTTCGGCTTCGGAGAAGCGGGCCACGGAGCTGCCCCGGGGAACGGCCGCGATCACGCGCCGCGCCCCCTCGTTGATGTAGTTCTCGGCGATCAATCCCCCGAGGGTGGCGTTGACGCGGTCGTAATCACGGAAACGGCACCGCAGCACGGAGAAGGGAGAACCCACTTCCATCGCCATGATCAGCTCGATCATCTGCAGCAGCTGATCGCGGCTGATCAACTGCTCCAGCGAGGCCAGCCCCTCGCGCACACTGCTGTGCTTGAGGCGCTCGGCTCTGAGGATGTTCTCGGTGTCGCTGAGCAGAGCCGCCTCGCGCACGCGGGCGAGCAGTTGAACCGTCAGCGTCGCCAGGCGGCGCAGGCTGTCGATCTGATCGGCATCGAGGCGATGCGGTTGACGGCTGATGGCACAAAGACTGCCCAGGGCATAGCCGTTGGGGCTGATCAGGGGAAAACCCGCATAGAAGCGGATGCCAGGGTCGCCCGTCACCAGGGGGTTCTCGGCAAAGCGGGGATCCTGCAGCGCATCCTCGATGATCAGAGGATCGCGCTGAAGGATCGTGTGGCCGCAGAAGGAGATCGAACGGGGTGTCTCCCGCTGATCCAGGGTTACACCGATGCAGCTCTTGAACCATTGCCGGTCCTGATCCACAAGGCTGATGATCGCGATCTCGGTTCCGGCCACTCGGCGGGTGAGTTCGCTGATGTCGTCGAAGTCGGCCTCGGGCGCCGCATCCAGCACGCCGAAGCTCTTGAGCTCAAGCAACCGTGCAGCCTCATTGTGCGGTGTGGCGGGAATCTGCATGGTGCTCAACGGAGCAGGCGGCTGACCATGCGGCCGTCGCTCCACTCCAGCCGGTTGCGACCCGACTGCTTGGCCCCGTAGAGTGCCTTGTCGGCTGTTGTGTAGAGGTAGTCGATGTTGTAGCCGCAGTCGGCGGTGGCTGCGGCGCCGATGCTGGCAGTGAGCTTCAGCTGGAAGCCCCCATGGTTGAAGCGGCTCATCTCCAGCTGGAGGCGCAGGCGGTCGAGGGCGTTGCCGGCGGCCTGGCGGGATCCGTCGAGCAGAAGGGCGAATTCCTCGCCACCGAAGCGGCAGACCAGATCCTCCGGACGGGTCACGGCCTGAAAGATCTCGGCGACGTGGGCAAGGGCGGCATCACCGCAGCTGTGCCCATAGGTGTCGTTGATGCGCTTGAAATTATCGATATCGAGAATCGCGAACACCATCTGCCCCTGACGGGACTCGGCCTCGGCAAGCAGGTCCTTGGCCTGCTCCATGAACAGGGTGCGGTTGATCAGCCGGGTGAGACCGTCGGTATGAGAGTGCTGCGACAGGTGAGGCAACAGGCGTGAGTTGAGGAGATAGGCCAGCAGCAGGGTCTGCAGACCGGCGAACAACACGTTGACGACGATCAGGACGGCAATGTCCTGGCTGAAATCCGCGAGAACAATGCCCGGGTCGTAGTTGACAACCAGAAGCAGCTTGTTCCGTTGGAGGCCCAGGTCGCGGACCGGTAGCGAAACAGGCCGCAACACGGTAAAGCTGCCAAGCCGCATCCGCATTTGAGCGGTTGTGAGATCGAGGCACGACTCCTTGGGCTTCTGGAAGCAGTAGACCACTGAGGCAAAATCAGGATCATCAGTCTCGCTGCGACTGAACAGCGGATCGGTGATGTGCAGACCGAGCGAGCCTGGCCGTGAGCTGTACATAACGCGTCCAGACTTGTCGAGCACCAGCAGCATGTTCATGCCATCCAGGTGGTCCTTATCGGTAGAGTTTGCAAAGGCGTTCAGCAGGGCCTGCCGGGTTGCAGAAGTCATCGGCGTTGCCAACGACGCCGTGAGAACTTCGCGCACATACTCGGCATGATCGAACATCTCACGGTGGCGCTCCACCAGATCGACCCCGGCGAGAACCAGGGTCATCACCGTGGCTGAGGAGAGCCAGAAGCCGATCAGCAGGCTGCGCATGAACTGGCTCGATGTCCTGATCGGGTCGGTGAGCTCGCTCATCAGGGAGCCAGGGGCTGATCGAGCATGGCCTGCAGACGCTCGATCAAGCTTGCTAAGCCGGTGTGCGCCTGCTGATCAGCCAGGAGGAAGGCCTCAAATTCAACTGATTTCTTGATTAGGTAGCAAGCTCCGCGTCCCTCAGGAGGCGCTCTGGCCTCGCAG
>JANWUS010000086.1 GCA_024958715.1 Cyanobium sp. FGCU52 | reverse complement strand
GACGGTGAGCAGGGCAGAGGACGAGGAAGCCACCCGCTGGGGTGGCTTTTTTGTTTTGGGGCCTTGTTTCTGGCGGCTTTTTGGTCATGGTGGGCGTGCTGTGTCCATCGCTCGGCTGCCATGCGCCGCTTCCAGGAATCGCTGCAGGCCTTGCGCCAGCTGCGCCATGTCATCAACGTGGGCCGCAGCGGTGGTGATCTCGAGCAGGTCGCTGATCTGGTCGACAGCTTTCTCGATACTCCCCAGATGGAGGCCTGCATTGCCCGCTTCCGAGCATTGCCGGGCGGCGCCGCGATGTTGGAAGAGCGTTATCCGCCTCTCCAGCCGGACATTGACACGCTGGCCCAGTTGCCCCCCGGCACCCTGGGTCATAGCTACGCCAGCCTGATCCTTCGCCTGCGCTACGACCCAGAGTTCTTCCGCCCCCGACCGATCGACTCCGACGGGCAGTGGCTCACCCAGCGAATCGCCACCACCCATGACCTCCATCACGTGGTGAGTGGGTTCGGCACCTCCCCAGTGGGTGAGTCGGGCGTGCTGGCGATTACGAGCACACAGATTGGTTTTCCGGCCTACGTGAGCCTCAATCACGCGGCCCAGATCAGCAGCTTCCGCCTGGACGTGAGCCGCTTCACCGCTCTCTCTGCTTCCATCAGCCATGGCGTGGCGATGGGCTGGAGTGCTGCCCCGTTCTGCACGGCCCGCTGGGAGGAAGGTTGGGATCTGCCGCTGCAGGCTTGGCGTGACCGCCTGGGTGTGACCAACCCTGCCGATCGTGCCCCCTATGGTCTTCTCGTCAGCCGCCCGGCGGAGGAGGCTTAAGCCCCGACATGATCAAGGCGTATATCTTCAGTACGCATGAACGCTATGACGTCTGGACGCTATTCGGCCATCAGCTGCTCGCGCGCGATCTGCAATTCCGCGCGCATCGCCTCGCTCACCGTGGGATAGTTGAGCTCGAGTGACGCCAGGGTGTCGATCACAGCTGCCGCCACCACCAGCCGGGTGAACCACTTGTTGTCAGCCGGCACCACATACCAGGGGGCCCGTTTGCTGGCTGTGTGGCGGACCATGGCTTCGTAGGCCTGCATGTAGTCCTCCCAGTAGGCCCGCTCCTTGATGTCGTTGAGGGAGAACTTCCAGTTCTTCTCGGGCTGATCGAGACGTTCGAGGAAGCGCTTCTTCTGTTCCCTGCGCGAGACGTGCAGGAAGAATTTGCGGATCACCACGCCGTTGTTGGTGAGGTACTCCTCGTACTGGCGAATGTCGCGGTAGCGCTGCTGCCAGATGTCCTTCCCAACCAGTTCAGGGGGGATCGATTGTCTGGCCAGCATCTCGGGATGCACGCGCACCACGAGGGTTTCTTCGTAGTAGCTGCGGTTGAAGATGCCGATCCTGCCCCGCTCCGGCAGGCAGCGGTTGCAGCGCCAGAGGAAGTCGTGGTCGAGGTCGAGTGCGGAGGGGGCCTTGAAGGAGGTGACCTGGCAGCCCTGGGGGTTCACGCCGCTCATCACGTGCTTGATCGTGCCGTCCTTGCCGGCGGCGTCCATCGCCTGGAAGATCAGCAGCACGGCCCAGCGGTCCTGCGCATAGAGCCGGTCCTGCAGCTCGGCCAGGATCTCCACGCCCTCTGCCAGCACACGCTTCGACTCCGGCTTGTCGCCGGCATCGAGGCTGAGGGTGTCCCCCGGATTGATGGAGGAGAGGCGGAAGCCGTCGCCGTCGGCGATACGGAACGGTGCGCAGAAGCCCCGGGCCCGCTGAAGGATCTCGTCACGTTCGCTAGGTGCCATGGGACGGGAGCTCGACGCATCGCCCCCTGCAGGCTGGAGGGGACCCTTGACCCCGTCAACAGGGGCGAGAGGGGTGCAGCGTGCCATTCCCCCTCAGTACGGCTAGGACTACGGGTGGTTTCCCCAGCTAGGTCGATGACCGTGTCGCCGTGAAGTACACGGACTACTACGCGACCCTCGGTGTGGAGAGGGACGCCTCGGCGGAGGACATCCGCAAGGCCTACCGGCGCCTCGCCCGTCGCTACCACCCCGACATCTCCAGCGAGGACGACGCCGAGGCGAAGTTCAAGGAGGTGAACGAGGCCTATCAGGTGCTCTCGGATCCGGAGCAGAAGGAGGCCTACGACCAGCTCGGCCGTCACCGGAGCGGCGAGGAGTTTCGCCCCTCCGGGGACTGGGGTGGCCAGGTCTGGCAGGAGGGTGGCCTCGAGGACTTCGATCTGGCCGAGCTGCTGGAGCGTCTGGGTCAGCGTGCTGCCAGCCAGGCTGCTGGCCGCCAGGCCGGTGGGCGTGAGGCTGGTGGCCGGCGCCGCGCCGGTGCTCCTTTCTCCATGCGGGGGCAGGACTATGAAGCCAGCGCCACGATCAGCCTGGAGGACGCAGCCCGTGGCGTCGAGGTCAGCCTCGATCTCTCGGTGCCGGAGCCGACCGCCGACGGTGCCGTGAGAAGGGTGTCCCGCACCACCAGGGTTCGGGTGCCCCGAGGGGTGGTGGATGGCGAGCGCCTGAGGGTGGCGGGTCGGGGCGGGCCGGGCTACGGCGACGGGCCGCCCGGCGATCTCTACCTCGACATCCACCTCCAGGCCCATCCCCTCTTCCGTGCGGTGAGCCACGATCTCTATCTGGAGGTGCCGATCACCCCCTGGGAGGCGGTGCTGGGGGCCGAGATCGAGCTGCCCACGCTCGACGGTCGGGTCAAGGTGGCTGTGAAGCCGGGGGCGAAAGCCGGTCAGAAACTGCGCCTCGCCGGCAAGGGCCTCCCCCGCCGCGGGGAGGGAGCCGGTGATCTCTACGGCGTTCTGCAGCTGGTCACCCCCACGGTGATCAGCGAGAAGGAACGGGAGCTCTACCGCGAACTCGCCGCCGCCTCCAGCTTCGATCCCCGCGCCCCCTTCACTCCGGTCCAGACCCATGCCTGATGACCTGCCCCTGCTCCCGGACCGGGAGGATCCGATTGTGCTCGAGGAGCTGATGGCCGCCTCGGGGTTGGCCCACGAGGAAGTGGTGGAACTGGTGGAGTTCGGTGCCCTCGCCTTCGAGCAGCGGGGAACGAGCTGGCTGTTCCACTCGCGCACCCTCGTGCTGGCGCGCCGGGCGGCGCGGCTGCGCGACGACTTCGGCCTCAACACCCCCGGCATGGCCGTGGCCCTGGCCTACCTGGAGCGGATCGAACGCCTGGAGCGACGTCTGCGGGAGCTGGAGGCCTGCCTGCCGACGAACGATTCAACCGATGCGGGACAGGAACCTTGGCCCGCCTGAGACGCCTGCTGTTGCTGGCCTTTGGGGTCTGCTGCCTGCTGGTGCTCCAGGCGTTGCCGCCGGCCCTCTCCCAGGCAGGACCGCCCGAGGCCGTTCTCCCCGAAATCCGGGGGGTGTGGCTGACGGCCAACGACATGCCCTTCCTTCGTGACCGCGAGCGGATGCGGCAGGCGGTGGACGCCCTGGCCGAGCTCCAGCTCAACACCCTCTATCCGGTGGTGTGGAACGACGGCATCGCCTACTACCCCAGTGCCGTGAGCGAAGGCCGCGGGCTCCAGTCGTTCACCTACCGCGGCCTGCAGGGGCAGGACATCCTGGCGGAGCTGCTGGAGCAGGCCCATGGGCGCGGTCTGCTGGTCGTTCCCTGGTTCGAGTTCGGCCTGATGACTCCGCCCGGTGGGGAGCTGGCACGCCGCCATCCCGAGTGGCTGACCGTGCGGCAGGACGGGGGCCGCACCTCCTTCAGCGCCGCCGGGGAGGTGGCCTGGCTGAATCCGTTCCGCCCGGAGGTGCAGCAGCTGATCAGCGATCTGGTGCTTGAGGTGATGGGGGCCTACGACGTCGACGGCATCCAGTTCGACGACCACATGAGCCTGCCGCGGGAGTTCGGCTACGACCCCTTCACCATCGCTGCCTATCGCCGCGAGACCGGCCGGCCGGTGCCCGCGGATCCGGCCGATCCGGCCTGGGTGAAATGGCGTGCCGACAAGCTGACCGCCTTCATGGACCGGCTGTCGCGAGCGGTGCGGAGTCGGCGGCCCGGGGCGATCGTTTCGGTCTCGCCCAACTACTACGACCACGCCTACAAGCTGCAGCTGCAGGACTGGCGGGCCTGGGTGCGGCGCGGGGTCGCCGACGAGCTGCTGATCCAGCTCTACCGGCCCGATGTGGAGAGCTTCCTGCCGCACCTGGAGCGGGCGGAAGTGCTGGAGAGCCAGCGCAAGATCCCCGTGGCGATCGGCATCATGGCCGGTCAGCGCAACAGGCCCGTGGCCACGGAGCTGATGGAGGCGCAGGCCGAGGCGGCCCGGGATCGTCAGCTGGGGGTGGCGTTCTTCTACCTCGAGAGTCTCTGGATCCCGGGCACGGACATGGGAGAGAGCCGGGCGGCGGCCCTGCGGCGGCTGTTCCCCACACCGGCCCCACGGACCAGGCTCCGGCAGCCGGAGGCAGGGCTAAAGTCTCCATAAAACTGGAGGGATGGCTCCGTTGGGCCCGGCACCGGTGGCTTCGGCCATGAAGATCGGCGAGCTCGCCGCCCGCAGTGGGCTCACGGTCAAGACGCTGCGCTTCTATGAGGACCAGGGGCTGCTGCCCGCCGTGGCCCGCAGCCCTGGTGGCTACCGCCTGTTCGCCGAGGAGAGCATGCGGCGACTGGAGTTCATCGTCCGTCTCAAGACCCTGGGACTGAGCCTCGAGGAGATCCGCGAGTGCCTCGCGGTGCATGACCGCGGCCGGCTGCCCTGTGCCGACATCCAGCGCCAGCTGCTCGATCAGATCAGCCGTATCGATACCCGCCTGCGGGAGTTGCAGGCCCTGCGGGATGAGCTTCAGGCCACCCTGCGGGACTGGCAGAGCGAACCGATGCGGCAGGGGGAGGAGATCTGCCCGAATCTCAGGATCTGACCGCCTGCGGCGGCTTCAGAGGGCGAACAGGGGGTCGAAGCGGAAGTAGGCCGGCTTGCGCAGTCCTTCCCTGGCCAGCATGCGTCGCAGTTCGATGATCTCGGCGCGCTGGGCGCGGATCACCTCACGGGCGAAGCGGCGGATTGTGGGATTGCTGCTCTTGGCCAGGGCGTCATGCGCCATCAGCAGGGCGCCGCCGTGATGCTCGAGCATGCCCTCCAGAAACCAGGTGACCCGGTTCTCCCGGGTCGGCGGGCTGCCCATCATGCGCATCGCCTCGATCTGCTCCTGGCTCATGCGGGTGAGACCGGCGAGGCGGTCCGGGTTCCCGCCCGGGCCCAATGCCACCGGATACACGGGAGCCTGGGGGTACCAGGCCTTGCGCCACAGCCCCATGGCCCGGATCTCCTGGGCCTGATCGCGCCAGATGGTGCGGGCCAGGGCCCCGAGCCCGGGTTCGCCGATGCCGAAGACGAATTCGCTCATCCGCAGGGCCCCGGTGTGGTGCTGCACCATCGCGTCGATGAAGCGCAGGTCGTAGGTGGCGCCGGCCGGGCCTACGTCATGGGCGCCGTGGGCATGGTCCTGCGGAGCTGCGGGCGCCGCACCTTCCGGTGCTGACGAGGGGGCGGGAGCGCCGTGGTGGTGATGGTGGTCGTGATCCGTCTGGGCCCGGGCGGCTGGCAGCAGCAGGAGTGCGCCCAGGCCGGCAGCGGCCAGGAGGACGGGGGCCTTGCGCATGGGGCTGGTGAGGAGCGGGTTCAAGGTAGGGGCTCCCCTTGGGGGGAGAGTCAAGCGGAACGGCCGCTGCGCACGCTGAGGCCCAGCAGGGCCACACTTGCCATCAGCACCATCGTGGCCAGCACGTGGATCTGGGGGCTTATCTCCCGTTGGAACGCTCCGGCGATGTAGAGCGGCAGCGTCACCGTTTCGCCGGCGGTGAACAGGGAGATGATGTAGTCGTCGAGGGAAAGCGAGAAGGACAGCAGGAAGGCCGCCAGCAGGCCCGGCGCGATCAGCGGCAGGGTGACCAGCCGAAAGGCCTGCAGGGGCCTGGCCCCCAGGTCCATCGCCGCCTCCTCCAGGCTCCCGTCCATCTCCACCAGTCGCGCCTTGAGCGTGAGGGCCGCATAACTCAGGCAGAACAGGCTGTGGGCGATGAGCAGGGTGCCGAATCCCCGCGGCAGATTCGTCTGCACGAACAGGTTCAGCAGGGAGGTGGCCAGCACCACCTCCGGGCTGGTGAGGGGCAGCACGAGCAGCATCTCGATCCAGCTGCGTGCGCGCAGCCGGTGGCGGGTGAGGGCCAGAGCCATCAGGCCGCCCAGCACCGTGGCGATGGCGCTGGCCGACAGTGCCAGTCCCAGGCTGGTGGCGAAGGCCTGGCTCAGGGCCGCATCCCGCAGCGGATGCAGCCAGTTCTCCAGGGTGAAGCCCTGCCAGATCAGGTTGAAGCGCCCAAGGGGTGCATTGAACCCGAAGACCACGATCACGACGATCGGTGCGAACAGCACCCCATACGCCAGGGCCGCCACTCCCATCAGCAGTGCGTTTCCCATCCTCATGAAAGGGTCAGATCGCTGCTGCCATGGCGGCGCACATGGACCAACACGGTGGCCGTCATCAGCGCCATCAGCACCAGGGCGAGGGCGGCTCCCCGGGGCAGCTGGCGCTGCACCAGGATCAGGCTCTGGACCACGTTGCCGATCATCCGGTTGTTCGGGCCCCCCAGGAACTGGGCGTTCACCACATCGCCGGCGGCCGGGATCAGGCTGAGCACGATCCCGGCGGCAAGACCTGGAGCGCTGAGCGGCAGCACCACCCTGCGGAACACGATCCAGGGGCCGGCCTGCAGATCCCGCGCCGCATCCAGGAGTTCGGTGGGGATGCGCTCCAGGCTGAGGGTGATCGGCAGCACCATGAACGGCAGGGCGTTGTAGGTGAGGCCGCCCACCACAGCGACGGCCGTGTTCAGCAGCCTGGTTCCCGGCGGCAGTCCCAGGGCCCGCAGGGTGCTCAGCAGCGGTCCGTCGTCCCCGAGCAGGGTGGTCCAGGCGATTGCCCGCACCATGGAAGAGGTGAAGAACGGCAGCACCACCAGGGCGAGCAGCAGGCCTTTCCAACGGCCCCCGCGGAAGCGGATCACCCAGGCCAGGGGATAGGCGATCAGCGCCGCCAGGGCTGTGGAGGCAGCGGCGTACGCGAGTGACCGTGCCAGCACCGGGGCGTACTGGGTCATCACCTCCGCGTAGTTGGCGATGCGGCCCCGGAACACCAGGGTCATGCGGAAGCGATCCGCGTTCTCGGAGAGGGAGACCGGCAGCAGCTGGGCCAACGGCAGCACGAACCACAGCAGCAGCCAGATCAGCCCCGGCGTCAGCAGAAGCCAGGGGAGCCAGGCCTGCCGGTGAAGGGGGGGCCGGGCTTCAGCCCTCGGTGATCGACGCGAAACGTTCATCGAAACGGGCCTCCTCCCCCGATGCGAGCGGACCGAACACCCTCAGGCGCGCTTCCATCTCCCGATCCGGGAACATCAGCGGGTTGCGCGCCAGCGCAGCGGTGGCGGGTGTGCGGGCGAGCACCTCCTGCACACCCGCTACCGGGCTGATGTACTTCACCGCCGCGGCGATCCGCGCGGCAGTGGCGGGGTCGTAGACGAATTTCAGCCACTCGGCGGCCTCCTGCCGGTGCGGTGCGCCCTTCGGCATGACCATCACGTCGGCCCAGAGGGTGGTGCCGGTGGGCGGCACCAGGAACCGCAGCTTCGGCTGCTCCAGCGCCAACTGGGCCACATCGCCCGACCAGGCCACGCAGGCGGCGAAGTTGCCCGCCAGCAGATCGTCCTGATAGTCGTTGCCGGTGAAGGCCCGGATCTGCCCGTCCTTCTTCGCCTGCTCCAGCCGCGCGAAGCTGGGCTCGGCCGCCGCATAGCTGGGGCGTGTGATGTCCTTGCCGTCGGCGAGCATCAGCATCCCCATGGTGTCCCGCATCTCCGTGAGGAATCCCACCTTCCCCTTGAGCCGGGGATCGAACAGGTCATCGACGGAGGTGAGGGGGCGGCCGGTGGCTTCGATGTTGTAGGCGATGCCGGTGATCCCCGATTGCCAGGGAAGGGTGAAGCGTCCGCTGGGATCCCAGGAGGGCTTGCGCAGGGAGGGAATCAGGCGCGAGGCGTTGGCCACCCCATCCAGAGGCAGCGGATCGGCCCAGCCGAGGCGGATCAGTCGCTCGGCGAGCCAGTACGGCGTGACGAACAGGTCCTGGACGATGGGCCGGCCGGCGGCCAGAACGGGCTGGATCTTGGCGAAGAATGCCACCGAATCGTTCTGGTCCTCGCTGTAGCTCACCTCGATGCCGGTCTGCTTCCGAAAGCGATCCACCGTGCCGGGAACCCCGTCTTTGGTGGGATCGATGTAGAGCGGCCAGTTGGAGATCACCAGTCGCCGCTTCCGGTCCCCTCCGCCCGATCGGCACGCAGCCAGCAAGGCGGGACCAAGGGCCGCCGCACCGCCGGCCAGCACGGCCTGCCGCAGGAAGCGCCGGCGCCCCAGCGACGGGAGTGGCTCTTCCCTGGACAGGGGAGCTGGAACGGGCTGGGCTTGACGGGGCATCGGCGGCGGGAGGTGATGGGGTGAGGCGTGGGAGGAACCGGGCGATCAGGAGGACCAGTGATGGCCGGCCTGGACCGGCCACACCACCCAGAGCACCTCGCCGATCCGCACCCCGGCCGCAGGATCCTGGCGCCCGATCCTGGCCACCAGCTCCTGGCCGTCCCCGTCGCGCAGCACCACCTGCAGTGTGGCGCCCTGGAAGGTGACCGCTACCACCCGGGCCCGCCGCCCCGCCTGCTCCGCGTGCGGGGCCTCGCCCCGCAGGGTCAGCTGTTCCGGTCGCAGCATCGTCCGCCCCCCTCCCAACGGATCCGCGAGCAGATTGGCGCGGCCGAGGAAGCCGGCCACCCACTCGTTCACCGGTCGGTCGTAGACCTCCCGCGGGCTGCCGTACTGGGCGATGCGCCCGGACTGCATCACGGCCAGCCGGTCGCTGAGGGCCAGGGCCTCGTCCTGATCGTGGGTCACCAGCAGGAAGGCGATCCCTGCCTCCCGCTGGATCCGCTTCAGTTCCTGTTGCATCGTGCGGCGAAGACCGGCGTCAAGGGCCGCCAGGGGCTCGTCGAGAAGCAGGGCCGCGGGTTCGTTCACCAGGGCCCGCGCCAGCGCCACCCGTTGCTGCTGGCCTCCCGAGAGCTGGGACGGTCGCCGCCGGGCCAGCTCCCCCAGCCGCACCCGCTCCAGCGCCTCGCCCACCCGCCGCCTCACCTCAGGCTCCGGCAGGCGACGGTTGCGCGGGCCGAAGGCCACGTTGTCCCAGACACTCAGGTGAGGGAACAGGGCGTAGTGCTGGAACACCGTGTTCACCCTGCGCCGATGGGGCGGCACGTCGGTCACGTCCTGCCCCAGAAGCCGGATCGCACCGGCATCGGGTCTGTCGAACCCAGCGATCAGCCGCAGGGTGGTGGTTTTGCCGCATCCCGATGGTCCCAGCAGGGAGAAGAACTCCCCCGGCGCCATCGCCAGATCGATCCCATCCACCGCCGCTGTGCCGGCGAAGCGGCGCTGGACACCTTCCAGTTCGATCACCCCGAAGTCCGCAGGGATCACCGGCGATGACGGCGCGGAGGATGCGGGAGGAACGGCGGCCAGGGAAGGTCTGGAAGGTCTGCGCAGCAGGTTGCCCCACGGACGCGCGGCCGGGAGGGTGCCGTTCACGAAAGCTGACTGCTCTCTGTGTCCGTCAGGGCGTGGAAGGCTCCGGTGACTTCTGGGGCTCCGATGGATCCTTCCGGGCCTCGGTCACCACCTCGAAGCCCAGGAGTTCGTGGGGACCGAAGGAGCGCAGGAAGGGAACGTCGGCAGCATCACGGCCCCGGGCGATCAGCACCCGACCGCTGCGGGGAATGTTGTGGCGCGCATCGAACACGTACCAGCGATCACCGAGAAACGCTTCGAACCAGGCGGAGAAATCCACCGGGGCTTCTCCCTGGGGGATGCCGGTGTAGCCGAGATAGCCGGTGCAGTAGCGGGCAGGAATGTTGAGGCAGCGGCAGAGGCTGATCGCCAGATGGGCAAAGTCCCGGCAGACGCCGGCCTGCTCCTCCATCGCTTCATGGGCGGTCTTGTCGGAGCGGGCAGCGCCGTAGTCGAAACGCAGGCGTTGGTGCACCCAGTCGCACACCGCCTGCACCCTTGCCCAGCCCGCCGGCACCGCGGCGAACTCACGCCAGGCCAGTTCCGCCAATCGGTCGGTGTCGCAGTAGCGGCTGGGATTGAGGTAGCGGTACGCGTCGATCGGCAGGGCCGTGAGCGGGCATTCCACCGCGTGCGGAACCACGGGATCCGTCAGGCCATCGTCATGGATCGTGGCGCCGTAGTGCATGGTGGTGGTGCCGGGGGAGGCCAGGAAACGACACCAGCGGTTGCCGGCCTGGTCCATCAGAACCTCGACGGCACGATCGGGGTTCAACGCCAGCATCTCGGCACCGACCAGGTCATGGCGACGGCTGACGTGGGGATGAACCAGCGCCAGGATCGGCGTCTCCTGCTCACAGCGGAGCTGCAGGGTGCATCCGATCCGCAGCTCCATGAATCCAGCCCATCCTCTTGATCGTTCCAGTCGATTGTGAGGCTTTCCCACCCACCACCACCGGTGCCGGATGGTCGTGTCAGAGGAGGCGCACCACGCCAGGCCATGCGATCGTTCCTCTGGGGCTTCGCCTCACGCCATGACCATCCGGATCCCCGTTCTGGCGGCGCTCCTTCTGCTCGGTGCCGCCCCGTCCCGGGCCCAGCCGTTCCCCGTGCTGGGCGGCTACGGGTTCGACTGGCTGAAGCCGGACACCGCAAGCTGCCGGCCCATCAGCCGGAGGGAAGCCGAGCGCTTCCAGGCCTGCCGGTTCGAGCCCTCGGGCAACGCCTTCGGCCTCCCCTCCTCGCACCACAGCTGCAAGGCGCCCGGTCGCAGTGAGACCCTCGTGTATGAAACCCGAGCGCAATGCGAAGCGGCACTCGAGACGATGCGCGCCAACGCACCCTGAGCGGCTCGATGCCTCGTCGGGCTGCCGGTGCCCTGGCCCTCCTGATCGGCAGCACCGCCGGTGGCATCGCCGGGCATCCGGTGGGCCCTGCAGCCGCGAGGCCCAAGGAGGGGAGCCGACCGGTGAAGGTGGCCGCCCAGGGTGTGCAGTTCGCCGTGTTCCCGGAGACGGCGATCAGCGGTTATGCCTTGTTCAGCCCCGCGGATGGGTGTCCGTGCGCTCCAGGTAGCCCGCCACCCATTCCTCCGGGCTCTGCCCCGCGGGCACCCGGGCCAGCAGCGCCGAACTGCTGAGAATCTCAGCCACCGATTCACCCAGCAGGGCCACCGAGCGGCTGGCGGGCTGCAGCTCGGCGAGCTGACGGTGCAGGCTCCAGAGATACCAGGCGCTGCCGTCGAGGCCGGCCCGGAACTTCGCCCACACGTTGGGATCGACGCGGCTGTCGGCCACCATGTCGCGGGCGTTGTGGGCCTTGTCGGCCGCCGTGACCCGAAAGGCCGCCGCTGGTTTGTCGGCCAACTCCTGCAGATAGCTGGTCTTGCGGACGATCCAGGGTTCCTTCTTGCCGCCGGGGGGCACGGGGCCTTTGGTGTCGGTGCAGGCCTGCACGATGTCGGCCACCTCGCTGCCGTAGCGCTCGGCGATCGAGCCATGGCTCTGGCCGGCGTCCTCGATCGCATCGTGCAGCAGGCCGGCGATCGCCTGGTTCTCCGTGCCGTCGTCCTCCCACACCAGGGCGCTGACGGCGATCAGATGGGCGATGTAGGGCACGGGCTTGCCCTTGCGCCACTGATGGCGGTGCAGCTCGGCGGCCCAGTGGAGGGCATCGGTGTACCGGAGGCTGTGGGCCGGGGGGCAGGCGTTACCCATGGCTCAGGGCCGGACCAGACCCGGGCCCGGGGCACCGAACCCGGCTCCGGGGCGAACCCCCGCGCCGGAGGCCGGCC
Source organism: Cyanobium sp. FGCU52 (assembly GCA_024958715.1). Taxonomy (GTDB): domain Bacteria; phylum Cyanobacteriota; class Cyanobacteriia; order PCC-6307; family Cyanobiaceae; genus Cyanobium. The sequence goes on along the minus strand of JANWUS010000086.1, from coordinate 34,108 downwards.
CCCCGAGGCCGCCGGGATTGTCGAGGGGGCGAGCTTCCACGCCGACGCCGGGCTCGCCCACGCCGGGTTCGCGATCCAGGCCGGCCCCGGCGGCTCCGAAGCCGGCACCAGGAAGCACGCCGGCGCCCGAGGCCGGCCCCCCAAGGCCGCCGGGATTCGGCCGCGCCACAGCCACGCCGGCGCCGGCCAGGACTAGGGCCGCTCCCCAGGCCAGGAGCGATGCGGTGCCATGGAGTCTGGTCATGGCCTGGACGCGGAGATGATCTCGTCCTAGCAGCAGCGGCCCAGGGCGCCGGCTCAGGGGGCCAGCCGCTCGATCCGCCATTCCGCCTGCGCGTCGCCGCGCAGGTAGCGGAAGCGATCGTGCAGACGGTTCTCCCGTCCCTGCCAGAATTCGATTTCGAGCGGCTGCACCCGGTAGCCACCCCAGAAGGAGGGCAGGGGGATCTCGCCGCTGGCGAACCGCCGCTGCATCGCCTGCCATTGCATCTCGAGCATGCGGCGCGAATCGATCACCGAACTCTGGGCGGACACCCAGGCACCAAGGCGGCTGCCGCGGGGACGGGACGCGAAATAGGCCAGGGATTCGGCGGCGCTGATGCGCTCCGCCCGGCCCAGGATCCCCACCTGCCGCTCGATGGCGTACCAGGGAAACAGCAGGCTCACCTGGTCCTGGGCGGCGATGTCGCTGGCCTTGCGGCTGCCGTAGTTGGTGAAGAACACGAAGCCCCGCTGATCGAAGGCCTTCAGCAGCACGGTGCGCGAACTGCAGCGGCTGCCGTCGCTGGTGGCGAGCACCATCGCGTTGGGCTCCGGCAGGTCTGCGTCCATGGCCTCCGTGAGCCATCGGCGGAACTGGGCGATGGGGTCGGGATCGAGATCCTCGCGACTCAGCCCTGCCTGCCGGTATTCCCTGCGCAACTTGGCGACATCCGCAGGAGTGGTGCGATCCATGGCGCCGGACCGGCAGCTGCCGGCCTGCAGGCTAGGAGCCCCCGGTGGCCGCACAAGCCTTGCCGTGATGGAGGGCTCGCATAGGGAAATCCCGGCCGCTGCGACGACCGGGATTCCGAGGGACACCGCTGCTGAGGTAGAGATGCTCCGGGCTTGACCTCCACAGCCGACAAGTCCCGCCTGGGGACAACCGCCCAGGACTCGCACATCACAGAAACAGAATCAGCGTATGGCTCATCCTTCGATCGGGGGTGGCAACCGGGTGGTGCCACGTTGGGCCTGCTTCCAATCCCATCACCTCCTCTTCATCTGCCCGGTGATGCACCGGATGGAGTGGTGAGGGGAGAACCCCTGAGGGCCTCTCTCCTCAACTTCAACGTAGGGCGCCCACGGGCGATCAGGGGTTCCGGGCGGTTCCTCTTCCCGTACGCCATCAGATCTGCGGCGTTCCCTCCGCCTCGGTGTGCGGGCGCATGCGGGCCGACACCCGGGCCTCGGGGTCGATGCCGGCAAAGGTGGGGGGCAGCCAGACGCGTACCACCATCAGCAGGGCGGCGGTGGCCAGGAACAGGCAGACGGCCAGGATCTGGTGCCAGTCGGTTTCCAGCACACCGCGCACGATCACCTCGCGCAGCACGGACACGATCGCGATCTCCACCGACACGCCGATCGACACCCGCTGCTCCTGCAGGTAAATGATCAGCAGGCGGAACAGTTCCACCAGGATGAGGATGAACAGGATGTCGGCGGTGATCGCATGGAACTGCGGTGTGGCCAGCAACGACGTGAAGATCGCCCGCAGCTGAAGCACCATCACGCAGAAGAGTCCGAGGCAGAGCGACACCGCGATCAGGTCCTGCACCGCCTCGAGCGACTGCACGATCTGGATGCGCCGGAACTGCTGATGCCAGGGCACGGCGGGCTCCGGCGCCGCTGAGGGAGCTGGGGGCGCGGGAACGTAGGGGACGGCGGTGGTCATGACGGTCACGCGCGGGCCGCCACCCTATCCGCCGAGAACTTATGAATGGATGGGTATCTGATCGGTTCTGCTGATGCCTGGCATAGGGCCCGCTTCACGGCTGCAACAACGGCCGCATGAATGCGTCGCTGAAGGCCACCGCCGTGGCCCAGTTCTGCTCCTCGCTGAGGCCGGAGCCGCGGGTGGGCTTGAAGCTGTGGTCGCCGGCGGGGATCCACTGCACCTGCACATTTGGAGAGAGGGTGTAGCCGTCCACCTCCTCGCGGCGGCCGAAGCTGTCGCGCTCGCCCTGCAGGATCAGGGTGGGGGTGCGCAGGCTTGCCAGGTGTTCGGTTCGCAGCTGCAGCGGCCGGCCGGGGGGATGGAAGGGATAGCCCAGGCAGAGACATCCGCGCACCCCAGCCGCCGCCGCGAGTTCATCCACCAGCAGGCTGGCCACCCGGCCCCCCATCGATTTGCCCGCCAGGATCAGGGGCCGTGCGGGCCAGGCTTCCGCCTCCTGCCGCACCAGCCGGCGGAAGGTGTTCTCCAGCACCGGGAGCCGATCCGGCCCGTGGCGGCGGCCGCTGCTGCGCTGCCGGGCCATGGAGGGGAACTCGAAACGCAGCACGCGCCAGCCCCGCTCCGCCAGGCCGGCGGCGATGGCGGCCATGAACGGGCTGTCCATCGGCGCGCCGGCCCCGTGCGCCAGCAGCACGGTGGCCGGCGCGTTGTCGGGACCATCGAACAACCGCGGGGTTTCGGCAGATTCGGCAGGATGCATCGGCCGATCCTGGCGGATGCCGTTCCAGAACCCCGGGGCGCCCGCGCCCGCGGGTGCCCGTCCCGTTCCCTCCCTCACCGGCAGCCGATGAAACCCTCCTTTGCGCTGGTCGCACTTTCCGTGGCCGCCGCTCCGCTGCTGGGTCCCGCGCCGGCGCACGCCTGGGCGAGTGCCAACCGGTTCGGCGGCAGCACCAGCCACAGCTGGGGGGACACCAGCCGCACCAACGCCTGGGGAGGCAGCACCGAGCATGTGGCCGGCGAGGGCACGGGCTATCACCCGCCGGTTGCTGTGCCGGCCTCCTGAACGGCGGAGGTGGTCTCAGCCGAGCATCAGCCTTCCGCTGCCGACGCCGAACCGTTGCGGCGCGACAGCCTGAGGACCCCTGGAGCCTCGGCCGGGGGGGACCGCCTCGATCGGGATCACCTGGTTGCGCCCGGCCTGCTTGGCCCGGTACATCGCCTGATCGGCGCGGGCGATCAGGCGATCGATCGACTCCTCGCTGCGGGCCAGGGCCACGCCGATGCTCAGGCTTGAGGCGATCACCGATCCCTCGTGCAGGATCGGCTGGCTGCCGGCCGCCCGGATCTTCTCCGCCACCGCCACCGCCTGGTCCAGGTCGACGATCCCCTGAAGGGCCACCAACAGTTCATCGCCCCCCAGCCGGGCCGTGAGATCGCCATCGCGCAGCGTGGTCCGCAGCCTCTCGGCCAGGACCTGCAGGACCGCGTTGCCGGCGTCGTGGCCGTAGGTGTCGTTGACCTCCTTGAACTTGTCCACGTCGATGAACAGCACCGCCGTGTGACCCCGTCGCCGATCCAGGCGGGCGGTGATCGCCTCGATCTGGATCAGGGCCTCGTGCCGATTGAGCAGGCCGGTGAGATGGTCGTGGCGGGCCCGGTAATCGAGTTCGGCCTCCGCCGCCATCTCGGCATCGATGTTGCGCAGGGAGGCCGAGATGCCATCGGGCTGGCCGGACTCGTCGTTGAAGGTCTTGGCGTGGAGCGAGAACCAGTGGCCGCTGCCGTCGGCCGTGATCAGCCGCACCCGCCGCGACACGGTCCTTCCCTGGGCCATCACCTCCTGGTCTTCGACGTAGTGCTGCCGCTCCTGGGGGGGCACCATCTCGAGGACGGATCGACCGATCCAGTGGTCGGCCGGTGCCCCCAGGATCATCTGCGCATTGCTGGAGATCCACAGCACCCTTCCCTCCCGGACGCGCAGCACCAGGTCGGTGGCGTTCTCCGCCAGAAGGCGGTAGCGCTGTTCGGAAACGGCCAGCCGCTCGGCGGCCTCGTAGCGCTCGGTGACATCGCGCCAGGCGATGGTGAGCCGCTCACCGGAGCGCATGGCGCGGATGTCGTAGCGGTGGTCGCCGCTGAGGGTCTCGTGGTTGGGATAGAGGTAGTCGTCGAGCGCCAGCGGTTCCCCGCTCACCAGCACATTGATGTACAGGCCCATCAGGCCCGTTTCCACGATGCCGGGCATCAGGCTGGAGAGCCTGGCTCCGATCAGTCGACTGCGGTCGAGACCCAGATAGCTCAGGCAGCTGGGGTTCACATCGGCACAGATCAGATCCACCGGCCGGCCATCGGCGTCGTAGAGCGGCTCGAGGACCAGGTGGGGGTCGAGCAGCGAATCGAGGGTGGCCCGCAGGAACTGCCGTTCGCTTTCCAGGCTCTTGCGGGCCTCGATCAGGTCGTCGACATCGCGCAGGGCCATCACCTCGCCGGTGATGGCTCCACCGCGATCCCGCACCAGCCGCATCCGCACGGCGTTCCAGCTGTAGCCGCCCCCCGGATTCAGCAGGCGCATCATGTGACCCTGGTCCGGTCTGAGACTGGTGCCCCGCACGGCCCCCAGCCGACGCATCAGCTCCAGGTGGGGCAGGTCGTCGGGGTGGATCCAGTCTCTGAAATCGGTGCCGAGCACGGTGGCGCTGGCACTTCCGAAAAGGTCGCAGGCCGACGGCGAGAGCCAGACCAGCCGGTGCTGGTGATCGGTCTGCAGCACCACGTCGGAGGCGTTCTCGGCCAGCAGCTGGAACTGCTCCTTCTGAGCGGCCAGGCCCTGCTGGGCCGTCACCGTCTCGGTGATGTCCAGGATCTGCTTGATCAGCATCGTCACGTTGCCGTCCCCGTCGCGGATGGCGGCCACCGCCAGATCGCCCCACACGATGCTGCCGTCGGGTTTGAGGAAGCGCTTGCGCAGTCGGTAGGAGGGGATGGATCCCTGCATCAGCCTGCGCATCCGGGCCAGGTCCTGCGCCAGGTCGTCGGGATGGGTGAGGGTCTGCCAGTTGCAGCTGAGCAGGTTGTCGACGTCGCGGCCGAAGATGCCGCACAGGGCGGGGTTGACCCGCAGGAAGGTGCCATCGGGAGCCACCAGGGCCATGCCCACAGCGGCGTTCTCCATCGCCAGCTCGAAGCGCTGCTCCGAGGCGGCCATCGCCAGCCGTGCCTCCACCTGCTCCTGGATGTCGCGCCAGTGGCCGGCACGGCCCATCAGGGCGCCCCGACGATCCAGCAGGGGCCGGATCGAGACAGCCAGCCAGCGCGGCGACCCATCAACGCTGCGGAAGCGGGCCTCAAACTCGGCCTTGCTGCCGGCCAGCACCTGCTCATGGGCGGCCTGGAAGCGGGGCAGATCCTCCTCCACGATCAGGTCGGGGCCGCGCCGGCCGAGCAGGGCCTCGGGCGGGTAGCCCAGCACCTCCTGCACGGAGGGCGACATCCACTCCAGGACACCCTCCGGAGACGAGCGGAACACCACATCGGCGGCGTTCTCCGCCAGCACCTCCAGCCGTTCCATCGCCCGGCGGCGCTGCTCCAGCGTGGTGCCCACCAGGGAGCTGATGCCCGCCAGGGCCCCCAGCATCAGCGCTGTGGTGCCGGCGTAGGGCAGGCTCACCTGGCGCTCCAGGGCGGCCAGGCGGCGGGGCTCGACCCGGCTCACCACGGTCCAGCTGCGTTCGTTGGCGTTCTGCAGGCCGCCCGGGGAGGGGCCCTGGAGCGATCCGCTGCCCTCGCTGGTCAGCGCCTGGACCGGGAAGGGGCGCGCCGCCCGCCAGGTCCACAGGCCGCTGGCGAGCCGTTGCTGGCCGCTCTCCTGGCTCCTGATCAGGGGCCAGGCGTCGGGGAACTGTCGGCCGATCGAGGGGGAGCGACCGAACATGAAGGCCCACTCATCCTTGCCGTCCGGGCTCCGGAGCCCGTACCCCTGGGCATTGACGAGCATCATGTCGTCGTTGAGTTCCCGGGCCACGCTGCTGAAGCCCTCCAGCATCTCCCGGGCCCGCACGTTCACGATCAGGATGCCGCGGCGGCGGCCGGCCTCATCGACCAGGGCCCGGGCGAATCGGAGGGTGGGCTTGTAGGGCACCTCCACCTGCCCGCGCTCCACGCTGAGATCCAGGGGCGACACATACACGCTGCCCTGGGGCAGCGCCTTGGTGTCCAGCACGAAATAGCGCGTGCCTTTGTTCTGCAGTTCATGGTCGGGCACCGCCACCGCCCGGTTGCCCTGCCAGTCGACCCGCACCCGTTCGCGGCCGTCCTGGTCGATCCAGCGCACCTTGTCATAGCTGCCGAGGGTGTCGGCGAGGGCGATGGCGTCGCGGGCCAGGGCCTGGCGATGGGCCGCGCTGTCGTCGTTGACGACGTTCTGGAGCGAGGGCTGGTTGGCCAGCACCTCCAGACCCCGCAGGTTCCCAGCAAGGGGATCGGTGAAGGAGTGCAGGGCCAGCCGCACCGCCAGCGTCTGTTCGCTGGCGAGATGATCGAGCACCCGGCTGCGGGCGCCGCCGGCCAGGCTCCAGGCGCCGAACAGCACCAGGGTGGCCGAGGGCACGAACACCAGCAGGGCATGGAGACGACGCGGCCCGAGGCGATCGCGGGCACGGGCAAAGGCGTTGGCCGCCAGCGGGACCAGCCGGGAGAACCAAGGGGCTGTCACCGCGGAGCCCTCAGCATCGGTGCCCCCCATGCTCTAGCTCCTGCCCTTCCTGCGTTCATGCTGCGGTGACCACACGGACCTGCCAAGGGCGTTTGCTCGCGCCTTAAAAAGTTGCAATCGGCAGCCTCCCCGCAGCCACGCGTCCACATCTTTACCAGGCGTTGACTTGATGGCCGGGTCGCCCACCTGTCCGTTTTCCCGGTTACCTTTTATCGCTTCTGGCGCTGACAGAGTTCATGGCCTCTCTGTTCACCTGGAACGACACATTTCTCACCCATCTGCCTTCCGTTGATGGTCAGCATGAACGCCTGGTGGGGCTGGTGAATGATCTGGCCGGACTGGTGATTGCGGCCGATGGCATCAACCCGCAGACGTATGAGGCACTGCGGGAAGCGGTTCTGGACTATGCCCGTGTCCACTTCCAGGATGAGGAGAGGCTGATGCTGAAGGCCGGGTTGGATGAACGCCACCTGGAGCTTCATCTCGAGCAGCATCGCTTCTTCCTCGAGGAAGCCCTGAACATGGGTGAGGCAGGGGAGATTGTTGCTCCGGAGCGGGCCGAGAAGCTGGTGGAGTTTCTTGTTCGCTGGCTGGCCTATCACATCCTCGGCACCGATCAGAGCATGGCGCGCCAGATGCGCTGGATCCACGCCGGTGATACGCCCGAGTTGGCCTTTGAGAAGGATGTGCAGGAGCAGTCCTCCAGCACCGATCCCCTGTTGTCCGCCATGAGCGGACTGTTTTATGTGGTCTCCGAGCGCAATCGTGAACTGCGGGTTCTCAACAACGAACTAGAGCAGCGCGTGCAGGAGCGCACCCTGGAGCTGGAGAAGGCCAACCAGCAGTTGCAGCTGCTGGCCACCCAGGATGAGCTCACAGGCCTGCCCAACCGGCGCTTTGCCAGCCTGTGCCTGACTCAGCTGTGGCTCGAAGCCCAGCGTTACGGCAGGCCGTTGTCGGTGCTGATGCTGGACGCCGACCGCTTCAAGCTGGTGAACGACAGCCACGGCCACGCCACCGGCGACGCTCTGCTGCGGGAACTGGCCAAGCGGTTGCGCGATGCCGTCCGCCGCAGCGACATCGTCTGCTGGCTCGGAGGCGATGAGTTTCTGGTGATCAGTCCCCAGAGCCCCGCTGCCGGAGCGGTGGAAGTCGCCCGCAAGATTCTGGCGATGAAGCGGCCGTTCCTCACCCCGGACGGCGATGAGTGCTGGGATGGGGCCCTGAGCATCGGGATCGCCACTGCCGCCGACAGGATGCAGCAGCCCGAGGACCTGCTCCTTGCCGCGGACCAGGCCCTCTACGGCGCCAAGCGGAACGGGGGTGGCCGCCTGGAGGGTCCTCGACCTCCGGCCTCCGCCCCCGGCCTGGAGCCTTGAAGCCGTTGGCCCTCAGGGGTGCCCATGGGCCTGGGCGGCGGTGGGATCGTTGCCGGCGTGGGCCGCCGTCTGCACACTCCGGTCAGTTGGCCTGTGCCCGATGGTCCTGGGTTTCCGATCGGCGGTGTTGGCAGCTTTGGCGAGCCTGGGCGTATGCGGCCTCGCTCCGGCTGCGCTCGCCTGCTCCCGCGTCACCTGGCTGGGACCGGCCGATCAGGTGATCACCGGCCGTTCGATGGACTGGCCCTACGGCTTCAATTCCCACTTCTATGTGGTGCCCCGCGGTGAGCGGCTCGATGGGGCCGGCGGGGTGAATCCGCTGCGCTGGACCAGCCGCTACGGTGCAGTGGTGGTGAGCGGCAGCCTGAATCCCGGCGGCAGCGTGGATGGCAGCTTCGATGGCATCAACGAGCGGGGTCTGGCGGCGAACCTGCTATATCTGGCCGAGAACGATTTCGGCGTGGCCCGGGCGGGTCAGCGGCCCCGCCTCTCCTTCGCCGCCTGGACCCTCTATCTGCTCAGCCAGTACGACAGCGTCGATGCGGTGGTGAAGGCCGTCGCCGCCGACACGATCCAGATCGTGCCGGTGCCCTTCGGGCCGGGTGGGGCCGCCAAGGCCACGGTGCACATGGCCGTGTCGGATGCCAGCGGCGATTCGGCGATCATCGAATACCTCAACGGCAGGCCGGTGATCCACCACGGCCGCCAGTACCAGGTGATGACCAACAGCCCGATCTACAGCGAGCAGCTCAAGCTCAACGGCTACTGGCTCACCCGCAACCGCAGCCATGAGCTGCCGGGTTCGATCCAGTCGACCGACCGCTTCGTGCGCGGTTCCTACTACGTGCAGCAGCTGCCGCCCACCACCGACACCCGCCAGGCCCTGGCCGGGGTGATGAGCGTGATGCGCAATCTCTCGGTGCCTTGGGGCACGCCGGATCCCGAGCACCCCAACATCGCGCCCACCTGGTGGCGCACCCTGATCGACCAGAAGAACCGCATCTACTACTTCGATTCGGCGCTCTCCCCCCAGATGGTGTGGGTGAACCTGGCGAAGATCGACTTCCGGCCCGGTAGCGGCGTGCGGGCTCTCAAGATCGAAGGCAACGATGCGCTGCAGGGGGATGTGACCGGCCAGCTCCGGCCTTCAGCCCCGATCCGGTTCCTGGCGCCTTCGTAGGGGTCTGGGCCCGCCGCCACGGCCAGCGCCTCTGATCTCCCGTCAGTTGCGGGTGAGCACCTCATGGCTGGCGGAGAGCCAGGCGCCGGTGCCGTCGTAGCGGCGGATCAGGCGCTCCACCCGGCCGGGTGCCGGCAGCCAGCCGCCCTCCAGCACGAAGGCCTCGCGGTGGCTCACCCGCTGCGGCAGGCGGCAGAAGCCGCCATCGGGCAGCAGCCTGAGTCCGTCGAGGTCGGCGGCGCCGATCTGCAGTTGGCAGTCGCTGAGAGTGGGCTCGGGCCAGTCGGCGCTGATCGTGGCGCTCTGCCCGCTCCAGCTCCCCAGCAGCTGGTCGGCGCTGGTGGGTGCACACTCGGTTGCGTCGCTGCCGGCGCGGAACTCACGGATCAGCACCAGCTGATCGAAGCTGCCGGCCTCGCTGTAAAGCTGCACCAGCCGGTGGCGCCGGTTGCCGCCGATGAAGCCGAACTCACCGCCGAAGGGCGTGTTCGGCGCCACCTGCAGCGATCCCTTGTTGAACGCCCCCGACGCGAAGAACACCACCTGCCGGCCGAGGGTGCGGTACTCCTGCTCGAAGGCACGGCTGGGCTCACCTGCCCCCTCCACCGGCCCGCCGACCGCAGCCATGGTGGTGCCCGCTGGCCAGCGCTTCAGGCCGAAGCGCACCAGCCGATCCTCGTCCTCGCTCGCCAGCGTCAGCACCGAGGGGCTGCTGTCGCGCAGGCAGCCGTCGGCGTCGATGGTGGTGAAGCTGCCGCGCCACTCGCCCAGGTTGCGCAGGAAGTTCTGCCACTGACTGGCCATGGAGGAGAACGCCGCAGGATCGACCGTAGGCAGCGGGAGCGGTCAGCCGCGAACGGCGCGCTCCCGCATCTGATCGAGGCTGCAGCGGTTCAGCAGCTCGCCGTTCTCGTACACGGTCTGCAGGCAGGAGTCGGGATGCACGGCTGGATCGGGCCGCACCACCGTGCGGTACGTGCCGCCTGTGCGGATCAGATCGAGCACGCCGGCCTTGCTGCACTTGGCCGGGTCGGTGACGGGGTGCTTGCGCACCGGCTGGTGCGGCCGCTGCGCTCCACCCAGGACACCTTGTAGGCGAAGCTCTGGGTGTCGCGGTCGAGCTGCTGCAGCAGGCCGCCGCCCATGCCGTAGGTCAGGTTCTCGGCGCTGAAGCCCGCCGCCAGCACGGCATCGAGCACGCGATAAGCCCTGCCGTTCACCCGGCTGCCTTCGGGCACCGCCCGGATGCGCAGGGGCAGGCGGGGCAGCGAGTCCCTACCGGGTGTCACCGACCCTGCTGGCCGGTTGGTGCCGGCCAGGGGCTTCCTCAAGACCCTGCCCACTCCCAGAACCGTCGCCGATGCGCTTGAGGGGGAATAAACAGCATGATCAGAACGGTGTCAGTTCCGCGCGGTGCCGCCAGCATCGCGGTGGGAATCGAAGTGAAGGACAACTGGCCCAACGTCGGGACGACCCTGGCCGATTCGCCCACCTAGACCGGCTGGATTTCAGCAGGCCTGACTTCTCGAAAGAGGCACCGGTGATGTCGGTGCCTGGCAATGACGTCGCGATGAAAGGGAAGGTGTCCGCCAGGCTGGCGGTCATCAAGTAGGAGCTGATCGCGTCAGCTCATTCGTCCTCGTCGCTGCCGCCGAGGGGGACGAGGCGGATCTGCTTCTTACCCAGCTTGATCTCGAACTCATCGCCCGGCTGAAGGCCCAGCTGGGCGGTGTAGGCCTTGCCCACCAGCAGATTGCCGTTGAACTGCACCTTGGTGGCGTAGGTAAGCTGACGGCCGGGACGCTTGCCGCTGCGCCCGTTGCCGCCACCCAGGCTCATGCCCTTGGCTTCGAGCAGGGCTTCATAGAAGGCGGTGAAGTTCAGGCGCTCCGTGCCGTCCTTCTTGGTGCTGACGTAGCCGCAGCCGCGTACCAGATCGGATTTGGAGACGTCGCCCAGTTCCTTGACCTTGGCAAGCAGATCAGCGCCGGTGAGCATGGTGGACCCCATCAATTGCACAAGCCTAGCGAATCGGCGGCAGTCGCCAATGGCGCAGCAGCCCAACCAGAACCCCAGCGCAGAAAGAGCATGGGTTCGTCACCGTGATCGGAGCCGATCCGTCCATGCGCGTTCCTTGCGCGTTGCCACGTCACCAGCCTCAGGGGCCCGGCTCCTTGATCAGATCCTGGAACATCACGTGGGCATCCACGTCGCCCAGCTGCCTGTGACGAAAGGCACCGGGCAAGGTGCCGATCAGCGCAAAACCGTTCTTCTGCCAGCAGCGGATGCCGGCGGTGTTGCTGCTCACCACCAGGTTGAACTGCAGGGCGCGAAATCCCAGCGCTCGGGCGGTATGCAGGGAGTGGCGGCAGAGCTGGCTGCCGATGCCCCGGCGCCTGGCGTGCTCCGCCACGGCATAGCCGGCATTGGCGACATGGGCGCCGAGGCTGAGGGAATTGGGCCGGAGGTAGTAGGTGCCCACCACGGTCTCCTGCTCCTCCACCGCCACCATCACCGCCTGGCTCTGCTCCACCCACGACACCCTGGCTTCGGCTTCACTGATCGCCGGATCGTGCGGAAAGGTTTCGCCGGGGCGGAACACCGGTTCGAGCACGCCCCACACCCCTGGCCAGTCGCTGGGCTCGTAGGGGCGCACCTGAACCGCGGTCATCGCTCAGATCGTCTTCAGAGCTTTCGCCACACCCTCCACAACCCCGCAGAAGAAGGGCAGATTGAGAGTGGTGACGCTATCGCTCATCCGGTGGTCGTGGGGGTTCCGCAGGAAAGAGGTGTCGATGACCATCAGGGCGTTGTAGCCCTGATCCCAGAAGGGGCCGTGCTGGAGGTGAGCGAGCAGGCGTTGGGGCAGGTCCGGCTCGATCATGGCGATTCCCGGACGCTCATCCAGGCGGCACGGGGTGGGAACCCGAACCCGGCGACGCTCGACTCTCCCTTCAAGGGGAGAGCGCAGCATGACGGCAGCTGGGCAACCCTAAGGGTTGTGCTGCCTGTTCCATCCCATCGCAACAACGAACCCATGACCTGTTCCTGTCGATCCCTTCCTGCCACGCCGGTCCAGGCGCCGGCGCCTTCCTGCCCCTGCGGCTGTGGCTGCGCTGCCGACTGCACCTGCACCACCGGCGGCGCCTGCAGCTGCGGCTGCAGCTGCAGCAAGCGCTGAGCTGATGAGGTCGGGGAGGCTTCGGCCTCCCCGACGCGGCCCCTCACTGCTGGTGCAGGGTGTTCACGGCCCGGGACACCACCAGAACCAGGAGCACCAGCACGGTGGTGGAGTGGAAGATCTGCACCAGCTTGATCGAGCGGCTGACCGGCGTGTGGTTCTCCGGCGGCCCCAGGGTGTTGCTGGTGATCACCGTGAGATAGAGGTAATCGAGAAGATTCGGAAGCCAGCGGCCATCCGCGAGCACGGCCTCCCGGGGAAAGACGATTGCACAGAGGTGGTCCTGGTGATGGAGATGCCGCACCTGGGTGGGGTAGTCGATGAACCAGTACCAGAACAGGAAGGTGAGGGTGAGCGACAGATAGGCAAGGGCTGAAACCTGGAGCAGGAGCGTGGCGTCGATGGTGGGGATCGTGCAGATCCGGTAGCCGATCAGCACGACATTCAGGATCAGATCCGTGGTCACCAATACGCCGAGCACCAGCAGGGTTCCGCGGATCCGCTGGTGTTTGTACAGCAGGGTGCGTACCAGGTTGATGGACAGAAGGACCAGGGCAGAGCTGAACAGGAACACGAAAAGGCCTTCAAGGTCGTAGCCGTTGAACGACCATCTGGTCCACTCTCCATGAGGCGAGCCCGCGCGCTTCCAGATCATGCCAGTGATCAACAGGTTGATCAGCGGCGAGATGCCCAGGGCTGTGATGTAGGCCGCATTCTGATGCCACTTCGGCAGATGATGAAGGATCAGGCGGTTGTTCATCCTCGAGCCTTCGGGGGAGTCCCCCGGCTTCTAACCGGGGGACTGGGACCGGGCAACTTCGCCCACGCGCAGCACAGCAGACTGGAGATTGCGTTCAGGTCGTGAGCCCGAGATCGCTCATGGGCGTCCAGCTCGATCTGTTCCAGGACCGTGGTCCCGGTTCCCCAGGCGCCGGTGCCGTTGGTGCTCCGCCGGAGCTGGTGGAGCGCCCCGGCCTGCGCCTGCGCCTCTGGTCCCGCTGGCTGCCGGAGCCTGAAGCGATGGCCGACCTGCTGCGCCAGGAGGTGCTCTGGAAGCAGGAGCTGATCACCCTCTGGGGTCGCACCCACCCGCTGCCGCGGCTCACCTGCTGGATGGGCGATCCCGGCTGCACCTACACTTACAGCGGCCTGCGCAACCGCATCGAGGCCTGGACCCCGGCGGTGCAGCGGGTGAAGGCCCGGGTGGAGGCGGAGCTCGGGGTGACGTTCAATTCGCTGCTGCTGAATCGCTACCGCGACGGCCGCGATCGGCTCCACTGGCATGCCGATGACGAGCCCGAACTGGATCCGCGGGCCCCGATCGCCTCGCTCAGCCTGGGATCCGCCCGCTCCTTCCGGCTGCGCCCTCGGCATACACCGGAGGGCGGCAGGTCGCCGTTGGCGTTCGAACTGGGGATGGGGGATCTGCTGGTGATGGATCCCCCCACCCAGGAGCACTGGCTGCATCAGGTTCCCCAGCGTCTGCGCCTGAACGACGAGCGCATCAACCTCACCTTCCGGGTGATCCGGCCGGGGGCGATCCGGCCTGACGGATCGGCGGATCGATAGCGTCATCGGGTGCCGGAACCCAACCCTCCCACCGCTTCGATCGTGCTGGCGGCCGACGATCCTGCGGGTCTGGCCCGGTTCTACGGCGTCCTGCTGGAGGTGCAGCCGCTGCCGGGATGGAGCACGAGTCACTGGCGGGTGCCCTGGCCGGCAGGCGGCTGGCTGGAGGTCTATGCCCCGTCCAGCCAACGACCCCAGCCGAGGGAACAGGGGCGGCTCGCCGTGTGTGTGCAACGTCGGGCCGGCGGCAGCGAAGCGGTGGTGGTGCTGAAGGACTGGATCTCCGCAGCCCTCGGCCTGGGCGCTTCGCTTCTTCAGCCCCCGCGGCAGGAGTCCTTCGGGGCGGAAGCCTGGCTGCTGGATCCGGAGGGCAACCGCCTGCTGCTGCTGGTGATGCCATGACGTCGGCCTTGATCGTCACCCCTCGCCGGTGTCCACCGGTCATCCCGCTCGCGAGTGATGGTCCCCCCGGGGAACCTCAGCGTCGGCGTCGGAGCCAGGCCGTGAGCACGACGCTGCCGGCCAGCACCGCCAGGAAGGTGATCCAGGTGGCGGGGGATCCGGTGCGGATCGTGTCGATCAGCTGGGAGACGAACAGGGCGGCATTGATCGCCACCGCGGCCGACACGGGCAGCGACAGATCCGTGCTGCGCAGCCAGGGGCGCGCCAGGGCGGCCGGCAGCTGGCCGGAGTCGGCCAGATCGGCGCCGATGTTGGCCGAGGCGAACAGGGTGGCGTTCACCGCCGAGGCGGTGGCCAGGATCGCGGCCGCGGCGATCACCAGAAAGCCGGTGCGACCCAGTACGGCGCCGCCGCCGCGGCTGGGGAAGGCCGTGCCCAGCCGGGCATAGGAATAAACCGAGAAGGACGCGGCGGTGCCGGCCAGCAGGAAGGCCAGCGGCAGCAGCACTCCGGCGCTGCGGGCGGCCAGGCCCAGGAGCGTGTAGAGCCCTTCTCCCATCATTCCGCCCACCCCCAGGCCGGTGGCGACTGTCCCACCATGGGCACGGACGTGCAGCCGACGCAGGTCGTTTTGCGCAGGATCAGCCGTAGGGAGATGGTGGAGATGTGCCCGGGTTTCATCAACAGGTTGAGCACGCTGACCTGGGCTGATGCTTCTCAGGGCTGCGGGCGGACGGCCAGAGACCCTGCAACGCGGAGGCATCGATCTCAGGTCATGATGCGGCATGCCTGAGCCATCGGCTCTCGATCGTCATGCCAAGGCCCAGTCTCCGCTCAGCCCTGAGCACCTCCTTCAAGGCTTCGATCGGCGACATCGTCTTCGGGATGGAGGACGGCACGGTGTCGATCTTCGGCCTGGTGGCCGGGGTGTCGCTCACCGCCAGCTCCGGCAGGAGTGTGCTGGTGGCGGGCGCCGCGGGAGCCGTGGCCGCCGCCGTGTCGATGATGGCGGGGGTGTTCCTCGACCTGCAATCGGAACGGGATCGGGAGCGGGTGGAATCCCGCCAGCAACTGGCGGCTGTGAAGGCCGATCCCGCCGGTGAGATCGCTGCCCTGATGACTCGGCTCAGCCGTACGGGACTGCAACCGGCCACCCTCGAAGCGATTCAGGCGGATCTGCGCCAGCGACCGGCCGGGCTGCCGGAACTGGAGCGCAACGCAGCGGTGACGTCCTCCGCCCAGCGACAGCAGCCCGTGGCCCACGCGCTCTGGATGTTCGTCTCCGATCTGTTTGCGGGCCTCACACCGGTGCTGGCCTTCGCCGTGCTGCCACTCGAGCAGGCCCGCCCGGTGTCGCTGCTGATGACCCTGGTGCTTCTGGTGCTGCTGGGCTATGGCCGCGCCCGGATCGGGGAGCGTTCGGTGCTGCCGACGGTGCTCACCACGGTGTCGATCGCTGGCTGTGCGGCCCTGGCCGGGGTCGCGATCGGCGTCTGGCTCAACGGAAGCGGCTGAACGGTCACCGACTCGATTCCTGTCGGCCACGCGCCATAGGCTGCTGCCAACGCCGGAACCGGGGATGCTGACGGAACTCCTGCTCGCGATCGGTCTCCCGCTGTCTCTGCTGCTCACCCTGGTGCTGGTTCTTGAGCATGGGGGTGATCGGTGGCCGTCATGGTTGCAGCGCCTCTCTCAGCGACCTTCGCTGCTGTGGAATGTGGGGGTTGGTCTGATCATCACTCTGTCGCTGTTGCGCTGGTTGCTGAAGCGCTGAGGGGACATGGCACCACTGCCGCAGGCGCCCGATGCCATTGCAACGCGCTGTGATGTTCCCGGCCGTGGCTGAGTGCGCTGCCTAGGTTCACGACCAACGTTGTTGGGTCTGGACCCTTCCACCATGACCGAACTCGGTAAGTGCCCCTTCGACCACGGCACGGCAGCGATGGCCGTGGCGGGGCGCGGCCCCAGCCCGCGGGACTGGTGGCCCCAGCAGATCAACCTCGGGATCCTTCGCCAGCACAGCCTGGCTTCCAACCCCCTCGGCTCTGATTTTAACTACGCCGAGGCCTTCAAGCAGCTCGATTACCACGGTCTCAAGCGCGACCTGATCGCGCTGATGACCGACTCCCAGGACTGGTGGCCGGCCGACTGGGGCCACTACGGCGGCCTGTTCATCCGCATGGCCTGGCACAGCGCCGGCACCTATCGCACCGCCGATGGCCGCGGCGGCGGCGGCACCGGCAACCAGCGCTTCGCGCCGATCAACAGCTGGCCCGACAACGGCAACCTCGACAAGGCCCGCCGCCTGCTCTGGCCGATCAAGCAGAAGTACGGCAACCAGATCTCCTGGGCCGACCTGATGATCCTGGCCGGCAACTGCGCCCTGGAATCGATGGGGCTGCGCACCTTCGGCTTCGGCGGTGGCCGCGCCGACATCTGGCATCCCGAGGAAGACATCTACTGGGGCAACGAGACCACCTGGCTGGGCGATGAGCGCTACAGCGGCGATCGCCAGCTGGAGAATCCGCTGGCCGCCGTGCAGATGGGCCTGATCTACGTGAACCCGGAGGGCCCCAATGGCGTGCCCGACCCGGTGGCCTCGGGCCGCGACGTGCGCGAGACCTTCGCGCGCATGGCGATGAACGACGAGGAAACGGTGGCCCTCACCGCCGGCGGCCACACCTTCGGCAAGGCCCATGGCGCCGGCAGCACCGAACTGGTGGGCCCGCCGCCGGAAGGAGCGCCCCTGGAGGAGATGGGTCTGGGTTGGCACAACCGCCACGGCAGCGGCAAGGGGGCCGATGCCACCACCAGCGGCATCGAGGGTGCCTGGAAACCCCATCCCACCCGTTGGGACATGGGCTACTTCGACATGCTGTTCGGCTACGAGTGGGAGCTGATCAAGAGCCCCGCCGGTGCCTGGCAGTGGCAGGCGAAGAACTGCCGTGAGGAGCACCTGATCCCCGACGCCCACATCCCCGGGCTCAAGCACCCGCCGATGATGACCACGGCGGATCTGTCGCTGCGCTTCGATCCGATCTACGAGCCGATCTCGCGCCACTACCACCAGCACCCGGAGGCCTTCGCCGACGCCTTCGCCCGCGCCTGGTTCAAGCTCACCCACCGCGATCGGGGGCCCAGATGCCTCTACCTCGGCCCCGAAGTGCCCGCTGAAGCGCTCCTCTGGCAGGACCCGATCCCGGCGGTGGATCACCCCCTGGTGGACGAGGCCGCCATCGCCGATCTCAAGGGGCGCGTGCGCGCAGCCGGCCTCAGCGTGGCCGAGCTGGTGAGCACCGCCTGGGCCTCGGCCTCCACCTTCCGAGGCTCCGACAAGCGCGGCGGCGCCAACGGCGCCCGGGTGCGCCTGGCTCCGCAGAACACCTGGGCGGTGAATCAGCCCGAACAACTGCAGCGGGTGCTGGCGGTGCTCGAAGGCATCCAGCAGGCCTTCAACGCCTCCCGCGGCGATGGGGTGCGCGTGTCGCTGGCCGATCTGATCGTGCTGGCCGGGGGTGTGGGCGTGGAGCAGGCCGCCGCTGCTGCAGGCCATGAACTTCAGGTGCCGTTCACGCCGGGCCGGATGGATGCCAGCCAGGAGCACACCGATGTGGCCTCCTTCGCGGTGATGGAGCCCCAGGCCGATGGCTTCCGCAACTGGCAGAAGGGCCCGATGAGCGTCACCGCCGAGCACCTGCTGGTGGACCGGGCCCAGCTGCTGGAGCTCAGCCCCCCGGAGATGACCGTGCTGGTGGGCGGCCTGCGGGTGCTGGGCGCCAACAGCGGCGGCAGCCGCCATGGCGTCTTCACCCAGCGGGTGGGTGTGCTGAGCAACGACTTCTTCGTGAACCTGCTCGACATGGGCACCACCTGGGCCCCCGTCGATGAGACGGGCGAGCTGTTCGAGGGGCGCGACCGCCGCAGCGGCCAGCTGCGCTGGAGCGGCACCCGGGTGGACCTGGTGTTCGGCTCCAGCTCCGAGCTGCGGGCGATCGCAGAGGTGTATGCCCAGGGCGACGGCGCCCCGCGCTTCGTGCGCGACTTCGTGAGCGCCTGGGTGAAGGTGATGGAGGCCGATCGCTTCGATTTGAAGCTCTGAAGTCTCTGACCCTTTGCCGGGCTCACCCCATCCGACGGTGCTCTCACGGCATCCTCACGGCACCATCACCGCAGCCACCAGACTGGGCTCCGCCAAGGAGAGGGCCCGTGGTGGTGCAGGTGCTGACGGAATCGCAGCGACGCAAGTGGGACAGCAGCGACGACGCGATGTTCTACGCCGAACCGCGCTTCGTGCATCATCTCGATGCCGCCTTCCGGCAACGGCTCACGCAGCTCTATCGCGAGCGGATCCCCACGGGTGCGGTGGTGCTCGATCTGATGTCGAGCTGGGTGTCGCATCTGCCGGACGATGTCGCCTATGCCAGCGTCATCGGCCATGGCCTCAACGCCAGGGAGCTGAGCGCGAATCCACGGCTCGATCGCAGCTGGGTGCAGAACCTCAACGCTGATCAGCACCTCCCTTTGGAGAGCAGCAGTGTGGATGCCACCTTGATCGTGGCCGGCTGGCAGTACCTGCAGTACCCGGAGGCGGTCGCCGCCGAGCTGCTGCGGGTCACGCGCCCGGGAGGACAGCTGATCGTGGCCTTCTCGAACCGCATGTTCTTCACCAAGGCGCCTCAGATCTGGGCCGATGGCAGCGACCGCGAGCATCTTGCCTACGTCGCTGAGGTGCTGATGGCCCAGGGATGGCCCACGCCCACCGTCATCGCCGAACAGACCCGCGCCCCTGGCCTGCCCGGGCTGATCGGCGCCAAGGGGGATCCGTTCTTCGCCGTGATCGCCACCAGGCCCGGCTGAGCAGGGGATGCGTGGGGGCTGGTGCAAACCGTCCGGAGAAAACCGCCATTCGATCAGCCCGTTGAGCTGATCGCCACAACCTGATCGCGGCCCTGCTGCTTGGCGGTGTACATCGCCGTGTCGGCCCGGGCGATCAGCTCGTCCAGCGATTCACCGGTACAGGCCAGGGCGACGCCCACACTGATGCTGATCTGCACCTGCCCCTCAGGGATCGGCACCGGTTCGCTGGCCAGGCGGCGCAGCTTCTCAGCGATGGTGACGGCATCGTCCATGCCCTGCACCCCAGGCAGCACCACCATCAGTTCATCGCCGCCGATGCGTGCGGCCAGGTCGGACGTGCGCAGGCAGGAGCGGATCCGGGTCGCCATGGTCTGCAGCACCGCATCGCCGGCCTAGTGGCCGTAGCTGTCGTTCACCTCCTTGAAGTGATCCAGGTCGCAGAAG
Source organism: Cyanobium sp. FGCU52 (assembly GCA_024958715.1). Lineage (GTDB taxonomy): Bacteria > Cyanobacteriota > Cyanobacteriia > PCC-6307 > Cyanobiaceae > Cyanobium. Next base: position 14,446 of record JANWUS010000086.1, on the reverse strand, counting down.
AGCACCGCCAGCTCCCCGCCCCGGCGCCGGTCACCGGCCAGGACCCGTTCCATCTGCGTGAACATCTCCTCACGGTTCAGCAGGGTGGTGAGGCTGTCGGTGGCGGCCCGCTGTTGCAGGGCCTGCTCCAGAATGATGCGCTCCGTCACATCGCGCCAGGTGACGCTCAGCTCCTCACCCACCTTCACCACGCGCATATCCAGGTATCGCGTGCAGTGCAATCTCTCATGCTGGTCGTAGCAGAAGTCGTCGAGTATCAGAGGCTCGCCGCTGGTCAGCACCTGCACAAACCGATCGAACAGTCCATTGCGGAAGTGCCCTGGCCAGAACTGCCGCATCGTGGCTCCCGTGAAGTCCTCCATGGACATGCGGTTGTAGGCAGCGGCGGCGGGGTTGCCCCGCAGAATGCGTAGATCCACGATCGCGCCGGCCTCATCGCGCACCGGCCCGAGCAGCAGGTGGGGATCCAACAGGGAGTCGAGGGTGGTGCTCAGCCGCTGCTGTTCGGCCTGCAGCCGCTGCTGGGGCTGCACCAGCTCCGTCACGTCGTAGTTCACCCCGAGGATGCGCACGACCCGGCCTTCGGCATCGAAGAACCGGCGCGACGCGGCCTGGATGAAACGCACGGATCCATCGGGCCACAGCACCCGGAAACGGATGGCGTACTCCCGCTCACCGCGCACGGCCGCCTGCAGTTCGCCCTCAGCGAAGGGCCGGTCGTCGGGATGCACGGTCCGCGCCCAGGCTTCCACGGCACCGGAGAACTGCTCAGGCTGCACGCCGTAGAGCTGGTACATCACCGAATCCCAGGTCAGCACGTCGTTCACCGGATCCCAGTCCCAGATCCCCACCACCCCCGAGGCGGCAGCGGTCTGGAGGTACTCCGTCTGGGCCACGACATCGGTGATGTCGCTGAGCTCCAGAAGCACATTGATCACGGCACCGCCGGCATCCCGGAGGTTGCTGAGCTGCAGATCACCCCAGCCGATCGGGCATCCCGCCCGCTGCAGCCTCACCCGCACGCCGTAACCATCGATCTCGCCACGCAGCAGGGACTCCAGCGGGGCGTGATCCATCGGGGTGAGCACGTCTGCATCCTCAGCCGACACCTGCTCCAGGTCACCGACAGCCTCAATCAGGCTCCTGCCCAACAGCGCCGCCGGGGTCCAGCTGAGTTCGGAGCAGAGTTGCGTGTTGGCCTGCAGGATGGTCCCCGTGCCCGGAGCGCACAGCGCCAGGCCCGTGTTGCATTGATCCAGGGTGCGGCGCAGCGTTTCCTCAGACGTCGCCAGGGCTGCCTGAGCCGCCACCTGGGCGGTGATGTCGATGGCCTGGCCAATGAAGAACTCCGGGCGCCCGTCAGGGCCACGCGCACACGACACACTCAGGTCGACCCAGATGGTGCTGCCATCGCCGCGCCGATACCGCTTCCTGAGTCGGTAGCTGTCGCGCCGATTCGCCTGCATCTCCTCAAACAGCGGCTGCTCCTGGGCGAGGTCGTCGGGATGGGTGATCTCAGGCCAGTAGAGCTGGAGCACGGTCTCCTCATCGCGGCCGAGCATGGCGCAGAAGGCAGCATTCACGCGGATCAGCCGGCCGCTGGCATCCCCAAGAACCTCTCCTGCAGCGGCGTAATCGAGCGTGAGATTCAGGGTCTGCTCGCTGCGGCGCCGCAGGGCCGTTTCCCGGCAACGCTGGTTCGAGAGCCACACCGCCATAGCGGACACGCCGGTGAGTGCCAGCAGGCGGGTGGCGTAGTCGATCGATGGGAGGAAGCCCCAGTACAGCCCCGAAACGATCGCCAGCCCATAGGCCTGCAGGATCAACGGAACCATCTGGCGTGGTGTGGCGAAGCTCGCCGAGAGCACCACCACCAGGAAGTAGTAGGGCAGCAGCGAGATGTTGCGAGGAAGCGCCAGATCAAGCAGGAACAGCCCGACCATCGCCAGATGCAGGAGCAGCCGTTGGCGACGGTTCCCGGCAGCTGCGTGGGATGGATGTGCAGGGCGTTGACCCACGCTCAGCCAGAGAGTGAGTTCAGTGTGGGCAGATCCAGCTGATCCTGCCCGGATCACCCGCTTCGCTTCACCCCTCCGCCGATCCCAACCACCACCCATCAGTTCAGCTCCGCCCTTGGCGGAGCTGCCAAGGCCTTGACAGCTGCGTCCAGATCGCCGTGGCATGGAACGATCTGGCCCACCTGGGGGTGTGAGGTGAGCCGATGCAGATACCGCCCCGGCCTACGCCCCGCGAGAGTACCGAGGCGATGATCCGCAACATCGGCCGCGAGGTGATGGAGATCGAGCAGGCGATGGCCCGTTGCCACGGTGATGCGGTGGCGGAACCCAGGGTGACGGGCAGCTGGATGGCCCATCTGCTGGTCAGCAGCAATGAGCTGATGCACAACCTGCTGATCGATACGGCCAAGCGGCCGCAGCGAATCAACGGTCCGGGGTGACGGGCCGCGTCCAGCGCCGGTAGAGCCAGACCCCGCCGCCTCCCCAGAGCAGACTCCACAGGATGAACGTGGCGGCGGTGCCCAGTTGGCCGCCCTCCAGCGAATACACGCCGGCGTTGATCAGGCCGGCATCGATGAGCGAGCCGCCGATGCCCCAGCCCAGCACCCAGGTGAACAGGAAGCCGATGGCCTGGAGGTTGCCGGTCATGGAAACGGAGATGCAGCGATGGCCATCAAAAACCCCCGGGGTTGCCGGGGGGATGGGCGGGTGAGCCTCGCAGGGGCTCAGAAGCAGAAGGGCAGGAACTGGGTGCGGCAGGCGGCATAGCCATCCACCAGGGCGCCGAGGCCGATCTGGTGGGCGATGCCGAAGCCGGTGAGCCCTTCCACCACGATGCCGATCACGATCCCGAGCATGGCGGCGCGGCCGTTGAACAGTTCAGCGCGCTTGAGCTGCTCCATGTGGATCAGCTCCTCGGCGCGGTGCTGGAGCCACTGGTTGTCAGCAGGGGTGTTGGTCATGGGGGTCCTCAGTGGGATGGAGGGTTGAAACCGTGTCAGTCAGCAGCGCGGCTCGGCTGGAGCAGGGCAAGAGCCAGCCAGGCAGCAAAGAAGGCGAGCGCGAGGGTGCCGGTATTCATGGGTTGTTGAGGGGGGCGAGGTCGTTGGTGCGACTGAGAACGAAGGCGGTCATGCCGGTGAGCAGCACCACCAGGGCGACGACGGCAGCGATGGCGCGGAGTCGTCGGTGCTCATGGCGATCAACCGAGCCCGATCTGCTGGAGGATGCGCTGGCCGGTGAGCAGCTCGGTGGCGAGGCCGATCACGAAGCCGAGCATGGCCATGCGGCCGTTCCAGGTCTCGGCGAATTCGACAAACCCGAAGCGGGGAGCGGGATCAGCCATGAGTGTTTCAGTTCGTTACGAGAACTGTAACGCCACATGAAGCGGCTGGGTCATGGCGGTTTCCCGCATGGGCCACCAGCCACAGCTCCACGTCCTCGCAGGTGCAGCGGACCAGGTTGCCCAGCTTCACCAATGCCGGGCAGCAGTCGCTGGAGTTCCAGCTGGAGATGGTGGAGAGGGAGACGCCGAGGTGGGCGGCCAGGGTGTCGGGGATGGGAAAGCCAGCCGCAGGCTGGAGCAGGCGTGATGGAACTCCTGTAGGGGCGGCTGCCCCTCTGATCTCGGCGATCGGTTCAGGTCCTTTCGTCCCCCCTGGCGGGCTCAGATCGGCAGAATCAGCGCTTCCGCCTCCGGGTGGTGCAGGCGAAACAGGCGGTCTTCAGCAGCCCGCCGGCAGGTGAGCAGAAACAGGGGCATGTCGATCCCGAATTCCCTTTCAAACAGGGCGAGCACTCCCTCCGTCTGACCAAGTCCGCAGGCACGGATCGCCCGGCCCAGACCCTGGCGAGGTTGATCTGTAAGCGTCGCAAACAGTTTGTTCAGTCGGTGCTCCTGCAGCGCCCGCAGTGCGGTGACCCCGCGGATCTGCTCAAAGCTGAGATCCAGTTCTCGCACATTTGTTCCCAGACCACGTGCCAAGTCTGGAATCTCAATCGGTTGGCGGTAGTGGACTTTGAAATACTGAAGCGCCTCGCTCACAAGCTGCAGTGGGTTCCCGCACCTCAGGGGGCAAAGCTCAATGACCTGTTCCGGCCTAGCATCGCTTTCCATAGATTCTTCCCTCGGTAGGGCTGCAACGAACCCTTCGCTTTCTCCTGCCTCCATCTTGAGAACGGCCACACCCTGCCGACAAGTGATGTGCACAAAGGCGCACAGACTGAAAAGGCTGGAAACAGGCTCGCAACCTGGCGAGACATCATGAAACAGAGCCTGTGAAGCTGTGGTGATCCCAAAGCCTGTGTCAACTGCTCTATGCACAGGGTCAAAATGCTGTCGAACTGCCCGCAGCTCCTGGCGGACGGTTCTGGGAAGCAGGCGCCGCGCAAGCGGCGCTGTTGCTATCACCGCCCGTTCAACCATCGCATCGCGTGGAGGTGGACTCTTGGAAGCAAACCACTGAGAACAACCTTGCTGGACACTGAGCGAGTCAGTGGATTTCCCCGAGCAGCGACGATCCGGCCGCTCCCTGCGCCAAGCCCCTTGGACCTTTCAGCAGCGAGGAACCGAGACCCACAACCGTGAAGCCCCCTTCATGAAGCTCCGTTGCCCCCGGTGAAGAGCAGTGTCGAATCCCCTGCGGCCGTTGCGGGCCCCAGTGGGCCGGCCCATCGTGTCTGCATCGACCTTCGGAGGCTCCACGAATGGAAGACACCCCCCCGGAGCACACATCAGGAGTGCACTGACGATCCGGCCCCTGCTCCAACACTCTCAACGGATCCCTGGCGTTCCTGGCGCGTCGCTGCTGTCATGAGAACAGCCGTGCCGTCCATTGCACCGCCCCAGGTGCCCCGGACCCAACGGAACGTCCCCATAGACACCTGGCCCCAGGTGCCAGCGCCGGCAGCTCCGCCCCACAACCAAAGACACCCTGATCTGACGATCAGTTCTTTCCAAAAGCACCATCCACCGCACAGCTGCGCCCGACCCCCTTGGGAAGGCACCACGGCTGAGCAGGCAAACGCCCGGGGCCCACGCCCCGGGCTTTGTTGTGGTCAGAGTCAAGCGGCCCTGCTCAGACCTCCGCCAGCGCCTCGCCCAGTCCCTCCACAACCCCGCAGAAGAAGGGCAGATCCAGGGTGTCGATCGTGTCACTCATCCGGTGGTAGTGCGGGTTCCGCATGAAGGAGGTGTCGGTGACCATCAGGGCGTCGTAGCCCTGATCCCAGAAGGGGCTGTGGTCGCTGAGGCGCACATCGGGGATGGCGCGGCCGCCTGCCGGCACGGGCAACACCTTGGTGGACACATGCGGACCCATCCGCCTTGCCAGGCGCGGCAGCAGCGCGGCCGTCCCGAGATTCCCCACCAGGGCGATGAAGTCGCCCCGGTGGCCGTAGATCCTCTCCATGCCAGGCAGTGGATAGGCCTGCTCGCTGCTGGTGTAGGCGAGCATCTCCAGGCTCACCATCAGACGCAGGGGCTGGCCGGCCTCGCGCAGTTCCCGGGCCAGGGCGCGGCTGCCGAGCATCCCCCACTCCTCCTGATCGAAGGCCACGAGCCACACCGGCCGCCGGGGTGGCTGGCGGCTCCAGCGGCCGGCCAGTTCCAGCAGGGCGGCCACGCCGCTGGCGTTGTCATCGGCGCCGATCGAGTGCAGCGGCCCGTCGTAGTGGGCGCCCACCAGCAGGGGCGCCAGATCGGTGTGCCGGCCGGGGAGCCGCAGGATCAGGTTGGTGCCGGCCTCGCTCCCCTCCTGGAAGCCGTGCTCCTCCACGGTGCCGAAGGCCTCCAGCTGCTCGCGCACATAGCTGCGCACGCCCATCAGCCCCAGGGGATCCCACTGGGCATGGCGGGGCCGGGCCACCTCCTGGAGATGGTCGAGCAGGCGTTGCTGCAGGTCCGGCTGGGACATCGGTGAGAGATGGTTTCAGACTGATGGGGCTGCAGCGACGGCTCCGGGGGCGATGCCCGAGATCCAGCTTCCTGACTATCCCTACACGCCCCAGCTGGGCTGGTCCACCACCCGCTCGGAAACCTTCCGCACCTGCCGGCGGCGCTACTTCTTTCAGTACTACGCCCGTTTCGTGGCGAACGTCCCTCAGGACCGGCTGCAGCGGCTGAGGAGGCTCAGCAGCATCCCGATGACCGTCCCCTGTCCATGGAGGAGTTTCCCCTGACGGAGCACCTGGGGATCTGCCGTCACTGCGCGTTCCGGGAGCTGTGCGGGCGAGAGGAGGCCTGAGCCGACCCCGATCATTCGTTGACACCTGCACTGCAAGCGTGTAGGTTGATGTCATGGTGATGTCCGACCCCTCTTCCTCCGCTGCCGGCGAACCAGCCTCATCCGAGTCCTATGGCCTCGAGGAGTTGCTGGCCGCGGCGGGTCGGTGGCTGGGGGAGGAGATCACCTCACGCACGGTGCGCCTCTACGCCACCCAGGGCCTGATCGATCGGCCCGGCAAGGAGGGGCGCCATGCGGTCTACGGCCGCCGCCATCTGCTGCAGCTGTTGCTGATCCGCTCCCTGGCCCGGCGCGGTCTCAGTCTCTCGGCCATCGCTCCCCTCGTCGTCCTGCCCGATGACGAACTGGAGCGGCAGCTCGCTGGCGACAGCGACGATCCCGCCCGCAAGGGCAGCAACGAGGCCCTGGATTATCTCCAGGGCCTCAAGAGCAAGGCCAAGGCCACGGCCCGCTCGGCGGTGATCGGCGCCGCCGCCGCTGCCCCGCCGGGGGGGCTGGCCCAGGCGGGCCTGGAGGCGGCCCGCTCCCTGCTGCCCCTGCTCGGCTCCCCGTTCTCCGCACTTCCTTCTCCTTCCACCACCCAGGCGGCCGACGAACCGCCCGATTCCCCCTCGCGTCGCTCCCTCGCCCGCAGCGGCGGCACGCGCCTCGCCGCCAGCCGCTGGCATCGCTTCTCCCTCGCCCCTGGGGTGGAGCTTCATCTGAGCGACTCAGCCTCGATCCCTCCTGCCGGCCCGCGCCGCCAGGCCTGGGCGCAGCGCCTGCTGGAGCGTCTCGAGCAGCAGCTCGAGGTTCCCGAATGACCCTCTGCCTTCTCGCACCGGCCTGATCGGACTCACCTGCCCGGCCCGGTTCCTCCCGTTCCCCCCGCCATCCCTACCCATGCAACCCACCCTGCGCTTCCGGCCCCTGCGGCCGGCGGTGGCGGCTGATGCTGCCTCCACCCTTGATCTGCTGATCACGATCAGCCCGCCTCCCCTGCCGGAGGAAGCCATTCGCCGGGCCCGCCCGCCGCTGAATCTCGCCCTGGTGATCGATCGCTCCGGCTCGATGGGCGGCCGGAAGCTCAGCTACGCCCGCAAGGCCGCACGCTTTCTGGCCGGAGAGCTCACTGCCCGCGACCGACTGGCGATCGTCGCCTTCGATGACGAGGTGACGCTGGTGATGCCCTCCACGCCTGTTCGCGACCCCCAGCCGTTCCTCGCAGCGATCGACACGATCCACAGCGGCGGCAGCACCGCCCTGTTCGATGGCTGGCGTGCGGGAGCGACGCAGGTGGCCGAGCACCTCGACCCCTTGGCGCTCAACAGGGTGCTGCTGCTCTCCGACGGTCAGGCCAACCAGGGCCTCACCGATCAGCAGGAGATCGCCGCCTCGGTCGCCGGGCTCACCGCCCGGGGCATCAGCACCAGTGCCTTTGGGCTGGGGAATGGCTTCGACGAGGATCTGATGGGGGCGATGGCCACCGCCGGTGACGGCAGCCTGGCCTTCATTGAGAGCCCCGCCCAGCTGGCGGATCTCTATGCCTCCGAGCTGCAGGGCCTGGCCAGCACGGCGGGCAAGCGGGTGAGCATCGGCCTCCGCGCCAAACAGGGCGCTGAGCTGGTCGATGTGCTCAATGACCTCGATGCCACCGAATTCGGGAACTTCCGCCTGCCCAATCTGCGTACCGGCCAGGAGCTGAACGTGGGCGTGCGGATCCAGCTGCCCGCCTGGAAGCCGAACCAGGAGATCCTCTCGGTTCGCCTCGCCTGGGACGCTCCCGGCGGTGAGGAGCGCCAAAAGCTGATTCAGACCCTCACCCTGCCGGTGATGGCCGCCGCCGACCTGGCGGGGCTCGACTCCGACCCGGTGGTGAACGAGCAACTGGCGATGCTGCGGGCCAATCGCGAACGCCGCCGCGCCATCGAGCAGCTCGATCGGGGCGACATCGAGGCGGCCGACTCCAGCCTCCAGGCGGCCAGCGCCCTGATGAGCGCCATGCCCAGTTCCCCCTTCACCTCCCGCGAGCTGCGGTTGCTGCAGGAAAAGCGGGACCTGCTCCGCCAGGACCGCAACCTCAGCCGCAAGCGCCTCAGCCGCGAATCCCTGCGCTCGAAGTCGATCGTCTGGGAGCAGGACGAGGACAAGTAGACGTGAGCGACGGCCCATCGCAGCCCTCTCGACACCAGGGTGAGGACGTGGTGGGTCCGCTCCTGGCTCAAGCGTCTGGCGCTGGGGGGCTTCGCCACCGGTGTATGTGAGCGGCATCGACTGGGGCCTTCAGGGTTTCGGCGACACCCAGATCACCAAGAATCTGCAGCAGCTGCTGGCCGCCGGGAGGGCGCCCCATTGAGCAGACGCAGTGGAAAGAGCAACCGGCTACGGCACCACCACACGCGGTGGCAGGTTGAGCTGGCGGATGCGCCGGGCAAAACCACGATCGTCAAAGGAGGCGATCGTCTCGCAGTCGCGGCAGCTGGCGTGATGCAGGGCGTCGGCGAAGACAAGTCCGGACCGCAAGCCGGACACTGCCTGCTCCAGGGCGGGGCGATCCTCCAGTTGCAGACAGGCGTGATTCAGCAACTGATCAAACACCTGCAGCACCTGCTCCACCGGGAAGCCGTAGTAGCTCCGCAGCACCCACTCCAGTTCCAGAGCGACGGTCTTGGGCAGAAACAGGTTGTGCCCGGATTCAAGCAAGTCGCGCGCGGCCTCTTGCTGGCGCTGCGTCGCGGCATCGGCATTCGCTTCCTCCACGAAGTGGCGAGCCAACACGTTGGTGTCCAGCCCGATCATGGCCGCAGCAGGCTGGCAGGGTCGAAATCGACCGGCACGGGCGGGCGCTGGCTCTTGAGCAGGCCGAAACCACTGATGCTCCCCGGCGGCTGGGGCCTGCAGGGCCGCACCTCAATGTGGTCACCCACCAGCTGGAAGCTGACCAGGCTGCCGCGGCCCAGCCCGAGCTGCTGGGCGCAGGGCCTTGGGGATGGTGACCTGCCCCTTGCTTGTCATCGAACAGGTGCTGGGGGGGGGGGGGCCACGGTGCGACCTGCGCTGGTATTACCTGGTAAGGCGAGGCGGCTTGCGCGATGGCCCTCTGGCATCGCAAGGGCATTCAGGCGGTCGATCGGTGCCATGCTGAGCCGGGAGTCTGATTTTTAGAAAGCAAAACCATGAAAGTGACCGTCGAGCTGTCGGACTCTGAGATGGCCGAAATCCTTGACCTGACGGGCGAGCGCAAAAAGGGGCCCGCCATCCGCCGTCTGATGGAGGAGGCCCTGCAGCTGCGGCGCAGGGCTCGGATCGCCCAGAAGTTTCTCAGCGGTGAGTGGGGGGTGGAGTTGGAAACCTATGAGGCCGACCAAGAGCGCGAACGAAGCCGCGCTCAGGAGCTCAGTTCATGACCCTGCTCGTTGACACCAGCCTCTGGATTGACTTCACCCGGACCCGCAGCCCGCTGGCCCTGAAGCAATTCATTGCGCCTTATGTGCTGGATCCCACCGCCCACCTGGCTGAACCGGTGCGCTTCGAAGTGCTCCGCGCCGCGACGGGGCAGGAGGCTCGCCAGCTGCAGGCCCAGTTCGCCAACTTGCCCCTGCTCGCCACTCCAGAGGACCTCTGGCAACGGGCCATCGATCTCGGCCAGGCCTGCCGTCAGATCGGCCGCACGGTGCTGAGCCTGGATCTGCTGGTAGCTGCTGTAGCCCTGCACCACAACGCCGTGCTGGTGACCTTCGACGCCGACTTTGAAGCCATCGCCTCGGTGAGTGCGCTGCGCCTGAACCGTGTGAACCGCCCTGTCTGAGCCCATGACCCCCACCCCGTCCAACGCCGCAAGAAGCTGATCGAGGTCGCCATCCCGCTGGAGGCGATCAATGCGGCCTCAGCGCGAGAGAAATGCATCCGCCACGGCCACCCGAGCACCTTGCATCTGTGGTGGGCGCGGCGGCCGCTGGCGGCAGCGCGGGCGGTGATCTTCTGCCAGATGGTGGACGACCCTGAGCTGAGCGGAAATGTGACCAGACAGGCGTTGACGAAAGCCTGGCCTTGGCCCACGCCAGAAAGCGTCGCACCTCAGAACAGGGAGGCCTGTTCAGTGGAATGATCAGGAGCTGATCCAACACCTCGCTGTGGAGACGCAAGCGCACCGGCTGACTCCAGATCCGCCCTGCTGATTAGCTTGACCTTGAGGATATTGGTGAGGAGATCATTTTGCTGAGGCTCAAGATCCACCAGTAGCTGAAGGATGTTGAGCAGGTTGATGAGCTCCGTTGTGTATTCGGATAGCCAGTGATCCGGCTGAATGAATCCCAGTAGCGATGGTGGCCGCCGATCCCCGATCAAAGGCCGCTCGCGATTCTTTCTGCGATAGCTGAACCAGTGCACGATGACCTGCTTCCCGGAAACGTTATAGTCCCAAACGGCAGGTGCCACCCTCTCTACAAAGCCATCTCCGATGTGGAGGCGGCGGCTCCCGCTGTCGTAGTGGATGGCATCGGGCATGTGCTCGGCATCATCGGGAATCGCACCTTCTTTGGGGATCGTGGGTCGTCTGGTATCGTCCAGGCGCGGAGGCTGGGCTGGGCGGCCCTGGCTCGGATCAGCCATCCGCTCTCCAAAGCTGTGCAGCCAGATCACTCGACGGCCCAGGGCTACAGCTTCGGCGAACAGCTCGGGATCCGCCGTGAGTGGAATCCTCAAGCCAGGTGTGGAAAGATCCTCCTGGAAGCGTGCTGTAAAGCCCGGATGGGCTGCAATCGCGGCGATGTAAGCCATCACATCTTCTGGCGCGATGGGATGGGCGAGGGCCTCTGCTACGTAGCCGATCAGTCCTGGCCTGATGTTGGGAACCGTTGCTTTGGCATCGTTCCAGAGTGGGAAGACTCGCCCCCCAAAGGAGCCTTTGTAGTGGTCGAGATCAGGTATGAGACCGGTGATAGTGAGTGCGGGGCCGGAAGATGGCGATGTTCTTGAAAGGGCGGTCAGGTAGACCTGTTTCTGTGACCAGGATGTCCAGAGTGCTGCATTTGGCTGTGTAATGACTCTTGCGTCTGGAATGATCCATTGTCTATTGAAAGAACGGAATCCATACATCACGGGCTCATTACAGGGTCCGTCTTCGCGCGCCAGGGGTGTGAGATTCGCGTCGAAGTCAGCTAAGGAACCTCTGAAAAACCCAGTAAACTGGCGTCAAGTCCAAGCTTGAGACTGGCCGGTGAGCGGATCACTTCAGCTGGGGTTCAGCGACTACGAGCAGGTCTACGCCAAGAAGAAGACGCGGCGGCAGGTCTTCCTCGACGAGATGGACGCCACCATCCCCTGGGGTGACTTCCACGCGTTGATCCGACCGGTCTATCACCAGCCATCTGCAAAGGGAGGCCGGCCGCCGTTTCCGTTGGAGGTGATGCTGCGGATTCACTTGCTGCAGCAGTGGTTCACGCTGTCGGATCCGCTGATGGAGGAGATGCTGATCGACACCCCCTGTTTCCGGCGCTTTGCGGGGATCGACATGGTCTCTGATCGGATTCCAGATGAGACCACGATTCTGAATTTTCGCCACCTGCTCGAGGAGCAGGGGATCGGTGACCTGATTTTCGAGGCGGTCAAGCAGACGCTCAAGGAGCAAGGGGCCATGCTGCAGGAGGGGACGATCCTGGATGCCACGATCATCCACGCCCCCAGCTCCACCAAGAACAAGAAGGGTGAACGGGACCCGGAGATGCACTCGGTGGCCAAGGGAAACCAGTGGTTTTTCGGGATGCGCTGCCATATCGGAGTAGATGCGGCATCAGGCCTGGTCCACTCGGTCGTCAGCACCGCCGCCAATGTGCATGAACTGAATACCGCCGCCGAGAGGCTGCACGGCGAGGAGAAGGTGGTCTATGGAGACTCAGGCCATCTCGGCATTGAGAAGCGCGAAGAGTTCGAAGGCAGTCCATGCCAGTTCCGGATCGCCATGAGGCCAGGCCAGCGCCGCGCGCTGCCCGATACACCGGAGGGGTGGCTTGAGGATTTGCTTGAGACGGCAAAAGCCCACCTACGCGCCAAGGTGGAACATCCTTTTAGGGTTATCAAGCGTCAGTTTGGATTCCAGAAGACGCGCTACCGAGGCATCAAGAAGAACAATCACAAGCTCAAGATGCTATTCGCCCTGGCCAACCTCTACAAGATCAGGCAGCGAAGGCCAGCAATGGCATGACTGCAGGAGATGAGTGTGCCTAAAAGCCGGACAGCCTCGACAGAAGAGGATGATTCAAGCTGCATCAAGAAGCCCACAGCGGCAGCCAGGCAATCAAATCGTGAGGAGTGGTCTCATTGATGAGATTGCCCCAGGTCTGGAGCGTGAAACCAGCCTTGTTCAGAGTTTCCTTAAGCAAGCAGCTTCTGAATTAATTGAATCATTGAACCGAACGGGCCTTGTTGATGGCCTAGATGTTCTTTGTTTAGCCTTAAATGAGAATCGAACTATTTTAAGGTCAATCTCCTACATTGCAAGATCTGGCTCGGTCAATGATTTCGACAGAGAAGAAATCGATCGAATGAGCAATGTTCTTCAGCAGTTTGAAGGGAGGAATCTTAGACGCAGTGATGCTGGAAATATTGTCCTTGAAGATGCTAGCGACATCAAGGACTTCATTAGGCTCTTGGGTGATTACTATAAACAGGGAATGGTCAGCAGAAGATTCTATGGGTCACACGGTGGTCAAGTTGTTACGCCAAGAATCCCCTGATTGAAAATAAGATCGTTCGTGCTGTAAAGTGATTAGTTTGATCCTCGAAAAGAATCCCAAGCCACAACATAATCCTCCACCCGATCACAGCGCACCCACGGCGCCTGGTAAGTGATCGTCCGCTCCACAGGCCTCCCAGGCAGCGTGTCATCCACGATGGTTCGCGAAACCGTGCCGGTGGTCATGCTTTGGATGTCCTCCCAGCCGTCCTCCCTGTTGACTCCACGGCCTTTGCCTTTGCGGGGGAAGCCGACGCCGCTGAGGCCCTTGCTGTTGGTGAAGACGATGCGGCCATTCATGTCGTACCAGGTGTCACGCTCGTACTGCTGCATCACCGGGAACTGCACGCGGTAGATGGTGATCAGTTCATCCAGCGTGAGCCCCAGGGCCTGGGCCACCAGCACATCGATCTCCACCAGGGCCTGGCGCCGGGCGTAGTCGGACCTGAGGGCGCAATCGCGCTGCCAGGTGGGGAAGCGGAAATCGATTATCCTGTTGTCCCTTGGTTGCAGCTTTGGATTCTCAGCTGCTTGAGGTCATGGTGGCCAACATCGAGACGAGAGTTTCTCGTAGCGAAGGCAAAGCTTCCTGCGTGATCCACAGCACTTGCCGTGGGTCAACATTGAAATACTGGTGGGCCAGAACATCACGAAAGCCCATGATGCCCTTCCAGTCCTGCTCGGGAACCTGATCCTGCAGGGTGTTGCCTGTGAGCTTATCCAGCTGCTTGACGGCTTCACCAAGGGCAAGGTATTGCATGCATACGGCGTCTAGAAGGAGGCGTCCTGCATCTGAGTCCTGGAGATCGGCTTCTTTTTGAACCGGGGCCATTCGCTGCCGCAGTGAGTCCATCAGGCTGAGCATCTGCCTGATCACTTCTGCGGCCAGTTCCCGCTCCCGATCAGATCGAAATCGCATCACGCTCGATTTCCCGCTGGAGAGCTTGGTTCATCCCAGGCCAGCGGGTCACCACATCCACGCGCAGACCTACCAGGTCCTGAACGGCTTCGCGAAAGTGCACCAGTGCGAACGGATTGGGTGGATCGAGAATGACGCAGAGATCCAGATCGCTTCCGGAAGCCCCCTCCCCCCGGGCCAGGGACCCGAACAGAGCGATGTCCTGAATGCCGTAGAGCCGACGCCACTCCTGCTTATGCTGGCTGAGCAGGAGGATGAGCTGTTGGCGTGTCCGTGGGGCCGGAGCTGCAAGGGTCATCCTGACTCGCCCTCCTTCTGAAAGAACTCCCAAACGACACCATAGTCGTGAACCCTGTTGCAGAGGTTCCACGGCGCCTGGTAGATGATCGTCCGCTCCACCGGCCCCCCAGGCAGCGTGTCATCCACGATGGTTCTCGAGACCGTGCCGGACGTCATGGATTGGATGTCCTCCCAGCCGATCTCCCGGTTAGCCCATCGCCCTTCTTGATTAGGTAGCAAGCTCCGCGTCCCTCAGGAGGCGCTCTGGCCTCGC
>JANWUS010000085.1 GCA_024958715.1 Cyanobium sp. FGCU52 | reverse complement strand
AGCTTTCAGGCATGGAGTCCTGCGACGGAGCGTCCTGCCCCCTGAACGCATACAACTTCGGTCACCTCTGGTTGGACAGTGGGGGCCGAGATCCGCCTTGGGCGCGCCGGAAAAGCCCACAAACGTAATTCAGCAAGCCCTAAGCAGATTCAAGGAGTGCAAGACAGCATTCAGCACCTGGGCCGACGGCATTCCCAGGGATCGCGCCACCTTGGTCTTGCTGTCCAGCTCTGTTGCAGCAATCCAGGCGCGCAGCGTGCCAAGGGAGATCAGCTCGGTCATGGCCCAGATTGGCGGCAACTCAGGCTCTGAATAAGTCTGCCGGTAATGGATCACGAAGGTTTCATTGCTCTGCTGAAGCTGACTACGTAGTTGCTCGAGCTGTTCGCCGTGATTGAAGTCAGAGCGGAATAGCAGCGGGTCGAGGTAACAGTGGGGTCCATGCTTCATGCTTGTTTCCTGAACCCAGGCTGATCTGGCGGCGATTTCGATTCGCTCAATCGCGTCAATCACCAGCAGCCGAATCAGACGGTCCCTGTTGTAGAGCTCAATCACCTGCTCAAAACTGGAGCCAGGCTTGAAACGGTGGCTCCTGGTCTCTCCTGGCGCTGGAGGTTCTTCGAAAAACAGCCAATACGCGCTCAGGCGGTAGTAGCGGATCAGCTCGAGAGCGTTCAGCGCTAAGTCGCCTGAACGGACCAGCAGACCTCGATCGCGTAACTGCTGAAGCTGGTCTGGAATGTTCAGCGGAGGCTTGGAGTACCTCAACAAACGTCCGCTGGGAAGAGTGACCCCCCTGTTTGGGCATGCCGGAGACCGGCAGAGGCCTGGGGGGTGTCGCTGCTGGAAAGGTAGCAGGCGGATCAACCGTCGCGAGGTCGGCTCAGCAAAACCGCGGCAGCCGAAAGCCCGAACCCGTGCTAGTACAGGCGTACGCATCTGGAGCGGTCTATGGGTGTCTCTCTCCCCCGGCCAGCGGCCCTGGCCGCCCGGCTTGAGACCCCGATCGAAGACTGGCCCTATCTTGATGAAGGCACCCTGGTAAAAACCCGCAGCCGCAAGGTCTGCATGACCTGTCACTGGTTCAGACACCACGCGGGCGTGAACTGCATCCCGGTGCTCACCTGCCAGCTGCACCAGGGCCTGATTGCCCACGGCGAGCACCTCGTCTGCCGCTGCCAGGGCTGGACCGACGACATGACCCGCCAGAAGGGCTGGGCGCCAGAGGTGGCCTGAGCAGGCCATGCACGTCGGTGACAAGAAACGGCCGCCGCTCTCGCCGCAGGAGGGCTGGCTGAGCGACGGCCGCCAGGTGCTGCACTTCAGGCCAAGGCGTTACGACCGTTGGAGTCAGAGCCTGGAGGTGACTTTCGGGGAGGGGATGGCCGGCGGTGAGCCGCCACTGCTCAAGAAGCGCAGGGAGCTGACGCGCGAGCAGGCGATCAAGCTCTGGGCGCAGAAGCGTCAGCAGGGCTGGCAGCCCTGTGAACCCCAGTGGATCCCCCCGCAGCCATTGCGGGTTTGATGAGCTCTTCGGCCCACACCTGAACCAGGCCAATGCCCGTGCCTGCTCAATGTTGATGGCGGTGGTGGGCGTCACTCACATGGGGATGGGCATGCTCCAGCTCCCCATGGCGATGGTCGTGGGCATGCCAGAAGGGCCGATCGGCAGCGACGCCCTCAAGATCCTGTGGCTCGTGGTGGTGCTCGTGATGGGGGTCGCTGCCACCTGGATCGTGCCGGTGGCGATGGGCATGCTCCAGTGGCTCATGGCGATGCCAGTGGCTGTGTTGCTCCCGCAGCAGCAGCACGACGCCGGCGGCCATCAACGCGGCCGCCAGCAGCAGCGTGGCTGTGGCGGCATCGCCCAGCACCAGCAGCGAGAACAGGGCGCCGACGAACGGGGCCGTGGCGAACAGCACCGCCTCCCTCGCCGCGCCCAGATCGCGCAAGGCCAGAAGATCCAGCCAGATCGAGATGCCGTAGCCGAGGGCGCCGATTACCAGCAGCGCCAGCGTCGCCGGCAGAGGAGGGAAGCGGTGGCCCAGCAGCAGGGCCAGGCCCAGCATCGGCAGCGAGGCCCCTACCGCCTTAAGGGTGGCGATCTGGAGTGGATCGCGCAGGCTCAGGCGCTGGCTCAGGTTGTTGTCGATGCCCCAGGCCAGGGTGGCCAGGGCGATCAGGGCGCCGCCGATCCAGCTGGCGCCAGCCAGGGAGCCCTCGGAGAGCAGCACCGCTCCGGCAATGGTGAGTCCAGCAGAGACCAGCCCACGCCGGCCGAGGTGTTCGCGGCCCAGCAGCACGGCGATCGCCAGGGTGAACACGGCCTCCAGGTTGAGCAGCAGCGAACCCGCCGCCGCGCTCAGCCGTGCCAGGCCCAGCACCAGAGCAACCGGTCCCACCACCCCGCCCAGCACGGTCAGAGCCGCCAGCGCCGGGATGTCCCGCCGGCTCACGGGTGTCTCGGCCCTGGTGCCGCGAATCAGGCGCACGGCAAGCAGCGCCACCGTGGCCCCGGCGTAGAGCAGGCCGGCGATGCTCAGGGCCGAGCCCGAGCCGGTGAGGGTGCTGATCAGGGGTGCGCTGCAACCGAAAAGCACGGCGGCACCCAGGCCAGCCAGCTGGCCCTGGCGTGCCGGCTTCATGGCAGAGAAGCGGCTTTCGGCAGCAACCAGCGGCCGAAGCGGGCATACAGGGCGGGGAGCACCAGGAGGGTCAGCAGGGTGGAGGTGATCAAACCTCCCAGCACCACGATCGCCAGGGGCTGCAGGATCTCGTTGCCTGCCCCGAAGGCCAGGGCCAGGGGCAGCATGCCAAGCGCCGAGGTGAGGGCCGTCATCAGGATCGCGTTGAGCCGCTCCAGACTGCCCGAGCGAATCACCTCCTGCAGCTCCTGGCCGGAGGCGTGGCGGCGGTTGTAGTTGTCCACCAGCAGCAGGCCATTGCGCACGGCCACCCCGAACAGGGTGATGAAGCCGATCAGCGAGGCCACCGACAGCACGCCGCCGCTGAGCAGCACGGCCGCCAGTCCGCCCACCAAGGCCAGAGGCAGATTAATCAGGATCGCCACGGTGGCCGGCCAGGATTTCACCGCCAGGCACATCAGCAGAGCGATCACAACAGCGGCGATCACGCTGTAGAGAACCAGGCTGGCGGTGGCCCGCTCCTCCGACTCGAACTGACCGCCGTAGCGGATCGAATAGCCAGTTGGGAGCTTGATCGATCGCTCCACGGTGCGTTTGATGTCACCCACCACACTGCCGAGATCGCGGCCGCTCACATTGGCCGACACCACGATCAGGCGCGACACATCCTCCCGGTTCACAACATTGGCCCCCTTGCCGTAGGCCACCGTGGCCACATCCCCCAGGTTCAGCATCGCTCCGGCCGGTGTGGCGATCGGCAGGCTGCGGATCGCATCGAGGCTGTTGCGGGCTGACTCCTCAACGCCCACCCAGACGTCCGTCCGGTGCTGGCCGTCCACGATCTGGCTCACCACCTTGCCGTGCAGGGCAATCTCCAGCTGCTGGGCCAGCTCCTGCATCGAGAGCCCCCGGGCAGCCACCGCCGGGCGGTCGAACTCCACCTGCACCTGGCGAATCGGCAGCTGGGGCTCAAGCTGCAGATCCACCACCCCGCGAATCGGTTCGATCGCTTCTCGCACCTGCTCACCAAGGCGCCTTAGCTGTTGTGTCTCACCAGGTTCGTCAGCGGAGCAGCTCAACGAGCCGCTGCTGAGGT
>JANWUS010000084.1 GCA_024958715.1 Cyanobium sp. FGCU52 | reverse complement strand
CGGGCGTCTGTGGAGAAGGTGGTTATGGGGGGTATGTGCGACAGGCTCCTAGGGCGCCTGCGAGCCAGGCTCCCTCCGGCTGCGCCCGCAGCGAACGGCGCGCCTGGACCGGCGCCAGTCGACAAACCGACCCAAGGGAAGGCTGGGGAAAGCCGCCCCCCCCTTGAGGGGAGAACCGAACTGGCCACGGAGCCTGGGCAGGCGCGTGCTTTCCCCCAGCCCCGGGAAACGGCGGAAAAGGTGATTGCCGGGCTCGGTCGTTCCAGACATTCCCCAGGCATGCGGGAGCAGAAAAGGCCGCCTGCACAGGGAAGTCACGGGTTTTCCTCTGTTTCCACGCCCCCTTCTACGACGGGTTGTTTTTCTCTTTCTAGATCCAGATCCATCTCAGAACAGAAGACCCGGGGAAAAGGTTCGGCCCGTTGCGCTTTCGCACGCCCTGTGAAACCGTGGGCCCGACCGTCCGTCGTTCTTCAACCGCGCCCCTGCCATGAAGCTGGTCTGTTCCCAGGCCGAACTCAATTCCAGCCTTCAGCTCGTCAGCCGGGCGGTGGCCGCTCGCCCCACCCATCCGGTGCTGGCCAACGTGCTGCTCACAGCTGACGCCGCCACCGGACGCCTCAGCCTCACCGGCTTCGACCTCAGCCTCGGCATCCAGACCAGCCTGCCCGCCGCGGTGGAGAGCAGCGGAGCGATCACCCTGCCCGCCCGCCTGTTCGGTGAGATCGTCTCGCGGCTGTCGGCCGACAGTCCGATCACCCTGAGCTGCCCCGAGGGGGAGGAGCAGGTGGAGCTCACCAGCCACTCCGGCAGCTACCGCATGCGGGGCATGCCCGCCGACGACTTCCCCGATCTGCCCCTGGTGCAGACCGGCACCCCGGTCCGCCTCGATGCCGAGTCCCTGGTGCGCGGACTGCGCGCCACCCTGTTCGCCAGCAGCGGTGACGAGGCCAAGCAGCTGCTCACCGGCGTGCACCTGCAGCTCGGTGCCGAAGGGCTGGAATGCGCCGCCACCGACGGCCACCGTCTGGCGGTGCTGCGCCTGCCCCACGCCCTCGCCGAGGACGCTGCCGCCGAGGGGGGAGAACCGTTCGCGGTCACCGTCCCGGCCCGTTCCCTGCGGGAGCTGGAACGTCTGCTGGCGGGACGCGCCTCGGCGGAGCCCCTGAGCCTGTTCTGCGAGCGCGGCCAGGTGGTGGTGCTCTCGGCCGACCAGGTGCTCACCAGCCGCAGCCTCGACGGCACCTACCCCAACTACCGCCAGCTGCTGCCCCCCGCCTTCCAGCGGCGGATCACGCTCGACCGGCGCGGGTTCGTGGCCGCCCTGGAGCGGGTGGCGGTGCTGGCGGACCAGCACAACAACGTGGTGAAGCTCTCCGCCGATCCCGTGGCCGGCAAGGTGATGATCCGGGCCGATGCCCAGGATGTGGGCAGCGGTTCGGAGGCCCTGGCCGCCGAGATCGAGGGGGAGGCCCTGGGGATCGCCTTCAACGTCCGCTACCTGCTCGATGGGCTCAAGGCCATGGCGGCGGAGCGGGTCGCCCTCCAGGCCAATGCCCCCACCACCCCAGCGGTGCTGGTACCGGTGGATGGCGAGGAGACCTTCACCTACCTGGTGATGCCCGTGCAGATCCGCAGCTGAGCCCGTGCCGTCGGCCCTCCCCGAGCAGCTGCTGCTGAGCGATCTGCTGCGGCGCCGGGTGCGCTGCGATCAGGGCCTCGACCACGGCCCCGGGGCGATCGCCTGGATGCATCCTCCCGTGCATCGCTTGCTGGGCTGGGCCAGCCGCCCCTCGGCCTTCGGTCAGCGGCGCGAGGTGTGGCGCCTCGACCAGCTCAAGGGGCTGAGCGAGACGGAGGCGTTCGTGCGCGGGGGGGCTTCGGAGACCGATCCGGAGACCCTGCGCCGCCTGCCCACCCTGCTGGAGGCGGTGCTGCTGGGCGGCGATGGCCAGCCCCTGGGCAGCATCGCCGATGCGGCGGTGGAGCTGCGCACCGGCCGGATCCGCCACTACCTGGTGTCCCGCAGCGACCCGCGCCTGCCGGGCAGCAGCCGCTGGCGCCTGGTTCCCGATCGCATCGTCGACCAGCAGCCCGGGCGGGTGTTCAGCGCCGTGCGCGGTCTCGACGACCTGCCCCTGGCCCGGGCGAGCGTGCGTCAGGAATTCCTGCGCCGCTCCCGTCGCTGGCGCGATCAGGTGGGCGAGGAGACGGCCCGGCTGCGGGACCAGTTCCAGCAGGCTGGCGGACGGCTGGAGGATCGGCTGGAGGGCTGGCTGGAGGAGCCTCCCTGGGATGAGCGCCAGGAGCGTCCCGGACGGGACGACGGCCGGCCGTGGGAGGAGGACACCGAGCAGGACATGGGGCCCGGCGCCTACGACGACTGGATCGACGAGGATGTCCACGAGGACGGTGATGCCCGCCCCGAGCCCCGGACCCCCGGGCCGGAGCGGCGGCCGCCCGACCGCTACCGCGGCCGCGACGACGACGATCCCTGGGTCTGAGGGGGGCCGGCACCCCGGAACGGATACTGGAGGAACTGTTGCGTTTGCGGCGCCGTGGTGGCCTCCCCCTCGTACTCGGTGCCCGAAGCGCTGAAGAAGGAGAACCTGAGCCAGGCCGACTACGACGAGATCTGCCGTCGCCTCGGCCGCGCTCCCAACCGGGCCGAGCTGGGCATGTTCGGGGTGATGTGGTCGGAGCACTGCTGTTACCGCAACTCCCGCCCCCTGCTGCAGGGGTTCCCCACCACCGGTCCGCGCATCCTGGTGGGCCCTGGCGAGAACGCCGGCGTGGTGGATCTGGGAGAGGGGCAGCGGCTGGCCTTCAAGATCGAGAGCCACAACCACCCCTCGGCCGTGGAGCCGTTCCAGGGGGCGGCCACCGGCGTGGGCGGCATCCTGCGCGACATCTTCACCATGGGCGCCCGCCCGATCGCCCTCCTCAATGCCCTGCGCTTCGGTCCGCTCGAGGACGAGCGCAACGTGGGCCTGATGGAGGGCGTGGTGGCCGGCATCGCCCACTACGGCAACTGCGTGGGCGTGCCCACCGTGGGCGGGGAGGTGGCCTTCGACCCCAGCTACTCCGGCAATCCCCTGGTCAACGCCATGGCCCTGGGGCTGATGGAGACCGAGGAGATCGTCTGCTCCGGTGCTGAAGGGGTGGGCTATCCCGTGGTGTATGTGGGCAGCACCACCGGCCGCGACGGCATGGGCGGCGCCAGCTTCGCCTCCGCCGAGCTCACCGAGGCCTCTCTCGACGACCGCCCCGCCGTGCAGGTGGGCGATCCGTTCCTGGAGAAGGGGCTGATCGAGGCCTGCCTCGAGGCCTTCCAGAGCGGCGATGTGGTGGCCGCCCAGGACATGGGCGCCGCCGGCCTCACCTGCAGCTGCTCGGAGATGGCCGCGAAAGGGGGCCTGGGCATCGAGCTGGATCTCGATCGCGTGCCCGCCCGCGAGGCCGGCATGACCCCCTACGAGTTCCTGCTCTCGGAATCCCAGGAGCGGATGCTGTTCGTGGTCAAGCCCGGCCGCGAGCACGACCTGATGGCCCGCTTCACCCGCTGGGGCCTGCAGGCCGCGGTGGTGGGCCGGGTGCTGGAGGAGAACGTGGTGCGGGTGCTGCAGAAGGGCGAGGTGGCGGCGGAGGTGCCCGCCAGCGCCCTGGCGGACGACACGCCGATCAACCGCCATGAGCTCATCTCTGAGCCTCCGGCCGAGATCCGGGAGCACTGGAACTGGCGCGAGCACGACCTTCCCGCCGCCGGCCCGTCCGGGATCGCCCTCGACGACGGCACCGTCCCCTGGGCCGACGTGCTGCTGCGCCTGCTCGACGACCCCACCATCGGCTCCAAGCGCTGGGTGTACCGCCAGTACGACCACCAGGTGCAGGCCAACACCGTGGTGCCGCCCGGTGGGGCCGATGCGGCCGTGGTGCGGCTGCGGCCCCAGCAGGGGGAAGGCGCGATGGCCGCGGCCCGCCGTGGCGTGGCGGCGGTGGTCGACTGTCCCAACCGCTGGGTGGCCCTGGACCCCGAGCGAGGAGGCATGGCCGCGGTGGCCGAGGCGGCCCGCAACCTCAGCTGCACCGGTGCCGAGCCCCTGGCCGTCACCGACAACCTCAACTTCCCCTCCCCGGAAACCGCCACCGGCTACTGGCAGCTGGCGATGGCCTGCCGCGGCCTGTCGGAGGCCTGCCGCGTGCTGGCCACGCCGGTCACCGGCGGCAACGTCTCGCTGTACAACGAAACCCGCCTCCCGGACGGCCGCCTGCAGCCCATCCACCCCACGCCGGTGGTGGGCATGATCGGCCTGGTGCACGACCTCGAGCAGGTGCGGGGCCTGGCCTGGCGCTCGCCGGGCGATGCGATCTGGCTGCTGGGTGCACCGCTGGAGGCCGCCGCCGACGAACGGGTGGGGCTGGGCGCCAGCAGCTATCTGGCGGTGGTGCATGGCCTGCTCACCGGCCGCCCGCCCCTGCCGGATCTGGAACTCGAGCGCGGCGTGCAGAGCTTCCTGCGGCAGTCGATCGCCGCCGGGCTGGTGGCCTCCGCCCACGACCTCAGCGACGGCGGCCTGGCGGTGGCGCTGGCCGAATGCTGCATCGCCTCCGGGCTCGGCGCCCACATCGAGCTGCCCGCCGCCGACCTGCGGCCCGACCGCCTGCTGTTCGCCGAGGGCGGTGCCCGGGTGCTGGTGAGCGTGCCCCCGGCCGCCACCGTGGCCTGGCAGGAGGCACTCGACCGGGCCGCGCCGGCCGTACCCGCCCGCTGCCTGGGGGTGGTGGAGGCCGGATCCAGCCTCAGCCTCGCGCAGGCCGGCACCACCCTGCTCCACCTGCCGATCGAGGCCCTGCTGGGCAGCTACGAGCAGGCGATCCCCCGCCGTCTCGCGGCGGCCGGTCCCCCGCCCGACCACTGAGGAACCCCATGCGCGAGGATGACTTTTCCCCGCCGGCGGCCGCACCCTTGACCTCCCTGCCCGTGTCCGGTGCCGCTTCCGAACGCCCCGACAAGCCGGAGGAGGCCTGCGGAGTCTTCGCGGTGATGGCCCCGGGCCAGGCGGTGGCGAACCTCACCTACTTCGGCCTCTACGCCCTCCAGCACCGCGGGCAGGAATCGGCCGGCATCGCCGTGTTCGACGGCAGCGAGGTGCGGCTTCACAAGGACATGGGCCTGGTGAGCCAGGTGTTCGACCAGGACGTGCTCGAGCGCATGCCCGGCGACCTGGCCATCGGCCACAACCGCTATTCCACCACCGGCAGCAGCAGGGTCTGCAACGCCCAGCCCGTGGTGCTGATGACCCGCCTCGGCCCCCTGGCCCTGGCGCACAACGGCAACCTGGTCAATGCGGCCCAGCTCCGCTCCGAACTCGACCACCGCTCCGGTGAGTTCACCTCCACCACCGACTCCGAGCTGATCGCCTTCGCCCTGCAGCAGGCGGTGGATGGCGGCCTCGACTGGAGCGACGCCATCCGGCAGGCGGCCTCCCGCTGCCAGGGCGCCTTTAGCCTCGCCATCGGCACGCCCGAAGGCCTGTTCGCCCTGCGCGACGGCCACGGCATCCGCCCGCTGGTGTTCGGCCACATGGGCGAGCGGGAGCAGGCCGAGTGGGTGGTGAGCAGCGAAACCTGCGGCCTCGACATCATCGGCGCCAGCTTCGATGGCGATGTGGAGCCCGGGGAACTGGTGCATTTTCGCTCCGGCGATCCGGTTCCCGACCGCCGACGCTGGATCGATGAGCCCGCCAAGCTGTGCGTGTTCGAGATGATCTACTTCGCCCGGCCCGACAGTCGTTTCTTCGGCGAATCGCTCTACAGCTACCGCGTGCGCATCGGCGAGGTGCTGGCCCGCGAAACCCCCGTGGAGGCCGACATCGTGATCGGCGTGCCCGATTCCGGCATCCCCGCGGCCATCGGCTACTCCGGCGTCAGCGGCATTCCCTTCGGCGACGGCCTGATCAAGAACCGCTACGTGGGCCGCACCTTCATCCAGCCCACCCAGGCGATGCGCGAGGCGGGCATCCGGGTGAAGCTCAACCCCCTCCCCGATGTTCTCTCCGGCAAAAGGGTGGTGGTGATCGACGATTCGATCGTGCGCGGCACCACCAGCCGCAAGCTGGTGCAGGCCCTGCGTGATGCCGGGGCCACCGAGGTGCACATGCGCATCAGCTCGCCGCCGGTCACCCATCCCTGCTTCTACGGCATCGACACCGACACCCAGGACCACCTGATCGCGGCCCGTCTCACCCTGGAGGAGATCTCCCAGCACCTGGGCGTGGATTCCCTCGCCTATCTCAGCAAGGCGGGGATGGTGGAGGCGGCCCAGACCCACTCCAGCCACTTCTGCACGGCCTGCTTCGACGGTGCCTATCCGATCGAGATGGAGGAGGAGGTGCGTCGCAGCAAGCTGATGCTCGAACCCGCGGGTCTGGCGGCGCGGTCCTGAGCCGGCGGCGATGCGCATCGCCTTCCTCGATTCCTGGCTGCAGCAGGCGGCCGAGGGCAGCGGCACGGCGGTGGCGATCGGTGGCCTGGCCGAGGCCCTCACGGCCCGGGGCCATCGGGTGGAACGGATCCTGCCGCCGCCACCCGCCGGCCTGCCGCTGCTCGCTCGCCGGCTCGCCTACAACCTCCGCCTCCCCCGCCGCCTCGCCGGCGGCGCCTACGACCTGATCGTCGGCTTCGACATCGATGGCTTCCGCCTCGCGGGCGCCTGCCCGGTGCCCTACGTCTGCTCCATCAAGGGGGTGCTGGCCGAGGAGGCCCGCTGCGAACGGGGCTGGCCGCGGCGGATGCTGGGCCTTCTCGCGCTCCTGGAACGCCGTAACGCCCGCCGGGCCGACCTGGTGCTCTCCACCAGCCGCTACTGCTGCGAGCGGATCCACGCCCACTACGGGGTGCCACCCGAGCGGCTGCGGCAGGTGCCCGAGGGGATTGATCTCGCCCTCTGGCAGCCGGCGGACGCCGCCGCCGCTCCGGAACGGGAGCCGTTCCGGGTGCTCTGCGTCGCCCGCCAGTACCCGCGCAAGCGGATCGCCGATCTGATCACGGCCTTCGCCACGGTGGTTCAGCGCCTGCCCCAGGCCCGGCTCACGGTGATCGGCGATGGTCCCGAGCATGGCGAGCTGGTGGCCCTGGTGCAGCGCCTCGGCCTGGAGGAGCAGGTGGAGCTGCTGGGTGCCCTGGCCAGCGATGCCGAGGTGCGGGCTTGGTACGGCCGCGCCAGCGTGTTCTGCCTTCCTTCGGAACAGGAGGGCTTCGGCATCGTCTTCCTGGAAGCCATGGCCGCCGGACTGCCGGTGGTGAGCACCACCGCGGCCGCGATCCCGGAGGTGGTTCCCCACGGCCAGGCGGGGCTGCTGGTGCCCCCAAGGGATCCGGCGGCTCTCGCCGGGGCCCTGTTGCAGCTGCTGGGGGATCCCGAGCTCCAGGAACGCTGCCGCAGCTTCGGCCGCACCCATGTGCAGGGGTTCAGCTGGGACCGGGTGGCGGAACGGTTCCTGGCGGCGGTGGCCCCCCTGATGCCGCCGGAGCCGTCGCGGCCGCCGGTGCCGGCGGAGCGCTGATCCGCACCAGCCCCCGGCTGCGGCCGGAGCTGCTGTCGACGCTCTGCATCGCCCGCAGCAGATCCTCCAGCCGCACCCACACCGACGGGTAGCGGTAGCGGGCGACATCGAGGATCAGCACCCGGTCGCTGCGAACGTCGTAGGCGGCCAGGGGAGAGATGTGGCCGCCGCCCGCCTGACCCAGCAGCGGCCGGTCGTAGTTCACCAGCAGGCGGTCGCCGGGATCGGCGAGGCTGCGGCGCAGCAGCCCCCGCAGGGAGGCGGCGTCGAAGCGATCCGCCGTCCACCACTGCACCTTCAGGCCATGGCGACCAAGCAGTCCCGCCAGCTGCTCCAGCGTCATCCCCTCCCGGGCCACCCGCTCCGGCCGCACGAACGGTTGCGTGGCCGGCTGGAACAGGTTCTCCTGGGTCCAGAACCGGTAACGGCCATAGCCGGCCGCCGATGGTGCCGGCACCGCCATGCTGTTGAGGGCCATCACGGCACTGGCCACGCCGCAGTAAGCCAGGTTCGCCTGGGTGAGGAACTCCTGCGCCAGGGGGGCGTAATCCGCCCGGGCCTCGCTGCGCCACAGCAACGCCTGGCCCTCGACTCCCGCCAGGGGAACCGGGGCCGCGGCCACCCGGTCGGCGCGGCCGGGGATCGTGCTGCCCAGGAGCACCAGCGCGCTGCTCAGGAGCGCGAGCCTCAGACGGGCTCGTGCCCTGTGCTGCAGGCCCTGCCCCCGGATCATCGGCAGCCCAGGGGAACCAGTCCCGCCAGTTCCACGCCGGTGGGCAGTTCGAGGGCTTCACCCGTGCCGTCGGCCTCCTCCACGGGCAGGTCGGTGGGAAGGAAGCGCAGGCTGCCGGTGACGCCGTTCACCCGCGCCCCCACCACCGGCGCCCCGTCGGCCTGCAGGTCGACGAGCCGATCGTCGCGCTCGAGGAAGCGGATGCCGATCTGTCCCAGATCGCCCCGCTGGCAGAGGCGCAGGCCGGACATGGCCAGCCGCTTCACGCGGCCGCGCCGGGTGGCCAGCAGCACCTGTCCATCGGCGGCAGCCGTGGCGGCCCCCACCACGCTCTCCCCCGGGAGAAGACGCAGCAGCACCGGACCCTGGGCGGCCCGGCCCATCACCGGCAGATTCGACTCGTTGATCGCCAGCCGCAGCAGCCGGCCGGTGCTGCTGGCCACCACCAGATCGTGCTGGTCGTCGCAGGCCACCACCCGCTGCAGCACCACGCCGTCCCGCAGCTTGAGCACGGTGGCGGCCCGGCCCGAGAGCTCGAGGAACTCCTCGATCGGCAGACGCTTGAAGCGGCCGTCGCTGCTCAGCAGGCCCAGGCTGCCCCGGGGCGGTATCGGCAGCGGCAGCACCTGCACCACCCGTTCGCCGGCCAGGCTCTCCGGCAGGAACTTCTCCAGGCTGCCGGGCGTCTGGGCGGAGAATTCCCAACGCAGCAGCGCCACCCGTCCATCGGCCGTAAAGGCCAGCACGCCCGGTTGGCCGGCGGTGGGCAGGATCAGCCGGGCGGGAGCGGGATGGTCGCCGAAGGGGCAGGCCTCCTCAAGATGAAGGCGCCCCAGCACCTGGGGGGTCACCACCCGCACGCTGCCGTCGTCCTGCACCAGCAGCCGGCTGTCGCCCGCCAGGGCCTCGAACGCCTGCAGCCGTTGGGCCTCGGCGTTCGGCCGCACGGCGGCGGCCCGCTGGGCCACCAGATCGTCACCCCCCTCCACCAGCCGGGTGCGGCGCGGCGTGGCGTAGCGCTTCTTCAGCGCCTTCAGTTCGCTCACCATCGCGTCCAGCAGGGCGTCGCGGTCGTCGAGCAGGTGGCGCAGGCCCGCCCGCTCCTCCCGCAGATCGTCGGCTTCCCGGCGCAGGCCTTCCTGTTCCAGTCCTGTGAGCCGGCGCAGGGGCATCGCCAGCACGGCATCGGCCTGGCGCTCGCTCAGATCCAGGTGCACCTGCAGGCTGGCGCGGGCGCTGGCGGCATCGGCCGCGGCGCTGATCATCTCGATCACCTCCTTCAGCCGGTCGAGGGCCTTGATCAGGCCTTCCACCACCTCCAGCCGGTCTTCGCAGCGTTTGAGGGCGTGGCGGGTGCGGCGGATCAGGGTGAGCTCCCGGTACTCCAGGAAGCGCTGGAGCATCTCCTTCAGGGTCAGCTGCACCGGCTGGCCGTTCACCAGCGCCAGCAGGATCGCCCCGAAATTGCTCTGCAGGGCGGTGCGGCGCTGCAGGTCCGCCAGCACCGTTTGGGCATTGGCATCGCGGCGCAGCTCCACCACCACCCGCATGCCGTCGCGGTCGCTTTCGTCGCGGATGTCGGCGATGCCCGTGATCCGGCCTTCGTTCACCTGCTCGGCCAGCTTCTCGATCCAGCCCGCCTTGCTGAGCTGATAGGGAAGCTCGGTCACCACGATCGCGCCGCGCCGGTGGCGGCCCTTGCCGGGCTGCACCTCCTCGATGTGGGCCACGCCGCGCATCGGGATGCTGCCCCGGCCGGTGAGGTAGGTGTCGCGCACGCCGGAGCCGATCAGCACCTCCCCGCCGGTGGGGAAGTCGGGCCCTGGCACCAGGGTCAGCAGTTTCTCGTCCGTGGTGTCGGGTCTGCGGATCAGGGCGATCAGGGCGTCCACCACCTCGCCCAGGTTGTGGGGCGGGATGCTGGTGGCCATGCCCACGGCGATGCCGCTGCAGCCGTTGAGCAGCAGAAACGGCAACTGGGCCGGCAGCACGGTGGGCTCCTGCTGGGAGCCATCGAAGTTGGGGGCGAAGTCGACCGTGTCCTCGCCGATCTCATCGAGCAGGCCCTCGTTGGCGATCGGGGCCAGCCGCGTTTCCGTGTAGCGCATCGCCGCCGGCGGGTCGTCGTCGACCGAGCCGAAGTTGCCGTGGCCATCGAGCAGGGGGTGGCGGCTGGCGAAGCTCTGCACCAGCCGGACCAGGGCGTCGTACACCGCCTGATCCCCGTGGGGGTGGTATTTCCCCAGCACATCGCCCACAACCCGGGCGCACTTGCGGTATGGGCGGTCGGGCGTCAGCCCGAGTTCGTGCATCGCGAACAGGATGCGCCGCTGCACCGGCTTGAGCCCGTCGCGCACGTCCGGCAGGGCGCGTCCCACGATCACGCTCATCGCGTACTCGAGGTAGGAGCGCTGCATCTCCTGATGCAGGGCGATCGGCTCGATGCGTGGCTCGGGACGCTCCTCGGCCATCCGGTCCTGCGGCTGTGGGGCGGAAGGGGCTCAGCCTACAGATCGAGGCCGGCTGTCATTCCTCGCTGTCGCTGGTTCCCGAGGCGTTGGCGGTGGCGCGCTCCACGGCGGGCTTGAGCTCGGGCAGGGCCAGCAGCTTCCGGGAGGCCTCCCGCAGCTTCGGACCCCACAGCTGCTCCTTCTGGAAGCTGTCGAGCACGTAGTTGGGGTCGGCGGCCAGGGCGGCTTCGGTGAGCCGCACCGCTTCGGCGCGGTTGCCCTCGCCGCCGGCGAAGAGGGCGGTGGCCAGGGCCAGGGTGGTTTCGGCCGCGTCGGGCTTGATCTTCAGCACCCGCCGCCAGCGGTTCACCGCGTCACCGGTGCGGCCGGCCTCGAACAGCACCAGCCCCTGGTTGTTGATCGCTTCCCAGAAATCCTTGCGCAGGCCTGAGGCCCGCTCGAAGGACCCCAGGGCGGCGGTGGGATCGCCCAGCAGGAGCTGGGCGTTGCCCAGGTCGAAGTAGGCGCTGGCGTTCTTCGGATCCAGCTGGAGCCCCTTGCGCAGCAGGGTGAGGGCATCGGCGGGTTTGCCGTTGCGCAGGGCCAGCGATCCCTCGGCGAACCAGATGCCGGGGTTGTTGGGATCGAGCTGCTTGGCCCGGCTCAGGGCATAGAGGGCCTTGTCGGTCTTGTTGCTGCGCAGGTGGGCTTCCGCCAGCAGCACCCAGCTCTGGGGATTGTCCGGCAGCAGCCGGACCGTGAGCTCCGCCAGCCGGGCCGCATCCTCGGCCTGGCCCAGCCGCAGCAGGCGGGTGGCCGCCTGGGCGATCCCCAGCCCGGCGCCCTCCAGCTCCTTCTCCTGGGGCAGATACACGTAGGGCACCATGGCCCGGACGGGGAGACTCGCTCCAAGCAGCAGGGTCGTGACCAGGGGCAGGGCGAGAAACGAGAGCCTGCGGCGACCCACGGAGCTATGGCATGAATGGGGCCAGCCTAGGGATCCGCAGGGTTTTCTCCCACTGCTGCCCGCAGATTGCGCCGCCACATCCAAGGCTTGATGCGGCGCAGGGCCGAGGCCCGCAGGCGTTCATCCCACTGCTCGTCGCTCCAGCCGAGGGCTTCTTCGGCCTGGAGATCCAGGAGCCACGGCCGTGGCTGCAGCTCGGGATCGTCGGACCTCGGCAGCTGGGGGCCGTTCCAGGGGCAGACCTCCTGGCAGAGATCGCAGCCCGCCACCCAGCCCTCCAGGGACGCGGCGATCTCTTCCGGCAGCAGGGGATCGCGGTTCTCGATCGTGTGGTAGGCGATGCAACGGCGGGCATCGACCACGAACGGTTCCGGCAGGGCGCCGGTGGGGCAGGCGTCGAGGCAGCGCCGGCAGCGACCGCAGAGGGACTCCGCAGGACGGTCGGGGGGCAGGGGAACGGTGGTGAGCAGATGGCCCAGCAGCAGCCAGGAGCCGCGGCGCCGGTGGATGAGATTGCCGTTCTTGCCGATCCATCCCAGCCCGGCCTCCTCCGCCCAGGCCTTGTCCATCAGCGGCGCGCTGTCCACGCACACCCGCCAGGCGCTGCCGGGGGCCCTGGCCTCAAGCCAGCGACCGAGCCGCCGCAGGCGGCCGTCGATCAGCCGGTGGTAGTCGCGCCCCCAGCCGTAGCGGGCCACCTTGAGCGATCCGGGCCTTCGCCCGGCGCTCACGTGGTGGGGCAGGGCCACGGCCACCAGGGCCCGCACGCCCGGCAGCAGGGCCTCCACGGCCCGGCGTCGGGGATCGGCCATCCAGGCCATGTCGGCCTGGTGACCGGCCGCCAGCCAGCGCTCGAGGGCGGCGGTGCGCAGCTCCAGCCGCGTTCCTCCGGGAACGGCGGCGATGCCCACCGGATCGAATCCAACCGCCTGCGCCTCCGCCTTCAGCTCCGCGCGAAGGCTCTGCAGATCCGCGCCGTTCATCGCTGGAGCCTTCGGGCACTGCCGGTAAAGTCCCCACCAGTTAGAGCCACCCGCGTGACCGTCAGTTCCTCCACCCGGTTCAGTCCCCTGCTGCGCTGGATGGGCATCACCCTGGTGGTGCTGACCGCCCTGCAGCTGATCGGGGTGCTGGTGCTGTGGGACTGGGGCTCCGAGCCCTTCCGCCAACTGGTGGTGGAGCGACTGATCAACCAGTCGCCGATGGCCCTCATCGGCCTGGTGCTCATGTACCTGTCTTCCCGCCTGGAGGATGCGAGCGAGGCCCGCACGCCCATTCTCTGGGCGGTGTGCGTGATCAGCGGTCTGCTGGCGGTGTTGCTCACGGCCTCCCTGCCGATCGCCTTCGGCGGCGATCAGATCCTGCAGCAGCAGGCCGATCAGCAGCTTGCGGCCAAGAAGGGTCAGCTGGAGATGGCTCGGCAGCAGAGTCGCGATCCCGCCCTGCTGCAGCAGCTGATCCGGCAGGCCGAGGCCAGCGGCCAGGTCCCCGCCGGCGCCACCGACGCCCAGAAGACCCAGTCCGCCCGTGCCTTCATCGACCGTCAGCTCGCTCAGCTGGAGGAGCAGTACAAGCAGACCGAGCAGAGCAGCAAGGTCACCATCAGCCAGCGCCGTTATGCCGGCTCCGGTGGTGCCATCGTGCTGATCATCGCCTTCACGATCCTCTGCCTCGGCAGCGTGCTCTGAGCAGGCCCGCTGGTTAGGGTTTGGGTTCCGCCCATGCCCCCCGGCCTTGGTCTCCTCCAGTCCCAGATCCGATGAGCCGCTGGGAACCCGTCTCCAGCAGGACCTCAAGAACGACCTGATCGCCGGGTTGCTGGTGGTGATCCCCCTGGCCACCACCATCTGGCTGGCCACCACCGTGAGCCGCTTCGTCCTGGCGTTCCTCACGTCGATTCCGAAGCAGTTCAATCCCTTCAACACCCTCAATCCGCTCCTTCAGGAGCTGATCAACCTTGGTGTGGGTCTGCTGGTTCCCCTGCTGGGCATCCTGCTGATCGGCCTGATGGCCCGCAACATCGTCGGTCGCTGGCTGCTGGAGTTCGGGGAGGGAACCCTGCTGCGCATTCCACTGGCCGGGTCGGTCTACAAGACCCTCAAGCAGCTCCTGGAAACCTTCCTGCGGGACAATTCGAGCCGGTTCCGACGGGTGGTGCTGGTGGAATATCCCCGTCCCGGGCTCTATGCCCTCGGCTTCGTCACCGGCGTGCTGGCCTCGTCGCTGCAGGCCGATTTCGAGGACACCATGCTGAGCGTGTTCATCCCCACCGCCCCCAACCCCACCACCGGCTGGTATGCCGTCGTGCCCGAATCCTCCGTCAGGGACATCGACCTCAGCGTCGAGGACGCCTTCCGCACGATCATCTCCGCCGGCATCGTCAGCCCCGACGACAAGGAACCCTCGTCCAGCCGCAGCTTCTCCAGCCTGATGGCCCAGCTGCGGGCCCCCCAGCTCTCCTGATGCAGAGTCGCACCCTCTCCCGTGAACTGGCCCTGCTGATGCTCGGCCAGACCAGCGACCGCGGCGGCGCCCCGGTGGCTGCCGATACCTCGCTCGAGGCCCTGCTCCATCAGGCCCTGGCCAGCCTCAGCCAGCATGTGCGCGATGCCCTTGATCGCTCAGCCGAGGACCTGCAGCAGGCCCAGCAGGACCTGCTGGACAGCGAGCTGCAGGAGGGCGGTGAGGGGCAGCTGCCGAAGGTGCGCGAGCATCTCCAGGGCGGCCTGGCCCACGCCGAGCAGGCCCTGAACCGCCTGTCCGCGAGCCTGGAGCTTCCCCGGCTCCTGCTCCTCTCCGATCAGGACGAGGTGCGCCGCGGCGCCGTGGAGCGGGTGCGGGCCGTGCTCTCGGGCCGCGACGCGATCGATGCCCGCCTCGACGGCGTGATGGAGGGCTGGCGCCTGGGCCGGCTGCCCCGGATCGACCGCGACATCCTCAGGCTGGCGGTGGTGGACCTGGAGACGTTCGCCACCCCGCCCGCCGTGGCCTGCAACGAGGCGGTGGAACTGGCCAACCGCTACAGCGATGAGCAGGGACGGCGCATGATCAATGGCGTGCTGCGGCGGTTCACCGCAGCGAAGGTCTGATCCGCGAGCGTTTTCGAGGCGATGGTGTTCGACTGGTTCAAGCGCAGCCTGGCCCCCCAGGCCCGGCCCGATCCAGAGCCGGCTCCGGCTTTGGAGCCGGTCGAGGAGGCGCCTGCCGCGGCTGTGCCGCAACCTGCCTCTGAGCCCGCGGAGTCAACGGCAGCCGCGCCGCCAGTGGAGGATGTCCCGGCGCCCGCCGCCGTCGACCAGGACGCTCTGGCCTGGGCCCGCCAGGCCTATCTGCGCCTGAAGGCCGAGCAGGAGGCCCAGCGGGCCCAGGCCGCGCCGCCTGCCACCGCGCCGCCTGCCCCCGTTCCGGCTCCGGCACCCGCCGCCGAGCCTCCGCCCGCTCCGGTGGCTGCCGCTGCCGAGCCCCCCGCTCCCGAAGCACCCCCGGCTCCCCTGTGGACGGCCACCGTGGCGGCCGAGACCCCGGCTCCGGCGGCCCCGCCGGAGGCCCCGACCTCTTCTTCCCCCGGACCCTCGCTGCTGGAGCTGGCGGCCGCCCAGCGCCGCCAGCGGCTCGAGGAGATCACCGCTCCCGCCGCTGCCCCCGCTCCCGGGCCGGTGGCCACCGCAGCAGCACCGTCCCAGGCTCCCGTCCGCGAGGCGGAGGCCGAGCCTGAGCTGGGCGCCTTCGATGACACCTTCACCTGGTCGGCCGAGGTGCTGGCGGCCCAGGGGCGCCGGGTCGAGGAGGTGTCGCTCGAGGAGATCGACTGGCTGGGACGGCTGCGCCAGGGCCTGGAGAAGACCCGCCGGGGCTTCGTCACCCAGCTGCTGGAGCGTCTCGGCGACGATCCCCTCACCCCCGAGGTGCTCGACGATCTCGAGAGCACCCTGCTGAGCGCCGATGTGGGCGTGCAGGCCACCGATCAGGTGCTCGAGGCCCTGCGCCAGCGCCTCAACGAGGAGGTGGTCGATCCGGCCGAGGGCATCCGCTTCCTCAAGGAGCAGCTGCGCGGTCTGCTGGAGGAGCCGATCACCGCCAGCGGCCGCAGCCTGCTGGCGCCGGAGCGGGATCGCCTCAACGTGTGGCTGATGGTGGGGGTGAACGGCGTCGGCAAGACCACCACCCTCGGCAAACTGGCCAACCTGGCGGTCCGCAGCGGCTACAGCGCCCTGATCGCCGCGGCCGATACCTTCCGGGCCGCGGCGGTGCAGCAGGTGAAGGTGTGGGGGGAGCGCAGCGGCGTGCCGGTGATCGCCAACCCCTCCGCCAATGCCGATCCGGCCGCGGTGGTGTTCGATGCCATCGGCGCGGCCCGGGCCCAGGGCACCGAACTGGTGCTGGTGGACACGGCCGGACGCCTGCAGACGAAGCACAACCTGATGGAGGAGCTCGCCAAGGTGCGCCGCATCGTCGACAGGCTGGCTCCCGAGGCGGCGGTGGAATCCCTGCTGATCCTCGATGCCAGCCAGGGTCAGAACGGCCTGCGCCAGGCGATGGCCTTCGCCGGCGCGGCCGGCCTCACCGGGGTGGTGATCACCAAGCTCGACGGCAGCGCCCGGGGCGGCGTGGCGATCGCCGTGGCCCACGAGGCGGGGCTGCCGATCCGCTTCATCGGTGCGGGGGAGGGCATCCGCGACCTGCGGCCGTTCAACAGCTACGAGTTCGTGGAAGCCCTGCTCGCCAGCTGAGATCCCCCTTCCCAGAGCTGCTACCCTGCGGCTCCCTTGCGGCCGCCGCCTGACCAGCACGCCGCCCAGCCCTCCCCAGCAGCCCCCGGGATCCAGCGCCGCCAGGCGGCCGCCGGGGCCCGTTCCGCCGCTGACGGCGGCCACGGCGCTGCGCCAGCTGCTCGACAGCCTCAGCCGGGAACAGCGGCGCAACCAGGAACTGCTGGCGTCCCTGGCTTTCGCCCTGCGCAGCTTCACCAACCTCAACCGCTTCCTCGAACTGGTTCCCCTGGTGGCCTCCCGGCTGGTGGAGGCCGAGGGGGCCCTGCTGGTTCCCTTCCATGCCGACGGCCGCATCTGGCGGGAGCAGCTGCAGGCCACCAGCGGCGACCGCTGCGCCGAACTGCTGCGCCAGCTTGCGGCCCTCCCCGATGCCCAGCTCCAGTCGCGTCCCTCCGGCGAGGCGGTGACGGCGGTGCTCGATCCCCTGGTGGGCCGTCTGCTCGGCCAGGCCCAGGTGTTCGCCACCTCGGTGGTGGCCCGCAGCATCCAGCAGGGCCGTCTGTATGTGTTCAGTGGCCGCCGCGGCTATGGCTGGAGCGAGGTGCATCGCCGCCATCTGCAGATGGTGGCCGATCTCACCGGCGTGGCCCTGGAGAACGAGGGGCTCCAGCAGGACATGCGCCGCCATGAGCGCCTGGATCGCCAGATGAGCACCGGGGCCGAGATCCAGGCCCAGCTGCTGCCCGACCGCTGTCCGGTGATCGAGGGGGTGGAGCTGGCGGCCCGCTGTCGCCCCGCCTTCCAGGTGGGCGGCGACTATTACGACTTCATCCCCACCATCCCCGAGTCCGCCGGCCGGCGCCGGGAGCAGGGCCGCTGGGCCCTGGTGATGGGCGACGTGATGGGCAAGGGAATCCCGGCCGGGCTGCTGATGACCCTGCTGCGGGGGATGCTGCGGGCCGAGGTGCTCAGCGGCCTGCCGCCCGACCGCATCCTCCACGATCTCAACCAGCTGGCCCAGGAGGACCTGGCCCACTCCCACCGCTTCGTCACGCTCTTCTATTCCGACTACGACCCCCCCACCCGGCGGCTGCGCTACGCCAATGCCGCCCACAATCCCCCGCTCCTCTGGCGCCGGGCCGCGGGTCGGGTGGAGCGACTGGATGCCCCGGGTCTGCTGATCGGTCTGCAGAGCGAGGCGGAGTATGGCTGCGGCAGCCAGCAGCTGGATCCGGGCGATGTGCTCCTCTATTACACCGACGGCGTCACCGAGGCTCCGGGCTTCAGCGGTGAGCGCTTCGACGAGGTGCGCCTGATGCGCTCCTTCCACGTGGCCTGCCGCAGCGGCCTGGGGGCGCAGCGCATCCTCGATCAGCTGTTCGCCCGCCTCGACGGGTTCGTCGGTTCCGATCGCCAGCTGGAGGATGACGCCTCGATGGTGGTGCTCAAGGTGCGCGAGGAGGTGATGCTGCCGCCCCTGCCGCCCCCCGGTGGGCCCTGAGTGGCAAGCTGAGGGGCTGTGAACTCCAGCCGATGGCAGCGGATCTCCCCCCCCAGGCGTCCGGGGTGACCGGCGGCAGCGCCGGCGGATGGAGCGATCGCTTCGAGCAGGGCCTCCATCCGGCGATCGAGCGCTTCAACGCCTCGATCGGTTTCGACATCGCCCTGCTGGAGGAGGATCTCGACGGCTCTGTGGCCCATGCCCGCATGCTCGGGGCCTGCGGCGTGATCGAACCGGCGGAGGCCGAGCGCCTGGTGGAGGGTCTGGAGGCGATCCGCGCCGAGGCCGCCCAGGGCCGTTTCAACCCCGGTCTGGCCGACGAGGACGTGCACTTCGCCGTCGAGCGCCGGCTGATCGAACTCCTCGGCCCCCTGGGCAAGAAGCTGCACACCGGCCGCAGTCGCAACGACCAGGTGGGCACAGACGTGCGCCTGTGGCTGCGGCGCCGCATCGACGCCATTGATGAAGCCCTGGTGCGGTTCGAGCGGGCCCTGCTGGCCCAGGCGGAGCAGCACGCCGACACCCTGATTCCCGGCTACACGCACCTGCAGCGGGCCCAGCCCCTCTGCCTGGCCCACCATCTGCTGGCCTACGTGGAGATGGCCGAGCGCGATCGCTCCCGCCTGGCCGACGTGCGCCGTCGGGTCGACATCTGCCCCCTGGGCGCCGCCGCCCTGGCCGGCACGCCCGTGCCGATCGATCGCCGCCACACCGCCGCCGCGCTGGGGTTCGAGGCGATCTATGCCAACAGCCTCGATGCCGTGAGCGACCGGGATTTCGCCGTGGAGTTCATGGCGGCCGCGAGCCTGATCCTGGTGCACCTCAGCCGCCTGAGCGAGGAGGTGATCCTGTGGGCCAGCGAGGAGTTCGCCTTCGTCTCCCTCACCGACCGCTGCGCCACCGGCAGCAGCCTGATGCCCCAGAAGAAGAACCCCGATGTTCCCGAACTGGTGCGCGGCAAGAGCGGCCGGGTGTTCGGCCACCTGATGGGGCTCCTCACGATGATCAAGGGCCTGCCGCTGGCCTACAACAAGGACTTCCAGGAGGACAAGGAGGCCCTGTTCGACGGGGTGCGCACCTGCCTCGACTGCCTGGAGGCGATGGCGATCCTGTTCGAGGACGGTCTCGGCTTCCGCCGGGAGCGGCTGGAGGCCGCCGTGGAGGCCGACTTCTCCAACGCCACCGACGTGGCCGACTACCTGGTGGCCCGCCGGGTGCCCTTCCGCGAGGCCTACCAGCTGGTGGGGGGTCTGGTGAAGGGCTGCCTGCGCGAAGGGGTGCTGCTGCGGGATCTGCCGCTGGAGCGCTGGCAGGCCCTGCACCCGGCGTTCGAGGCCGACATCTTCGAGGCCATCGCCCCCCGGAGGGTGGTGGAGGCCCGGCGCAGCGAAGGCGGCACCGGCTTCGATCAGGTGCGGCAGCAGCTGGCGCGGGCGCGGCAGCGTCTCGACGCCTGACCGGAGCGACCGGCTCGATCACGGCCCGCTCGATGACCGCCCGCAAACGATCCGCTGCAACTGCCGGACAAACCGGCGGACGGCATTAATCTTGGACCGGTTGGTGGGTTGTGCCAGCCCTCTCCGGTTTCCCCCCTCGGTCCAGTCGGTCAGTGAGCATTTTCGTCGGCAATCTTCCCTTCCGCGCCGAGCAGGAGGACGTCGTTGAACTCTTCACCCCTTACGGCGAGGTGGTGAACTGCGCGCTTCCCCTTGAGCGCGACACCGGTCGCAAACGCGGCTTCGCCTTCGTCGAGATGGCCGACGCCGAGACCGAGACCCGGGCCATCGATGCGCTCCAGGGTGCCGAGCTGATGGGTCGTCCGTTGCGCATCAACAAGGCTGAACCCCGCACGGGCGGCGGCGGTGGTGGCGGTGGTGGTCCCCGCCGCGGCGGCTACGGCGGTGGTGGCGGCGGCTACGGCGGCGGCGAAGGGGGTGGTTACGGCGGCGGCTATGGCGGCGGCGGTGACCGAGGCTCCGGGGCCCGCGGCTGGGAAGACCGCAGTTACGGCGGCGATCGCGGCGGTGCCGACGCCTTCGACAGCGGCCGCGCCCGGCGCCGTCGCAGCGGTGGCGGCGACTACGGCGGCGCCGAGGGCTGAGGCCCGCGGTCCACTGGGCCGACCGTCGGCGTCAGAGGCCCCGCTCCTCCAGTTGCCGGGCGGCCTCCTCAAGAACCTCCACCCCCGCGTTGCGGGCTCCTGCGGCGCGGGTGAGTGACGCGCGCCAGTGGCGGGCACCGCTGACCCCCTCCACCACATGCACCAGGTGGCGGGCGATCGCCCACAGTCGCCCTCCCCGTTCGCACCAGCCGTCGGCGTGCGGCAGCACGCCGCGCACCACCGTGGAAGCCCGGGCCGGCGGGTGGCCGTCGCCGAACAGGTCGGCGTCCACGCCGTTCCAGCGCAGGGGGTGCTCGTAGGCGGCCCGCCCCACCATCACACCGTCCATCCCTGCGGCGAGCTGCTGGCGGCACTGGTCGGGTTCCACCAGGCCGCCGTTCAGTTCGATGGTCAGGTCGGGCCTCTCCAGCTTCAAGCGCTGCACCAGGTCCCAGCGCAGGGGTGGGATGGTGCGGTTCTGCTTCGGGTCCAGCCCCTCCAGCCAGGCCTTGCGGGCATGGACGGCGAAGCGTCGGGCGCCGCCGGCGGCCACCGCATCGACGAACGCCAGCAGTTCCTCGAACGAGTCGCGCTCGTCGATGCCGATGCGGTGCTTCACCGTCACCGGCAGAGCGCTGGCCGCCGCCATCGCCGCCACGCAGCGCGCCACCTGCTGGGGATCGGCCATCAGGCAGGCCCCGAACCGCCCCTGCTGCACCTTCTCGCTGGGACAACCCACGTTGAGGTTGATCTCGTCGTAGCCCCGTTCCGCGCCCAGTCGCGCGGCCTCGGCCAGCAGGGCGGGATCGTCGCCCCCGAGCTGGAGGGCGAGGGGGCGCTCCTCGGGATCGAAGCCCAGCAGCCGCTCCAGCCGCTGCTCCCGCTCCACGGCGCCGGCGCCGCCGGCCGGCCCCTCCCGCAGGATGTGGTGCAGGGCCCGGGCCACCACCATCTCGGTGTACAGCAGGGCATGGCGACTCACCTGCCGCATCAGCACCCGGAAGTGCCGATCCGTGCAGTCGAGCATGGGGGCCACACTGAAGCGGTAGGCGTGCTCCATCTCCCCATGCTGCCCAGCCATGCCTCCGTGGTGGTTGCCGGCGGCGGTCCGGCCGGCTTCATGGCCGCGATCGCCGCGGCCGAAGCCGGCCTGCGCCCCGGCAGCGAGGGGCCGGCCGTGCTGGTGCTGGAGGCCACGGCCGAAACCCTGCACAAGGTGGCCATCAGCGGCGGCGGCCGCTGCAACGTCACCCACGCCTGCTGGGATCCGCGGGCCCTGGTGGGTCACTATCCCCGGGGCGGCCAGGCCCTGCGCGGTCCCTTTTCCCGCTTCGCCAGCGGCGACGCGGTGGCCTGGTTCGATGCCCATGGCCTCGAGCTGGTGGAGGAACCCGACGGGCGCCTGTTCCCTCGGGCCAACCGCTCCAGCGCCGTGGTGGGGACGCTGCGCCGCGCGGCCGCCGCCGCCGGCGTGGTGGTGGCCCCGGGGTGCGCCCTCAAGGGAGCCGAGCGGCTGGAGGACGGGGGCTTCCGGCTGACGATCCGGAACGGCGAGCAGATCGCCTGCGAGCGGCTGGTGCTGGCCACCGGCAGCCATCCCACGGGCCATCGCCTGGCGGCCTCATTGGGCCACGGGCTGGTGCCGCCGGTGCCCTCCCTGTTCACCCTCTCCCTCGCCCACCATCCCCTGGCGTCCCTGGCAGGCGTGGTGATGGATCCGGTGGAGCTGGAATGGCTTCCACCGTCCGAGCCAGGAGCCCCGGCCTCCCAGCGGCGCCATCGCCATCGCCAGCGCGGTCCGGTGCTGATCACCCACTGGGGGCTGAGTGGTCCGGCCACCCTGCGGCTCACGGCCTTCGCGGCCCGTGCCCTGCGCGAGCGGGGCTATCGCGGCGACCTGCGGGTGGACTGGAGCGGCGGGCGGACCACCGAAGAGCTGGAGAACCTGCTGGAGAGCTGCCGCCGGGAGCAACCGCGCCGCCAGCTGGCGGCCGTCCGCCCCTGGCCGGGCCTCAGCCGCCGCCTCTGGCAGCACCTGATCGAGCGCTGCGGCATCGATCCCGCCCTGCGCTGGGCCGATCTGGGCCGCCGCGACCGCCAGGCCCTGGTGATGGCCCAGCGGGACAGCCGCTACGCCATCGCCGGCCGGGGGCCCTTCGGCGAGGAATTCGTGACCGCCGGAGGCATTCCCCTGGGCGAAGTGGATCTGGCCACGATGGAGAGCCGGCGCTGCCCCGGTCTGCACCTGGTGGGCGAGCTGCTGGACGTGGACGGGGTCACCGGAGGGTTCAATTTCCAGCACTGCTGGAGCTCCGGCTGGCTGGCGGGCACCGCGATCGCCGAGGCCCTTGCCCACCGCGCCGTTACGCCGGAATCGGCCTGAGGGAGGGTTTCAGCGGATCTTGTCGAACACCGAAAACATCGGCAGGTACATCGCCAGCAGGATCGAGCCCACGATCACACCCACCAGCACGATCATCACCGGTTCCAGCATTGAGGTGAGTGCCTTCACCATCGTGGTCACCTCGTCTTCGTAGAAGTCGGCCACCTTCGAGAGCATGGCATCCATCTCGCCGGTTTCCTCGCCGATCGAGAGCATGCTGGTGGCCATCTCCGGGAACACGTTCTTCATCGCCAGCGCGGTGCTTAGCGGCAGACCCTCGCTCACCTCGTTGCGGGAGTTGATGATCGCGTCGCCGATCACGCTGTTGCTGGTGGTTTCGCGCACGATCTCCAGCGACATCAGGATCGGAACGCCGGCCCGTGAGAGCGAGCTCATGGTGCGACAGAACTGGGCGGTGGCCGTCTTCTGCAGCAGATCACCGAACAGGGGAATCTTCAGTAGAAAGCCATCCACCTGCCGGCGCCCGGCCGGCGTGCCGTAGAAGCGGGAGAACAGATAGACGCCGATCATGATGCCCCCCACCAGCAGGATCGAGAAGGAGGAGCGCAGCAAGTTGCTGAGGCCCAGCATCATGCGGGTGAACAGGGGCAGTTCGGCGCCGAGCTGATCGAAGATTGAGGAGAAGGTGGGGATCAGGAAGATCGTCATCCCCAGGAACACCAGGATGGCGATCGCCAGCACGGTGACGGGATAGCCCATGGCGCCCTTCACCTGGTTCTGCAGTTTGTAGTTCTCCTCCAGCAGCCTGGCCAGCCGGGCCAGGGTCTCATCGAGCACGCCACCCGCCTCGCCGGCTTCCACCATGGCGATCGAGAGGTTGTCGAACACCTTCGGCCAGCGGCGCATGGAATTGCCCAGGCTGTCGCCCTGGTTCACGTCGCGGGTCATGCCCGTCAGGGCGCGCTTCATCAGCGGCTTGCGCTGCTGGGTGCGCATCAGCTCCAGACCCCGCAGGATCGGCACCCCTGCATCCACCAGGGCCGAGAGCTTGCTGGCGAACAGGGCCTTGTCCTTCACGGTCACCCGCTCCTCCAGCCAGCTGGGCCGGGTGAGGGCGAAGCGGCTCCGCGGGGCGGCCACCGTGGCGCTGTTGATGTCCCTGCGCACGAGGGTGTTGGGCAGGATCCCCCGTCTGCGCAGGGTACGCCGCGCCTGGGAGGGGGAGTCGGCTTCGAGGCTGATCTGACGGCGCCGCCCGGCCCGGGTGGTGTAAGTGACGACAAAAG
This sequence comes from Cyanobium sp. FGCU52, assembly GCA_024958715.1. GTDB lineage: Bacteria > Cyanobacteriota > Cyanobacteriia > PCC-6307 > Cyanobiaceae > Cyanobium. Next base: position 26,801 of record JANWUS010000084.1, on the reverse strand, counting down.
AGGTCATGGCGGGCCGGAATCAGCTCTGCTCGAGCAGGCGCTCCAGTTCATCGGGCCGGGTGGTCTTCATCATCGCTTCGTTCCGGCTCACCTGGCCGCTGGTCACCAGGTTGGCCAGTGCCCGCTCCAGGGTCTGCATGCCCGTCTGGGCGCCGGTCTGGATCTGGGAATAGAGCTGGGCCGTCTTGCCCTCCCGGATGAGGTTGGCGATGGCCGGGTTGTTGACCATGATCTCCTGGGCCATCACCCGGCCGAACTGGCCGGCCGGTGCGGCCGTGCGGCGGCAAAGGGTCTGGGAGAACACCGCCAGCAGGCTGCCGCTGAGCTGCACGCGGATCTGGGTCTGCTGGCCCGTGGGGAACACGTCGACCATGCGGTCCACGGTCTGGGAGGCGGAGCTGGTGTGCAGCGTGGCGAACACCAAGTGGCCGGTTTCGGCGGCGGTGATCGCCAGCTGGATCGTCTCCAGATCGCGCATCTCCCCCACCAGGATCACATCGGGATCCTCCCGCAGGGCAGCCCGCAGGGCGTTGCCGAAGCTGCGGGTGTCTTCGTTGAGTTCGCGCTGGTGGATCAGCGATTTCTCATTGCGGTAGGTGAATTCGATCGGATCCTCGATCGTGATGATGTGCTCCGAGCGCGTCTTGTTGATGTGGTTCAGCAGGGCGGCGAGGGTGGTGGTCTTGCCCGAACCGGTGGGGCCGGTCACCAGCACCAGTCCCTTGGGCTTGCGGCAGATCTCCTCCACGATCGGCGGGACGCCGAGGGCATCCAGGGGCGGAATGCTGTTGCCCAGGGCCCGCAGACAGGCGGCGTAGGTGCCCCGCTGCCGATAGACGTTCACCCGGAAGCGGGCCACGCCCTTGAGGCCGTAGGAGCAATCCAGTTCCCAGTTCTGCTCCAGCTGCTTGCGCTGGGAGTTGTTGAGCAGGGAGAAGATCAGGCGGTTGCAGCTGTCCTCATCCAGCCGCTGGTCGTGCACGATCGGCCTCAGCTCGCCGTTGAAGCGACCGAAGGGGGGCTGGCCGGTGGCGAGGTGCAGGTCGCTGCCCCCTCCCTTCACCAGTTCGTTCATCAGATCCTCGATCAGCAGATCGCTCGCCATCGGCCTACCGTCTCACCCTCAGACAGTAAGGGCATTCCAGCCATTCGTCCTGCAGACCGGCCCCGCAGCCCCGGCAGCTGAGGGAGCTCAGGGCCCGCGCCCTCCGCTCCGATTCGAGGCCGGTTTCGGTGAGCAGCATGCGCTCCACCTCGTCGAGTGAGGTAAGCCCCTGACGCACCAGGTCGAGCCCGTAGCCCAGCAAGGTCTTCATGCCGGATTCCAGGGCGAGGCGCCGCAGGGCCTCGGTGGTCGAGCGCTTGGCCACCGCCGAGGAGAGCGTCTCGTTCATCACCAGGATCTCGTACACCCCCACCCGGCCGGAGTAGCCCCGTCCCTGGCAGGCCGGACAGGCCTGGGGGTCGTCCGGGGCGACAGTGTTCGCCCGGTAGAAGGTGATGTTGCTCTCGTCGGAGGCCACCAGCCCGAAGTGCCCCAGTTCCTCGGCATCGGGGTGATAGGCGATGCGGCATTGCGGGCAGAGGCGCCGCACCAGCCGCTGGGAGATCACCCCCAGCAGGGAGGCACTCACCAGGAACGGCTCGACGCCCATCTCATCGAGCCTGGCGAAGGCGCTGGCTGCGTCGTTGCAGTGCAGGGTGGTGAGCACCAGGTGGCCGGTGAGGGCCGCCTCGATGGCGGTGCGGGCCGTTTCCAGGTCGCGGGTCTCACCCACCAGCAGCACGTCGGGATCCTGCCGCATGAAGGCCCGCAGGGCCGAGGCGAAGTCGTACCCCTTCTCCCGGTTCACCTGGGTCTGGGTGATGCCCTTGAGGGAGTATTCGATTGGATCCTCCACCGTGGAGATGTTGATCCCGGGGTCGTTGCGCTCCGCCAGCAGGGCATAGAGGGTGGTGGACTTGCCCGATCCGGTGGGTCCGGTCACCAGGATCATCCCGAAGGGCTTGCTGCCTATCTCCCGCAAGGCGGCCCGCGCCTTCGGCTCGGTGATCAGGGTGTCCAGTCCCAGCTGGGTGGCGCCGCTGTCGAGCAGCCGCAGCACCACCTTCTCGCCGTGGCGGCTCGGCAGGGTGCTCACCCGGAAGTCCATGATGCGCCCGCGGAAGTTCCTTCGGATCCGGCCGTCCTGGGGCATGCGTCGCTCGGCGATGTCCAGGTCGGCCATGATCTTCAGCCGGGACGTGACCGCCGGGGTGAGGGTGCGCGGCAGCAGTTCCAGCCGGCGCAGCACCCCGTCCTGGCGCAGGCGCACCAGCAGCCCGTCCTCCTGCGGTTCCACGTGGATGTCACTGGCTCCGCTGGTGAGGGCCTCGATCAGGATCCGGTCCACCAGGCTCATCACCGGGGACTGGCCCTGCTCCCGGCTGCTGTTCTCCAGATCTTCCGCGTCGACGTCAGCGACCTGCTGGGGGACGGTGCCTGGGCTGAGGTCCAGGTCCATGAACAGGGACGGCTTGCCGCTGGCGTCGATCGTCATGGCTGGCGCACGGGCTGGCACATGGGGGGCCGCTGTCGCGCGGGGCCCGGCAGCGACTGTTTCCCGATTCTGGCGGTGATTCGTCTGCTGACCGTTCCCCGTTACGGTTTGTCCGGGGCCCCTGCTCCACCGCAGGGCCGGAGGTGCGGGCTTCCGCCGCTTGTGGGGAGAGCGCGCCGCCTATCAACATGTCTCCAGATTCCCCGGTGCCAGTCAGCATGAGCGGCGACACTTCCACGGCCAGCGAGACCCGCTTCGATCCCCAGCAGGATCCTGACCAGGGCGAAGCTCAGGCTGCCGAGGGGACCGGCGTCGAGGCCGTCGGGGAGCAGCAGACCTCGGCGGCGGAAGCCAGCCCCGACGCCGCTGAAGGTGACTCCCGCCTTCAGGGGCTGGAGGGTCGGCTCGCCGCCCTGCAGGCCGAGCACGAGGCCCTGCGCAGCCAGTACATGCGCATCGCGGCCGATTTCGACAACTACCGCAAGCGCCAGAGCCGCGACCAGGACGACCTGCGCCTGCAGATCACCTGCTCCACCCTCGGCGAGATCCTGCCGGTGGTGGACAATTTCGAGCGGGCCCGCCAGCAGCTCAAGCCCCAGCACGAGGAGGCCCAGGCCCTGCACGGCAGCTACCAGGGTCTCTACCGCCAGCTGGTGGATGTGTTCAAGCAGCTGGGGGTCTCGCCGATGCGGGTGGAGGGGGAACCCTTCGATCCCAACCTGCATGAGGCCGTGCTGCGGGAGGAGAGCCACGACCATCCCGAGGATGTGGTGATCGAGGAGCTGCAGCGGGGCTATCACCTCGATGGCCGCGTCCTGCGCCATGCCCTGGTGAAGGTCTCGATGGGTCCCGGTCCTGCGGGTGAGGGTCCGTCCGGGGCTGCCGGCGAGGAGCAGGGCGGCTGATGGCCGACTTCTACGACCTGCTGGGGGTGCGCCGGGACGCCGATGCGGACACCCTGAAGAGGGCCTACCGCCGCCTGGCGCGCCAGTACCACCCGGATGTGAACAAGGATCCGGCTGCCGAGGATCGGTTCAAGGAGATCGGGCGGGCCTACGAGGTGCTCAGCGACCCCCAGACCCGCGCCCGCTACGACCAGTTCGGCGAGGCGGGCCTCGGCGGTGCCGCCGGCATGCCCGACATGGGCGACATGGGCGGCTTCGCCGACCTCTTCGAGACCTTCTTCAGCGGCTTCGGCGGCGGAGCCGCCGGCGCGCCCCGGCGCCGGGGTCCCCGCCAGGGCGACGACCTGCGCCTCGACCTCACGATCGACTTCCGCGAGGCCGTGTTCGGCGTGGAGAAGGAGGTGCAGATCCGCCATCTGGAAACCTGCGGCACCTGCAGCGGCAGCGGGGCCCGATCCGGCAGCGGCCCCACCAGCTGCGGCACCTGCGGCGGTGCCGGCCAGGTGCGGCGCGCCACCCGCACCCCCTTCGGCAACTTCACCCAGGTGGCGCCCTGCCCCAGCTGCGACGGCAGCGGCCAGGTGATCGCCGATCCCTGCGGCGACTGCAACGGTCTGGGTCTGCAGCAGGTGGCCAAGAAGCTGCGCATCAACATTCCCGCCGGTGTCGACACCGGCACCCGCCTGCGGGTGGCGAACGAGGGGAACGCGGGTCAGCGCGGCGGTGCTCCCGGCGATCTCTACGTCTTTCTCGGCGTCAAGGCTCACCCCCACCTGCAGCGCGACGGGGTCACCATCCAGTCCGACGTCTCGCTCAACTACCTGCAGGCGATCCTCGGCGACACGATCGAGGTGGAAACCGTGGACGGCCCGGAGCCGCTGGAGATCCCCGCCGGCACCCAGCCCGGCGCCGTGATCACCCTCAAGAACAAGGGTGTGCCACGGCTGGGCAATCCCGTCGCCCGCGGCAACCACCAGTTCACCGTCAAGGTGTCGCTGCCCACCCGCCTGAGCGGTGAGGAACGGGAGCTGCTGGAGCAGCTGGCGGGCCATCACACCAAGAAGGGTCAGCGGCCCCATCACAAGAGCGGGCTGTTCGGGGGCCTGTTCGGCTGACCATGCCCGATCCCGCGGCCCGTCTCGATCTGCGCGGCACCCCCTGCCCGCTCAACTACGTGCGCAGCCGCCTGGCGCTCGAGCGCCTCGCCCCCGGGCAGCTGCTCCAGGTGGATCTCGATGCCGGCGAGCCGGAACGGATGGTGGCCGAGGGGTTGCGGGGCGAGGGCCACGAGGTGGCGGTCGAGCCCCTGGTGCCTGAAGAGGGCGAGCCGGCGGTGCGGCTCAGGGTGCGGCGTGGGGCTGACCCGCCCGCCGGACTCCACCCGTGACGGCGACCTCGGCGCGAACGGGTCGGGTTCTGGCCCTGCAGGCCAACTTCTGCCGGGTCAGGCTCGACCGGCCCGGCCCCAGCGGGGAGACCGACCTGCTCTGCACCCGTCGCACCCGCCTGGGCAAGAGCGGCCAGACCATCTGCGTGGGGGATCGGGTGACGGTGGACGGCATCCACTGGCCGGACGGCAGGGGCGCCGTGGCCGCCCTCGAGCCGCGCCACAGCCTGCTGATGCGGCCGTCGGTGGCCAACGTGGACCGGGTGGTGGTGGTGGTGGCCCTGCGGGACCCCGAACTCGATCCCCTCCAGCTCACCCGCTTCCTGATCACCGCCGAGGCCACCGGCCGGCCGGTGCAGCTGGTGCTCACCAAGGCCGATCTGCTCTCCCCGGAGGCCGTGGCGGCGTGGACCGGACGCGCCAGCGGCTGGGGCTATCCGGTGCAGGCGGTGTCCACCCGCAGCGGCGAGGGGCTGCAGGCCCTGCAGGCCAGCCTGGCCGTGCCCGGCATCGCGGTACTCTGCGGGCCTTCGGGGGTGGGCAAGAGCAGCCTGCTCAATGCCCTCCTGCCCGATCTCGCCCTGCGCACCGACGCCGTCTCGGGCCGGCTGCGGCGTGGCCGGCACACTACCCGCCACGTCGAGCTGTTTCCGCTGGCCGACGCCGCCGGCGAAGCCCTGCTGGCCGATTCCCCCGGCTTCAACCGCCCCGCGCTGCCGCGGGATCCCCAAGCCCTCGCCCTGGCGTTCCCGGAGCTGAGGCGCGTTCTGGCGGTGAACCCCTGCCGCTTCCGCAACTGCCGCCACCAGGGGGATCCCGGCTGCGCCATGGGCATCGACTGGGATCGGTATGGCCTCTACGGCCAGTGTCTGGTGGAACTGGACGCCCGTCCAGATGTCGGCCGTGCCCGACCCCCCGAAGCCGGGCTGCGTCTGCGGGGTGACCGGCTGGAGCCCCTGCTGGACCCGCGGTTACGGCGCAGCTCCCGACGCCGCCGGCGTCAGCAGGGGGAGGAAGGGGAGGAAGGCGCGGCGGAGCTCAGCCCCCCAGGCCCGGCAGGTTGAGATCGAGGCCGCCGGTGAGGGCCTCCATGCGCTCGCGCATGGTGGTGGTGGAGAGCTCGTAGGCGTTCTGCAGGGCTTCGAGCACGGCGGTTTCGGTGGCCTCGCTGCCGGCGGCCGCCAGTTCCGGGCTCACCCGCACCTTCAGGGGCTGCTGGTTGCCGGACAGCCAGACGCTGGCACGGCCATCGGCGCTGGAACCCTCCAGTTCCATGGCGTCCAGTTCCTCCTGGAGCTTCTGGGCATCCTGCTGGATCTGCTGGGCCTTGCGGAAGGCCTCCGTGAGCTGACCGAAGTTGGGGAGTCCGAAGCCAGCCATCTGCTGCGTGGGGGAGGTGGTAGCAGGCTAGGTCCCGGCAGGCCGCCGTCCGGAGGGGTCGGGCTCCGGGATCAGCTGAAGCCCAGCCACTTCACCTCGGGATGGAGCTCCACCCCGTGGCCCTCGCGCACCCGCTCCTGCACCAGCCGGATCAGGGCGGCCACGTCGGCGGCGGTGGCGCCGCCGGTGTTGACGATGAAGTTGGCATGGATCGGCGACACCTGGGCGCCGCCGATGGCCGTGCCCTTGAGGCCCTGGGCCTCGATCAGCCGCCCGGCCTTGGCCGGCTCCGGGTTGCGGAAGACACTGCCGCAGCTGGGCTGCTGGTAGGGCTGGGTGCTGGTGCGGCTGTGCAGGTTGGCGCTGGTGCGGCCCGTCACCTCGCTGGGGTTGTGGCCGGGCTCCAGGCGGAAGCGGGCCGCCAGCACCAGCAGCGGCTCCTGCTGCAGGCGGCTGTGCCGGTAGGCGAAGTCGAGCTCGTGGGCCATCAGGGTGAACGGCGTGGAGGGGCGGGCGGGATCGATCACCTCCACCGAGTGCAGCCACTCGGCCGTGCAACCGCCCTGGGCACCGGCGTTCATCACCACAGCGCCCCCCACGGTGCCCGGGATGCCCACGGCCCACTCCAGCCCGGCCAGCCCGGCCCGGGCGGCCTTGCGGGCCAGGGTGGGGATCGGTTCACCGGCCTCGGCCTCCACCCATCCCTCGCCGGCGTCGAGCACGCTCCCCTGGAGGCGGCGATTGCAGAGGGTGAGGCCCGCCAGACCGTCATCGGCCACCAGCAGGTTGGAACCGGCGCCGATGCAGCGGAACGCGAGCGCCTCGGAGGCCGCCCAGGCCGCCAGGGCAATCAGCTGCGCCCGCTCAGCGGGTTCGGCGAACCATTCGGCCGGCCCCCCCACCTTCCAGGTGGTGTAGTCGAGCAGGGGGATGGCCTGGCGCAGGCCCTCCGGGAGCGCCATCGCGGCGGCCATCAGGCGGCCAGTGCCGTGGGACGGCCCCGTTCGTCGAGGGCGCCCAGCCGGTCCCACAGACCGTTCACATCGCCGGCGCCCATGGCCAGCACAAGGTCGCCGGGACGGCTCGTCGCGGCGACCCTCGCGGCCAGCTCGTCGAGGCTGGCGGCCACCTCCACCGGCAGGTGCGGAGCGAGGTGGCGCACCGCCTGGGCCAGGCTGTCGCTGCTGACCCCTGGAAGCGGGGCCTCGCCGGCGGCGTAGAGCGGGGCCACCAGCACCACGTCGGCGCCGGTGAGGGCTTCGGCGAAGCCTCCCAGGAACTGGGCCGTGCGGCTGTAGCGATGGGGCTGGAACACGGCCACCAGGCGCTGGGGTGCGCGCGGCAGGGGGCTGCGACCGCTCTCCACCATCAGCCGGGCCATGCTCAGGGTGGCGGCCACCTCGCTGGGGTGGTGGGCGTAGTCGTCGACGACGATCCGCTCCTGCCAGAGGCCACGGCAGTCGAAGCGGCGCCCCGGTGGCTGCAGCCGGGCCATGGCCTGGCGCAGTTCCTCGAAGGGAACGCCCTCGAGCCGGCAGGCGGCCAGGGCGGCGGTGGCGTTGTCGAGGTTGTGGCGGCCGGGCAGGGGCAGGTCGAAGAGACCCTGGGAGCGGCCGTTCTCGAAGAATTCGGCGGTGGTGCCGTCACCCCGTTCCTCCAGGGCGATGGCGGCGAAGTCCACCCCTTCCGGATGGTCGGTGGACCACCAGGCCTGGGCGTCGAAGTGCTCGCGCAGGATCGGGCAGTCACGGTTGGCGAGCAGACGGCGGGAACCGGCGGCGAAGCGCTGGAGGGTGGCGATCAGCGCCTCGAGGTTGGGGTAGTGGTCGGTGTGGTCGAGCTCGAGATTGGTGATCACCCCGAGGTGGGCGCGGAACTTCACCAGCGAGCCGTCCGACTCGTCGGCCTCGGCCACCAGCAGGGTGCCGCTGCCGTGGCGGCCGTTGCTGCCGAAAGCCGGCACGATGCCGCCGATCACCGCCGTGGGATCCCGATCGGTGGCAGCCAGCAGGGTGGCGATCAGGGTGCTGGTGGTGGTCTTGCCGTGGCTCCCGGCCACGGCGATCGAGGGCTGATCGTTGATGAGGGCCGCCAGCACGTCCGAGCGATGCACCACCTCCAGACCCTGGCGGCGGGCCTCCGCGAGTTCGGGGTTGGACTCCGGCACGGCCGAACTCACCACCACCAGGGGCGCCTGCCCCGGTTCGCCCGCCAGGGTCTGCAGTGTCGCCGCCCCCTGTTCGCCGAACACCCGCACCCCGTCGGCCCGCAGCCGGTCGGTGACGGCGTTGCGGCGGGGATCGGAACCGCTGACCCGGAAGCCGCGCGCCGCCAGGATCCCCGCCAGGGCCGACATGCCGATCCCGCCGACTCCGATGAAGTGGAGTGGTCGCTGGCGGTCGAGCATGGGCAGGGATCCGTCGCTGGGATGGGCTGAAAATAGGCCGGGAACCCCCCGGCTGGCTTTACGAGTTGCTGCGGGGCGCGGAGCCGGTGGGGTGGCAGTGGCCACGGGCCTCGGAGGGGGGCCGGCCCCCTATTTCTGTATGATCAGCAGCCGAATTCCCCCCTTGCTAGCGGGTTACGCCGCTTTTCGCCATGACCCTGAAGGTTGCGATCAATGGATTCGGCCGCATCGGTCGCAACTTCATGCGCTGCTGGCTCAGCCGGGGTGCGAACACCGGCATCGAGGTGGTGGGTCTGAACGACACCTCCGACCCGCGCACGAACGCCCACCTGCTTCAGTACGACTCGATGCTGGGCCACATCCGCGATGCGGAGGTGAGCCACACCGACGACGAGATCATCGTCAACGGCAAGGCGATCAAGTGCTTCTCCGACCGCAACCCCCTCAATCTCCCCTGGAAGGAGTGGGGGGTGGATCTGGTGATCGAGTCCACGGGGGTGTTCATCGACAAGGAAGGGGCGGGCAAACACCTCCAGGCCGGCGCCCGCAAGGTGCTGATCACGGCCCCCGGCAAGGGGGATGGCGTGGGCACCTTCGTGGTGGGCGTGAACGACCACGAGTACCGCCACGAGGACTGGGACATCCTCAGCAACGCCAGCTGCACCACCAACTGCATGGCGCCGATCATCAAGGTGCTGGATCAGGCGTTCGGCATCGTCAAGGGCACGATGACCACCACGCACAGCTACACGGGTGACCAGCGCATCCTCGATGCCTCCCACCGCGACCTGCGCCGTGCCCGCGCCGCCGCGATCAACATCGTTCCCACCAGCACCGGTGCGGCCAAGGCCGTGGCCCTGGTGTATCCGCCGATGAAGGGCAAGCTCAACGGCATCGCCCTGCGGGTGCCCACCCCCAACGTGTCGGTGGTGGACATGGTGCTCGAGATCAGCCGCGCCACCACCCGCGACGAGGTGAACGGGGTGCTCAAGGCCGCTTCCGAGAACGGCATGAAGGGCATCATCAAGTACTGCGATCTGCCCCTGGTCTCCTCCGACCACGCCGGCACCAATGAGTCCACCATCGTGGACGCCGACCTCACCCTGGTGATGGGCGACAACATGGTGAAGGTGATCTCCTGGTACGACAACGAGTGGGGCTACAGCCAGCGCGTGGTTGACCTCGCCGAAGTGGTGGCCCGCAACTGGAAGTGAGCACGCCGGGGCCTGTTCCCGCTTGATGAGGTCCCCGTTCCCTGCGCGCTCTGACGGGCTGCAGAGAACGGGGATTCTTTATTGGAAGTGCTGGTAGCCCCCGCTCCCGGCCGTCACGGTCCCCCCCTGGGTCCAGAGCAGCTCTCCCGGCGGGCCAGCCATCAGTTCTCCGAAACGGCTGCTGTGCGGCAGGGTCGCCAGCAGGGCTTCGGCCCAGGCCGGCGGCAGCGCCAGCACCAGTTCGAAGTCCTCTCCGCCCCCCAGGCACCAGGCCTCCGCCTGTGGCAGCGCCGCCATGGCCCCATCCAGCGGCAGCCGTTTCCGATCCAGCAGCGCCGCGCAGCCGCTGGCCGCCGCGATCGCGCGCACCGCTGCCGCCAGTCCATCGCTGCTGTCGCACCCTGCCACCCGCCAGGGCAGCTGCGCCGGTCGGCTGGCGATCAGGTTCTGCACCGCGTCGAGCCGGGGCCGTGGGCGTCGGTGGGCCTTGAGCGCCCGCGCCGCCAGATCCGGGAGCGCCGGGTCGATGCCCGCGGCGGCTGGCAGACGAACGTCCCCCTGCAGCAGCGCCAGCCCCAGGCGGCTGAGGCCGTGCGGACCCGTGCCCACCAGCACGTCACCGGGGAGGCCGTCGCCGCGGCGGATCGGACCACCGGCGGTCGGCAGGCGCCCCAGGGCGGTGATCGCCAGCAGCCGCTGGGCGCCGCCGCTGCAGTCGCCGCCCAGCAGCACGCCGCCGTAGCGCTTCAGGGCTGCCGCCAGCCCGGTGTACACCTCCTGCACCCAGGACCAGGGCGTGGCCGCCGGGGCCACCAGGCCCACCGTGAGGCCCACAAGGGTCGAGCACCCCATCGCCGCCAGATCGGACAGGTTGGCCGCCGCCGCCCGCCAGCCCACATCCGCCGCCCCGGTGGTGGCGTCGCTGAAGTGGATCCCCTCCACCAGCACGTCGGTGTTGATCACCAGGCCGCCATCCCCGGGCGCGGCCGCCGGCAGCAGCGCCGCATCGTCGCTGAACTGGTGCTCGGGCGCGAAGGACCCGAGCCTGCGGATCAGCTCCCATTCGCCCAGATCCCCCAGGGTCTCGGGCGCCGAGTCCTCGCCCCCGGTCCGGTCCATGGCGCTCAGGCGTGGGGCCTGAGGTTCTCCGCGCCCTCCAGCAGCTTCGCCGACACGATGCCGTCATCGGCCGTGAGTTCGTCGAGCACGTCGAAACCGTCCACCACGTAGCCGAAGGCGGCGTAGCGGCCGTCGATCAGGTTCAGACCCGCCGGTGTGAGCTCGGGCTCGGAGAGGAAGAGGAAGAACTGGGAGGAGCCGTCGTCGAGGTGCTCGTCGGAATGGGCCCAGCCCAGAGTGCCCTTGGCGTTGAACGGGAGCACGGGCTGAGCCTTGAACAGGCCCAGTTCCTCGAACGTTTGGTTGTAGTAGGGGGCCTCCTGGTCGGGCACCCGGATCTCCAGGGGCACGTGCCGCTCGGCGCGGGTCTTCGGATCCACGTAGCCGTCGTCGGGGCCGGCGGGGTCCCCGGTCTGCAGCACGTAGAAGTCCTCCGCCCGGGTGAAGGGCAGCTTGTCGTAGAAGCCCCGCTGCACCAGGTCCACGAAGGCGCCGGCCGTGAGGGGGGCGTTGTAGCCGTCGACCACGGCGGTGAGATCGCCCTTGGTGGTCGTCAGCCGCACGGTGGCCCGCCCCAGCAGCCGGGGGAGGTCGTCGTACTCGGCCGGGATCGTGAACGGGAACGGCCCCACCAGCAGCGCTTCCGCGGCGCCGATGCTGGTCAGGGCCTCATGGCGGGTGGCCAGGAAGGGATCGCGCTGCTGGCCTTCAGCTGCGATCGCCAGGTCCTGGAGCTGGGTCTCGAGGGTGTCCAGCAGTGCGGCGGCGCGCTCGCGCTGCTCGGCCGGGAAGCTGCTGAGGATCGCGCCGCGGCGGGCGGCGAGCAGGGACTGGCTGCGGCGGACGCCCCCGGAAAGGGCGCTCCAGCGCTTGGCCCGCAGGTCGTCGCTGGTGGCCTCGAGCCGGTGCTGGAGATCCTGCAGGTCGCCCTGCTCGATCGGCAAGGCGTTGCGCAGCAGGGCCGCGGGATCGGTGACCGCGTTGCCCTGGGGCAGGCCCGCCCGTGCGGGGACGGCCGGCACCAGCAGGAGCACGAGGGTCAGGACCAGGCCCGTGAGCACGGTGGCCAGGTGATGCCGGCCGCCCGCGGCGGCTCCGGCGAAGGCGGTCGGTCTCCGGTCCATGGCCCGCATCCGAGTGACTGAGCGGACTCTGGCACGAGCGCACCGCCGCTGCCCGGCCTGCGCCCCGGGGTCCCCCGGTAGCCAGACGTACAATCCCCCGATCCGTCCGATCCGCCGGAATGATCTCCAGCAACGACTTTCGCACCGGCACCACGATCGAACTGGATGGCCAGGTCTGGCGAGTCGTCGAATTCCTGCACGTCAAGCCCGGCAAGGGGTCGGCGTTCGTGCGCACCAAGCTGAAGGCCGTGCAGAGCGGCAACGTGGTCGAGAAGACGTTCCGCGCCGGCGAGACCGTTCCCCAGGCCCTGCTGGAGAAGGCCACCCTCCAGCACACCTACATGGAGGGCGACGACTACGTGTTCATGGACATGGCCTCCTACGAGGAGACCCGCCTCACCGCCTCCCAGATCGGTGACGGCCGCAAGTACCTCAAGGAGGGCATGGAGGTGAGCGTCGTCTACTGGAACGGCAAGCCGCTGGAGGTGGAGCTGCCGAACTCCGTTGTCCTCGAGGTCACCCAGACCGACCCCGGCGTCAAGGGCGACACCGCCACCGGCGGCACCAAGCCTGCGATCGTGGAAACCGGTGCCCAGGTGATGGTGCCCCTGTTCATCTCGATCGGCGAGAAGATCAAGATCGATACCCGCAGCGACAGCTACCTCGGCCGGGAGTCCTGATCGCCATGCAGCTCGACCACGACCAACTGCGTCAGTTGCTGGCCCTGCTGGGAGACAGCGACATCCAGGAGCTCAAGCTCGAAGGCGATGATTTCCGCCTGGAGGTGCGCCGCAACCTGCCGGCCCCTGCCCCGGTCGCCGTGCTCCCGTCCCCGCTCCCGGCGGCGGTTGCCCCGGCGGCGCCCGTCCCCGCCGCCGCGCCTGCGGCTCCTTCTGCCCCCCCGCCGGCCGCCGCCGCCGCCCGCAGCGATCTGCAGACGATCAGCGCACCGATGGTGGGCACCTTCTATCGCTCACCGGCTCCGGGCGAGCCACCATTCGTGGAAGTGGGGACACGCGTGGCCGTCGGCCAGCCTGTCTGCATCCTCGAGGCGATGAAGCTGATGAACGAACTCGAGACCGAGTTCAGCGGCGAGGTGGTGGAGATCCTGGTGGAGAACGGAACGCCGGTGGAGTTCGGCCAGGCGCTGATGCGGATCCGGGCGGCCTGAGCTCCCCCGCCGTCGCCGGCCAGCCCAGTTCGCGGGCCGCGGCGATCGCTGCCACCATGCTGTCCGGCCGGGCCAGGCCCCGGCCGGCGATCGCGAAGGCGGTGCCGTGGTCGGGTGAGGTGCGCAGGAACGGCAGCCCCAGGCTCGTGTTCACGGCCGCGTCAAAGGCCAGCAGCTTCACCGGGATCAGCCCCTGATCGTGGTACAGGGCCAGGTAGCCGTCGGGCCCCATGCCCTCCTCCCGCCAGGCGGCGGCGGCCTCCAGCCAGCAGGTGTCCGGTGGCAGCGGCCCTTCCAGCACCACGTCCGGATGCTCGGCCCGCCAGGCTTCCAGGCAGGGAATCAGCCAGTCCCGTTCCTCCCGGCCGAGCCGCCCCTCCTCGCCTGCATGGGGGTTGAGCCCGGCCACCACCAGCCTCGGTTGCGCCTGGAAACGACGGCAGAAGCGCAGCAGCACCTCGAGCTTTCCTTGCACCCGCTCCGGCGTGAGGCTGGTCGGCACGGCGGCCAGCGGGATGTGGGTGGTGGCCAGCAGCGTGTTCAGGCGCCAGCCGCCGCCAGGGGAGCGGGCGGTGAACAGCATCGAGGCCTCGCTCACGCCCGCCAGCTCCGCCAGCCGCTCGGTCTGGCCGGGATAGGGATGGCCTGCCAGGTGCCAGCCGGCCTTGGCGATCGGGGCCGTCACCAGCGCGTCGCAGCTGCCCTCGAGCACCAGCTCGGCGGCCCGGGTGAGCCAGCGGAAGCCGGCCTCTCCCGCCGCCGCTCCGCTCTCACCGGGCCGCACCGGCGCTCCCAGGGGCAGATCGAGCACCGTGAGCTCCGCCGGGTCGGCCAGGGGGCCGGATGCCAGGGCCTTGAGCCGGTGATGCTGCTCCTCGAGCCAGCGGCGGCAGCCCACCAGCACCACCGTTCCTGTGTCGGGCGGGGAGATCGCGAGGGCCCTGAGCGTCACCTCCGCCCCGATGCCGGCCGGATCCCCCAGGCTGATGGCGATCCTGCCGGCGCCCCGGGGCTGCTGTAGAAGGGAGGAACCGGGAGGAACGTCGGCCATGCTGCGCTGGTTGATCGTGGGTTCGCTGGTGTTCGGCCTGGGGCTCGGGTTCCAGAAGGGCTGGATCCAGGTGAAGTGGGAGAAGATGGCCGCCGACACCAACCTGCCTTTCCTTGCGGATCCTGGGCAGCCCCTGCGCTGGCTGGGTGAGCAATAGGCCCACCCGGCAGGGGATCAGAACGGCGGGGTCGCCCCCATCTCCTCGGCCAGGCTGGCGCGGAAACCCTCCCGGTAGGTGGGGTAGCGCAGGCGGTAGCCGAGTTGCTCCTGCAGGAGGCGGCTGCTCACGCGCCGGTTCTCGCTCCAGAAGCTGCGGGCCATCGGGCTCATGCTGCCTTCGATCTGCTCGTAGCGCTGCGCCGGCGGCAGCGGCAGGCCCAGCAGATGGGCCGCGAAGCCAAGAGTCTCGCTCGACGGGCAGGGTGCGGCGTCGGCCACGATCAGGGTGCCGGGCCGGCGGCTGGCCGGCAGGGCGAGGTTGTGCAGCACCGCCCCCACGATGTCGTCCACGTGGATGCGGCAGAACACCTGGCCGCTCTTGTGCACCAGCCGGGCCGTGCCGTCCTGCAGGCTGGCGAACGGCGTGCGGTTGGGGCCGTAGATCGCCGGCAGGCGGAACACCTGCAGCGGCAGGTTGCGATCGCGCCAGGCCTGCTCACAGGCGAGCCGGGCCCGGCTGCGGCCAAGCCCCGGAGCGGGAGGAGTGGATTCGTCCACCCAGGCCCCGCCGGTGTCGCCGTACACACCGGTGGTGGAGAGGTAGCCCACCCAGCGCAGCGGCAGTCCGTCCAGCAGGCTGCCGAGATGGGTGAGCACCGGATCGCGGCCTTCGGGGTCCGGCGGGATCGTCACCAGCAGATGGGTGATGTCCCGCAGGGCATCGGCATCGGGCAGGAGGCCGCGGGCAGGGTCGAAGGCCAGCCAGGGTATGGGCCCGCCGGCGGCCGCCGTAGGCTGGGGGGCCTGCCGGTGGGTCACCGTCACCGCCACGCCGGAGCGGGCCAGGGCGGCGGCACAGCGACGTCCGGTGTAGCCGCCGCCGAGGACCAGCATCCGCCCGATGCCGGCGGCCGCGGCGGCGGGGAGGTTGACACCCGCCTCCTCCATGAGTACACCTGTATCACTCGTCATTGCCGTTCCATGGCCCTCCGTGCCGTCCCCGGGTCCGATGTCGCTCTGGACTCCGCCTTCCGTTCGGTTGCCGTTCCCGCACGCACCGTCTTCGCCCATCCGGTTCTCTTTACTCCAGCCGTGCTGCTGCCGGTGGAGCTGGTCGCCGGCGGTGGCGCCGTCCCCGCCGCCCTCAGGCAGCGCCAGCGCCGGGGGGTGGCTCGCCACCGTCCGGTCGCGCCCGCCCCTGGTACGCCGGCCGTTCCCCTTCTGCTCACGGCCGCGCTCGTGTTGATGGCGGTGCTGCTCGCTCCCGAGCGACCTGGGGATCAGGAGGCCATCTGCCAGCGCCACAACGGCGTGGCCGCCTGTCGCGTCTGGTGAAGGTCGCGACGGCCTGATCCGCGGGCCGCTGCAGGTGCCTCTATCGCGGCCGGGGGCGTGACCCACTCCAGCAGGCGCATGGCCAGGCGCAGATCGCCTTCGGTCCAGGCGCGCAGGGCCATCGCCCGCCGCGGGTCGTAGAAGGGCTGGCGTCGATACCAGCTGAACACTTCGCTGTCGCCCTTGGCGCCGTTGCAGCCCAGACAGGCCGGCACGCAGTTCTCGGTCACGCTGCCGCCACCGCGGCTGCGGGGATGCACGTGGTCGATGGATTCGGAGGCGGCCCCGCAGTAGAGGCAGCGGCGGCCGGTGAAGCCGTGGAGGGAGCGCCGCCAGTGTCGGTCGCGCAGTTTGGGGCAGAGATCCTCGAGGAACACTCCATCCCTGGCCTGCATCGAAGCGCCTCGATTGGCGGAAGTTTGCCCCGGGTGCCAGGGGTGTCAATGTGTCGAGGGCAGCACTTTGGCGTCTTGGCGGGATCGCTGGTGCAGATGCGGCTGGGGCCCACCGGCCTGATCGAGGTGGTGAGCCCGTTCGATGCCGTCACCCAGGCCCAGCTGCGCAGCGTGCGGCCCGCGGGGCGCTGGCTGAGCCGTCGCGGCTGCTGGGAGTTCCCCCTCGAGGCCGCCGCCGCCCTGGAACAGAAGCTGGGGGGGCGGTTCCCGGTGAGCGACGAACTGCGGCGCTGGCTGGTGTGGCTGCGGCAGCCCCTGCCGCCCCTGCCGCCCCATCGCCACCTCGTGGCGGCGGCCGATCCCGGCTCCCCCCTGATCGACGGCCGCCACCTGTTCGCCCACCAGCGCGCCGCCGTCCGCTGGCTGCTGGCCCGCCGCGGTGCCGTTCTCGCCGATGCCATGGGTCTGGGCAAGACCCTCTCGGCGCTGGTGGCCGCCCGCGGGATGGTGCGCTCCGCCGACTGCCGCGTGCTGGTGGTGGCGCCGGCGGGTCTCCATGCGCACTGGCGTCAGGAGTCCCTGGCCCTGGGCCTGCGGCTGGAGCTGCACAGCTGGGCCCGGCTGCCCCAGGAGCTGCCGGAGGCCGGGACGGTGCTGATCGCCGATGAGGCCCACTTCGCCCAGTCCCTGGCGGCGGTCCGTACGCGGGCGTTTCTGCGTCTGGCGCGCCATCCGCGGCTGCGGGCCGCCTGGCTGCTCACCGGCACGCCGATGCGCAACGGCCGGCCGGTGCAGCTGTTCCCGTTGCTGGCGGCGATCGGCCATCCCCTGGGGCACGATCAGCAGGCCTTCGAGGAGCGCTACTGCCAGGGCCACTGGCGTGAGCAGGCCGGACGGCGTGTGTGGGAGGCCCGGGGGGCCAGCCATCTGGAGGAGCTGCAGCGCCTGGTGCGCCCGCTGCTGCTGCATCGCCGCAAGCAGCAGTGCCTCGACCTCCCCCCGAAGGAGCGGCGGCTGGTGCCGGTGCAGCTGGAGGGTGGGGCGGCCCGGGGCTTCGAACGCCGGCTGGATGCCCGGGTGGCCGACTACCGCCGACGGGCCTTTCGGGGCGAGGTGCGCCGGGATGCGGAGCTGCTGGCGGTGCTCACCGCCCTGCGTTTGATCGGCTCCCACTACAAGGTCCCGGTGGCCCTGGCCCTCGTGCGCCGGCTCCTGTCCGAGGGGGAGGCGGTGGTGGTGTTCACGGCCTTCGTGGCCACGGCCCGTCGCCTGCACCGCCAGTGCGGCGGCGACGAGCGGGCCGTGCTGCTCACCGGCGCCGTGCCACCCCCGCGCCGCCAGCCGCTGGTGGATGCCTTCCAGGCGGGACGGCGTCCGCTGCTGGTGGCCACCTTCGGCACGGCGGGTCTCGGCTTCACCCTGCATCGGGCCAGCCACGTGGTGCTGGTGGAACGCCCCTGGACCCCCGGCGACGCGGAGCAGGCGGAAGACCGCTGCCACCGCATCGGCATGGCCGCCGGCCTCACCAGCCACTGGCTGCAGCTGGGAGCCGCCGATGCCCTGGTCGATGATCTGATCGCCGACAAGGCGGAGCGCATCTCCCGGGTGCTGGAGAGTCCCGGGGAGCGCTGGCGGCGTCGTGCCCTGCCCGAGCGGGTGCGCCGCCTGCTGGACGGCTGGTGAAGGGCGGGGGTGGCCAGGCGAGCGGGGGGTGCGCTCAGTTGCTGGTGCTGCTGCAGGCGGCCTGACGCAGCTTGAGTTCCTGGGCCAGCATCGGATCGAGGCGGCCGGCCGGCACCGACTTGGCCAGCTTCACCGCTGCGGCGATGTCGCGGCAGGCGGCCTCGTCGTCGCCGTCGAGGGTGTGCAGGAGGAAGCGCTCGTTCAGGGGCTGGGGATCGCGGGGGAAGGCCGCCACCACGCGATCGCAGCGGCGCTTGGCGTCATCGATGTCGTCCATGCGCACGTCCCTGAGGCAGTCGTCGACGGTGAGCCGACGCTCGGGCAGGGGTTCCTCGGCACAGCCCGCCAGGAGGAGCAGGGCCAGGGGGAGGCTGCCCATGACCCGGCCGAGCAGCCGGCGCCCGGGGCGATCAGTTGCCGTAGCGCTCACTGCGGGTCATGCCACCGGTTGCACCAGGACTACCACCCGGCGCATCGGTGGGAATGGCGGTGGGGTCACCGCTGGAGGGAGGGTTCGCCACCATCCGCACCCGACGGCTGTAGAGATCACCGAGGTAGCGGCCGCAATCGGGGTAGTTGCCCGGGTTCTGCACCACGGCCTCGGTGATCATCACCGCGGCATGTTCCGGCGAAGTCTTGAACAGGCTGGCGCTCTGTCGCTTGATCAGGGCGTAAGCGGCAGTCCAGCTCACCTCATGGTTGTTGCCGTTGTTGCGCATGAAGCAGTATGTCTGGGCGCCCTTGGCCGCTGCGCTGTTCTCGCCGCTGATCTGAGCCCCGGCGGGCGCACCGCCGACGACAGCCACCAGGGCGAGTCCGGCGCCGACCCCGGACTGCCACAGGGAGCGGCGCACGGTGGGGCCTGTGGGCCGGGTGCGGGAGGCCATCGGGTCAGGGGGCGGAAGGCGGGTCCCAAGGTATCGATCTCCGCTGACCTGTCCAGGGTGAAGGGGGCCGGTGGGCCGGACGGATGGGGGTTCAGCCGCCGGGCGGGGCCCCCCCGGCAGGCAGCACCAGGCGCACGACGAGGGGCAGCACCACCAGGACGGTGATCAGACGTACCGCGTGCAGGGCCGCCACGGCGGCGCCCACTCCGTATTCGGCTCCAACCAGGCTCATGCCGCTGATCCCCCCGGGTGCGGCTCCCAGCAGCGACACCAGCGGATCGATGCCCAGCAGACGGCTGCTCCACAGCCCCACCACCAGGCCGGTGGCCACCAGGGTGAGAGTGATCAGCAGGGCCGGCCGCCAGAGGCGACCGAGTTCGAGAACGGTGGCGGCCGTGAGACCGGTGCCGATCACGGTGCCGATCGCGATCTCCAGCAGGGTGCGGGTGCCGGTGGGCCACTGGGCGATCTCCAGCCGGCCGGACATGCTCACCACTCCTGCCCCCAGCAGGGCACCGGCCAGGGGAGCGGCTGGAATGCCGGTGCGCAGAGCAAGCAGCCCTCCGCCCATGCCGGCCGCGAGGTAGATCACCAGGTGCCAGGGGAAGGTCATCGGCGGCTCGGGCCCGCATCCGCTCGTGCGCCGCCAGTCTGGGAGATGAGCGCCAAGGCGGGTTGAGGCGGGCTGTCTCCTGTGTTGTCATGCCGGCATCCGCCTGCGCCAGCGATGACCTCCTCTTCGGTTTCCTTCCGGATCACCCGCAACACCCACGACCTCGCCGAGACCATCCATGCCCTCTCCCAGCGGCTGGTGAGCCTGGAGCAGCGGCTCGCGGCCATGGAAGGAGAGCTGGCCGCCCGCGAGCAGGACGACGAGGCCGTGGACCCCGCCCAGCTCGAGAGCCTCGACAGCGTGGAGCGCCTGCTGCGCGACTGCCGCGATCTGCTCGAGAGCGAGCCCGTGACAGCCCCCGTGCCGACGGCTTCCCTGGACGATGACGACGTCCCCTACATCTCTGCCGCCTGACGACCTCTCGCGCCCCCTGGCGCGGGGTGGCAGCATGGGAAGAAAGCGGATGATGGCCTACCCCACTTCCCCGTCTCCTGCGTCCTCCTCCCACCTGCCCGGCCGGGGCTCCCGCGCCGAGGCCAGCGAACACCAGCTGGAGAAGCTGGAATTCGCACTGGCGGTGGCCCTCACCCGCGGCGACACCTCGCGTACCGCCTGGCTGAGGGACCAGATTGCCGCCCTGGGCGGCAATCACGAGGAACCCGGCACCTGAAGTCCCTCTCCATGACAGGAACGAGCACCCTGACGTCCCCATCCGCCCGTCCCGTTCCTCCCCGCTCCCTTGCCGGGGCGGCCTCCGCATCGGATCCGGAGCGGCGCCAGCACCTGCTTGAGCGGGCCGCCGCTCTTGACGGTCGCGCCAAGGTGGCGGCCGAGCGCGGCGACACCGATGAAGCCGCCCGCCTGATCCTGAAATCGCTGGAGTGCGAGCGGCGGGCCGGTGGGCTCGGCCCCCAGGTGCTCCAGCTGATCAAGCCCCGGGGCTGAAGACAGCCTCCCCACTGGGTAGAAGCACCCAAACTCATCGCTTCGTTGCCGGGATCACAGTTCCGGAAGGCGATCCGGTGCCTGGATTGTTCCCTCCCCACGGGATCGCCATGTCCTCCCTCGCCTGCGGCTATCGCAATGGGAGTCCCCATCTGCTGGTGCTGCGCTGCCTCGGCCCCGACACCGTTCATCTCGAGCGGGTGGTGTTCCCCTTCGAATTGCTCACCTTTCACTGTCCGCCCGCCAGCGAGGTACAGATCTGGCGCCTCTCCGGTGCTCCGGGTCGCCGGGGCCGCGGTGGTGAGGGCCCGCCGCAGGAGGAACTGGTGGAGGTGCTGTCGGCGGAGGCGTTGCGCCTCGAGGGTGAGGACGAGGGCCCGAGCCTGCCCCTGCCAGGCCTCCTGGAGGCGCCGGCCGCCGACCTGCGCCGCCGCTATGCCGAGGATCCGAGCGAGCCGATCCGCCGCCATCTGGCCGCTCACGAGCGCCTGGCCGCCGCCTGGGGCCGCGAGCGGATCGTGCGGGGCTGACGATCGGTCCCATCCCCGGGTTCACCCCCTAGGCTCGGCACCATTTGCCCGTCCCATGGCCCTGCCTGCCCGGCTGCTGAGCTGCGGAGTCGCTGCCGGTTCCCTGCTCCTGGCCTCGTCGGTCGCCGCGGCGGAACTCGAGCCGATCACCCTCGACGAGGCCCAGGCCCAGGCCGAGGTTCCCCCACCAGCCGCCGCCGCTGCCGGTGATGGGCCGGCGGACTCCACGCCGTCACCGGAGGTGAAGCCCGAGTCCCCGTGGGCCGGCACGCTTGAGCTCTACGGCTTCGCGCCGATTCGCACCACCACCAGCACCACGATCAACGGCTTCACCGCCGACGCGGACTTCAGCCTGGGCCAGGCCCTGCGGGCCCTCACCTCCGCCTTCTCCCTGCGGGGCAGCGTCGAGTACGGCCGGGTGGGCCTGATGACCGACGTCAGCTACACGAGCGTGCGAGGCGAGAAGGCCACGGCCCTCCCCTCTGAGCGCGGGGCGATCGTCGACCTGCTCCGCCTGCAGGATCGCCGCCCGCTGCGGGAGAAGCTGCGCCAGCGCGACCGCGGGGAGCGGCTCGACGGGCAGCGGCTGGCGGCCCTGCGGGAGCGTTTCGGCGATCGGCTGGACGGCCGCCTCGGGGACCGGCTGGACGGGCGGCTGCGGGAGCGGTTGTCCTCCCGCGACCGGCGTGCCCTCCAGGCCCTGGCCGGGCTTTCGAACCGCGAGATCGCCCGCAGCCTGAACACCACCCTGGACAGCGAGCAGGGCCTCTATGACATCGCCCTGCGCTACCGCTTCGGTGAGCGGGAGAGGGCCGTGGCCTGGCCCGGCGCGGTCACGGTGGTGCCCTATGCGGGGGTGCGGATCGTGGATGTGGGCCTGACGATCACCAATGCCCTCGAGCGTGGGTCCTTCCAGCTGCGCAGCCGCAGCGACTCCTTCGGCCAGCCCTATGCCCAGGCCCTGTTCGGCACCTGGGGGCAGGTGTTTGTGGCGCCGCGCCTGCGCCTGTTCGCCCGCGGCGACGTGGGAACCTCGGGTGTCGGGGGAGGCAGTGACCTGTCGGCCAATGCGCAGGTGGGCGTGGGTTATGCGATCGGCAACTCAACCCAGCTCGATGTGTCCTGGCGCTATCTGCATCTCGACCGCGACAACGGTCAGAGCCCGAGGAGTGCCTATCTGATCAATCAGAATGGAGTGGAACTCGGAGTGAAGTTCTTCTTCTGAGTGCTCCATCCCGCCGAAATGCGTTTCGCTGATGCCCCTTCGGGTTGACCTTCAGCGGCTACCAATACTTGGGATATCTGCCATCTCGCGTTGCATTGTTGTAGAGAAGAGCGACGGCCACCAGGAGCAATGCCCCGATCAGCGTGGGGAACAGCAGGAAGCTCCATGGTGGTTGGGTGAGAAAGACGATCACCGGGTTCGAGCCTGCAGGCGGGTGAACCGTGCGCGTGAGCATCATCAGGGCGATCGCTGTGCCAACCGAGAGAGCGACAGACCACCAATGAGGGCCAAAGGCGGCAAGAAAAATCAGGCCAGTCAATGAGCTGATGAAGTGACCGGCGATCACATTTCTCGGCTGGGAAAATGGCACATCGGGATAGCCGAAGACCAGCACGCAGGTAGCGCCGAAGGACCCAAGCACCATGGCGACGGAGAGAAAGTCCGCCAGCAGGGCAACGACGGCGATGGCAAGAAAGCCACCCAGCCATGCGAGGGCAACCGCTTTGGCGGCTGGCCGCGGTGGCAGCGACAGGCCATCGCCCTTGAGTTTCTTCAGGAGCAACATCCGGATTCTTCTGCGGGCTGACACGTCATGGTGAAGTTGCTCTCTTCGCCAAAATCGCGTCGATTGTCTTCCGCACATCCCTGACCCTCTTGTGCGGTTGGCTACGAAAGCCATCGAGATCCTCCCGCTTCAGATCCTGCTGCTGAGCAGCATGGGGCCCTGAGGGGCCGCTCCCACGGGATCGCTCTCCACGCTCACACTCACGCTCGTGGCGAGGCTGGTGGGCATCGGTGGAATCAGCATCCCCACATGGCCCTGTTCGGTCGGCACGAAGGAGACACAGCCCACCCTGCGTCCGTCGACGTTCGCCCACAGCCGATAGACGTGATGGGCAGGGGGCGGCGGCAGATCATTCAGCATCAGCACGTTGTGGCTGGGGTTGCCGGTCACCATGACCTCGCCGTTGGCCCGGAGACCAGGAACGGCTGCGGCCAAGGGCAGGCGGCGAATCACCGCCGCCTCAGGCGAACGGGTCAGTGGTGCCTGGGTCAGCAGTTGCCGCTGCAGTTGCGCCAGGTCCTGCCGGGTCTGATGCAGCTCGAACCCCAGTCCCAGCAGGGCGATTCCCAGAGCGGCCGGCACCAGCCAGCCACGGACGCTGCCGTCCGTGCTCGGCCTCCGCCTGCCAGGGGATTCCTCCCGGGCCAGCAAGCGGCGGCGCAGCCTCGGTGGAGGCTCCACCGTGGCCGGCAGGGCCAGGGGCAGCAACTCCAGGGTGGTCTGGAACTCATCCAGGCGCTGTCGCAGGGCGGGGTTCCGCTCCAGCAGGCCGGCCAGCCGCTGCCGTTCGTCGGCATCCAGGTCGCCCAGGGCATGACCCGCCAGCAGGGCGTCGACCTCTTCCTTGCGCGGGACATCGTGGAAGGTCATGGGTCGCTCCGGAAATCGATCAGCAGCTCGCGCAGGCGGATCAGTCCTTGCCGAGCGCGGGTTTTCACGGTGCCGAGGGGCACCTGCAGGCGCTCGCCGATCGCCGACTGACTCAGGCCCTCGTAGTACGCCATCTCCAGAACCTCACGCTGACTGGCGGGGATCGATGCCAGGGCCGTGCGGACCCGCTCGGCCAGATTCTCGGCCTCGGCATGGTCGTGCGGACCGGGCACCGCCGAGGGGAACAGCTGCTCCGACCAGCGCTGCACCAGTTGCCAGCGGTTGCGGCGTTTCTGGAGCCGGTTGATCGCCATCGATCGGGTCAGCAGCAGCAGGTAGGCCAGCACCGGACCCCTCGCCGGCTCGTACCGCTTCTGTTGCCAGTAGCGCAGGAAGACATCGTGGCTGAGATCCTCCGCCTCCTGGCGGGAACGGCACAGGCGCAGGGCCAGGCGGTAGACGGGGCCGCCGCAGGTGTCGTAGAGGGCGCCCAGATCCTCGAACGGGCAGGGGGATCCCGAGGGATCCGGTTCCGCCCGCGCCTGCTCCGGCGCATCGGTATCGAAGGGGTTCGCTCCCATCAGTTCAGCCGCTGCGGCTCGGCCATCCGTCTACCGGCGAGGCGCCGGATCGGATGGGTCCGGACTGTGGCTCAGCACGATCCCGCCGAGCATCAGCACGATCCCGAGAACGGTGAGTCCCCACAGCACCACGTCGAGCAGGAGAGGCGCTGGTCCGTGTCGGCGGGGTTACGGGGATCCAATCCGATCGGGTCTCTCAGCGGTAATCGCCAGGTGCGGGGTCGATCCCTCCGGATTCCAGCCCCCCTGTTCCACCCCACTCCACCGCCGAGCCGTTGACATGACCGTTCGAAGGACAACCCTGGCGGGCGCTCTGGCCATGGCCATTCTGAGCGTCCCCGCTCTTCCCGTCCTGGCTCAGGATCGGGGGGTCGCGCCCGCCGAGACGTGGCTGGCCGCGGCGGCGGCCGCCCGGAAGCTCCGCATGGCCGAGGCTCCCGTGACCGGCAGCATCCAGATCCGCAGGGAAGGGGGGCGGCAGGTGCTGGTTCTGAGCCGTGATTTCAAGACCAATGACCAGGCCCCCGACCTGAAGGTGGTCTTCAGCCCTTCGGCGAATCCGCTGGCGGCGACCAAGCCGCCCCACTACCCGCTCAAGCCGGGCACCTACACGATCCTGGCCCCGCTCAAGTCGTCCTCCGGCGCCCAGAGCTACCCGATCCCGGATTCGATCGAACTGAAGGGGCAGCGATCGGTGCTGATCTGGTGCCAGAAATTCAACGCCACAATGGCCTGGGCCCCTCTGAACCCCTGAACCTATGTCCACCGTCGACTGGCTCTGGGTGCTCCATCCCGCCCTGGCGGTGGTGATCGTCTATCCGTTGATCGGCATGACGATCCGCCTCGGTGTGCAGACCCGTTCCCGCCGGGTCGACAAGGCCAAGCTCCCCCCCACCACCGGTCGGGATCACGCCGATCTCGGCAGCTGGCTGGCGGTGGCGGTGGTGGGGATCGTTCTGGTCGCCCTCACGGTGGTGATCGCCACCAAGGGGGATCCCGGCAGTTTCCAGGGCGGCACCTCCCGGGCCCTGACGCTGCTGCTGGTGCTGATCGGCACGTTTGTCTCGCTGGTGGCGTTGTGGCGCGTCAAAGCCAAGGCCTACCGGCTCAGCTTCGCGCTCCTCACCTGGGCCGGAATCCTGGGGCTCGGGGCCCAGCCGGAGGTGTTCCGCCTCAGCGACAACCCGTTCAGCGCCGAGTTCTGGACCTCCCATTACTGGGCCGGGGTGGCCGTGGTGGGACTGATGCTGTTTTCGCTGGGGGCCCGGCCGGAGATCCTCAGGGAGCCTCGCCTGCGGCGGCTGCATGTCAGCGCCAGCGTACTGGCGGCCGTTCTGTTCACGCTGCAGGGCATCACCGGCAGCCGCGATCTGCTCACGATCCCGCTCAGCTGGCAGAAGCCCTTCCTCGGGGCCTGCAACTGGAGCGAACAGCGCTGTCCGCCGCCGCCCCAGGCCCCTGCCCCCTGAGCTTGATCACTGCCGTGAGATCCCGCTTTGGGTCTTTCTGGAAAACGATCAGATCAAACCGCACTGCAATGGATCTGTGCCGCAAAGCCATTGAGCGTGTTCTCGCAACTCAGCCCTGCTGGTGCTGAAGTGTGGCGTCGTCCTGCTTCCGCTGGCGCCACAGGCAGGCCACGATCTCCTGCGTGTTGCCATTGTAGTCAGGCCGAAAGGGAAACTGCTGCAGCCGCGGCACGGATTCGTGCAGGCTGTCATCCGCAGCCTGGGCGAAAAGGCCAGCTTCTTCCGGAGCATGAGGTGTGAAACGCTCTGTCAGACTTTCGGGCCAGTTGTCTGCGATGGGAATCGGGCCTGCACGCGATTCAACACCTTGCGTTGTCTGACGCGATGACCATGCATGACATGAGCCAGATTGCTGCGGTGGCCGGAACCGTGGCATTTGCTGCCACAGCCGTTCTCGCTATGGCGCCGTTCCGGGTTGATCTGCTGACAGCCTTGGTCATGGGTCTGATGACTGCCATTGGTGGCGGCACGATTCGCGATCTGATCCTGCGCCAGGATGTGTTCTGGGCCACTGATCTTTTTTATATCTGGGTCTCCCTGCTGGCAAGCACCGTTGCTTTTGTGGCCTATCGCCTCATTTCCAGGCGGAAGATTCAGAATGTGCTGCTCTACCTGGATGCGGTGGGAATTGCCCTCTTCGCTATTCAGGGTACGGCGATAGCCTGGATGCTGGGTTTTGGTCTGCCGTTGGCCCCGATCATCTTGGGGATCATCACCGCGATTGGCGGTGGCTTGATTCGCGATGTGCTGGCAGGACGTGACAATCTGCTGATGAAGCGTGAGCTACGCCATTCCGGTCAGCCTTGGTTGCCTGGTTTATGCAGTGTTGATGTCAACAACATCAGTCCAGCCGAATCTCGTTTCTTTGATCTGTATGGGCTTGATTTTTGGTTTCCGAGCCAGTGCCATTCACTGGCAGCTCAAGGTTCCCGATTGGTTCAGATTGCCGGACGTCACTGACAGAGACTGAACGGGCACCATGTACCCTGCTGATCCTCAATGAATACGGTGGGTCTTGGTCCCAGTTGTGGATCCTCGTTGATGGTCCAGAGCCAGGCTCCAATCCTGAGGGAGTACGGCTGTGGGCTGGCATCCCGCTATTCTGGCAACATGGCATCTCTCGTCAAATAACCACTTGATTAGGTAGCAAGCTCCGCGTCCCTCAGGAGGCGCTCTGGCCTCGCAG
>JANWUS010000083.1 GCA_024958715.1 Cyanobium sp. FGCU52 | reverse complement strand
ACTGCGAGGCCAGAGCGCCTCCTGAGGGACGCGGAGCTTGCTACCTAATCAAGTTCGGTTTTCTACCGGGATGTGGAGGCCACCAGCGTCACGCCCTATTCCGCCCGAGCGCTGGAGCGGGGGCTGCCGGCCGTCGCCGTCGCCCTAGCCCGCCACCTCAGTCCCGATCTCACCTGGGCCAAAAACGCGGGCAATCATGAGGCCGTGCAGGCCATTGAGAAGGTCGTCGCCCAGAGGCTCGGCAGGCGCGCCTGCCTGGCTTCACCGGATGGTGATGCAGCGGACGCCCTCGTGAGAGCCCAGGTGCTCAGCCTGCTGGACCAGTGGAGTCGCCTGGCCGAGGAGCGCGATGGGTTGCTGCAGTACGGCCGTGAGGAGTGAGAGGTGGCGCCCCTGCTGCACACACCCCTGGATCCCGGATTGGACGATCTCTCCTGGGGGCACCGCCTGTTTCTCGCCAACTGGAGCCTGCGCGATGTGGAGCCCACCGCGGCACTGGTGCGGCAGCGCTCCGGGGCCGATCCAGAGGAGGCTGGCTGATGGCCAGACAGCGTTCGTTCCACCCAGATGGCCAGGTCCGCCACAGCCAGCTGATCACCACCTACGGCCCTGGCGCCATGGTGGACCTGCCCGACTGTTCCGTGGTCATCGGCGGGCTCAACTTCTGGTCCTACGGACCGGATCAGGAGCCCGAGCGGATTGAGGAGCCACGCCTCATCGCCAAGCTGCGGCAGGCCCTCGGCGTTGGCACCCTTCACCTCCAGAAACCACCTCTGCATGATGTGGGACCCGGAGGAAGACATAGACCCGGCTCCATCCGCAGTCCTGAATTCCCGAACTGGTTCGTAGCCCAGCTTGAGGAGACCCACATCGATGCGAGCGGCCGCCACTACCGCACGCGGCCTCTGGTGGAGGGCCACAGGCTCGATCGGGGCTGGTGGTTCGATGCCGATCGCAAGAAGCACCGCGTGGTGCCGGTGCGTTTTGTGCAGAGCTGCCCCAACGGCCACCTCAGCGACATCGACTGGCGCACCTTCGCCCACGGCAAGAAGACCAGCTGCAAAGCCACCCTCTGGATGGATGAAGCGGGGGCCGGCAACGACTTCACCGAGATCTACGTGCGCTGCTCCAATCCCAGCTGCAATGCCCGGCGCCAGCTCTCGGCCACCAAGCAGCGGACCGACCAGGAGGACGGCGGGCTCCCGGTCCTTGGCTTCTGCGAAGGCCATCGACCCTGGCTTGGTGCCTATGGCCAGGAAGCATGCAGGAACGACAAGGGCAAGACCTATCCCAACCGGCTGCTGGTCCGTTCGGCCAGCAACGCCTATTTCCCGGAGCTGATTTCCGCAATCTCAATCCCGGAGCCCATCGATGCCGTACGCGAGGTACTCACGCGCCACCTCGGTGCCTTCGAGAAGATCAACTCGGCAGCCAAGCTTGAAGTCTGGCTGGAAGACTTCGCCCCCGCCCCGATTGCCGAGGGCCTGCAGGGGTTCTCGGCGGAGCAGATCTACCAGGCCCTCGTAGCCGTCCGAGGCGGTGAGGCGCCCAGCGAGAAAACCGAGGCCCTCAAGCGCCAGGAGCTTCGGGCGCTGCTGGGATCTGTGAGCGATCTCAAGAAAGGCGCTGGGAGCAGCCGCTTCGATGTCGAACAGCTGGATCTCACCGGAAAGCCGGTCTGGTTCACGGCCAAGGTCAACCGGGTGCTGAAGGTCCATCGCCTGCGAGAAGTCCTGGCGCTGCTGGGCTTCACACGACTCGAGCCCGTGGTAAACCAGATCGATGGAGATCCCCTGGATCTGGGCGTCAAGCGGGCCGCGATCGATATCAAGGAACCCTCTTGGCTGCCAGCGGTGGAGAACCTGGGAGAAGGATTCTTTCTCAGCCTCGACCCTGCGGCGATCCGCGGCTGGCTCAAACGCGACGGTGTTCAGCAAC
The DNA here is from genome assembly GCA_024958715.1 of Cyanobium sp. FGCU52. Taxonomy (GTDB): domain Bacteria; phylum Cyanobacteriota; class Cyanobacteriia; order PCC-6307; family Cyanobiaceae; genus Cyanobium. The sequence continues at coordinate 1,925 of JANWUS010000083.1, read as the reverse complement.
ACCTGTCCAAGCACCAGGACGCCTTTAGAACCTGGAACAAGGAGCACAGCCTCACCGAGGAGACGTTCGGCTGGCCAGGTGGCGCGTACCTGATGCTGCATACTCTGGCCCATCTGTTGATCACGGAAGCCGCTCTCGACTGTGGCTATGGAGCCTCTTCGATCAAGGAGAGGATCTATGCTTTTCTGACATTGGTTATGGAATTCTCCTCTACACCGGTGGGAGCGGCTCGGAGGGATCCCTGGGCGGGCTTGTTGCCCTGGCCGACCGCGTGGATGAACTGCTCAGACTTGCGCTTGAGCGTGGAAGACTATGTTCCAATGACCCCTTCTGTGCCGGCCATGATCCGGAGGACGCCATGGAGAAGCGCTATGCCCATGGTGCCGCCTGCCATGGTTGTCTGCTGATCGCGGAAACCAGCTGTGAGCGCCGCAATGAATTCCTCGACCGGTGCCTGGTGGTGCCCACCCTTCTGCAGCAGGATGCTGCGTTCTTCGATGGCTGAGGTCCGTGGCTGATCTTCTGGCCGACCTCAGCACGGCGCAGTTGGAAGCGCTGCAGGCTGTTCTGTCCCAGAAGATCGACGGTCTTGCCGGCAACGATCTCTGCCTCGAGCACCCCCATGCGCTCCTCTCCAGGCTTGGCTTGGAGACCGTCATGGATCCAGATGGCCTCGGTGGCTCTCGTCTGGTGGAGTGGCTGGCTGCCTGGCGGCATGCGGGGGGCAATGGCCCCACCCTGGCGATGGCGGTGGCATCGGTTCTTGCTGAACGTATGGCACAACGATCAAGCCAGAGGGTGGAACTCGTCTGGTCAGGTCCGAGTCCCGGGGTCGGCACCATCACACGGGATCAGTCGGTTCTGATCCGTCAGCTGGTGGAGCAGGCCCAGAAGCGCTTGCTGGTGACCACCTACGCGATCTACCCCGGGCCCTTCATCCGCGAGTTGATGGGCCTTGTGCAGCAGCGGATGGCACTCTTCCCTACGCTTCGGGTGCGACTGGTCTGCAATATCCATCGCCCGAAAGGAAACACCAGCACACCCGAACAGCTGGTCAAACAATTCCGAGAGAAGACCTGGCCGGCACTTTGGGGAGATGATGCCCAAGAGTCTCAACCAGAGGTGTTCTTTGACCCACGTTCCACGTCCCTACGCCCCGAGGCCGTCTGCCATGTTAAGGCCGTAGTTGCAGATGATGGAGTTCTGGTCACCAGCGCGAACCTCACGGACGCCGCCCAACTCCACAACTTCGAGCTCGGAGTGAGACTCTCCAGCCCAACTCATGCAGATGCAGTCTGGCTCCATTTTCAGCGGCTTGTGGAGACCGGGCTTCTCAAGAGCCTGTTCTGAGCATTGCGGGGGAGATGACCGTCGGGTAACTTTGTGTCGGATCTGTTGCCAGCAATTAAAGCAGTCCTTGATGCGAATGACTCTTTCGCTTCGAGTGCAACCAAGTGCAAAGCCACTAGGTTGCTTGGGCCAACTTCTCGACTCCATGTGCAAATAATTCTTTTCGGGCTGGTGTAGAGCCTTCTGTAATGGCATGCTTGAATTCAGATGCAGGTTGGGGCGGTGCCGGAGGACAGCAATAAGGGCCGTATGACTGAGAGGAAGGTCATCGGCGCGCGCCACGACCAAAAGTCCGGCAATCAGCGGCTGCTCGCCTCACTATCGTCCTTCCTGTCGCGGCAGTGGGAGGTTGTGTTCTTCCTGGCTGCTTTTGCGTTGCTATCGCTTCAGGTGAGCTTTTTCAACGCAGACGTGCAGTCGCTCTCGGCGGTTCATGGGGCGATCGCCTTATTTGCTTCTATTGATTCATTCATTATGGAGCGTCTTTCGTATGTGACGACTCCAGCATTCTTATTGCCTCTCTTGATTAGGTAGCAAGCTCCGCGTCCCTCAGGAGGCGCTCTGGCCTCGCAGTG
>JANWUS010000082.1 GCA_024958715.1 Cyanobium sp. FGCU52 | reverse complement strand
ACGGGCGTCTGTGGAGAAGGTGGTTATGGGGGGTATGTGCGACAGGCTCCTAGGGGCGCCCTGGTCCTGCTGCTCGGCATCGATCCGGTGCTGGTGGCCGCGGCCGGCGTCATCCACAGCAGGGTCCTGGCGCCTGAGGGCCAACACGGTGATCTACAGCCAGCAGGTGCCGCCGAGGCCTCCCACGCCACCCTCCAGGGCCAGCGAGGCGATCTTCGCGCCGGTGCTGCTGCTGGGGCTCGACAGGGTGTGATGAATCCCGGAACGGGATTCCCAGCTCTGAGATTCAAGGGCTGAGCGTGGAACCATCACAGGGTCGGATCGTCTTCGTCCAGGCGCGCCAGCAGAGAAGATCCAGACACCAGGGATGGTTCCCTCATCGGACAGGTGCGGAGTCAGCGGGGCTTCCGCACCTTCGCCCTTCCCTCTGGCCCTGGCCGCGGCTTCCCGCGCCTCGCCCAGTTGCTTTGCCGCGTCGCCCACTTGCAGGCCTCGATGGTGCGGTGAGCCTCTGTGATCTGTTCAGCGCTGATGCCGCTGCTGATACCAGGCCAGGCGGCGCAGCCTGCTGCCATGGCGATCAGCATGTGAGCATTCTTGAGTCGGTGAAGAGCCATCCATCGGTCTGTCGTCAACCAGGCAGGTTCAGCCAAGAGATCAAAGCAGCGGTCGGCGGCGTGCTGGTGCCGCTGGTAGTAATGCGACGGTGGGCGACGTCGGGTGCTGCTGCTGGTTCCGGTCCACCGGCTTGATGGCCAGCGGTACTTCCCGCAGGGCTGGCACCACCACGCCCCGGAGATGGTTTCCTCAGACACGCCCCACGCTCGCCAGTGCCACAGCGGGTTGAACAGGATCCGGCAGGACCGATCGCAGCGCGGGCAGCGGAAGTAGCAGCGCCAGGCCACGGACTGCCCTCGGTCAAGCAGCGGGGCCGGTAGCGCCGATCGTCCCTGCCGTTGCCTCTGGTTGGCTGCCGCGCTGCTCTTGGGGCCCAAGGTGCCACCCGTGTGGGCCTGCCACCTGAGCGCAACGGTCGGGCCATCAGGCAGGTCGATCGTCTGCTGCTGCTGCTGAATCAAGTGCCGGACGCTGCGCAGCTCGATCCGCTTGTAGCGGCGTGCGCTGGCGCTGTCTTCTCCGGTGAAGAGCCAGGATCCCCGCATCGTTCAGTTCGCGCCGTGGATTGTCGGGGCTGTTGCCAATTCTGGCGCCTGGGCTGACATGGCTGGCATCACATCCTTGGGATCAACAAGGCGTATGTGTCCGCTTGGATCCTGGGCCGCAACCGATCTTCCGGAGAGCTTCTGGCCTTGTTTGATACTCCAGCCTGGCTCACCACCGACAATGACAGAGACACGCCCTGTATCAACAGGGAGTGGAGGGTGTCCCCTGTCCTCCCTGTCTATCCCTCCCGTCCTTTGTGCCCGATGTGTCCCCTCCCTTTGGTCATCTGAACTCTCGGTGCTCGCCTCTGCTGTGTAGGGGGATGGAGGGGACACAGGGGGCACCTCGGACAGTGGGGAACGGAAGGACTGATGGCACTGGTCATCAACTCCTCCAGCAGGCCAAAACCAGACCACCTGCCCATGGTTTGTGGCTTCCTTGGAGGATTGCAGCAACCCCTTATTGAGCAACTGCTGGAGGGTGCGGCGGGCGGTGCGAAGGGCATGGCCCCCTTTCATGTTCAACTCATCGACCAGCACGCTGCTGGTGGTGCGCTCTCGCCCCATCTCCCATCGTTCACGCACTACATCGAGTGCGGCGGCCTGCTTGTCTTGCAGGCCTTCTTCTGCTTGGGCCGCCTGTTGTTCGGCGAAAACCTCGGCGGCATCACCGTGGGAGATCCAGCCTCTTTCCTGTTGCTCAATCAGCAGTTGCATTGGCTCGCCGCCTCTTCCCTCGGTTTGGAGCACCACCCGATTGTCTTTGCTTCCGCGGCTACGGTTGAGCCACGACAGGGCCACACACTGACTAACAGCGGCGGGCAGGGCTGTGGTGCCCCTGCTTGCCGCTACGGCACCTTCACCGGTCCTGCTGCGTCCGCTGTGGTGGATCGCTACCAGGGTGGTGCCATACGGAGCGACGGCCTCTTGTAGATCGCCAAGGGGTCCGGCGAAATCAGCGCTGGCCTCCTTGAGACCCAGAGGACCGGTGAGCTTGGCGTATGAGTCTGCGATCAGCAAGCAGCCTGGATGCTTGCTTGCCAGATCAGCCAGCCGGGCGATGCCATCGTGATCAAGATGGATGGGTGAATCCATGCTGAAAAGGCCCCGGATTGGTCCATCTGGTAAGAGGCGGAAACAATCGGGGCCAGTTGTCTCGGCAAGTCCGAAGCGATGGAGAAGGCGCAGCCAGCGCCCCAGCGGCATATCCGTACCCGCGATGATGACGGGCGGGCAAGGGCCGTAGAACGCAAGGCCAAGATGCTCGGCATCCCCGCGATACCAGCGGGCAATGCCATCGACTAAGAGGGTGGTCTTGCCGACCTTGGGATCAGAAGCCAGCAAGGTGCTGTCTCCAGCGAGGATCAGGCCTTTCCATGCCCACGTCTCAGGCTTGACGCTTGCAGCCATGCCGGGCTTGAGCATTTCAATGGCGCCCGCGTTTCGGCGTCGAGCTTCCCAGAGCTTTCGCTGCAAGTCGCTGTCTCTAAGGCTAAGCCCTAACTCCCCGGCGTAGTGGCGGATATGGATCAGGCGATCGGCCACAGGGACGGAGCCAGCAAGCAACTTGTCAGCGAAGGCATCAAGAGCCGCCACCTTTTGAGTAGTGCTCAAGTGTCCAGGCTTCCGAACTGGAGCACCGTCTGGTGGGTGCTGAGCCCGCCCTTCTTCAAGGCGACGGTGGTAATCGTCTGCCCTACTTGGCAGATAGCCGGTTTCCAGTTCAGCCGCGGCAAGTGCCCATGGTTCCCCTGGGAATGTCGTGGAAAGCAGCTCTAATTCGTAGAAGTCTTGGAGGCTCATTGGAGCGCCTCCTGCCAGGCTTGGCATTGCCAATGCAGCGGCACTGCCCTAAGGCCAATGTGGATTATCACCGTTACACCTCAGGCCGAAGGGACTGGAGCGCTTCCCTTTCGCTGCAGCCTTCCTCGGTGGTGGAGGGCTTCAGCACAGGCGGAGATATTCCATTGACGCGGAGAGTTGCAAAGAGGACCGAAGCGCCAATGCTTCCCCTCAATCAGGAAGTTATGCAGGTCGGCGTATCGCTTCAAGGTGCGAACGGACACGCCAAGGGCTAAGGCAGCCTGCCCTGAAGGCAGCCACCTCTCTTCATTGAGAGACATTGTTGATGAGGCTGAAATTGATTGAATCGAAAATCAGACCTCACGCCAGGAATCACTCCTGAAGTGACAAGCTCCCTCAATCAGCGCTGAATCACTCAGGGCGGATTCTCAGAAGACCTGACGGCGTGGCATCGCACTCAACCGTGGACCTCAACCCAGACAGCCTTGGCATCACGCTTTGGGCCTGTCGGATATCAGTGAACGAAGAATGCATGACATGGCGCGGCTTGTCAATCCCCACCACTGGCCAGAGCACCTCGCCGCCATAGCGGTCGAACGTGGCCTTGCAGCTACGGACCTGCTGGATGAGCAGCTGGTTGACCTGGCGCGGCGGCTTTTCTGAGGTGCAGCAAGCCCGTCGCCGTGGTGATCTGGCCACAGCGCTGCGGGCCCTGATGGCGATGGCCGAGATCGCCAAGCCTGTGCAACTGGCACTGCCGGCCGTGCGTACCTGCTGCCTTCCTGGACAGGTCACCTGAGCCCTACTCGCCCAACTGCTGGTACCACCTCTTGATGGGGTAGCCGGACTGGCGCACCATCGAATCCAGCAAGGGAGAGGTAAAGGGCTGCTTGGGGCAGTCCACCGTCACGAGCCGCATCTTCCCATCTACTTCAGCCTTCCAGTGCTCGTGGGAGCCTTTCTGGCGGCAAAACTCAAAGCCAAGGGCGCGGAGAATCCTTTTCACCTCCTTACAGGTGAGGGGCCGGTACTTGCGCCCCACAAGGCTCCTATGCGGTCTGGTACGGGGAAGGCCCCTGATAACCGCGCAGGAGGCCTCCGGCTGCGTGGAGGTTTTGAAGGAGCATGCCCAAGTGGAACAGTATCCAATCCCCTAGTGGAGCCCGGCGGCTCAGCAACTGCTCTGCGTGGACCCCGCCGTCCAAGGTGATCGCTTCTTCCACGTAGCTGGCTACCTGGTCAAACAGCCGACGCTCGGCAGCCTCAAACGTCTCATCCTGGGCCGCCAGGTCGAAGTCCAGGCACGCCACAACCCACTGACCGTCGACGTGACGGGCGACGAAGTGGAGGTACTTGGGGAGATTGGTGGCCATGGATGGAACGGTAGGGCCGTTGTGGGGTCAAAAAGGGAACTTCAGGCAACCTTAAGGCACTGGACTGTGCCGCAAGCACCCCCTGCCGTAGTGGTTGCGACCACTGGGCAATACAAGGTTGCATGCGCTTGCAAGCCTTCCTAGTTGCAGTTCCTCATTTTGTGAAGGCACCCCTTGGCCAGATTCCCGTCCTGCTGGTGGCCCTCGCCGCATATGGGCCCGCCCTCGCCTAGGTGCTCGCAAAGGGCAAGCCCAACGGCGGCCTCTGCTGGGGCGGTCAAGCCCTAAGCCCTAGCCCCTTCATTCGCCTGCAGCCAGTGGCGCCGCCAGGTCGCAGCGAAGTGAGCGTGGGGCGGCCGGGGCAAAAATGCGCCCAATTCTGCGCCCATCGCGGCCAGCGGACCCATGAAACGGAAAAACAACTTGGGCTAAAAGCCGGGCTGCAACTTGGATCTAAGAAATGCGCGATGCCGGGTTCGAACCAGCGACATCCTGCTTGTAAGGCAGGCGCTCTACCGCTGAGCTAATCGCGCGCAGGCCCATTGTGCCGTGGGTCGGACCCGGACTGGACGGGATCGGGGGCCCGCGGGACCATCGGGCGCCTGCAGAAGCGCAACGCCTGATGGCCAGCGGCCGCGCCCACGACCGCGCCACCGTCGTGCTGGCCCTGCCCTTCGGGCTGCTGTGGGCGCCGGCCCTGGGCCCGCCGGGCGTGGCCGCCGCCGGCGCCGCCTTCCTCGTGGGGGGGCTGTGGCTCTCCCCCGACCTGGACACCCCCTCGCGGGTCACCGCCCGCTGGGGGCCCCTGGCGATCCTCTGGTGGCCCTACCGCCGCTGGCTGCGCCACCGGTCGCTCCTCTCCCACAGCCCCCTGCTGGGCACGGCAGTCCGGCTGGCCTGGCTGGCGGGCCTGCTCGCCGCCACCAGCCTGCTGCTGACGCCGTTCGGTGCACCGCCGCCCCAACGGCTGGCCGACGGCCTGGTCGACCTCTGGCAGCGGCAGCGGCCCCTGCTGGCCGCCGGGCTGGTGGGGCTGGAGGCCAGCGCCTGGCTGCACCTGCTGCAGGACGGCGACCCCGTGCCTCGGCCACCGCGGCTGCTGCGGGCGGTGAGCCGGCGCTGGCGGCCTCGGAAGCCCAGGCGGCGCCGCTGATTCCCGGCTGGCCGGCGATCAGGTCGCAAACTACCGGCACCCAGACGGAGGGTCTGCAAGGTCTCGATGGATGCATCTCCCCCCACCAGCGCCGGCAGCCCCGGCGCCGCCCCTCTCGACGCTCCCTCCCCTCTCGCCGCCCTCGAGGAGCTGATCGCGGTGGTGGATCGCCTGCGCGATCCCCAGGAAGGCTGCGCCTGGGATCTGGAGCAGACCCACGCCTCCCTGATCCCCTACGTGCTGGAGGAGGCCCACGAGGTGGCCGATGCCATCCGCCGCGGCGACGATCAGCACCTGGCCGAGGAGCTGGGCGACCTGCTGCTGCAGGTGCTGCTGCACGCCCGCATCGCCGCCGAGGAGCGCCGCTTCGATCTGGAGACGGTGGCCCGCGGGCTCACGGAGAAGCTGGTGCGCCGCCATCCGCACGTGTTCGGCGAGGACGCCGACGCTGACGGGCGCGGCCGGGGCGGTGACAGTGCGGCCGTGCGCCGGAGCTGGGAGGCGATCAAGGCCCGGGAGAAGGCCGCGGCGGGCACCGCCCCAGACAGCGAGCCCGCTTCTGCCAGCCCCCTCAGCGAACGGCTGGCGAGGAAGGTGCGCGGCCAGCCCGCCCTGGCCGGGGCGATGCTGATCTCGCGCAAGGCCGCGGCCGCCGGCTTCGAATGGGACGCCATCGAAGGCGTGTGGGCCAAGGTGCACGAGGAGCTCGATGAGCTCAAGGAGGCCGTGGCCTCCGGCAACCGGGCCCACGCCCAGGAGGAGCTGGGGGATGTGCTGTTCACCCTGGTGAACGTGGCCCGCTGGTGCGGCCTCGATCCCGAGGAGGGACTCGCCGGCACCAATCGCCGCTTCCTGCAGCGCTTCTCCCGGGTGGAGGCGGCCCTGGGGGGCGACCTGGCGGGGCGCTCGATCCGGGAACTGGAAGGCCATTGGCAGGAGGCCAAGGCCCGCATCCGCGCCGAGGCTGCGGGCACGCCAGACAGCCAGGAGCCCTGACGGCCGCGGGGCCGGCGCCGCACGCGGGAACCGGCGTCAGTCGTCGGGGAGGGAGGGGCGGGCGCGCCGCTGCCCCTTCACAGCGCTGCGCTGCTTCTTCGCCGCCAGGCGCCGCTCCACCGAACCCCTGGTGGGTCGGGTGCGGCGCCGGGGGGGTGCCGGCGGCCTGATCGCCTCCTCCAGCAGGCTCACCAGGCGCTCCTGGGCTGCCTGGCGGTTGCGCCACTGGGAGCGGTGCTCCTGGGCCGTGATCGCCAGGGTGCCCTCCACCAGGCGGGAGCCGAGCCGCCGCAGGGCCCGCTCCCGCAGCGCCGGCGGCAGGGCGCTGGTGCTGGCGAGCGGGAACAGCAGCGTCACCCGCGAATCGGTGGTGTTCACGTTCTGGCCCCCCGGGCCGGAGGCGCGCGAGAAGCGCCAGGTCAGTTCGGCCGACGGGATCGTCAGGCCCCGGCCGAGGGGCAGATCGGGCTGCGGGGCCACCATCGCCCCAGCTTGCCCTCTCTCAGAGCACGCTCACCCGGCCGCTGCCGATGTCGAACACCGAGGCCACGATCCGCAGGCGCCGCTCCGCCACCGCCTGCTGCAGCAGGGCGCTGCGGGCCGGCAGGGCGGCGGCGCTGGCGGCCGCATTCGCCCGGATCGCCCGGCTGAGATCGTCGCCGGGGTTCAGCACAGCCCGGATCGGCGTCACCAGCTCCTCCAGCAGCGGCGTGAGCGGTTGGTTGGCCAGGGCGGCACCCACGGCGCCGCAGCCGCTGTGGCCCATCACCAGGATCAGGGGAACCGCCAGTTCGGCCACCGCGTACTCCAGCGAGGCGATGCCGGCGTCGAAGGCGGTGTTGCCGGCGGCGCGCACCTCGAACAGCTCGCCCGAGCCCGAGGCGAAGATCCACTCCGGCGCCACGCGGGAGTCGGCGCAGCACAGCAGCGCCGCCCAGGGCTTCTGCCCCTGCGCCAGGGCATCGGGACGCACCTGGCAGTGCAGGGGCCAGGCGTCGTGCAGCAGCCGGGCCCGCTCCACGGGATCGCCGGCGCGCTCAGCCTCCTGCCACACGGCGGCGAAGGCCCGGTTGCGGCGCAGCAGCTCCTCGAGGGGGTCGCCGGGCGGCTGGCACACCTGCAGCCGCTCCGCCAGCGGCCTGAGGGTCGGCGGCGCCGGCGGCCCTTCGCCCACCCCGGCCGCCTCCGCCGGTGCCGCGAATCGCTCCACGGCGGCTCCGCCCACAAGCACGGCCGCGGCCCGCAGCAGACCTCGACGGGACCAGTCCATGGCAGCAGCCACGAGGGAGCAGTTGTCGCAGATCTAGCGGCGCTGCCTGGCCGCGTCAGGACGGCGACGCGGAGATGGGGCGGCGATGCGCTTGGCTGGAGGGAGCCACATCCCCGCCCGTGAGCGACACCGCCGCCAGCGACCCCGCCCCCACCCCCGGCTGGGTGGACGAAGCCTTCGACGGCGTGCGCTACGGCCTCGCCGGCCGGGTGATCGCCGAGCAGCAGTCGGCGTTCCAGCGGGTCACGATCATCGAGAGCGAGCGCTACGGCAAGGGCCTGCTGCTCGACGGCTGCTGGATGACGGCCGAGCGCCAGGAGCGTCACTACCACGAGGCGATCGTGCATCCGGCCCTTTGCGGCGCCGAGCGGATCGAGAGGGTGCTGGTGATCGGCGGCGGTGACGGCGGCACCGCCCGCGAGTGCCTGCGCCACCCAGGCGTGCAGCACCTCGACATGGTGGAGATCGACGCTCTGGTGGTGGAGTGGAGCCGGCAGCACCTGCCCAGCATCGGCGGCGGCGCCTGGAGCGATCCCCGCTTCCACCTCACCGTGGGCGACGGCATCGCCTGGGCCGCGAACGCCGCTGACGCCAGTTACGACGTGGTGATCGTCGACGGCTCCGATCCTGCCGGCCCGGCGGAGGGCCTGTTCAACCGGGCCTTCTTCGCCCACTGCCGCCGCATCCTGCGCCCCGGCGGCGTCTTCGCCACCCAGAGCGAATCGCCCGAGGCCTTCCGCCAGGTGCACGTCGACACCGTGAAGCTGCTGCGGGAGGTGTTCGGCAACGCCGATCCGATGTACGGCTGGGTGCCGATGTATCCGAGCGGCTGGTGGAGCTGGACCTTCGCCGCCGTCGACGGCCCGCGTTACCGCCTGCCGCAGTCGGAGCGTGCGGCGGCGGTGGCCGATGGCTGCGAGATCTGGTCGCCCCGCTGGCAGCAGGGGGCGTTCGAGGCGGTGCCAGCCTTCGTCGAGCGAGCCCTGGCGAGAGCCTGAAGCGATGAGCGAGCTGTTCGACACCGAGGGCGCGGTCTACATGGCCGCCCGCCGCGATCCCACCGGCTGCCGCGTGGGCCTGTTCGGCGTCCCCTACGACGGCACCACCTCCTTCCGCCCCGGAACCCGCTTCGGGCCGGGGGCGATCCGGGAGGTGAGCTCCTGCCTGGAGACCTACTGCCCCCAGCTGGACCGGGATCTGGAGGATCTGGCCTTCGCCGACCTCGGAGCGGTGGCGATCCCCTTCGGGGCCCCGGAGCCGGTGGTGGCGGCGGTGCGGCAGGCCACCGAAGCCGTGCTCAACCTGGATCTGGTGCCGCTGATGCTCGGCGGCGAGCATTCGATCAGCAGCGGCGCCGTGGCCGCCGTGGCGGCCCGCCATCCCAACCTGCTGCTGGTGCAGCTCGACGCCCACGCCGATCTGCGCCAGGAGTGGCTGGGCACGCGCCACAGCCACGCCTGCGCCATGCGCCGCTGCCTGGAGGTGCTGCCGGCGGGGGGCGAGTTGCTGCAGATCGCGATCCGCAGCGGCACCCGCGAGGAGTTCCAGGAGCTGCGGCAGGGGGATCGTCTGGTGGCCATCGGCCGGATGGCGGCGGCCCTGCTGCCGCACCGGGGCCGCCCGCTCTATCTCACCGTGGATCTCGACTGGTTCGATCCCGCCGTGATGCCCGGCACCGGCACGCCGGAACCGGGGGGCTTCCACTGGGGGGACTTCGCCGTGCTGGTGGAGGAACTGCGCCACCACCGGCTGGTGGGGGCCGACGTGGTGGAACTGGCGCCCCACCTCGACCCCAGCGGCGTCAGCGCCGTGCTGGCGGCCAAGGTGGTGCGCAGCCTGCTGCTGCTGCTCGGCGGCGAAGGCTGAAGGGCCTCTGCCGAGGGGCCTTGGCGCAGGGGCCTCAGTAGCAGCGGCTGCCGCTGGAGCGCTGCTCCCGCAGGCGATCGTGCTGCTGGCCGATCAGCAGCACCGCCAGGGTGGGGTGGTTGTGCAGCAGGTTGAGGAAGCGCAGGCGATCCAGCCGGATCACCTCCACAGGCGTGCGGGCCAGGGCATCGCTGCGGTGAACCCCTTCCCGCCAGGCGATGTCGCCGTAGCTGAACAGTTCACCGGGTTGGTAGGAGGTGCGGACGCCGTTGTCGCCCACCATTTCCACCAGCCCGCGTCGGAGGGCATAGATGGCCGAGGCCCGGGCTCCCCGTCGGAAGACATGGGCGCCGGTGGGGAGCGTGAAGATGTCGGCATCACCCTGGGCGGCGATCAGCTCGATCGGGGCCAGGGAGGGGGAAAGGGGGGTTGCGACCAAGGTCCGGTCACCTCCAGGTTGAATGGGGCCTGCTGAGGATCCATTAGAGCGCCCCGCTGACTCCATCGCGTAACGGGGGACACAGATTTGGGCCGGATCAGCCGCTCTGCAACATCGAGGCCAGGCTGAGCTGCTGGTCGGCCTGCGAGGACCGTGCCGCCGCAGCACTTCCGTGGGAGGGCGACATCACCGGCAGGCGGGGCGGCCGGGCCGTCCAGTGGTGGCACCACAGCTCCGCCACCAGCTCCGGGTGGATCGGCAGGCGCCGCAGCTGACACCACCCCAGCTGCCCCTCGCTCGGCGGGGTGCAGTGGCGGCAGCGTCGGCAGCTGGGGCGGTTTCCCATCCTGGGATTCACCTGGGCCGCTTAACCTAATCAGTTGCCCGGACCCGGGGTGGGGGAAAAACCGAATCACAGGCTTTCTTCGGCATGGTGAAGCAGCCATGAAGGCAGGCGTCATCCATAGGATCCGCCCAGTACGACGCCGCCCCGATGGCCGCCGTTCCGGCCGCTGACGCCCCCTCCGCTCCCCTGCGGCGCACTCCCCTGCACGGGGCCGCCGTGGCCGCCGGCGGCCGCATGGTTCCTTTCGCCGGCTGGGAAATGGCGGTGCAGTTCGGCGGGCTGCTGCAGGAACATCGGGCCGTGCGCAGTGCCTGCGGCGTGTTCGACATCTCCCACATGGGGGTGCTGACCCTGCGGGGCGAGGGGGTGAAGGATGCGCTGCAGGGCCTGGTGCCCAGCGACCTGTTCCGCATCGGCCCCGGCGAAGCCTGCTACACGGTGCTGCTGAACGAGAACGGCGGCATCCTCGACGACCTGATCGTCTACGACCGCGGCCACGGCACCGATGGCAACGGCGACGACGTGCTGCTGGTGATCAACGCCGCCTGCGCCGAGAGCGATACCTCCTGGCTGCGCCGGCACCTGGAGCCCCGGGGGATCACCATCCACGACCGCAAGGCCGGCGGCGTTCTGCTGGCCCTGCAGGGCCCCGAGGCACCGGCCCGGCTCGAGGCCCTCGCCGGCGTGGACCTGAGCGGACTGCCCCGCTTCGGCCACCGGGATCTGACGCTGGCCGGCATCGGAGCGGCCTTCGTGGCCCGCACCGGTTACACCGGCGAGGACGGCTTCGAGATCCTGCTCGATGCCGCTGCGGGTGAGGCCCTGTGGCGGCGCCTGCTCGACGAGGGGGTGACCCCCTGCGGCCTCGGTGCCCGCGACAGCCTGCGGCTGGAGGCGGCGATGCACCTCTACGGCAGCGACATGGACACCACCACCACGCCGCTGGAGGCCTCCCTGGGCTGGCTGGTGCACCTGGAGATGCCGGCGGACTTCATCGGCCGCGCCGCCCTCGAGCGCCAGAGCGCCGAAGGGGTGGAGCGGAGGCTGGTGGGCCTGACCCTCGAGGGGCGGGCGATCCCCCGCCACGGCTATCCGGTGCTGCGCGATGGCATCCCCGTGGGCACGGTGACCAGCGGCGGCTGGTCGCCGACGCTGGAGCGGGGCATCGCCCTCGCCAGCGTGCCGGCGGACGCCGCCAAACCAGGCACGGAGCTGGCGGTGGAGATCCGCGGCCGGGCCGAACCGGCGCTGGTGGTGAAGCGCCCCTTCTATCGGCGGGGCTGAAGCCCCGGAATCGGCCCGCAGAGCGGGTTCTGGGGGATCAGGCTGCGGCGGAACGGCCCTTCCGGCGGCAGCCTCCGGGGCAGCCGCAGGGCCACCGCCAGCAGCGCCCGGGGCTCGAACGGGGCGCGCAGATGGGGCCAGAGGCGATCGCGGCGGTAGAGCACGCGCTCCAGGCCTTCCTCCTGAGCGGGGGAGAGCCCCTGCCAGCGCACGGCCAGATGAAGAGCGCCCCGCCTGCCGAGGCGGCTGATCTCCACCCGCAGGGGCAGACCGGTTCCGTCCACGAGCCCGTGCAGCGCCCACGGGGCCTGGGCGGCCTCACCGGTGAACGCCACAGCCCCTGGCGCCGCGATCGTCAGTTCCGCCCCCTGGGTGGACACCGCCGTGAGCACCGCCGGCAGGGGGCCGGCTCCGCCGTGGAGCGCCACCGGCCGCTGGCTGGCGAACCAGGGTGCCGCCGGATGGCCGGGCCGGTCGAAGCAGCAGCGGATCGCCAGCAGCAGCACCAGCGTCTGCAGCAGACCCCAGCCCAGGACCAGGCCCAGCGTGGCGGGCGGCAGGGGGGCCAGGGCGGGTTCCATGCGCGGAAAGAGGCCGGGCCAGAGGTGCAGGAGGGCCTGCAGCTGCAGCACCAGCAGCACCAGCAGGGGCAGCAGCAGCCGGCGGGCGGCACCCAGCCGGCGGTTGGGGAGGGCCTTCGGCGTCACCGTGAAATGGGCGCGCCGTCCGGCGAGGGTGGCGAGCACCGTGAGCGCCAGGGGCACCAGGAAGATCCAGCGGTAGAGCTCCAGCAGCACGGCGTTGCGGGAGCCGCCGCTGAAGGGCCGGATCAGCAGCAGCTGGGCCAGCGCATAGGGCAGGGCGACCGTGACCAGCCCGTCGCCGCGCACCAGCACCGGCGCCACGCCCACCAGGCCTGGGGCGAGGGCGAGGAGGGCGAGCAACAGCTGGGGGATCACCAGCAGCCAATGCAGGATGCCCTCCAGATAGGCCAGGCGCTGCAGGGGCCCCAGGCCCGCGATGGAAAGCGGCGAAGCGCCGGTGCGCAGGGTCTGCAGGGTGCCGGCGGCCCAGCGGCAGCGCTGGCGGGCCATCGCCGCCGCGGTGAGCGGGGCCAGCCCGGCGCTGAGCTTCTCGTCCACGTACACGTTGCGGTAGCCGGCGGCCGTGATGCGGATGCCGGTGGCCAGATCCTCCGAGGGGGTGCCGGTCTCGAAGCCGCCGACCTGCTCCAGGGCCGAGCGCCGCACCACGAACGAGGTGCCGGCGCAGACGATCGCCCCGAGGGCGTGGCGCACCGGCTCGACCCAGCGGTAGAAGCTCTCCTCATCGGGCATCAGCCAGCGCTCGAGGCGCAGGTTGCGCATCACCGGATCGGCGTTCATGGCGTGCTGCGGTGTCTGCACGAAGCCCACGGCCGGATCGCGGAAGAAGGGGAGCGTGCGGCGCAGGAAACCCTCCAGCGGCACCACGTCGGCATCGAACACCGCGATCAGCTCGCCGCGGCCGTGGGGCAGGGCATGGTTGAGGTTGCCGGCCTTGGCGTGGAGGCGCTGCTCGCGGCTCAGGTAGCGGCACCCCAGCTGCCCGGCCAGCTCCCGCAGGTCCGGGCGGGCTCCGTCATCGAGCAGCCACACGGTCTTGGCCGGGTGGTCGAGCGCCACGCAGGCCCGCAGGCAGCGGCCCACCACCTCCAGCGGCTCGCCGTAGGTGGGCACGAGGATGTCGACCGAGGGCATGAACGGGCCGGAGGGCTCGGGCGGCGGCTGGGCGCCGGCACCGGAGCGGGGCAGGGCCAGGCTCAGCCAGGGCATCAGCAACCCGTGGCCGATCAGGGCCAGCTCGCAGCCGAGGGCCAGCAGGCTCAACGCGGTGGCCAGGGGCCCCGCCAGGTTGAGCGTGGCGCTGATCCGCCAGCCCACGTAGCGGAGCGTCAGCAGGCCGAGCAGCAGCACCGCCCATGGATGGGGCCGCACGCGGGGGGCGTCGCTGGTGTCCATGGTCCCCGCTGCCGCGAAAACCGTAGGGCGGTCACCGGGCCGACCGCGGTGCCGCGGGTCACCACCGCCAGGGCGGCGCCCAAGGGTCGGCGCCAAGGAGGCGGCGTGGGAAACTCACCGGTTCGTTTCCTGTTCCACCATGCGCAGCCACGGGTGCGGCGACCTCCGCCGTGAGGCCATCGGCCAGACCGTGCGGCTCTGCGGCTGGGTGGACCGGCGCCGCGACCACGGCGGCGTGATCTTCATCGACCTGCGCGACCGCAGCGGCACCGTGCAGATCACCGTGGACCCCGACCGGGGAGCCGACACCTTCGCCGTGGCGGAACGGCTGCGCAACGAGACCGTGCTGCAGGTGAGCGGCACGGTGCGGGCCCGGCCCGCCGAATCCCTGAACGAACGCCTGGCCACCGGCGAGATCGAGGTGCTGGCCGAGGGCCTCACGGTGCTCAACGAGGTGAGGGGCAACCTGCCCTTCCCGGTATCGGTGCACGACGAGGAGAACACCCGCGAGGAGCTGCGGCTGCGCCACCGCTACCTCGACCTGCGCCGCGAGCGCATGAACGGCAACCTGCGCCTGCGGCACGCCACGATCTCGGCCGCCCGCCGCTTCCTGGAGAACGAGGGCTTCATCGAGGTGGAGACGCCGGTGCTCACCCGCTCCACCCCCGAAGGCGCCCGCGACTATCTGGTGCCCTCCCGGGTGTGTGGCGGCGAGTGGTTCGCCCTGCCCCAGTCGCCCCAGCTGTTCAAGCAGCTGCTGATGGTGGGCGGCATCGAGCGCTACTACCAGGTGGCCCGCTGCTTCCGCGACGAAGACCTCAGGGCCGACCGCCAGCCGGAGTTCACCCAGCTGGACATGGAGATGAGCTTCCTGGACCAGGAGCAGATCCTGGAGCTCAACGAGGGCCTGATCGCCGCCATCTGGAAGACAGTGAAGGGGATCGAGCTGCCGCGACCGTTCCCGCGCCTCACCTGGCACGAGGCGATGGAGCGCTACGGCACCGACCGGCCCGACACCCGCTACGGCATGGAGCTGGTGAACGTGTCCGACCTGGTGGCGGACATGGGCTTCAAGGTGTTCAGCGGCGCGGTGGCGGCGGGCGGCGCGGTGAAGGTGCTGCCGGTGCCCGGCGGCAACGAAGCCCTGAGCAACGTGCGCATCAAGCCCGGCGGCGATGTGTTCAGCGAGGCCCAGAAGGCCGGCGCCGGCGGCCTGGCCTTCATCCGCGTGCGCGAGGGCGGTGAGATCGACACGATCGGCGCGATCAAGGACAACCTCTCCGAGGAGAAGAAGGCCGAGCTGCTGGCGCGCACCGGCGCCGTGCCCGGCACCCTGCTGCTGTTCGGCGCCGGCGACACCGCCACGGTGAACAAGGCGCTGGATCGGGTGCGCCAGTTCCTGGCCCGCGAGCTGGCTCTGGTCAAGCCCGAGCGCGAGAACGACGTCTGGAACTTCCTGTGGGTGGTGGATTTCCCGATGTTCGAGTTCAACACCGACGAGAACCGCCTCGAGGCCCTGCACCACCCCTTCTGCGCCCCCAACACCGAGGATCTGGGCAACGACCCCGAGCGCTGGGCCGACACCCTGCCCACCGCCCGCGCCCAGGCCTACGACCTGGTGCTCAACGGCCTGGAGCTCGGCGGGGGCTCCCTGCGCATCCACGATTCGGCCCTGCAGCGCCAGGTGCTGGCCACCATCGGCCTGCCGCTGGAGGAGGCCGAGCGCCAGTTCGGCTTCCTGATGGAAGCCCTCGACATGGGCGCCCCGCCCCATGGCGGCCTGGCCTTCGGCCTCGATCGCATGGTGATGCTGCTTGCGGGCGAGGAATCGATCCGCGACACGATCGCCTTCCCCAAAACCCAGCAGGCCCGCTGCCTGATGACCCAGGCCCCCGCCGACGTGGCAGCCAAGCAGCTGGAGGAACTGCACGTGGCGAGCACCTGGGTGGAGGAAGCCGTGACGGGCTGAGCCGACCCTGCCGGTCAGCGGCGGCTGCTTCAGCCGTGATCCCGAAGGAATGCGAACTGATCGCACCACCTTCGCCAGCACGGCCGCAGGGTGGGTGGGTGCCCCCCTGCCCCAGCCCCCGTGAGCGGCCCCCCACCCTCCAGCACCGATCTGGTGCAGCAGTATCTGCGGGACATCGGCCGGGTGAGCCTGCTCAGCGAGGAGGAGGAGCTCACCCTCGCCCGTGAGGTGCAGCGGCGCGAGCGGCTGCTGGAGCAGCGCGGTGACGCCGATCCCAGGGACCGCAGCACCGAGGGGATGGCGGCCTGGGCCAGCCGCTGCGCTCTCACCCCGGCGGAGCTGCGCCTGGCCCTGCACCGAGGCCGGCGAGCGAAGGAGCGCATGATCCAGGCCAATCTGCGGCTGGTGGTGGCGGTGGCCAAGAAGTACCAGCAGCGCGGCCTGGAGCTGCTGGATCTGGTGCAGGAGGGGACGCTCGGTCTGGAGCGGGCCGTGGAGCGGTTCGATCCCACCCGGGGCTTCCGCTTCAGCACCTACGCCTACTGGTGGATCCGCCAGGGCATCACCCGGGCGATCGCCAGCCAGAGCCGCACCATCCGCCTGCCGGTTCACATCACCGAGAAGCTGAACCGCATCCGCAACGCCCAGCGCCAGCTCACGGTCCGCCTCGGCCGCACCCCCTCCGTGGCGGAACTGGCGGCCGAACTGGGCATGGCCGAGGCCACGGTGCGGCTCACCCTGCAGCGCCAGCCACGGCCCCTCTCCCTCGACACCCGCGTGGGCAAGAACGAGGACACCGAGCTGGGGGATCTGCTGGAGGACGGCCACGCGACGCCGGAGCAGGCCCTCACCCGCCAGCAGCTCCACGACGACCTGGAGAGCCTGCTGGCGGAGCTGAACCAGCGGGAAGCGGAGGTGCTGCGCCAGCGCTTCGGCCTGGAGGACGACACCCCCCGCACCCTCAGCGAGATCGGCGAAACCCTGCAGCTCTCGCGGGAGCGGGTGCGCCAGATCGAAACCCGCGCCCTGCTCAAGCTGCGCCAGCCCCGCCACCGCAGCCGCGTACACGACTACCTGAGCAGCCTCGACTGAATCCAACCGGCCCCCCACCCCCGCTGTCGCACCCGGGGCTAGAACTCGGACAGCCGCCACACGCCGGATGACCTTCTCCGCCCCGCCGATCGACATCGGCATCCCCGCCGAGCAGCGCACCCGCATCGCCGAGGGGCTGGGCCGCGTGCTGGCCGACAGCACCGTGCTCTACGCCAAGACACACGGCTTCCACTGGAACGTCACCGGGCCGATGTTCAACACGCTGCACCTGATGTTCATGGAGCAGTACACCGAGCTCTGGACCGCTCTCGATGCGATCGCCGAGCGGATCCGCGCCCTCGGGCTGCCCGCTCCCTTCGGCGGCGCCACCTACGTCCGGCTGGCCTCGATCCCCGAAACCGAAGGCGTGCCGGCCGCCCTGGCGATGGTGCGGGAGCTGGTGGAGGGGCACGAGGCCGTGGCCCGCACGATCCGGGCGGTGTTCGCCCTGGCGGACGAGGCCAACGACCAGCCCACCGCCGACCTGCTCACCCAGCGCCTGCAGATCCACGAGAAGACCGCCTGGATGCTCAGGAGCCTGCTGGAGGGCTGAGCCGCCACCCGGCCGGGCGGGGGATGGGGGGATCGGATGGCGGCCGGTAGATTGAAGGGTCAGCCGGAATCCCCATGCCCGCCCACGCCGCCAAATTCGTCTTCGTGACCGGCGGGGTGGTGTCGAGCATCGGCAAGGGGATCGTGGCGGCGAGCCTGGGCAGGCTGCTCAAGAGCCGCGGCTACAGCGTCTCGATCCTCAAGCTCGATCCCTATCTGAACGTGGATCCGGGCACGATGAGCCCCTTCCAGCATGGCGAGGTGTTCGTCACCGACGACGGCGCCGAGACCGACCTCGATCTGGGCCATTACGAGCGCTTCACCGACACCGCCATGTCACGCCTCAACAGCGTGACCACCGGCTCGATCTACCAGGCGGTGATCAACAAGGAGCGGCGCGGCGACTACGAGGGCGGCACCGTGCAGGTGATCCCCCACATCACCCGCGAGATCCGCGAACGCATCCACCGGGTGGCCGCCAACAGCGGCGCCGACGTGGTGATCACCGAGATCGGCGGCACCGTGGGCGACATCGAATCGCTGCCGTTCCTCGAGGCCATCCGCGAGTTCCGCGGCGACGTGGGCCGCCGCGACCTGGCCTACGTGCACGTCACCCTGCTGCCCTACATCGGCACCTCGGGCGAACTCAAGACCAAGCCCACCCAGCACTCGGTGAAGGAGCTGCGCTCGATCGGCATCCAGCCCGACGTGCTGGTGTGCCGCAGCGACCGCGAGATCACCAGCGAACTCAAGCGCAAGATCGGCGGCTTCTGCGGCGTACGGCCCGATGCGGTGATCCAGGCCCTCGATGCCGACAGCATCTACGCCGTGCCGCTGGCGATGGAGCAGGAGGGCCTCTGCCGGCAGGTGCTCGACGTTCTCGACCTCCCCGATCACGACAGCGACATGGCCCGCTGGGCCGAGCTGGTGCGCAAGCTGCGCAGTCCCGGTCCGGCGGTGAAGGTGGCGCTGGTGGGCAAGTACGTGCAGCTCAACGACGCCTACCTCTCGGTGGTGGAGGCCCTGCGCCACGCCTGCCTCGAGCAGGATGCCTCCCTCGATCTGCACTGGATCTGCGCCGAGCAGATCGAGAGCCAGGGGGCCGATGCCCTGCTGAAGGGGATGGACGCGGTGGTGGTGCCGGGAGGCTTCGGCAACCGAGGCGTCGACGGCAAGGTGGCAGCGATCCGCTGGGCCCGGGAGCAGCGGGTGCCCTTTCTCGGCCTCTGCCTGGGCATGCAGTGCGCCGTGATCGAGTGGGCCCGCAACCAGGCGGGCCTGGCCGGCGCCACCAGCGCCGAGCTCGACCCCGACACGCCCCACCCGGTGATCCACCTGCTGCCCGAGCAGCAGGACGTGGTGGACCTGGGAGGCACGATGCGGCTGGGTGTCTACCCCTGCCGCCTGGCGGCCGGCACCCTCGGCCAGCGCCTCTACGGCGAGGAGGTGGTGTACGAGCGCCATCGCCACCGCTACGAGTTCAACAACGCTTACCGCACCCTGTTCCTGGAATCGGGCTACGCCATCAGCGGCACCTCCCCCGACGGTCGCCTGGTGGAACTGATCGAGCTCAGGGATCATCCCTTCTTCACCGCCTGCCAGTACCACCCCGAGTTCCTGTCGCGCCCCGGCAAGCCCCATCCCCTGTTCCGTGGCCTGATCGAGGCGGCGCAGCAGCGGCTGCCCGAATCCCCCGGCGCCTTCGCCCCGATCGCTGAGCGGCTGGGCACCCCCGGCTGACCCCTGGTCCCCCGTGCCCGTCGCCGACAGCACCCCGATCCCTACCGGCGCCCTCTCTCCCGGGGCGGCCCTGCCGCTGGTGGAAACCTTCCACTCGCTGCAGGGAGAGGGCCTGCACGCCGGCCGCAGCGCCTTCTTCCTGCGCCTGGCCGGCTGCGACGTGGGCTGCACCTGGTGCGACACCAAGGTGTCCTGGCCGGAGTCGGCCCATCCCCGCCGGAGCCTGGCGGATCTGGCCGCCGAAGCCCGCGAGGCGGCGGAGGCCGGCGCCGCTTTCGCGGTGATCACCGGCGGCGAGCCGCTCCAGCACAACCTCGCGCCCCTGTGCGCCGCCCTCGAGGCCGCCACGGCCCCGCGCCCCGGGGGCCCGCTGCCCCTGCACCTGGAGACCAGCGGTGTCCATCCCCTCAGCGGCCGCTTCGACTGGATCACCCTCTCGCCCAAGCGCCACCGGCCCCCGCGGGCCGAGCTGCTCGCGGCCTGCCACGAACTCAAGGTGGTGGTTCACGAGCCGGCCGATCTCACCTTCGCCATCACCATGGCCGAGGCGGCCTGCCCCCGCAGAGCTGCGGCAGCCACGGCGCCGAAGCCGGCCCTGCTGCTCCAGCCCGGCTGGGACAGCGCCCGGGGCCAGGAGCTGGCGGTGGCCTTCGTGCGCCGGCACCCCGACTGGCGCCTCAGCCTGCAGACCCAGAAGCTGCTCGGGGTGCGATGAGGCCTCAGAGCGGCTGAGCCGGGCGCTGCTGCTTCTCCGCCTTCCACAGCCGCCAGCGAACCTCCAGATCCCTGGGCGCATAGATCACGATCGGCAGGCTGGCGTTGTAGGGCACCACGAACGGCTTACCGCCCATCGGCACGAACGCCCGCCGCTTCGGCTCCCCGGGCGGGCAGGCCATGCGGGTGGAGGCCATCGGCCCCACGTCGGACACGCGGTACACGGTGAAGCCCCAGCCCGGCAGCGATTCGGGCCGCAGGCGGCCGCCGAAACGGTGGCGGTTGCAGTCCACCTCCACCTCCCGCCCCACGATCAGCTCCACCCGCCAGTCGCTCGGGCTGGGGGAGAGGGATGGGTCCCGGGTGGGCGGCAGCACGCCGGGGAGCTGGATCACCCAGCGGCGCTCCCCCGCGGCAGGGCTGGGGTAGCGGGAGAGATCCAGTCGCGGGATCGCGTCGGCCGGCGGCAGGGGCAGCAGCGGCAGCGCGGCCAGAAGGCCGGGCAGCAGGGTTCGGGCGATGGGCATGCGCAGCAGCGAGCTCCGCAGGCATGTTGATCGGCCCCCGCCCAAAATGGGGAGCACCGGCGTCCCCGCGATGCCGCCGAGCCCCGCCGTGCCCGCGTCCACAGCCACCCCGCCCCTCTCCCCCCCGATCACCGTCGCCCTGCTCTCGGGTGGCCTGGATTCGGCCACAGCCGCCGCCCTGGCCCTCGAGGAGGGCCACCGTGTGATCGGCCTCTCCTTCGACTACGGCCAGCGCCATCGCCGGGAACTGGAGGCCGCCGCCGCTGTGGCCACCAGCCTTGGGCTGGCCGAACACCAGGTGATCCAGGTGAACCTGGCCGCCTGGGGCGGTTCGTCCCTCACCGACTCCGCGATCCCCGTTCCCGGCGACGGCGTGCAGGCCGGCGTGATCCCCAGCACCTACGTGCCCGGCCGCAACACGGTGTTCATCGCCCTGGGGCTGAGCCTGGCGGAGGCGCGCGGGGCCGAGCGGGTGGCCCTCGGGGTGAACGCCGTCGACTACTCCGGCTATCCCGACTGCCGCCCCGACTACCTGGCGGCGTTCCAGACCCTGGCCGACCTGGCCACCCGCGCCGGGCGGGAGGGCCACGGCCCCCGGCTGTGGGCGCCGCTGGTGACCTGGAGCAAGGCGGAGATCGCGCGCCAGGCCCTGCGCCTGGGGGTGCCGATCGCCACCACCTGGAGCTGCTACCAGGGCGGGGCCGCACCCTGCGGCGTCTGCGACAGCTGCCGGATCCGCGACGCGGCGCTGATCGAGGCCGGCCGGCCCGACCTCGCCACGCCAGGCCTCCGATGCGGGTCCGCCGGAGCGGATGTGCGGTGAGCCGATGTCAGCGCACTCTGCCCTGGTGTGAACCCTGGGCGGTAGCCATGGCCCTCGTTGCCGAAGTGGGCACCGCCGAGGGACTGGTGCTGCTGGAAGGCGACGGCAGTGCACTGGGACGGCTGGCGGTGCTTGGGGTGGAACCCCTGGAACAGGTCTGCTGCCGGGGGCTGCCGGGTTCCCCGGGGTCCGCCGATCCCTTCGCCGCCCTGAGCGCCATGGTGAACCGGGGGGGCCCGTGGCTGGGCTGGCTGGGGTACGAGGCCGGGGCCTGGGTCGAGCCGGCGGCCCACTGGCGCGCCAGCGACATGGCCGTCCTCTGGGCCGGCCGCTACGACCCGTTGCTGCACTTCGACCGCCAGGAACGGCGCTTCTGGCTGGAGGGCAACGATCCCGGCCGCCTGGAGGCGATGGCCGCCCGGCTGGAGTCCCTGCGCTCGGGCGACCCCCGGCCGCAGGAAGCCTGGCCCGAAGGGGAGGGCCTGGCCCCGGAGGCCTGGCACTGGCACACCCCACCGCAGCGCTACGGCGCGCTGGTGAGGTCCTTGCGGCGGCGGATCGCCGAGGGCGACCTGTTCCAGGCGAACCTCACCGCCTGCTGTGAGGCCTGGCTGGAGGTCGCGGCGGATCCGCTTGCCCTGTACGCCCGGCTGCGACGCCACTGCCCCGCCCCCTTTGCCGGCCTGGCGGTGGCCGGCGGCACGGCGGTCGGAGAAGCGGTGGTGTCGGCCTCGCCGGAGCGTTTCCTGCGCCTGACGCCCGATGGGCGGGTGGAGACGCGGCCGATCAAGGGCACGCGGCCGCGTCACGCCGATCCCCAGGCCGACGCCGACGCGGCGGCCGACCTGATCACCGATCCCAAGGACCGGGCGGAGAACGTGATGATCGTTGATCTGCTGCGCAACGACCTGGGCCGGGTCTGTCGGCCGGCCTCCATCCAGGTGCCGCAGCTGGTGGGGCTGGAAAGCTATGCCCAGGTGCACCACCTCACCTCGGTGGTGGAAGGGCAGCTGGCGGAAGGGAAGGGGCTGGTGGAGCTGCTGCGGGCCTGCTGGCCTGGTGGATCCATCAGCGGCGCCCCAAAGGTGCGGGCCTGCCAACGGCTTGATGAGCTGGAACCCATCCCGCGCGGCCCGTACTGCGGCTCCCTGTTCCATCTCGGGGCCGACGGGAGCTTCGACAGCAGCATCCTGATCCGCAGCGTGATGGTGCGGGACCGCCGTCTGCGGGTCCACGCCGGGGGCGGCATCGTGGCCGATTCCGATCCCGAAGGGGAAGCGCGGGAGATGGGCTGGAAGATCCGGCCCCTGCTGGAGGCCCTGGCATGAGCGCCGCCCTCGCCTGGAGCGGCGATCCGGCCGCGGCGACCCCAGAGGGTGGCCGCTGGGGTAGCCCCGCCACCCTCGGCGTCCCCCTCGATGACCGCGGCCTGCTGCTGGCCGACGGCCTGTTCGAGACCGTGCTGGTGGAAGGGGGCCAGCCCCTCCTGCTGGCGGCTCACCTGGAGCGCTGGCACCGTTCGGCCGACCTGCTGGCGATGGCCCCACCCCCCGGCGAGGCCGTGGTGCGGACCCTGCTGAGGGAGGCGCTGCGGCGAAGCGGCTGGGCCGATGCCGTGCTGCGGCTCAGCTGGAGCCGCGGCGCCGGGGGCCGGGGGATCGACCTGCCCGAGCCCGGGGAACCACCGGCGGCACCACGCTTCTGGCTGCAACTGGCCCCCTGGCGACCCCATTTCACGCCGTTGCGGGTGGTGCTCAGCCGCTGGGAGAGTCGCAACGCCGGCAGCCTCACCAGCCGCTGCAAGACCTTCGCCTACGGCGGCGCCATCCAGGCGCGCCGGGAGGCGCGGATCGCCGGCGCCGACGATGCCCTGCTGAGCAGCAGCGCCGGCGGCCTCTGCTGCGGAACCGTGGCCAACCTGCTGCTGCACCGCGACGGTCGCTGGCTGACGCCGCCCCTCGCCAGCGGCTGCCTGCCAGGGGTGATGCGCGGACGGGCCCTCGCCCTGGGCCTGGCCGAGGAGACCCCCCTGGGGGCAAGCGATCTGGCGGCCGCCGAGGGCGCCCTGCTGATCAACAGCCTGAGCTGCCGACCGATCGCGATGTTCGACGGCCGGGCCCTGCCCCACCCCACGGCGGCGGCGGCGGAACGGTTCTGGCGCAGCCTGCTCGTGGCAGAGAGTGAGGGTCTGGAGGCTGCTGCTTCGGGACCGGCGTGAACACGACGGTTCACACGCTCAGGAAGCGGTCGATCACCTCCTTGCTCAGCTCACCGGTGGGGCCGCTGGCCACCACGCCCCCTTTCTGCATGGCGTAGTACCAGTCGGCCTGGCGAACGAAGTGGAGGTGCTGCTCCACCAGCAGCACGCTGATCCCGGTGGTCTCGATGATGCGGCGCACCGCCCGCTCGATGTCGAGCACCACCGAGGGCTGGATGCCTTCGGTGGGCTCATCGAGCAGCAGCAGCCGCGGCCTGCCGAGCAGGGCCCGGGCGATGGCGAGCTGCTGCTGCTGACCGCCGGAGAGATCACCGCCGCGGCGGCCAAGGAACTTCTCCAGCACCGGGAACAGCTCGAACACCACCGGATCGATGTGGCGGTGGCGGCCCATGCCGCCGGGGAGCGCCTCGAGGCCCAGCAGCAGGTTCTCCTTCACCGTGAGCTGGGGGATGATCTCACGGCCCTGGGGCACGTAGCCGATGCCGGCCCTGGCCCGGCGGTGGGGCGGAAGCGGGCCCACGTCCTCGCCGGCGAGCAGCACGCTGCCGCGGCGCTGACGCAGCAGGCCCACCACCGTCTTGAGCAGGGTGGTCTTGCCCACGCCGTTGCGGCCGATCAGGCACACCATCTGGCCGGGCCGCACGCTCAAGTCGACGTCGCGCAGGATATGGCTCTCGCCGTAGTAAACGTTCAGACCGCGGGCCTCCAGCAGGGCGTCGGAAGGGGCGGCGGACGGCACCGGCCTGGCCTGGGATGCGATGGTCATCGGGAAAGGGCGGGGATGGAGAAGGGGATCGGCACGGTTCAGTCGGTTTCGCGGCCCAGGTACACCTCGATCACCCGCGGATCGGCCTGCACCGCGTCCATCGAGCCTTCGCAGAGCACGTGGCCTTCGTGCAGCACCGTGACCGGAGCCTGCAGATCGCGGATGAACTCCATGTCGTGCTCGATCACGAGCACGGTGTGCTCGCCGCTGAGCTGGCGCAGCAGTTGGGCGGTGCGCTCGGTCTCCTCGTCGGTGAGGCCGGCCACCGGCTCGTCCACCAGCAGCAGCTCAGGGTTCTGGGCCACCAGCATCGCGATCTCCAGCCACTGCTTCTGGCCGTGGGAGAGACCGCCGGCCAGGCGGTTGGCGTGGGGTTCGAGCCCCACCACCCCGAGCAGATGCTGCACCCGGTCGCGGCTGGTGGAATCCAGCCGGCTGAACAGGAGATCGAAGGGGGAGGCGCGGCGGCTCACCGCCAGCTCCAGATTGCGACGAGGGGAGAGGTTCTGGTACACCCGCGGCGTCTGGAACTTGCGGCCGATCCCCAGCCGGGCGATCTGGTGCTCGGCGGTGCCCACGAGAGAGCGGCCCCGGAAGAACACATCACCCTTGGTGGGCCGCACCTTGCCGGTGATCACGTCGAGAAAGGTGGTCTTGCCGGCGCCGTTGGGGCCGATCACGGCCCTCAGCTCCCCGGGGGCCAGGGCCAGGTTGAGGTCGTTGAGGGCCCAGAAGCCGTCGAAGCTGACGCTCACCCCGCGCAGTTCGAGCAGTGCGTCGGTCATGGCTGATCTCCCTGGACGGTGGTGGAGCCGCTGCGGCGCGCCTCGATCTCCCGCTTCTCGGCCAGAACGGCCGGATCGAGATCCAGTTCGGGATAGGTGGCCGCCCGGGGCGGCCAGCCGAGCATCTCCTGGATCCGGCGCGGGCCGCCCTGCCGCAGCCAGCCGACCACCCCATCGGGCAGGGCGGTGACCACCAGCAGGAACAGGGCGCCCTGGATGAACAGCCAGGTTTCGGGCAACTGCTCGCTGATCAGGCTCTTGGCGTAGTTGATCAGCACCGCTCCCAGAACAGCACCGAGCAGCGTGCCGCGACCGCCCACCGCTACCCAGATCACCATCTCGATCGAGAACGGCACCGCCATGTACTGGGGGCTGACAATGCCCGACTGCACGGTGTAGAGAGCGCCGCTGATGCCTGCCAGCGCACCGGCCACGGTGAACACCAGCGTTTTGTAGGCGGTGGGGTTGTAGCCGGTGAAGCGCAGGCGGGGCTCGTCATCGCGGATCGCCACCAGGGCATCGCCGAAGCGGCCGGTGGTGAGCCAGCGGCAGAGGAACCAGGCCCCGATCACCAGCAGCACCGTGAACCAGAACAGGGTGCGCTGCATGGCATCACTGCCCACCAGTTCACCGAAGATGCGGGCGGTGTCGGTCTTGAGACCGTTGGTGCCGTTGATCAGCTTCTGCTGGCCATTGAAGAAGTTGAAGAACACCAGCAGGGCGGCCTGGGTGAGGATCGAGAAGTAGACGCCCTTGATGCGGTTGCGGAACACCAGATAGCCCAGGAAGCCGGCCACCAGGGCCGGAATCACCCAGATGGCGAAGAAGGTGAGCACCGGGGAGGTGAACGGCTGCCAGAAGGCGGGCAGTTCCTTGACCCCGTAGAGGCCGAAGAACTCAGGCAGCTGGCCCGGCTCGAGGGAGTTCAGCGAAAGATGCATGCCGATGGCGTAGCCACCGAGGGCGAAGAAGATGCCCTGCCCCAGGCTGAGCAGACCGGTGAATCCCCAGATCAGATCGACACCGAGGGCCACGATGCCCAGCGCCAGGAAACGCCCGAGCAGATTGAGGCGGAACGGCGGCAGCACGAACGGCAGGATCACGGCGACCGCCACGATCAGGATCCAGGGCCACCAGCGACGCAGGAATCCCGGGGTGGCCGCGGAGGTGGAGGTGGTCGTCATGACTCAGGCCTCCACCATGCGGCCCTTCTGCGGGAAGAGGCCGGCGGGCCTGAACTGCAGAAAAAGCACGATCAGCACGAACACCAGCACCTTCGCCATCGAGGTGGTGGCGAAGAAAGTGATCGTTTCGTTCAGTCCGGCAGGCATCGACGGCCAGAGCAGCAGCAGCGAACCCGAACCGATGATGTAACTGAGAACCCCGATCCCCAGGGCCGCCACCACGGTGCCGAGCAGCTTGCCCACACCGCCGAGCACCACCACCATGAAGCAGTCCACGATGTAATTGCCGCCCAGGTTCGGGCCCACCGAGCCCAGCAGGGTCACGGCCACGCCGGCCACGCCGGCCAGGCCGGAGCCCACCAGAAAGGTGAGAGCGTCGACGGTTTCGGTGGGGATGCCCAGGCAGCTGCTCATCGGCCGGTTCTGGGTGACGGCACGGATGCGGATGCCCCACACGCTCTTCTGCAGGAACCAGTTCACCGCCAGCAGGGCAATGGCCGTGAGGGCGATGATGAACAGACGACCCGTGGGCATGGTCACACCGGCCACGTCGATCGAGCCGCGCAGCCACTGGGGAGCCGTGACGTCGATGTTGCGGGCACTGAACCAGGGCAGACCCAGGGCCCGCACCGATCCCAGGGCCGAGGCCAGGGCGATGCCGATGCCACCGGCCACGATCCAGCGGCCGACGGCCAGCAACGGCGTCCAGCGCTGCTCCCACCAGCTCGCGGGGGTGAAGCGGGGGGCCAGCAGTCCCAGGGCCACCGCAACGATCAGCCCGAGGAAAAACGCCGTGGACACCGAACGAACGAACTGCTGCAGGATCAGGCTGACGCCCCAGGTGGCCAGCAGCGTTTCCAGGGGGCGGCCGTAGAGCCTGCGGATCACCGTCTTCTCGAGCAGCAGGCCCGCGAGGCCGCTGACCAGGAAAGCCACCGGAATGGCGATGAGGATGTAAATCGGGAACAGACCCGCCAGGGGGCCGTTCTTGAGCAGGTTCTGGACCACGAAGGTGGTGTAGGCACCCAGCATCATCAACTCGCCATGGGCCATGTTGATGACACCCATCAGGCCGAAGACCACAGCCAGCCCGAGGGCGGCCAGCATGAGCACCGAGCCGATGGCAAGGCCGTTGAAGAGCGTGTCGTAGAGAGCTGTCATGGTGTCCCGCGCTGGACGCGGCAGTGGGACAGAAGGGGCAAAAGAAAGGGGGGCACTGGTCCCCCCTGAAGCGAATCGGCCGGGTGCGCCGCCCTGATCACATCTTGAACTTGCCGGCGTCGGGCCGATCCTTGGTCCAGTCGCAGGTGTAGCCCTTGGTTTCGGGCACGAACTGGTTCCAGGCGATCGGCTTCAGCACACCCTTGTTCTCGACGATCTTGAACATGCCATCCTTCTGGACCTCACCGATCATCACAAGCTCGGTGGTGTGATGGTTGGGCTGCACCTCGATCGGCCCCTGAGGAGCATCGAAGGTGACGCCGATCAGGGCCTGACGCACCTTCTTGTTGTCGACGCTGTTGGCCTTCTCGGCACCCTTGGCCCAGAGGTAGACCATGTTGTAGGCAGATTCAGCCGGGTCGTTGGTGACGCGGTTCTCGCCGTACTTGGCCTTGAAGGCCTCGGTGAACTTCTTGGACGCGGGGGTGTCCAGGCTCTGGAAGAAGTTCCAGGCGGCATAGGTGCCTTCGAGATACTCGGGGCCGATGGCGGCCACCTCTTCCTCGGCGATCGAGAAACTCATGATCGCGTAGCCGTTGGCGGGGGTGATGCCGGCGGCCTTCAACTGCTTGAAGAAGGCCACATTGCTGTCGCCGTTGAGCGTGTTCACGATCACGCCACCCTTGGGCAGAGCCTGCTTGATCTTGGCGATGATCGGAGCCACCTCGGTGTTGCCCAGGGGGAGGTAGTCCTCACCCACGAGCTTGCCGCCTTCGACCTTGAGCTGCTCCTTCATGATCGTGTTGGCCGTCCGGGGGTAGACGTAGTCGGAACCCACCAGGAAGAAGTCCTTGCCCTTGTTCTTGAGCAGCCAGGAAACGGCGGGCTCGGCCTGCTGGTTGGGGGTGGCTCCGGTGTAGAAGATGTTCTTGGAGCACTCCTGACCTTCGTACTGGATCGGGTAGAAGAGGAAGTGATCCTTGGCCTCGAACACCGGCAGCATCGCCTTGCGGCTGGCGGAGGTCCAGCCGCCGAACACCACGGCCACCTGGTCCTGATCGATGAGTTTCTTCGCCTTCTCGGCGAAGGTGGGCCAGTCGGAGGCCCCGTCCTCCTCGATCGGAACGATCTTCAGCTTCTTGCCGTCGATCTTGACGCCGCCGGCTTTGTTGATCTCGTCGATCGCCATCAGTTCGGCTTCGGCCACCGTGTTCTCGGAGATGGCCATGGTGCCGGAGCGGGAGTGAAGGATGCCCACCTTCACTTCGCCATCGAAGTCACCACCGCCGCCTTCGGCTGTGGTTTTTTCTCCACCACCGCAGGCCACGAGGGAGAACGTGGTGGCCAGCGCGGTGGCGCCACCGAGGAGCCGCAGGGAGGTCTTCCTTATCGGCAACGGGGTCATGAACATGCTCCTGTGAGAGTGAAAGCGCCGGAGACCTCCGCAGGCCTCACGTTCAGCGACGGAGCAAAGGTATTGACCGCGGGCACACCCACTGGTAGCCGTCGACACCATTCGAGCAACTGGAGCCGCCGTGTCGTGACCTGCTGAACAAACGGATCAGCGGCCAGGTAGCTGTTGCAACAGAAAGGTTTCCACCTTTTCCACTCCATCGCCACTGCGCAGGTTGGTGAAGCACCAGGGGCGTCCCTGGCGCATCCGCTCCGTGTCGGTTTCCATCACCGCCAGGCTCGCCCCCACCATCGGGGCCAGGTCGGTCTTGTTGATCACCAGCAGGTCGGAGCGGGTGATGCCGGGTCCCCCCTTGCGGGGGATCTTGTCGCCAGCCGCCACATCGATCACGTAGATGCACAGATCAACCAGCTCGGGGCTGAAGCTGGCGGCCAGGTTGTCGCCCCCGCTCTCCACCAGCACCAGGTCGAGCTCGGGGAAGGCCTCCTCCAGCTCCTGCACCGCGGCCCGGTTGATCGAACAGTCCTCCCGGATGGCGGTGTGGGGACAGCCCCCCGTCTCAACCCCGCGGATGCGCGCGGGCTCCAGCGCACCGGCCCGGGTGAGGAACTGGGCATCCTCCTGGGTGTAGATGTCGTTGGTGACCACCGCCAGCTGCAGCCGGTCCCGCAGGCGGCGGCAGAGCACCTCCACCAGGGCGGTCTTGCCGGAGCCGACCGGACCGGCCACCCCCACGCGCAGCTTGCTGGCCATGGCCCCGTCGAAGCTGGGCATCAGGCTAGGCAGCGCTCGCGCAGCGAGGGGTGGCTTCAGCTGCGGAACAGGCGGGAGTAAAGCGTCCCCTGGCCCAGCTGGGCCAGCCCGGCGCCCACGCCCCCCTGCCAGAGGTCCCGGGGATCGGCGGCCACCAGATCCTCGGCCCGCCGCACGATCAGGGGGCCCAGCTGCAGCTGCAGCCCCTGGGCTGCGGTGGGTCCCAGGGGCACCAGACGCACGGCGGCGCTGAGCTGATTGGCGCACCAGCCATAGAGATAGGCCTCCACCACCTCCCCGGGCTGAAGCTCAAGGCAGCGGCCGGCGTGGGCGAAGGCGGCCGGCCAGCCAACTCGCGGGCTGGAATCCGGCAGGGGCCAGCCCAGGTCGGCCAGCAGCTGCAGCAGCGAACGGCCCATCTGCCGCTGCTGCGCCCGCAGTTCCGGCGCTTCGCGCTGCGCCAGCAGCCAGCCGTCGAGGTCGGCCACCGCCTGCCAGTCCCCAGCGTCCAGCAGGGTCATCAGCCGAGGCAGGGCCGCCGCCTCGATCGCCAGCACACCGCGCTCAAGCTCGGCCTCCAGCCAGACGCGCACGGCGGCGGCATCCCTCAGGCGTCCAGCCTGCACCAGCACTTCCAGTCCCTCGGCGTAGCTGAAGGCCCCCACCGGCAGCGCCGGGCTCACCAGCTGGTGCAGGCGCAGGCGGGCAAGGCTCACCGCCGGGCGCTCCCCTGGTGATCGGAATGATGATCGGCATGGTGATGGTGATGGCCATGCCCCGCGGCATAGGCGCCCCCCTCCGGCTGGAACGGCTCGCGGCGCCGTTCCAGCACCAGCCCCCGGTGTTCCAGCAGGGCGGCCAGCACCGGATCCTCCAGCAGCCGCAGCTCCCCCTCCCGCACCTCCAGCGCCACGTGGCGGTTGCCGAGGTGATAGGCGGCCCGCAGCAGTTCCAGGGCATCCGCCGCCCGCACCAGCAGCAGGGGCTCCGGAGCGGCTTCCACCAGCACCCGGACCCCGCCCTGCTCATCGCTCAGCAGCTCCCCGGGGGCCAGGGCCTCGCCCCGGGGCAGCTGCAGCAGCAGGGGCCGGCCACACAGGCTCTGACGCAGACCCCGCAGCCGGGTGCGCGCGTCAGCCCCGAGGGGGAGACGCAGGGGATTGCGGGCGGCGGATCCGGGGGGAAGGCGGCGGGTGAGCAGCAGGGGCTCGGTCATGGCGGCAGCATCCCGGGCGTCCCGCCCCCAGAGTGGGCCGGACCTGTTCGCCCGCACCGTACCCCGATGTCGCGTGCCGCCGCCGAGACCCCGACCACGGCCTGGCACGGCACCGCCCGCATGCACTTCGCCGCGGGAAACGCCGGCACGGTGCTGCAGGGGGGTGCCACGGCCCCGCTGAAGCTGCAGCGCACCTTCTCCCGGGCCGACGGGCGCTGCGAGCTGCCGCTGCTGCACACCGCCGGCGGGCTGGTGGGCGGCGACCGCCTGAGCCTGGACATCCGGCTCGCACCTGCCAGTCGCGCCCTGATCACGAGCGTGGCGGCCCAGAAGGTGTACGGCTCGATCGGCCGGTCGCGCTGCGCCCCCGCCGGCACCTGGGCCACCCAGGAGCTGAATGTGCAGCTGGCGGCGGGGGCCGACCTGGAGTGGCTGCCCCAGGAGGTGGTGCTCTACGCCGACGGCCTCTACGAGCAGACGGTGCGGGTGGATCTGGAACCCGGCGCCAGCTGGCTGGGGGCCGAGGTGGTGCGGCTCGGACTCACCGCCGCCGGCGAAAACCTGGGGCGCGGCAGCTGGCGATCGGCCCTGGAGCTGCGGCGCCTCGGAGCGGACGGACCCCGCTGGGAGCTGGTGGACCGGCTGGAACTGGGGGGCGACGCCCTGCTGGAGGAGCACGGCATGGCGGGGGCAGCGGTGTTCGGATCACTCACCTGGGCGGCGCCGCAACCGCTCGAGGCCGCTCGCCTGGAGGCCCTGCTGGCGGACCTACGGGCCGACCGCGGCGACCTGGAGGGCGAGATGGCCTGCGGGGCGCTGCAGCAGGGACTGGTGGCCCGCTACCGGGGCCCGTCCACCACCGCGGCCCGCAGCTGGTTCACCCGCATCTGGGCGCGGCTGCGCCGGGAACGGGGCCTGGCCGCCCCCGAGCTGCCGCGGGTGTGGCCCTTCCAGGAGGATCCGCTGGCCGGGCTGGCGGGCTGAAGCCGTTCCCCCTGAACCGTGCAAGCCGGCGGTCCGCTGCCAGAGTGCGGAAACACAAGGCCTTCGCCGCACCCGTCCAGGCGCCATGCACCTGACCCCCCAGGAGAAGGACAAGCTCCTGATCGTCACCGCGGCCCTGCTGGCCGAACGCCGCCTGAATCGCGGCCTGAAGCTCAACCACCCGGAGGCGGTGGCCTGGCTCAGCTTCCTGGTGCTCGAGGGAGCCCGCGATGGCCGCACCGTGGCCCAGCTGATGCAGGAAGGCACCACCTGGCTGGGGCGCGACCAGGTGATGGAGGGGGTGCCCGAACTGATTCCCGAGGTTCAGATCGAGGCCGTCTTCCCCGACGGCACCAAGCTCGTCACCCTCCACGATCCGATCCGCTGAGCCCATGCCCCCCCTGATCCCCGGCGAACTGCTGCCGGAACCCGGAACGCTCGAACTCAATGCCGGCCGGCCCGTCACCACCCTCACGGTGGCCAACACCGGCGACCGGCCCGTGCAGGTGGGCTCCCACTTTCACTTTCACGAAGCCAACGGGGCCCTTCAGTTCGACCGGGACGCCGCCCTGGGCCTGCGCCTCGACATCCCCGCCGGCACGGCCATCCGCTTCGAGCCCGGCGACAGCCGCCAGGTGCAGCTGGTGCCCTACGTGGGCGACCGCCGTGTGTACGGCTTCAACGGGCTGGTGAACGGCCCCCTCGACTGAGACCCCGTCGCCCTCGCGACCCTTCGCCCGCTCCCCGCCATGCCGTACCGGATCGACCGCCGCGCCTACGCCGAGACCTACGGCCCCACCACGGGCGACCGCCTGCGCCTGGCCGACACCGCCCTGATCCTGGAAGTGGAGAAGGACTTCACCACCTACGGCGATGAGGTGAAGTTCGGCGGCGGCAAGGTGATCCGCGACGGCATGGGCCAGGCCCAGACCACCCGGGCCGATGGGGCGGTGGACACGGTGATCACCAACGCCCTGATCCTCGACTGGTGGGGGATCGTCAAGGCCGACATCGGCCTGCGTGACGGCCGCATCGTGGCGATCGGCAAGGCGGGCAACCCCGACATCACCGACGGCGTCGACATCGTGGTCGGGCCCGGCACCGAGGCGATCGCCGGCGAAGGCCACATCGTGACGGCCGGCGCGATCGACACCCACATCCACTTCATCTGCCCCCAGCAGGTGGAAACGGCCCTCTCGTCCGGTGTCACCACCATGCTGGGAGGGGGCACTGGTCCCGCCACCGGATCCAACGCCACCACCTGCACCCCCGGCGCCTTCCACCTGGCCCGCATGCTGCAGGCCGCCGAGGGCCTGCCGATCAATCTGGGCTTCTACGGCAAGGGCAACGCCAGCACCCCGGCGGCCCTCGAGGAGCAGATCCGCGCCGGGGCCTGCGGCCTCAAGCTCCACGAGGACTGGGGCACCACCCCGGCGGCGATCGACTGCTGCCTCACCGTGGCCGATCGCCTCGACGTGCAGGTGTGCATCCACACCGACACCCTCAACGAGGCGGGCTTCGTGGAGGACACGATCCGCGCCATCGGCGGCCGCACGATCCACACCTTCCACACCGAGGGGGCCGGCGGCGGCCACGCCCCCGACATCATCCGCATCTGCGGCGAAACCAACGTGCTGCCCAGCAGCACCAACCCCACCCGCCCCTACACGCGCAACACGCTGGAGGAGCACCTCGACATGCTGATGGTGTGCCACCACCTCGATTCCCGCATCCCCGAGGACGTGGCCTTCGCCGAATCGCGCATCCGCCGCGAGACGATCGCCGCCGAGGACATCCTCCACGACCTGGGCGCCTTCAGCATCATCGCCAGCGACTCCCAGGCCATGGGCCGGGTGGGCGAGGTGATCACCCGCACCTTCCAGACGGCCCACAAGATGAAGGAGCAGCGCGGGCCGCTGAGCGAGGACAGCGAGCGCAACGACAACCACCGCCTCAAGCGCTACATCGCCAAGGTGACGATCAACCCGGCGATCGCCCACGGCCTCGACAGCCAGGTGGGCTCGGTTGAGGTGGGCAAGCTGGCGGATCTGGTGCTGTGGAAGCCCGGATTCTTCGGCGTCAAGCCGGAGCTGGTGCTCAAGGGCGGCTCGATCGTCTGGGCCCAGATGGGGGATGCGAATGCCTCGATCCCCACCCCGGGGCCGGTGCACGGCCGGCCGATGTTCGCCGCCTTCGGCGGGGCCCTGGCCCCCAGCTGCCTCACCTTCGTGAGCCAGGCCGCCCTCGACGCCGACCTTCCCCGCAGCCTCAGCCTGCGCCGGCCCTGCGTTCCGGTGGTGAACACCCGCGGCATCGGCAAGGCGGCGATGCGCAACAACAGCGCCCTGCCGAAGGTGGAGGTAGACCCGCAGACCTACGAGGTGTTCGCCGACGGCGAACTGCTCACGTGCGAACCGGCCGAGGTGCTGCCGATGGCCCAGCGCTACTTCCTGCTCTGAGCCGCCAGGGGCCGGGCCCCGCGTTCCGTAGCAACGGCCACCCGGAGGGGGGGCGGCACCGCTGCAGGATCACCCCAGGCAACCGGTTCGGCATGTTCACCGAGTACAGACCCAATGGGGGCTACGACGAATACTTCAGCGGCACCGACCAGCCCCGTCCGGCCCTGATGCCGCTGCTGTCCTCCCTGGGACGCATGGGGCTGGACCAGCTCAACCACAACCACGCCGCCGCAGGGGCCCTGCTCAAGCGCCTGGGGGCCACCTTCCGCCTCAACGATTCCGGCAGCCAGGGGGTGGAGCGCATCCTGCCCTTCGATCCCCTGCCCCGACTGATCGGCACGGGCGAGTGGAAACGGCTGGAGCGGGGACTGATCCAGCGGCTGGAGGCGATCGACCACTTCCTCGCCGACGTCTACGGCGAGGGCCGGATCATGGCCGACGGCGTCGTACCCCGGGAGGACGTGGAGAGTTCCCAGGGCTGGCGCCCGCAGATGCAGGGAATCCACCCGCCCCTGGGGCGCTTCTGCCACATCTCCGGGCTCGACCTGGTGCGCGACGGCAACGGAACCTGGCGGGTGCTGGAGGACAACCTGCGCTGCCCCTCCGGCGTGGCCTACTTCCTGGAGAACCGCCGGGTGATGAAGCGGATCTTCCCCAACCTCTTCGCCGGCCGCACCGTGCAGCCGATCGACAACTACGCCTCCCAGCTGCTGCAGACCCTGCGCGAGCTCGCCCCCTGGACCGACACGCCCAAGGTGGTGCTGCTCACCCCGGGCGTGTTCAACAGCGCCTACTTCGAGCACAGCTATCTCGCCCAGCAGATGGGCATCCAGCTGGTGGAGGGCCGCGATCTGGTCTGCGAGGGCGACCGGGTCTGGATGCGCAGCACCTCCGGCCTCGAGCCGGTCGACGTGATCTACCGCCGCATCGACGACGACTTCCTCGATCCCGCCGTGTTCCGGGCCGATTCGATGCTGGGCGTGCGCGGCCTGAT
Source organism: Cyanobium sp. FGCU52 (assembly GCA_024958715.1). Taxonomy (GTDB): domain Bacteria; phylum Cyanobacteriota; class Cyanobacteriia; order PCC-6307; family Cyanobiaceae; genus Cyanobium. The sequence goes on along the minus strand of JANWUS010000082.1, from coordinate 17,776 downwards.
GGCGGCCTACCAGGCGGGTCGGGTGGCGATCGCCAACGCTCCGGGCACGGGCGTCGCCGACGACAAGCTGATCTACGCCTACGTGCCGGAGATGATCCGCTACTACCTCGGCGAGGATCCGATCATCGAGAACGTACCCACCTACCTCTGCTCGCGCGCGGAGGATCGGGCCTACGTGCTGGCGCACCTCAACGAACTGGTGGTGAAGGCCGTGGCGGAGGCCGGGGGCTACGGCATGCTCATCGGCCCCCACGCCAGCCGGGAGGAGATCGCCATCTTCGCGTCCAAGATCGAGGCGAACCCCCGCAACTACATCGCCCAGCCCACGCTTGAGCTCTCCACCGTTCCCTCCCTCAGCGAGGGCGAGCTCTACCCCTGTCACGTCGATCTTCGCCCCTACGTGCTGCGGGGCAAGGGGGCGTGGGTGACACCCGGAGGTCTCACGCGCGTCGCCCTGCGGCGCGGCTCCCTGGTGGTGAACTCCTCCCAGGGCGGCGGCTGCAAGGACACCTGGATCGTCGACGAAGTCGGCGTGGAGGGCAACGCGCCATGCTGAGCCGCGTCGCCGATTCCCTCTACTGGATCAACCGCTACGTGGAGCGGGCGGAGAACATCTCCCGCTTCGTCGAGGTGAGCGAGGCCATGGCCCTCGACTGCCCCCCCGGCAGCGCCGAGCCCTGGCTGCCGCTGATCGACGCCAGTGGCGACCGCGAGGAGTTCGACCGTCTCTGCCCGGCCGGCCGGCCGGACGACGTGGTGAACTTCCTGGTGCGGGAGACCGACAATCCCAGCAGCGTGGTGAACTGCATCGCCTTCGCCCGCGAGAACGCCCGTCAGATCCGCGAGATCATCACCACCGAGATGTGGGAGCAGATCAATTCGATCTACTGGGCCCTGCAGGAGGCCGATTTCTGGGAACAGCCCCCGCAGGAGCAGCTCAGGGAGATCCGGCGGGCCTGCCAGCTCTTCTACGGCATCACCGATGCCACCCTCAGCCGCGACCTCTCCTGGCAGTTCAGCCGCCTCGGCCGTCTCCTCGAGCGGGCCGACAAGACCACCCGCATCCTCGACGTCAAGTACTTCCTGCTGCTGCCCTCGGCGGAGGACGTGGGCGGGGTGCTCGACGAACTGCAGTGGATCGCCCTGCTGCGCACCGCCGGGGCCTACCAGATGTTCCGCCAGTCGCAGCAGAAGGCGATCGCACCCGAGGCGGTGGCCTCCTTCCTGCTGCTGGATCCGATCTTCCCCCGTTCCGTGCGCTACTGCCTGGAGCGCATCAACGAAACCCTGCGCATCATCCGCGGCAGTGCCGTCCCCGGGCCTCCGGACGAACTGGAGTGCCTGGCGGGGCTCACCCTGGCCCGCTGGAGCTTCACCCACATCCAGGAGCTGGTCGAGGGAGGCCTCCACGAAGCCATCGACGCCCTCCAGCAGGACTTCAACCGCCTGCACGACCTGATCGAACGGCGCTACTTCATCGCTCCCGTCGCCTCCACCCCCAGCCCCGAGCCGGCATGCGCGCCCGCCTGATCCACAGCCTCGACTACCGCTACACCGACCCGGTGCTGCTGGGGCCCCACCGCTTCTGCCTGAAGCCGAGGGGCCACGGCTTCCAGCGCCTGGTCGACTTCCGCCTCGACATCGCGCCGGAACCCTCCACCTTCTACCCGCTGGTGGCCGCCAGCGGTGACGAGATCCTGCGGGCTCGCTTCAACGGCGCGACCGAGCGGTTCGTGGTACGGGCGATGAGCGTGGTGGAAACCCAGATGGCCCCGCGGCTCGAAACCTGTCTGGCTGGCGCCGAACCGGAACTGCCCTATCCGGTGGGCCATCTCAACGGCGACCTTGCCGGGGCGCTGGCGGGGTGGCTGCCGAACGGACAGCACGATCCGGCGGCGGTGGATCTCGCCCAGGAGGCCCTGATGGGCAGCGACCAGCGCGCGCTGCTGTTCCTCTCCCAGCTGATCGAGATCATCCAGGACCGGGTGAAGTACACCCAGCGGCACGTGGGCCCCGCCTGGCCCGCCGGCCGCACCCTCAAGGAGCGGGTGGGCTCCTGCCGCGACCTGGCGATGCTGATGATCGAGTCGTGCCGCTGCGTCGGGCTGCCGGCACGGTTCGTGAGCGGCTACCACCTGCTGGAGCCGAAGCCGAAGCGCTACGACCTGCACGCCTGGGCCGAGGTGTATCTGCCGGGAGCCGGCTGGCGGGGCTTCGATCCCAGCGGCAAGGGCGAGATCGACGACCGCTACGTGGTGCTGGCCACCTCCTCCAGGCCGCCGCTCACCGCCGCCGTCACCGGCAGCTTCTCCGGCCCCGACGGGGTGATCAGCACGATGGACTGGAGCATCGAGGCCGAACTGCTGAAGGACAGCCATATCCCCGCCGAGGCACCGGAAGCGCTGCGCCACTGACGCCACGGCGGCGGGCGGGTCTGGAGAAACCCTGAATCGGTAGCGACGAAAGCAGCATCCACGCCGGGGTTGCTTCAGGAAGGTTGTCGATTCGGCACTCGCTTTATGGCGCCCGTTCAAGTCACCGCCCAGACGGGACACACCCTCGCCCAGGCGATGCGTCGCCATCTGTTCTCCAGCCAGGCCAAGTCACCGTCCCTGGCCACGCGCCACGACCATTACCTCTGCCTCGCCCTGGCGGTGCGCGACCTGCTGCTGCAGAACTGGGTCGACACCGCCGAGACCTACACCCGCCGCCACGTGCGCACGGCGGTGTACCTGTCGGCGGAATACCTGCTGGGCCCCCACCTGGAGAACAACCTGGTCAACCTCGACCTGCGCGAGGAGGCCGAGGCGGCCTGCGCCGAGCTGGGTCTGTCCCTCGAGGAACTGATCGCCGAGGAGCCGGAACCGGGCCTGGGCAACGGGGGCCTGGGTCGGCTGGCCGCCTGTTTCCAGGAATCGATGGCCACCCTGGAGCTGCCGGCCATCGGCTACGGCATCCGCTACGAGTTCGGCATCTTCCGCCAGCAGATCGGCCGGCAGGGCCAGATGGAGAGCACCGATCCCTGGCTCGCCCGCGGCAATCCTTGGGAGGTGATCCGGCCGGAGTGGAGCTACCCGGTGCTGATCGGCGGCCACACCGTGATCGGCGTGGCCTACGACACGCCGATCCTCGGCTGCGGCGTGCGCACCGCCAACACCCTGCGCCTGTGGTCGGCGCAGGCCCCGGACGCCTTCGACTTCGCCTCCTTCAACGCCGGCGACTACACGCGGGCGGTGCTGCACAAGGTGAACTCGGAAACCCTCTCCAAGGTGCTCTATCCCAACGATGAGCTGGAGCAGGGCAAGCGTCTGCGCCTCAGCCAGCAGATCTTCTTCGTGTCCTGCTCCCTGCAGGACATGTTCCGCATCCTCCAGGGCCAGGGAATGGCGGTGACGGACTTCCACCGCAAGTACGCCCTTCAGCTCAACGACACCCATCCGGCGATCGCCGTGGCCGAGCTGATGCGGCTGCTGATGGACGATCACGGCGTCGACTGGGACACCGCCTGGAGCATCACCACCCAGACGATCAGCTACACCAACCACACCCTGCTGCCGGAGGCCCTCGAGAGCTGGGGCCTTGAGCTTTTCCAGCAGCTGCTGCCGCGCCAACTGGAGATCATCTTCGAGATCAATGCCCGTTTCCTGCGCACGGTGCGGCTCCGCTATCCCGGCCAGCCCGAGGTGCTGGAGCGGCTCTCGCTGATCCAGGAAGGCCCCCAGCGCAAGGTGCGCATGGCCCATCTGGCTGTGGTGGGCAGCCATCAGGTGAACGGTGTTGCCGAACTGCACAGCCAGCTGCTGCGCAACCACCTGTTCGCCGACTTCGCCCACCTCTGGCCGGAACGCTTCGGCAACATCACCAACGGCGTCACCCCCCGGCGCTGGCTGGCGGTGGCCAATCCCCCGCTGGCCGCCCTGCTCGACGAGAGCATCGGCGAGGGCTGGCGCCGCGACCTCGATCAGCTCTCCGGGCTGGAAAGCCGGGCGTCCGACCCCGCCTTCCTCGAGCGCTGGATGACGGTGCGTGAGCAGGCGAAGGAGCGGCTGGCCGCCACGATCCGCCACGACACAGGAGTGCTGGTCGATCCCGCCTCCCTGTTCGACGTGCAGGTGAAGCGCATCCACGAGTACAAGCGCCAGCACCTCGCCGCCCTGCAGGTGGTGGAGCGCTATCTGCGGCTGCGGGCCGGCGAGGACCTGCCGCCCCGCACCGTCATCTTCGGCGGCAAGGCAGCGCCGGGCTATGCGATGGCCAAGCTGATCATCCGCCTGATCGTCGGCATCGCCGACATCGTGAACATCGATCCGGCCATGGACGGACGCCTGCGGGTGGTGTTCCTGCCCAACTTCAGCGTCAAGCTGGCCCACCGCATCTATCCCGCGGTGGACCTCTCCGAGCAGATCTCCACCGCAGGCATGGAGGCCTCCGGCACCGGCAACATGAAGATGTCGCTCAACGGCGCGCTCACCATCGGCACCCTCGACGGCGCCAACATCGAGATCCGCGAGCGGGTGGGGTCCGACAACTTCTTCCTGTTCGGCCACACCGCCGACGAACTGGCGGCGCTCAACCGGCAGGGCTACCACCCGATGCCCTGGCTGGAGAACGATCCCGCCACCCGCGAGGCGATTGACCTGATCGGCTCCGGCCACTTCAGCGAGGGCGACCGCGATCTGTTCCATCCCCTGCTGGCCAACCTTTGCGGCAGCGATCCCTTCCGCGTGATGGCGGACATCGGCGACTACCGCCGGGCCCAGAACGAGGTGGATGCCGCCTGGCGGGATCCCGGCCGATGGGGCACGATGGCGGTGCTCAACACGGCCCGCTGCGGCTTCTTCAGCAGCGACCGCTCGATCCGCGAGTACGCCGAGCGGATCTGGAAGGTGGAACCGGTTTCGGTGCCTGCCGGCTGAGCATCCTCCCCGATCCCCCACCCGGCACCGGCCGCCCTTCTCGAAACCCCGCATGACCTGGATGGAGCCGGTTGCCCGCGCGGCCGAGCGGCGCCTGGCCGCCGCCGGCATCCGCCTCACCCTCGGCGGCGAGCCCACCTACGTTCCCTTCGAACCGGAGGGTCTGGAGTGGAGCATCACCGCCGACGGACCCACCAAGCTCGGCTTCGCCCGTGCCCTGGCCCGGGAGCTGCAGCGCGAGATCTGGCCCGACAGCACCCTGCTGTACTGCCCCGGCAAGCGCTACGAGGGGGAGGTGAACCCGCGCTGGGCCCTCCGGCTGATCCGGGGGGAACAGGGGGCCGCCATCCCGGTGCGCTGGCCCGCCCCCGGCCAGCACGGCGATGAGGGAGAGGCCCTGGCCCCGGATCAGGGGGTGGCGTGGCTGGAGCGGCTGGGGGCGCGGCTCGGGGTGACCCTTCACCCTGTGGAACTGCGCGATCCCCTCGACCCCCACCGGCGCGCCTGGGCCTCTCCCCTTGATGCCGTCGACGGGGAACCGGACGTCGATCCCGAGGCGCCACCCGTCTGGGAGGCCGCGGCCTGGCCTCTGGCGCCGGAGCTGCGGCTACTCGGTCCGGCGGCGGGCCCGGCGGGGCTGCGGCTGCCGCTGCAGCACCTGCCCGAAGGTGTGCCGGCGCGGGTGCTGACTCTGGAGCTGGGGCCCGACGGCTGGGAGCTGTTCCTGCCGCCTCTGCTGCGGCGCCCCCTGGAGGTGCTGCTGCAGGCCGTGGCGGACACCCTGGCGGGGCTGAGGCCGCCGGGCCTGAGCGGCATGCTGCCGGCGGACGCCGACGGGCACTGGCAGGTGCTGGGAATGACGGCCGACCCGGGCGTGCTGGAGGTGAATCTGCCGGTCTGCCGGGGATGGGAGGAGTACCGCAACTGGCTCGAGCACCTGGAGCGCTGCGGCGAGCGGGTGGGACTGCGCAGTTGGAAACCTGGACCCGATGGGCAGCCAGGCGGCACCGGCGGCGGCAACCACCTGCTCTGGGGCGGCCCGAGCCTGGCGGAGCATCCCTTCTTCCCGAGGCCGGCCTGGTTGGCGGGGATCCTGCGCTACTGGCAGCTGCATCCTTCCCTGGCCTATCTGTTCAGCAGCGACGGCGTCGGACCCGCCTCCCAGGCCCCCCGGCCGGACGAGGCCGCTGGCGAGCTCTTTGATCTGGAGCTGGCCTACGGCGCCTTGGAGCGGGCCGAGGCCCGCGATGAAGCCGGCAGCGACCATCGCTGGTTGATCGGCGAAACCCTGCGCCACCTGCACGCCGACCGCAGCGGCAACAACCACCGCAGCGAGATCAGCTTCGACAAGTTCTGGAACCCCGGCACCCCCGCCGGCTGCCTCGGGCTGGTGGAGTTCAGGGCCCTGGAGAGCCTGCCCAAGGTGGAGTGGAGCGCCGCCGTGGCCCTGCTCTGGAGCGCCCTGGCGGCCTACCTTCTGAACCCGGCGCACCGGCCACCGTCCCTGCGGGACTGGGGGCCCGATCTGCACGATCGGATGCTGCTGCCCAGCCAGCTCTGGGCCGACCTGGAGACGATCCTGGCGGACCTGGCGGCCGACGGCCTGGTGCTCGATCCTGCCCCGTACCGGCAGATCTGGGCCTGGCGCTTCCCGCTGCTGCTGGCCTGGCAGCAGGGGGAAGCCCGGCTGGATCTGCGGACCGCCCTGGAACCCTGGCCCCTGATCTGCGATTTCCCGCGGGAAGGAGGCTTCACCAGCCGCTTCGTCGACGGCTCCCTGCGCCGGTTCGAGATCAGCGCCAACCCGGCCTTCCGCCGGGACTGGCGCCTCCACCTCGGCGGTCGACCCCTGCCCCTCCCCACCGACGCCGACGACGCGCCCCTGGCGGTGCGCTACCGCCTGCAGCGGCTGCATCCGTGCCTGCATCCGGCGATCGATCCCCAGCCGGCCCTGCCCCTGGTGCTGGAGGGACCCGACGAGCTGCTGGGATTCCATCTGAGCGACGACGGCCGGGCCTTCCTGCCGGATGCGGAGGCCCTTACCGCCCTCGACCCCGGCACCCCTCCCTGGCAGGGCCGTCGCCGCCCGGCGGATGTCACGCTCGATCTGAGGCTCGGGTGAAGTTCGGCCCACCGGGACGACCGTCTGACGGCAGGCCTCAGACCACCCGCACCTGCCATTCCGGATCCCGGGACAGGTCTTCCAGATCCACCACCTGGTTGCGGCCCCGGTCCTTGGCCACATGGAGTGCCGCATCGGCCGCCTCCAGCAGCACATGGGCCCGGGGTCGGTCGGTGGCCACCCTTCCCGAACACGGCACCGACCCCGAAAGCCTGCTGCGGTCGTGAGGGCCACCATCTCGGTGACGCGGGCCCTCGGACTGCTCACCCTCGCCGAAGGGGTGGGAACCCAGGGCCAGTTCCAGACCCTGCTGGAACTGGGTTGTGACCAGGTCCAGGGCTACCAGTTCGACCGGCCTCAGCCAACGGAATCCTTCGAGCGGACGCTGGCCGATGTCGCCGGGGGGGCCTGGAGGGAGGCCCGACAGCTCACCAGCTGACGCCGTGCAGCTTGGGCAGGGGCGCCGTGCGGGAGGTCACGGCAAACAACCGGGGGATGCGGTTGCTGTTGTAGACCCGGAACTCACGCACCACGCTGGCGCCTTCGTCGCGCACGGCCTGGTTCAGCACCAGGGAGCCGTCGGGATCGGAAACGGAGCGGTGGAAGGTGCCCGGGGGGATGCGCAGGATGTCGCCGCCGCAGTCGAGGCGAACGATGTGGAAGGGGTAGTTCCAGCCCAGGTTCACCAGGTAGAAGGTGCGACCGCCGTGCAGAGCGAGCAGGTTGTCCTCCTGATGGGGGTGCAGATAAAACTGCCAGGCTCCGGACTCGGGGTCGTCCGGAGGGCTGACCGCAGGGCCGGTGTGCACCACCAGATCACGGGCGTTGGAGGTGGGAACCGTGATGTCGAAGAAGCGCACCGCCGGGGTGTCCCGGAACTTCTCGTAGGGAATCAGCTCGAACATCGGCGCCGGTCTTGGAGGGCGCTGCTGGAGCTCAATCTTGGGTTCGCTGGGGGCGGTGCGGGCGTTCATGGCGGGAGCTGGCGATGCCGCAGCCGTTGAAGGGAGGTCCCAGTGAACCGAACTGCTGTGCCCCCAACCGTTGAAACGGATACGGAATCCCCGTTTCGATGGACCAGTTCCCGCACCGGGCACCGCTGCGTCCTCCCCGACAGGGTCAGAAGGGGATCGGCATCTCGGCCGGGGCAGGCTCGGGGGCACAGGCCGGGACCCGCTGGGCCACCATCGCACCCACCAGCACGATCGAGGGCGACGCCAGGCCCTCCGCCTCGGCCCGGTCGGCAAGTTCCGCCAGAACGGTCACCAGCACCCGCTGCCCCTCGACGGTGCCCTGCTGGATCACCGCCGCCGGCGTTTCGGGTCCGAGCCCGCCCGCCATCAGCTCGTCGCCGATGCGGCGGAGGTTGTGGAGACCCATGTAGATCACGAGGCCATCACTGCTGCGGGCCAGGCCCCGCCAGTCCACCGACGGACGGGCCTTGTCGATCTCCTCGTGCCCGGTCACGAAGGTGACGCTCGAGCCCGCCGCCCGATGGGTCACCGGAATGCCTGCGTAGGCGGGAGCGGCGATACCGGCCGTGACCCCGGGCACCACCTGCACAGGCACACCGGCCGCCGCCAGGTGGGCCGCCTCCTCGCCGCCGCGGCCGAACAGGAACGGATCACCTCCCTTGAGGCGCACCACCGTGCCGTGACGGCCGGCCAGCTCCACCAGCACCGCATTGGTACTGCGCTGGGGCACCGAATGGTGGCCCCGGCGCTTGCCCACGAACCGGAGCTCGCAGTGAAGCGGCACCAGCTCGAGCAGGGAGCGGGGCACCAGGGAGTCGTAGACGAGGGCATCGCAGGTGCGCAGCAGGCGATGGGCCCGCAGGGTGAGCAGCTCCGGATCACCGGGGCCGGCCCCCACCAGGTAGACGGTGCCGGGCACCGGAACGCTCATGGCAGCGCCGGAATCAGGTCGGGAAGGGCCAGGGCGCGCTCCTCGTGTCAGGGGAACTGTATGGAGTGGCAGGCCGCGAAGGGTTCACGCACGAAGAACAGGGCGTCGCGGGGCTCGAGCGCCAGCCCGCCCCGGCTCCAGCTCCCCCAGCGGGTCACGAACTTTTTCGGACCCCGGCGTTCGACCGCCATGGTGCTGTCGGTGCGCAGCTCCCGGTAACAGCCCTCCAGATCGCTCAGGGTGAGATCGAGCACCGGCTGATCGAAGCGGTCGGCGCCCTTGTTGATCACGGCGAATCCCTCGGCCCCCCGCTGCAGCAGCAGCACGGTGCTCCGGTCGATCGGCCGCAGGATCGTTTCGCTCACGTTCCGCCCTTCCCGGCCCCGGGCCGCCAGGATGCGGCGAAACAGGGCGCCGGCGCTCAGGTAGGGCGCGGCGGCGGCATCGCCGGCGAGCACCAGCGGCGTTCCGTCCTGCCGCGCCAGCACGTAGGCGCTCGCCAGCCAGGCATCGGCGGCCTCGCTCCAGGGGTCGAGGGCGTCCTGCCGCCGGACGCGGATCTCCGCCAGGTTGTCGTGGGTGCGGCCGAAGGTCACGCTGCGGGGATCCGCCAGGGCCGCCGCCGGCAGGGAGCGCAGATCACCGCCCCAGGAGAAGGCCCGCCGCAGCGAGCCGTAGAGCACGAAGTCGGTGACGGCGGCGATCCAGGCATAGTCCTGGGCCCTGGTGTCGCCGTCCTGGATCACTTCCAGGTAGTTCCAGGTGCGGCGATGGCTGCGGGCATCGATGTGGTCGACGTACTCCTTGAGCACCGGCGGCGGCATGTGCTTGGCGGCATCGAAGCGGAAGCCGTCGATACCCAGGCCGAGCAGCCGATCGAGATGGGCCTTCTGGATCCGCTTCACGTTGGCCGTGAACACCAGATCCGGCAGGCTGCCGAGCCAGCAGCCGAGCTCGGAATCGCGGTTGCCGTCGTCGTAGCCGCTGCGGCCGGGCACCGGGCTGTCGCTGTCACGGCAGGGCCGCCGCAGGATGCCCCCGGGGAGACCGTGGAAATCGGCCCGCCCCAGGCCCGGGAAACGGAGCGGATCCTCCTGGTCGGACCGGCCATCGAGGTCGGCCATGTGGTTGAACACCACATCGGCGATCACCCGCACCCCGCAGCCATGGGCCCGGCGGATCAGCCGGCGCAGGTCCTGCTCCGTTCCCAGGCCGGCGATGACGCCGAGGTCGACGGGCTGGTAGCGCCGGGCCCACCCCATCGGGGAGGCGAAGGGGCCGGGATGGGACTGCTGGGCCGGGGAGATCTGGACGTGCGACCAGCCCTGCCTGCCCCAGCGGCACACCGATTCCTCCACCCGCCGGTAGGGCTGATCGAAGGCGTGCAGGATCGCGGTGGGCTGCTCGCCGGCTGACGCCGCCGCCGGCAGGACCAGGGCCATGAGCACGGGAAGGCGCAGCGGGCTCAGGGAGGCGGGGCCGACACGGGATCAGTCTCGCCCCGCCAGCAGGGCCAGCCAAGCAACCGGATCGACACTGGGTTGGAACCGCATGGCGGAACAGCAGCCCCATGGAGCAGCTCTTGATCGCCCTGGTGGTTCTCCTTGCTCCGCTGACGCTGGCGATCGTGTTGCCGCCATGGCCGTGGCGCTCAGCGGGGTGACCATGGCGGTCTACGGCGGCACGCGCCGGCTGGTCCTGGCCCGCCACAGACGGCGGGGCTGAACCTCACCACCCGGGAAGCGGAAACGCCATCAGGCCTCTCCGGCTTCCGGCTCCCGCAGCAGCCAGGCCAGCAGCTTCTCCATGAGGGCGTTGGCCCCTGCGTAGTGCTCCGGGGGCACGGCGCGCAGCTCTGCCTCGCTCTGCACGAACCGATCCGCCACCAGTTCGTCGCCGCAGTGGCGGATCAGCGCCTCGACGGCCGCCGGGGTGGTTTCCAGGTGGCATTGCAGGCCGATCGTGCGGGATCCGACCTGGAAGGCCTGGTGCTCACAGGCCTCACTGCGGGCCAGGTGCAGGGCCCCCGGCGGCAGGGCGAAGGTTTCCCCGTGCCAGTGGAAAGCGTTCACGCTGTCCGGGAAAACGAAACCCTGCGGCTGCGGCCCGCAGGCCGACAGCGGGAACCAGCCGATCTCCTTCCGCTGGGCGGGCACCACCGGCGCCCCCAGGGCAGCGGCGATCAGCTGGGCGCCCAGGCAGATGCCCAGCACCGGCATGCCGGAGTGCACGGCCGCCCCCACGTAGGCCTTCTCCTCCACCAGCCAGGGCAGCTGCGCCTCATCGTTCACGCTCATCGGCCCTCCCAGGGCGATCAGCAGGTCGATCCCATCCAGAGGCGGTGGAGAGCCACCGGCTTCGAACCAGCGGGTCCAGCTGATGCGGGCACCGCGGGACTCCAGCCAGGGGCCGATGCTGCCGAGACCTTCGAACGGCACATGCTGAAGAACGTGGACGTGCATGGCGGAGACGGCCGGTTTCCGGCTTCGATCAGCCCGCCGCGCCGGCTCCGGCCAGCAACGGGTCAAGGCGGCCCTGACGCTCGAGGGCGTAGAGGTCGTCGCAGCCGCCCACGTGCTGGTCGTCAATGAAGATCTGGGGCAGCGAACTGCGCCCGTCGGAGCCGCGCTCCACCATCGCCCGCCGAGCCGCGGCATCGCCGTCGATCGCGTACTCCTCGTACGCCACTCCCTTGCGATCGAGGAGCTGTTTGGCGCGGATGCAGAAGGGGCAGGCACGCCAGGTGTAGATCTCGACCCGGGCCATGGGGGATGGAGGCAATCTGACCCAACTCTGCCGGGCCGCCGATTCGACCGCGACGTCAGAAGCATCCGGGAACCCGTCCCTCGCGCCGGGGACCCCGACCGCGGTTCAGCGGCTCTCCCTCAGCGGCACTCGGGGAAGGGTGGCTCAGGCAGCGGCACCCAGCCCGGCAGCAGCTGGGCGCCGACGCTCTGAAGCGCGGGCAGCGGGTTCTGCAGGAACCCCGCCGGCGCGGCCAGGGCGGCGCCGGTGAGCAGTCCGGTGGCCAGGGCCACCAACGCAGCTTCCCGCAGCAGACGCCGCCGGGAAGGAGCGGGGACGCGCCCGGCCTTCGCGAGCCGGCAGCGGGACGCCATCCGGGGACGGAGCGACCCCACCCCAAGACGCCGGGAGGCCCGGGGTCGGGGAAGGTGCAGGGTTCGGGGAGCGAGGGCCATGGGCGGCGACGCAACGCGATGCCCACCGTTATGGCATGGATCCCCCCGATCGGGACACCTCCCCACCCCGCCTAGCCTCCCCTCAGTCGCCGCCTGGGTCGTTGCCGCCCGCCACCCACGACCCCGACGGCGCGCCGCCCGCCCCCGCGTCGGCACCCGCCACCGGTGGGCTGCTGCGGATCCTGGGGGTGGGCTTCGGGCTGGCCGGCGCGGTGGGCGGCACCATCGGTGCCGGCATCCTGCGCACCCCCGGCCTGGTGGCGGCGGCCCTGGGCACGGCGCCCCTGGTGCTGGGAGCCTGGCTGCTGGGGGGTCTGTACGCCCTGCTGGGAGCGGTGTGCGTGGCCGAACTGGCGGCGGCCCTGCCGGAAGCCGGCGGCTGGACGGTGTACGCCCGCCGTGCCTTCGGCCCCGTGGCCGGATTCACCGTGGGCTGGATCGACTGGATCGGTCACTCGGTGGGGCTGGCCTGGGTCGCGATCACCCTGGGGGAGTACGGCCTCGCCCTGCTGCCGGCCCCGCTCACCGCCGCCGGTCCCCTGGTCACGGTGCGGGCGATCGCCATCGGCGCCCTGGCCCTGTTCGCCCTGATCCAGCTGGTGGGGGTGCGAGCGGGCGGCGCCACCCTGCAGCTGCTGAGCCTGGCCAAGGCCGTCGCCTTCCTGGCCCTGGTGACCGCCTGCTTCCTGATCGGCGTGCCTGCCGAGGCAACGGCGGCCGCAGGCGCGGCCTCCGGACCGGCGCCGGCGGCTCCTGCGGGCATCGCCGCCCTGGCGCTGGCGGCGGTGCCGGCCCTGCAGGCCGTGATCACCACCTACGACGGCTGGCACAGCCCCATCTACTTCGCCGAGGAGTTCGAGGATGCCCAGGCCGACCTGCCCCGGTCCCTGATCGGCGGAGTGCTGGCGGTGCTGGCCATCTACCTGCTGGTGAACCTCGCGCTTCTGCACGTGCTGCCGCCGGCGGCCCTGGCCTCCTCCACCCTGCCCGCGGCCGATGCCGCCCGGCTGCTGGCGGGCACGGCCGGGGCCCGTGCGATCACCGGCCTGGCGCTGCTGTCGCTGCTGGGGCTGATCGGCGCCACCACCATGGGGGCCCCGCGCATCCTCTACGGCCTGGCCGAATCCGGCCTCACCCTGCCGGCCCTGGCGGCGGTGAATGCCGGCGGCACCCCCGCCGCAGCCGTGCTGCTCACTGCCGCCGCCGGGGCCGTGCTGGTGCTGGCGGGCGATTTCAGCCGGCTGCTGGGCATCGCCGCGGTGATCTACGTGGCCCTCTATGCCATCGGCATCGTCTGCCTGATCGTGCTGCGGCGGCGGGAACCCGAGCTGCCGCGCCCGTTCCGGGCCTGGGGCTGGCCCTGGAGCGCCGGCATCATGCTGGCTGGATCGCTGGCCTTCCTGGTGGGGGCCGTGGTCGAGGCTCCCGGCTCCAGCGCCGTGGCCGTGGCCCTGATGGCCATCGGCGTGCCGATCCACTGGCTCACCCGGCCCGCCTCCTCAGGCGGGGCGTGATTCGGGTTTGCGGAACACCAGCACCGGCAGGTCGGAGTGGGTGAGCACCCGCTGGGTCTCGCTGCCGAGCAGCAGCCCCGCCAGGCCCCGGCGTCCGTGGGAGGCCATGAAGATCAGGTCGCAGCCCTGCTCCCGGGCCGCCTCGATGATGGCCTCGTAGATCACCGGGTTGTCGCTGGACACCGTGGCGCACTCGACCCCGCCCTCCTCCGCCAGGGCCCGGGCCCGCTCCAGCACCGAGCCGGTGTAGTCGTTCTCGGCCCGGGCGAACTGGTCGGCCACGGTGGGATCGAGCACCATCGGCTCGCCGTAGAGGGCCCCGTCGATGTGGGTGAGGAAGCTCTCCTTGGCGTGGAAGAAGGTGATGCGAGCTCCGGCGTCGCGGGCGAAGCTCACCGCCCGCTGAATCGTGCCGTCGGAGAGATCGGAACCGTCGGTGGGAACGAGCAGATGGCGAAACATGGAAATCCCCGAAGGGAGCAGCGGCGGTCCGCCCGCCATGATGCCTGCGGCAGCCGCTCCGGCGGACGTGTCACCTGCCGAGAAGCAGCCATGAGCGCGCCGCCCCCCGACACCGCCGGCCCGGATGACAGTGCGGCTGGGGGTCAGGCGATCCGCCGGGCCGATCCCGCCTGGCTCTCGCAGGTGCTCGGCGTCCGGGTGGATGGCTTCGAAGCGGAGGTGATCGGCGCCGGGCGTGGCTTCGTCTCCACCACCACCCGGCTGCGGCTGCGCACCGATCCCCCGGGCTGCGGCCCTGCCGCAGTGGTGCTCAAGAGCGAGAGTGCCAACCCCTTGTTTCAGGGGCTCTCGCGCCAGCTGCGGGCCTTCGAGCGCGATTACGCCCTGCGGCTGGGAGACGCGACGATGGAGCTGATCCGGGCGGCCGTCGCCCGCAACGACGCCATCGAGGCGGCACTGCGCCAGCGCCCCTGGACCCTGGTTCACGGCGACCTGCGGGCGGACAACCTGCTGTTCGACGGTCCGGCCGACGATCCTCTGGCCACGATCCTCGACTGGCAGACGGTGACCCGGAGCCTGGCGGCGATGGATGTGGTGTTCCTGATCGGCGGCAGCGAGCCGGTGGCGGAACGCCAGGGCCATGTGGAGGAACTGCTGGATCTGTGGCACCGGGAGCTGGTGGCGGCCGGCGTGAACGGCTACGGGCCGCGGGAGGCGCGCCAAGACCTGCAGCTGGCGGCCCTGCGCTGTCTCAATGTCTGCCTGCGGGTCTACGGGTTCCTGCAGGATCCGGCGGCGCCCCCGCGGGTGGCCCTGCTCAACGACACCGAACTGCAGCGCCATGCCGCCGCGGCCCTGGAGCTGAGGGCCCAGGAGGCCCTCGACGCCCTGCCGGGCTGAGGGTGGGATGCGCGCCGGGGCCGCAGCCGACATCATCGGTGCGTCTCCGCGGCATGCCCGTGATCAGCGAAGCCCTGCTCGAACGGCCTCCCGCCGCTGGCGAAACGGTCGACCACGCCGTGGTGGCAGCCCTGCTCAGCCAGACCGATCTGATCCAGGACATCGCCGCCCTCACCTGTGAGGCCCTGCGGCGGGCCACCCCACCCGGCAGCGAGGCCCCGTCGGCCGCCCTGGTGAAGGGGGTCGCGGCCCGGGTGGCCGCCGGCCTGGCGGTGGGACTGATGGAATCGGATCTGGTGCTGCGCATCGAGCGCTGCCTGGAAGCCAGCACGCCCTTCGCCGACAGCTGGCAGTCCTGCCCGGAGTGAGGGGGCACCTCACCGGGCCACGCCCACCGGCTCCTTTGCGCTGCCGGGCGAGGTTCCCGGCACCAGCCAGCGGGTGGTGACGTTGCGGGTGCTGATCGGGGTGGGAGTGAGCCAGAACACTCCCCGGAAACCGTCGGTGAAATAAGGGTCGCCGGTGTAGTTGGTGCGGGGTTGCTCCAGGGTCGCGGCGCGCACGCCGCCCACCAGTCCGAAGCGCTCCAGGGATTCGGAGAAGAACAGGTCCTGGAGCAGATACCAGCGGGTCTCATCCACCGCCGGGTCGATCTTGTGGGTGGTGATCGTGCGGGGGGTGAGGCGCACGCCGATGTCGCGGCTGATCTGGCCCACCCACACGGGCTTGCGGTTCACCGTCACCGGCGCCAGCCACAGCCGCATGTGGTTGCGCTGGTTCACGTCCTCGCGGCCCTTCTGCAGCGCGATGTCCTGACGCCGGCCGAACACGTACAGCGAGGACACCGGGGCATAGCGATAGCGGTGGCCGAACAGGGAGGAGCGGGCCGTCTCCCAGGCGGAGGTCACGGTGAGGGCCTGGGTGACATGCCAGCCGCGACGGGCCAGAGGCGGGAACACGGTGTCCCGGTCGCCCACGATCACCACGTTGAGCGGGTCGGCCGGCGTGCGCCGGTCGCCGCCGAGGGTGCAGCAGGGAAGGCGCTCCAGCCAGGTCCGGAACTGCTCCTCCGTGAGGTTCCGGCGGCGGGCCTGGGACATCAGCCGCGGCCAGTCGACCTTCTGGAAATCCGTCCGCAGACCCGGAACCGGCGCCAGGAACGAGAAGCGGCGCACCTGGCCGTGGCCGGCTCCCACCAGCTCGATGCTCGTGTACTTCGCCCCCTCGTCGCGGTGGGTGAAGATGAACCCGGAGCGGCTCTGTCCCGGCTCCACCGTCATCGGCAGTCCCAGTTCGTGCAGGTGGCGATCGATGCGGGCGTTGATCGCCGGGGTCAGCCAGCGGTGGCCCAGCCAGGCCACCTCCAGGGGTGAGTAGTACTCGCTGTCCACGGTGATCGGCGGCAGGTACCAGCGCACGTCGGCCCGGTTCACCACCTGCACCCACACCGGCTGGATGCGGTCGTCGGGAATGGCGAAGCCGATCAGATCACGGCTCTCCTCGGGGGTGAGGGCCGCCACACGCACCTGCACGCCGTCGTGGCTGCGCAGCAGGGCGCGCCGCTTCACCGGCAGTTCCTCGAAGGGCTTCGGCCGGAAGTGGAGCGTTCCCTCGAGCACCATCGCTCCGAGCAGCAGGGCCCCCACCGGCAGCCCGTAGCGGGAGAGCGCAGGCGGCACCGTCAGGCCCATGGCTCCTCACCGATGCGGCACATCTCAGGGTAAGTGCCTGGGAATACACCCAGCCGGGGGTTTCGGCGTCGCCCCCTTGATTCCCCCTCCGGCCCTGCCCGCCATTATCTGGCGCAGGCCCTTTATAGGGCGTCGAGGAGAGCGCGGAATCCGTGCTCGCTCAGCACCTCCCTGCGGCTCTGGTCGCCGATGATAATCGCCTGCAGATGGTTGCCCTCGTCTCCAGACTCTGCAGAATTTCGGCAGTGGTGGGATGCACGTAGCGGATCGCCCCCACCTCTTCATCGAACAGTTCCAGCTCCACCTGCCGATCATCACTGCCGTCTTGATAATGCCGGCATACTCGACTGGAGAGCAGGGCGCGAGATGGTCACCGTCCGATTCTCAGGGGGACCAGGAGGCGGAACGGCATCCGGCCATTACAGCGGCTGGCCTCAGGACATCGCACGCATCAGAGCACGAAAGTGGCAGCGCTGGTGAGAGGCTCCTCCAGGTCCAAAGGTGGCCGCGCCAAGGGGTCCCCGATCGTCCCTTCACCGCCGCGGCGACCTACCAGAGCCTGGCCTATGCCGACATCAGCTGCGATGAGATCGCGCAGGTGGAGCGCACCCATGGCAGCCAGGGCATCCTCAGCCGTGCCTGAGCCTCACGCTGCGCCGTGACGATCGACTTGGAGTCGAGCGGGCGCTGCTACCGGTGCTGCGGCAATGGCACGGGGGGCGCTTCGAGGAGGGACCGGCCAGCGTGAGGGTCATTGCAGCGGACGCTTCCATACCGTGCACCGCCGTTTACATGGGGCCTCCTGAGAAACTCAAACGTCGTTTCAGCCAGCAGAAACAGCGAGTCCGAACCAGCGCACCGGTTGATGTTCAGGTGATGACTGTTGACGACTGAGCAACCTCGGATGAGGGTTCCAGGCTGCTCTATGGAGCAGGAGAAGCTGCAGCCAATAGACTCTAAGGTCAAAAAGAAGCTCCAAGAGCTTTTGGAGGTTCATGACAAGCACGTTCAACGCAATCGCTGAACCCTGGGTGGTTGCGAGCTTCTCCCGGATCAGACCCAATCC
>JANWUS010000081.1 GCA_024958715.1 Cyanobium sp. FGCU52 | reverse complement strand
TGCTGGAATCAACTGTGGTGCAGTGGGTCTGGGATTCTCAGCAAGCCCTATCTAGAATAGTTTTGCACGAGGAGTAGATCTTCTGACTCGTTGTAGGTCAACCCGCGTGGAGAATGGTTCTTTGCCTGCAGAATGTAGCTTATTACTTGGTTCCATCTCTATAATAGAATTTTGTGACATCAGGAATTTTTCCGTAGCCTCCACTACCGGTTTCGACAATTAGGCCACGGCCATTAATGTCAAAAAACTGATGCATGCATGTGCCAAGACCGGTTGGTGCACATCCAAGCGTCTCAAACCATTTTTGCCGACGGAATGCTCCAGCGAGCATCATTTGTTGTTTCATGTAGTCTTGGCTTCCATGGCTCCATAATGCTCTTGCACCTCCGGGAATCAACGGTTGCCATCCAGCTTGAATTAGTCGCTGTCTTGCCACGCCATAATTCATCCCTACAGTGATCGGCACAGACTGGGCGTGGCTAACTGAGGTGGTCAAGAGCACTGGCAGAAAAAGCGATATCTGGAGCAGAGATTTCAATTTCATGGGGGGAACTCCTGAGTGCGCAAGAATTAGACGTGTTATCGCATAATAGGATTAGAAACAGGCTCTCCTCTCCAGCGAGACAGAATAGACCACTGCGGGTTGTCTGGATTGCTGAGATCAATACGATAACTTGTCAGATTCACCAGCCGTCCATTGCCACCGTTCACGATGATCTGAAAAGACGCCTTGGATTCTTTCCTGATATCGCCGATGAACTGGCTCTGTAGTGCTGGAATGGCGAGTTTTTTCCCATTCATGTATCCAGGCCTCGTCACACAAAGCAGGGAAGCTCCATCCCCAAATTTTCCAAACACCAGCCAATAGTTCTGGCCGCGTGCTTCGAATGGGCTTACGTGGGCTACTCGCCAGGAGTTAGGTGGCGGCAACAACTGGTTCCGGCCTTGAGCCGTTCTTCGGCATTTGGCATCAATGTATACAGTTTCGCCTGCCTGACTCAGAAGCATATCGGGCTCAGCTACCGGGTGTGGGGCGGCAGACGCTGGTGCAGGGCCCGCAAGAATCAGCAGGGGAATGGTCCAAATCATGACGGGGGAGGATCGAGGAATCATTTGAGTAGAAATACCTGTGGATTGCTGTGTAGCATAGACAGAAATAATCTACCATCTATACTCATTCTATCTCTTCCCAGCAGCTGGGAGTAGATGTACAACGACGAAATGCCTGCGGAAGGGTAGAGAGAATCAGGGCATCATGGTACTTCATGAATGCTGGGGGTGAGTGGCAGGAGAGGACACCATCCCCTCGTTCCAGCTTCAGAAACTGATTCCAGCACGTCAGCCACACCCCTCAGAGCTTCCGAAATGGCCCCCAGTCGCCCACAAGCTGCCGGGCCGCCCAGTAGTAGGGATCTTTCCACTGCCCGTTTCCTGCCGTTCCATTGGCAAGCTCGGTTTGCACGGTGCCAAGGCTGGATCGCGCACCTGCCACTGATCCGCATCCCCTCTGCTCCTGTGCCAACATTGATTCCCACGGATAGCTCACTCTCATGGCCGGGAGCTATGTCGAGATCCAGGGCTTGGTCAACCAACCAGGCGGAACAGCCCTCGCGGCCCGGAAGCCCCTCGGCCTCGACGCCGCTGAGCAGGCGATCCGGGCGCTGAACCTCAATGCGAAGGAGCCCACCAACCCGGGAGACCTCTCTCTCCTGAACCTCAGCCACGAGCAGGACGATCCTGGGGCCCTGCTCTGTCTGCGCTGCCGCATCAGCCACGCCATCCGCGACCGGATCCAGGCGCTCTACACCCAGCACCAGCAGCTGCACAGCCTCGACATCATCGAGATGGCGGGCTTCGTGCTGGACGACTCAGGCGCGTTGGAGTTTCCCGCCAGGACAGGGCAACGCAAAGGCCCCCCCTTCTGCTGGAGTGTTCTTCTCTCCCTGGAGGGGAAGATACTGCACCCCTTCAGTGCCGAGGTGTTGCGGAGCTACAACCCTGCCCGCGGGTTCCTGCCCAACTGGGCGCGGCAGAAGGTGCAATGTCATGCTGAACTGAAGGCTTACCTGAAGCAGGAAGGCGTTTCGCTCATCACGGATTGGGCACTACTCGCCCACAAAACCAGCTCCGCCAGGCTTCGCCAGGCCTGGGCCGAATTCGGAGTGGGGATGGGTGTGGAGGAGGCCATGGCTCTGCACAGCACCTACCAGTGCCACTACGCGGCTGCCAAGGAAGCCTTTGTTGAACGCACCGGGAAGCGCTATGGCTGGCAACCTGACCCGGATTTTTTGCACGCCGTTCTTCCAGCGCTTGATCCTCACCAGGCCACGGAGAAACTGCAGGATCTGGCAACAGCGGTGCGCCGCTACCTTGCGGGAACGGCCGTGGCTGAGGGCTACCCGGAATACGAGTTGGCGGATCCGGCCACGCTTCACGATTCTGAATCGCCCTGGGGCTCCGCCGATCTCATGCTGCAGATTCATGCAGCCCTGGAGCGGGCCGCGCAAACCGCCGTGCGCCTGGCCATCACTGATGATCAGCCCAGCTGGATCAAGAAACCGGAACGGCGCCTTGCCTGGCAGCTCTACGGGGAAGGATTTGGCCAGCGCGACATTGCCGAACGCTGCCAGCGCAAACAGGGCTGGGTGAGCAAGCTGCTGCAGGAGCAGAGCCTGGCTACCACCATCGCCACCGCCGCCGCGGTGGAGCTGCGCCGCCACCCAGCCTTTGCTGACGTGGCCCTCTCCGTGGAGGGGGCAGAGCGACTGGTGGCAGCCCTCAGGAATCACCTCACGGAAGTGGAACGAGAGGGAGATGCCGCCCCCCTGCGACGCGTCGTTGCCCAGACCCTTGCGAGCATGCATCCATGACCTCCTCAGCCCTGCCGGAACCTCTCGAAGCGTTCCCGATCCCCATGGGGGCCGTGCTGCTCCCCCACCAGGAGGGCCATGTCAGCGAGCGGGATCTGGCCCTGCAGGCTCTGCGAAAGGTGCTCGCCCAACGGCGGCTTGCCCTCCCCCTCGGCCCGGAGGTCGATCCTGCCGATCCCGCCCGCCTGCTCAGCCTCAATCACTTTGCCCTCCAGCTCGCCACCGCACCGTTTCCCTCCGATCAGATCTCCTTCCTGAGCCATCTGTGGAAGGGGTCCGCCAGCTCCCCCCAGCTGCTGCTCGCCGCTCTGGTGGATGAGGAGAACGACGTGGTCTGGTTCCCCGGTGTGCTCACCGGTCCTGAGGTTGTCTCTGCGCTTGGATCCGCGCCTGCCCTCACAGGAGCTGAGCTCACCCTCGAGGTGGCTGATTTCCGTGGGGGCATCGATCGGCTCCTCACCCTGGTGCAGGTGCTTGATCCGGCCGCCATTCCGCGAGCGGCCCTGGGTCCTGTTTCTGGCATGCCCCTTGTGGTGTCAGTGCGCGAATGGCTGGAGGGGTTCCTCTCCCCCGCCATGGCCGCACTCGGCACGAAGCTGCTGCCCCGCAAGGAAGGAGCCTTTCGCAGCCGGGATCTTCCCCCCTCCGGCATCCCCGATGCCCTTGCCATCCTCTCCATCCCCCTGGGCCTTGATGGTGATGGCACCCTGCACTGGGGAGAAGCGGCCCGGCCCTGTGTGGAGCGCTTTCAGCTGCTTCTGATCCCCTCGGCATCCGAAGGCATCGTTCCCGAGCAGCTCATTCTCCAGCTGGTGGGCGAGCTGCAGGGAGACCTGTTGCCCGATGGCCTCCTGCTCACCGCTTCCCAGGGCAACAGGCGCCAGAGCATTTCCTCGGCCTCCACCACCGCGCTCCAACTTCGGATTCCTGCCGATCCCGCCCTGATCGAGGTGAGCCTCACCGCTCCCGGCGGCACCACCTTGCAGCTCCCCCCCCTGCAGCTCCCGCTTTGATGGAGGCCATCGACCTCACTCTCCAGCAGGAAGGTTCTGGCAGGCTCATCGCCTACCTGCTCAGTCCTGCTGGCAACCAGGCCTTTGCCGTAGCGATCCCCCCTGATCTATCCCAGCACCACCAGGTCTGGCTTCGGCGCTTTGTGAGCCACCACGATCCCGCGCCCCCGGCCATTCCGGCTGAGGTTGTGAATACCTTGTCAGCCCGGCTGGTGGGGGCAATGCAGCAGTGGCTCAGCCAGCCCGAGTGGCTGCCCCTTCAGCAGATCCTTTCCCTGCTGCCCCTGCTCCCCCTGAGATTGCGTTGCAGCGGCACCGATTCCCTGATCGAGAAGCTCCCCTGGGAAGCCCTGCAGCTGGATCGGCCCCTCTGGCGTCTGGCCGATCCCCAAACCCTGCCCCCGGTGCTGCGCTCCCCCAGCCCCCGGTGTCCGCGAATGCTCCTGCTGATCGGAAGGGAGGAGCAGCTGCCGCTGGAGGTTGACATCCAACGGCTGGGGGAGCTGGCCAACCATCGCCGGATCGAGCTGAAAAGCCTGCGCCATGGCGCATCTTCCCTGCTGGGCCTGCGCCAGGCTCTGGCCGATCCGATGGGTTGGGATGGGCTGATCTTTCTCGGCCACTCATGCTCTGATCCCCTCACCGGCGGTCGTCTTCAGCTTGGTGATGGGGAATGGCTCAGCGGTGATGCTCTGGCAGCTGAACTGCGCCAGGCTGCCGGGCAGCCCCCCTCTCTGGTGTTGCTCAACAGTTGCTCCGGGATGGATCTAGCCCGGAGCTGCCTCTCCGCTGGTACCCCGTGGGCTCTCTGTTTCCGGGAAGTGGTGCCTACCCAGGCCGCCTCCCTGGTGTTCTCTGAACTGCTCAGGGCCATGGAGCAAGGAAAGGGGTTTGCCGCTGCCTTGGAGGAGGTGCGCAAAAACCTGCAGGCACGCGGACCAGCCGGCTGCCACCTGCTCCTCAGTGCGATGGCTGCTCCCGGTGCTGAAGAGTTGGCTCTCCCCCTGAGCCGCCGTCGCCAGTTCCGCCTGAGGATGGCATCAAGCTCCCGTGGCCAGGCCATCGCCGCCACCCTGCTCGTTGCCCTGGCCTCCGCCGCAGAGCTGCAACCCATCAACCCCCTGAGCACCTACCTGCTGGATCGGCGGCTTTACAGCCAGAAGCTCTGGCGTCAGCTGAGCGATCAAGGTGGTCCGCCGGGAGAAGCACTGCCTGTGCTCCTCCTGAACCGCAATCGATCCCCAGCCGAACTGGGGGTGGATCCCTCTCCAGAACTCACATCCAGGGCCGCCCTTGCAGAAGTGCTGCGCCGCACCCCAGTCGACCAGGTGCCTGTCGTCGGGCTCGACGTGTTGTTTGACCGGCCTGCCCCCCATACCGCAGAGCTGGCTGGGGTAATCCAGAGCCAAAGCAAGGCTGGAAAGAGGCAGGTGGTGGTGGGCCGCCTCGATGCCAACGCCGACGACCCGGATGCGGGCCTCAGCTCGGAGCCCCAACCCCAGCTTCTGGCAGCAGGGGTGATACCCCGGAGCCTTGGAGTGGGCATTCCCGCAGCACAGGGTCTTCTCAAGCCCCTGCCGCTCCGGCTGCTGTGGCCCTTGGATGGGGCATCCTTCGCGGGGCGCCTGAGCGGTTCCCCTGATCCCATGATTCCTGCGGACAGCGTGATCGACTGGTCGATCGATTGGTCATCACTCCTCAAAGTGGTGACCATTGCCGATCTCCCCACCCTGAAGACCCGGGCCCTTGTAGTGGGGAGCGATGGCAGCAGCGATAACCAGAGCCCGGATCGCTTTGCTGCCCCTGGAGCAATCCGATCCACCCTTGGCTCCTGGGGTGGGTCGATCGATGCGATGCCAGGCCCTCTGCTGCAGGCAACGCTGGCCCAGAGCATGGCTCTTCGTCATTGGCTGACGCCCAGCTCCCTACCGGCCATGACGGCTCTGGGCGCTGGAGCAGGAGTGCTGCTTGCTGCGGCGGTGCCCCGAAGACCCAGACGTTTGGCCTGGTTGTTGGGCGCGGCCGTTGTTGCGATGCTCTCCAGCCTTCAGATTGCTGTGGCGCTGCGGTTGCTTCTTCCCATCACCCTGCCGCTTGCCGCTCTTGCATCCACTGCTCTGCTCCGCCGTGACTGATCGATCTGTCCGCTGTGCCATCCAACTGTTGATCGCGATCTGGCTGGTGGCCATGGCCCCAGCCGTTGACGCACGCCGATCCACCCTTCTGCAGCGTCTGCGGGAGTTGATCGGCATCAATCCCCGACAGGCGGTAGGCGGCAGCCGGGGGAGTCGCTCCATGTCGGTGTGCCTGATCACACCGCGACTTGTGGGCTCCAGAACGACAAGCTCACCGACCGCTGTGGTTAGCCTGCCCAGGCCCACCCTCCTGATAGCGGGGGAACTTAATGAGGTACGCCTGGAGCAGGATGGGCAAGTGCTCTGGCAACAGCGGGCCTCCTCCACACGCCCCATCACTGGCCCGATCGCCTGGCCGCTGCCATCCCTCCAACCCGGTGAGCGAATGCTTCTGCGGCTGCGACCCCGAGGGGCAGCCGGAGGAGATTTCGCAGACGTTCAACTGCGGGCGGCATCGGCAAACCAGCAGCAGGAAGCCCTGGCACTGCTCACGGATCCATCCGCCCGCTTTCAGATCATTGATTCGGTGGCCAGCAAAGGGCGCTACGGACTGGCTTCCGAGCTGGTGTTCGCGCCCCTGCCAGATCCACCCAAAGACCTGGAGATCCTGCGTCAGACTCTGATCTCTGCAGGCTGTTCCGGCTCTTGACCACTATTGCTGCTTGATGTCTGGCATCAGGCATAAACCACTCTTGGTTGCGCAACCCCGGATGGTGATTCCGTAGCGTTCACCCGTTCGGGGATTCAGCCAGGATGCTGTGCCCTGCGCATATCTGCCGTTGCCGTAGCAGACTTCGGGATAGGGACGGCTGATGCAGCTGTTGCCGATGGGTTTCCAACCGTTCTTCAGAAGCAGGGACCTATATGCGTCGTAGGAGGAATCTGTCCGCCAGATCATGTCCTCCTGATCATTGGAGTAGGCAGAGGCTGATCCGTGGAGAAGTGGGATCCAGGCCACGAGACAGGCCATGAGAATGGCTGGTGCGAAGTGGCGAGAGGAGGAAGACATTGAAATCACGGGATCATGCCCCACGAGTGATCTTGCGACACTGCGTACCAATTTGTGTATCATTAAATTTAAGCGACGTGCCCGATGTAGTAAAGGCAACACTATAGCCTGGCTTGCGAGCTGGAGCACCATCGGAACCAAGCCTGCCAAAGAAACCCCACCAACTAGCCCCCGTAAACGGCCAGAGTGGATATTGCTTTCCACGATAACTGAGAATCACAGGAGGCACACCTCGCTCATAGGGAGCCGCGTAGGCATTGAGAAGCGAAAACTGCACGCCATTGCTGCAGCGATAATTCCAAGTTTCGGCACCCGCCCTAAGCGGCAGTGCAAGCAGGGTCGCGAAAACGGCTGGCGCCAGAATGGCTCGGCCAACACAAGAGAATCGCATACCAGTGCAGGCAGTTAATTGCAAGCTAGCTATGTAGTTAGCTCTTCACATTTCTCTTCACAATTCGTAGATTTGCCGGGTGAGAACTGGCTCACAGGCCCGTGATGGGTCGCCAGTCGCCGCTGAGCTGAAAGGCCCCCCAGACATACACATGCCGGTACAGAGGGTTGGTGGGATGGTTGCGGAATTCGGCCTGGGTATGGGCCAAGGCATCGGCCCGTCCTTCGCCGCTGCGCAAGCGTCGGTAAAAGGCGGTCATGAATGCTCTGGTTGGTTGATCGCCAACCTTCCACAGGCTCAACAGGGTGGACCGGCTGCCTGCCGCCATCAGAGCACGCTGCATGCCATAGACGCCCTCGCCGCTGCGCACATCACCAAGACCGCTCTCACAGGCCGACAAGGTGACCAACTCCGTCCCGTCGAGATCCATGCCGATCACTTCGGCAGCGGTGAGGAGGCCGTCTTCCTCCGCGTTGGGAGTGTTCGCATCGGCCATCACCAGCCCGCTGCGGACCAGTGGATCATCTGCGGCCAGATCCCCAGCTCGCGTAGCAGGGGAAGCTGGATCGGGCCAGAAAAATCCATGGGTGGCAATGTGCAGAATCCGGGGCGCCTTCAGCTGGCGAAGGGTCGTCACAGTGGCCCGCGCTCCAGTGAGCGGAGCAGCAACGTTGAGGAGTGGAGCCAGTTCGCTGGCCTCAAGCAGGGTCTCCGGCAACGGAGTCCAGGGAATGGCCTCGGATGGATTTGATGCTGAGCGTCTGCGGCTTCCCCGTGAGCGTGCAGAGGCAAGCGTGCTGGCTGCGGTTGCTGAACCATAGGCCGGGGCTGCAACAACAGCAGATGGGCCTCCTGGGCGAGCCGCTTGCTGAAGGCGCAGCAGATCTCTCCCTGTGGTGAGGATCCGAAGCCGAACCACTTCAGGCAAAAGACGTCCACCGCCTCCTGGAACGGGCATAGCCGCGAATGGCACCCGATTGAGTTCCCCATCCGGAGAGAGGAAGAGCTCCTTGCCACTACGGAGTTCATCTTTCAAGGGTGACAGCACAAGCTCGCTAACCTTCACCCAGGCTTCAGCCACCTCCTCGGGTTGCAGCTGCTGAGCACTGAGATCGACAGCTCGGGCGACGGCAGCATCGATGGTGCTGGCTTCTCCAAGATCCACACTGTGGATGGCCCCATCGGCCCTCAAAAGAAGGGCAACATACCGTTCTCTTACAAGCCGAGCAGTATCGGCCTGGTATGGTCTGAATCGCTGAAATTCCACCAGCACAGATCGATCTGGCAACACTCGCTGGATCTCTTGCACTTCAACAATACGAGGGCGCAACTGCGGTAGCAGCCGGAAGAGGTTCTCCTCCAGCCTTGTTTTTTCCTGAAGTAACTGCTGGCGCTTCTCCATGGCAACAGACGCGTTTGTGAGCTGCGTTGTAAGCAGCTTCAGCTGTTCGTAGATAGGGCGATGTGTTCCGGTACGGGCCAATAAAAGCTGATTGCGTTGGATGTCCTGCAACAGGCCTTGTCGGTTTAAACGAGTAAACAAAGCAAGAGTCGCTCCTGCTAAGCCATGATTGGCCGTATAAAATGAATATTCCCATCGATCGCCTATCTGTTGCGTCAGTGCCGTTCGATTGACTTCTGCCACCAGTGGTAACTGACTCTGCAGGTTCAGGATATCCGCAATCACCGTCGTCTTGAGACCAGGCAATGCCTCAGCAACCTTCCCCACACGCAGATAGCGAAGAGCCAAGTTTCCACTGGCACGCGATATGGCTACAGGATCAATTGGCCCGGCGGCTAATCCTGAGTAAATTCTCAAGGCTTCCTCTGTGAACGAGATAGACACATCTCCCTTTCCAATGCGATCGTAGTAAGTGCCTGCATTATTCAGTACACGCGCCAACTCGTACAGATAACCCTTTTCAGCCTTTGCAAGATCGCGATAGAGCTGAATAGCTTGGTTCGCTGGAGGCAATGCTTCATTGAAACGGCCGAGTCTGGCAAGATGATTTGCAAGATTGGACAAGGCTAATGCCTTTCGTCCTGAAATATTTTGTCCACTCTCTGCCATCTTATCGTAGAGAGAAAGTGCCTCAGAAGTTAAAGCAAGAGCCTCTCTATCATTGTCCTTTCGAGCATACAATCCTGCCAAGTTATCGAGTGCCAATGCGAGATCACTCGAAATACCTGCGTTGATTTGCACCAGCACCCGAAATATTTGCACGGCTTCTTGGCTCGTTGCCAAAGCCATGTCGTAGTTGCCCACATGTCTATAATGGAGCCCAAGATTGCTCAGGCACTCGGCAAGGTCATGTCTGTGCGCAGAATTCACAGCAGGCAGAGCACGATAGATGCTACATGCTTGTTTGGCTGGCTCGATGGCCTGCTGTCGCATCCCCCGGCTCGCGTAACGAATGCCAAGATTGTTTAAAGCATCGGCAAGCTCTTTTGCAGGAAAGTCCTGCTTATTCCTAAGTAGCTCCTGATAAATGCGAACTGCAGCCGTCGTTGCAACCACAGCGTTATCTGATTGCCCGATTTCAGCGTACGTCTGGCCAAGACTATTAAGAGCCTTCGCTAATCCCCTTCGGTAAGTCGTTCCAGCCACTTTATCTGAATATGTTCTGGCAAGCTCTTGGTAAATCTTGGCTGCTTCAGCCTGCGCCCTGAGCCTTTCATTGCTCATGCCTAATGCCTTGAGGATAGATGCGAGATTGCTCAGAGAGTCTGCCAGATCTGATTTCGCTGGGTCAGACGATTCGGCGATACCACGATAGAGCCTGATCGTTTCATTGATTTCAACATAGGCTTGCTTTTGGCGACCAAGTTCATGGAGCAACCAAGCAAGTTTCCTGAGCCCCAAGGCCCGTTCAGGATGCAACTCAGGCAAATGAGTCGTCACCCATTCAACGAGTTTCAGCTGGATCTTGAGCGCCCGTTCGCGATCCCCTTTGTGATAAGCCTCATCACTACCCTCAGACCAGTCCTGAACAAACTTGGGCAAATTAGCGTGGGAGTGCATATTTCTATCGACAACTTCATTTGATACGCCAGGGGTTGCTATGCTTGCCGGCAAGGGCAAAGTGCTGAGTGTCGACGCCAAAGTTGTAGATAGTGCCAAAGGCAGAACAAGGCGTCTGGGCAGGGTTTCTATCGTCATTGTGTATTAGAGCCTCCACCGAAGGGACAAGTGCTCTTTATGTCATACCAAAGCTCTCTTCGCCTGCCGCTAAGGCGATTCGTCCATTTCCTCCCATGCCTCAAGCGCCACCACTCTCTGGCTGCACGCCAGCATAATCTCCCCCCACCGAATCCGGCTGATCCCCAGCCGTGCTGGCAACTCGCCAACTGGAGTTCCCAACCGCAGCAGCTTCTGCCCACGCGCATGCAGTTCCCGCCAACTGGCCGGCACCTTGATCAGGAAGCCCTTATCCCTCAGGTAGTGATACACCTCCCCATTGGCATAGGTGCGGGCATAGGGGCGAAACGATCCCCGCTCTGGTGAGAAGCGGCGAGCAGCCTGGAGGATGCCGATCATCGCGATCTGCTCCAGGTCGTCCCTGGGGTGTCCAGTGCGCCGCGAGATGTTGGCCGCCACGGTATGAGCAATGTCGCGGTGCTGCAGGGCCAGGGCGTTGGCGGTGGCATGGGGATTCACAGGACGATGCCGCCGCGGGCGGCTGGGGTAGGCGATCACCAGCTGCACGGCGTGCTGCGCCGCCGGTGGCCTGGCTGGCCGGGGCGGCTGTCGACGCCGTGGCAGACAGCTCGCCACCACCCGCGGATGCAGCGGCAGATCCAGCTGTCCGGAAGGGACCTGCAGCTTGAGCGGTGAGGCGATGCAGCGCAACAATCGAGCCATGGCTCAGCGGCTGAACACCATCGGCACCGGCGAGCTTCCGTAGCCCCGACCGCGCCAGAACTGGGCCTCGATCCAGAGCACGCCCTGGCAGAAGGCATCCACCTGGTCGTCCACGCCGCACCGGGGCGAGAAGGCCAGCAGTTCTTCCACCAGGGAGTCGGCCTTGCGGGCAAAGCGCACCTGCCCCGCCTCCACCAGCGGCGCCACGGCATGGGCGCGGGAGGCCTTACTGCCCTTGGGCGGGATGGCGATCAGCCCCGGCACCTGGCGCTTGAGCAGCTGGCAGACAGCCGGGCCGTTGGCGGCGTCCTCGATCAGCACCGCGTTGGGTCGCAGTCCCTGCCGCTCCAGGGAGGCGAGGGACGCCAGCAGAAACTTGATCACCCCCGGCAGATCCAGCCGCTGCCGGTGGGCCCAGAGCGCCTCGATCTGCAGTTCGGCCCACGGGTCCTGACCGCCAGCAGGGGAGTGAATGGAATTCACACCCCTTGGCGAGCCTTGAGCCGCGGCCGCATTGGCAGCCAGCGCCAGCCCCTGGCGCCGGGCCTCGGCTGCCGGGTGGCGCTGAGGCTCCAGCAGGCCCAGTAGGGCAAAGCCACAGGCGTCGTTCTCCTTGCCGTCCTTGAAGCTCAGGTCGCAGCTCAGCACCAGCGGCGCGTAGCGACGGGGCTGGCCCGGAGCGACCAGCAGCGGCGGCTGGATCCAGTCCTTGCGGAACAGCAGGCCTTCGGCAGGACTGGGCCGCTGCTGGTAGAGGGCGTTCCACCAGTAGGAGCCGAGGCGGGTGCGGATGCGCTGCAGCACGTCCAGTGGCACGCGCTCCGGACAGAGGGGCTCACCCGGCTGGCGCCAGTCCGGCACCCGCGTGCAGGTATGCGGAATCTGCATGGAAATCGCCACTGGCTCGGCGATCGCCGGCAGGTTGAGCACTGTCCAGTGCTCCGGGTTCTCCTCCACCTCCTGGGCCAGCAGCCAGGCAGTCATGTCCTGGTGGTCCCAGCGGGTCTGCACCACCACCTGCGCTGCCGGTAGCCACTTTCCGTCGCTGCTCTGGCCGGGTTCGGCGCGGGTGAACCAGACACTCTTGAGCCAGTCGATCAGCCGCTCGCGCTGCAGCGCCGACTTGGCATCTTCTGGACCCTTGTAGGGGTCATCGATGATCCCGAGGTTGTACCCCTTGCCAGTGAACGGACCCTTCACGCCGGCCGCAATGCAGCCGCCGCGCTGGGGGGTGAGCCAGTTGCCCACCGCCGCCGAGTCCTTGGAGAGGGCATGACCGGTGATCCGGTAGTAGTGCCGCGCCTCGCGGCTGTGGGCATAGGCCAGCTCCCCCGAATAGCTGGCGATGGCGCAGAACAGCTCCGGGTGCCGGCTCACCCAGTAGGCGGGGAATAGGCGCGACACCAACTGCGATTTGCCGTGCCGCGGCGGACAGCAGACGATCAGGCGGGTCAGCTGGCCATCGGCCACCTGCTGAAGCAGGTCGATCAGGAGCTCAGAGAGCCGGTGGAACTGGAAGCTCGGGAATGCGCTGCGGATGAAGTCGCGGAACAGCAGGCCTTGGCGGGTCGTTGTCGCCCGGTCGGGATCGGGAACGCCCAGCAGGCCCCAGTCCGCCCACAGGTCGGTGGCGGGATCCAGCAGCAGCCCGCCATCGGTCGGGACGCTGGCCATGGGCCGCAGGGTGGAGGCGATGCGGCCCATCAGGTCTTCGCCTCGGGG
The DNA here is from genome assembly GCA_024958715.1 of Cyanobium sp. FGCU52. GTDB lineage: Bacteria > Cyanobacteriota > Cyanobacteriia > PCC-6307 > Cyanobiaceae > Cyanobium. The sequence continues at coordinate 39,912 of JANWUS010000081.1, read as the reverse complement.
GGCTTGATCGGAGCACGCAGCAGCCCACCGATCTCGGCGATCACGCGGAAGGCGCCGACGGCGGCATTGAATTGGCCCGCATCCATCGCCCGGCGAGCGCAGTCGTTGAGGGCAAAGATCTGCTCGGCCTGGTGGCGGCGGCGGTCGGAGATCAGCTCCTCCACCATCCGCTGCCGCGCCAGGGCCAGGTAGCGGCTGATCGTTTTGATGTTGGTGATTCCCCAGTTCTGGGCCGCTTTTTCCCTCATCTCAGCCAATGGCAGCCGCTGGGCGATCCACAGCTGCGCTTCGGCAATGCGCGTCTCCACCTCCATGTGGGTAGCGCGGGGCTTGTGGCTCTGGCTGCGGCGCCCCCGCGGCGGGTTGCCCTTGCCCACCGGCCGACTGGGGTCTGCGGCCGGCCAAACGGGCTGACCATCGGCGTCCTGCTGGGGCGGTGCCTGCCGCAGCTCCTCCAGCAGCACCTGATCGGCATCCACCGGCGCCTCGGTCGCAGGGGCCTTGCGGCTCACAGCAGGCCCTCCCGCAGGAGCAGCCGCACGTAGGCGGCCCACTGCTCGGGGGTGAGCACCACCCGCCAGGTGCCGCCACGGAACCGCACCAACGTCGCAGCGAACGCCGCAGCGGCGTGCTCGGCCTGCAGGGCGGCCTCATCGGGCTTGAGGCGGGCGGCGGCGGCGGTGTTAGCCCAGCTGGCCACCTGGATCACATGGGCCGGCACGCCATCGAGATCGCCGGTGTCACCGCCGGCTGAGGTGGTCCGGCCGGCGCCGAGCTTGCGGCGCACCACCAGGCCCAACAGATCGCTCAGCAACTGGGCCGCTTCCCTCTCGGCCGCATCCCCCTTGCGCTTCTGGGGATTGGCCATCGTTCAGCTCCGGCCCGGCTTGATCGTCCAGAACGCCTTGCCGTGCTTCTCCGTAGCGGCGCCGGTGGCGACCGCCAGCCGCTGGGCCTCCTTGAGGGCCTGCTCCTGCTGTTGCAGCGGCTCGGGATAGGCGTAGCTGGTGCGTCCGGCCGACCAGCAGAAGCTGCAGCCGTTGTGAGAGAAGGAGGCATCCAGCTCGCCGGACTCCAGGGCCCCGCTGAGTTGCTCCAGCAGCGGGGAGAGCTCGGCTTCGAGCGCCTTCTGCTGCAGCTTCAGGACTGTGATGCGATCGAGCAGCGCATCCAGAACGGCGCCGGCCAGGGGAGCGTCAACGGTGGTGGTGCTGGCAGCCATCGGCGATGAGAAGCGCGGCGTCGTGCGGGCCCAGCAATAGAGGCCTGCTTTACAGAATAGCGGCTCGATAGTCCGAACACAGCAATTCGGATAGCGGATCACCACGGCCGAAAGCGGCTCACGTAGCCCGCCCACGCCGCTGCCCAGGCCGCCAGACACTCCTCGCGGGAGTACAGCGGCGAGAAGCGCGTCTCCCCCGGCCTGGCCCAGATCGTCTGGCCGGCGTCGTAGTGCACGCCCCAGGTCGCCTCCAGGGCCATGTAGCCGCCCAGCTGGGCGCGGGTGCAGTAACTGCCGGAGCCGGGTCGCGAGAGGGTCTTGAGGTCGGCAAGCACCCGCAGGCCGTTGGCGTGCTGGATGAAGCCGGTGTCGTAGGTGCCGGCCAGGTTGCGGACCAGGCAGCAGGTGGGCCGCTCGGAGGCGATCACCGTCACCTGCTGCCAGTGGGGGTGGGCCAGCAGCGGCTCGATCCAGGCCCGGTAGTCCGAGGCCCGCAGCTCCTCCAGCAGCTGGGCCGCCTGCTGCCGGTTTCGGGGCTGCGGATGGAAACGTGCATTGAGTAGGGCCTCCAGCGCCAGGTGCACGGTGTGGCCCCGCGGCTCCCAGACGTGGCGGGTGGCCTCGATGCGGGCCATTGCCCAGTCGCTCTTGCTGGAGCCGATCACGCCGGTGACCGACACCGCGAACAGGTGCTCCCCCAGCCAGTAGCGGTGCTCCGGGTCGGTGCGCCGCAGGCCGGGGATCGGTGCCAGCCAGTTGCTGGGGTCAGCAACAGCAGAGCTGCTGGTTGGGGTGAAAGGACGCGTGATCACCAGAACCTCACGTGATACACCAAATTGGTTGGATTCTTTGGACCCCGTTGCAGCGCAGGGGATCTGGGCAGAAGATCGAACGTGAGATTCTTTGGATACTTTGGATTCTTTGATCCCCAGGGACTGTCTGTTCCAGGGAAGGACGCGCCGCAAAGAATCCCAAGAATCCAGATCGGATCCACCCTGGGTGGGGCGCCAAAGGGCTTGCGCTGGTTAGGGGGCCAAAGAATCCCAGGAATCCAACCCCTTCTCCATTGGTTGTGGGTCAGTTGCCCGTGCGCAACGTCGGAATGGGGATCGCCAGCAAAGAATCCAATGAATCCCGAGAGAGTCCGTCGTGCCAGATGCGTCAGATCAATTGCGTCGCAGGGAGATCCAATGAATCGCAAGAATCCACCCCTATAGATCGAACTCACGCGCCAGCCAATCCGCGCCGGCATCGCTGAGCCCATAGCGGAGGTAGTAGCTCGCGCCGCTGGTACCCACCCTGGTGGCTGCAACCAATCCGTCCAGGCTGCCGAGGAAGCGGCCCATGGCCTTGTAGGTGGTCAGCGCTTCCCCCTCCAGGTCCCGCTTGAGTCGAGCCTCCGTCGGCGCCATGCCGATCGCCTGCAGCAGCTCCAGGAGGCCTACCCCGACCAGACCGTTGGTGTGCAGGGCCTGGAGATAGCGCAGGGCTTCCTTCTGCTTGTCGCTGGCCTTGCGCACCCGCTGGCCGGCGCGATCCAGATCGCTCTCCTGCTCCTGTTGCTCCTGCAGGTCGTCGTAGGTGCCCAGACGCGAGAAGGTGCCGGTGGTGCCGTCGATCGCCACCACCAGATCGGCCGGTGGACCGGAGCGGGCCTCGCGCACCAGGCGCCGCTGAGGCGAGTCCTTGATCAGCCGGTTGCCCTTGGCCAGGTAGTGCAGGGTGAGGATCGTGTTGGCCGCCCCGGCGATGGCGTTGTGGCCCGAGAGGGCCTCGGTGCCGGTGGTGTCGTTGGCCTTGTTGCAGTGGTGAATCAGCAGCAAGGTGCCGCCGGCATCGGTGATCTGGTGCTTGAGGTCGTAGATCAGCGAACCCATTTCCGGGTCGTTCTCGCCAAAGCAGCAGCTGCGGGTGATCGAGCGCAGCGAATCGAGGATCACCACCGCGCCGGGATGCTGCGCCAGGCAGGCGAGCAGGGCGTCGAGGTTGGCCTCAGTGGCGCGGAACCGCCGGGACCACAGCAGCAACGGGTGATCCCAGATCCCCAGCTGCTGCAGCATCTGGGCGGTGTCGCCATCGCCCTGGTCATCGGTCACCAGGATCACCGGCCGTGGCGCGTCCGGGGCTCCAAACCCAAGAAAATCCTCGGCGCAGAGCAGGCAGCGGGCCAGGGCATGCACCAGCCGCGTCTTGCCCACCTTGGCCCGGCCACCCACGATCGAGAGGTCGCGGCGCGGGATGCAACCGGGGATCTCCCACTCCACAACGGGTTGCGGCATCGCCAGCCGCTCGGCCTGATCGAGCTCGCGGAAGCGGTTGCCGTTGCGCTGGTCGTGGGCCTCGAGGATCAGCTGGCCGATCTCCTGCAGCCGCAGGGCCGTTTTGAGTTGCAGGGCGGCATGGGCCTCGCGCACGCGGGCGGAGCGGCGCAGGCTGTTGCGCTCTCGCCCCACCAGGGAACGGATGCAGTGCTCCAAGGCGTTGAGACGGCGGTTGATCGGTAGGTGCACCTTTCCCCAGCGCACCCGGGTGTCAGGCCTGGGCGAGAAGCGCTGGGGGCCAGCACCAGCTCCAGCTCCCCTGGTGCCCCTGGCGTTGCTGCCGCTGGTGCGGTCACTGCTCTTGCCACCGGGATGGCGCCCGCTGGCGTCGCCTTGGCTGCGGTGGCTGCCTGTGGCCTTCGTGCCAGGGGGCCTTGGGGTGTGAGCCGGCTGCGGCGGCAGCCAGCCGTACTGACGGGCGTGGAACCAAAAGGTCGCCGCGCTGATCTGCTCACCACCAGAGCTGGCCACCTGGCGGATGTCCCAGCCGCAGCTGGCTGAGGGGCTGTGGGCCTCCATCAGGGCGATCGCCAGCTCGCGGTCGTGGCCGGCCTGCTCGCAGGCCTGGATCAAGCCCCAGAGGAGATTGCGGTAGTCGGCGTAGGTGTTGCTGCCGGCCACCCGGCGGGGGATGGCAGCCAGGGCAGTGCGGATCTGATCGAGCGGCCGCGGCGGCCCGAAGTCCTCGTCGCCCAGCTCGGGCAGCGGAATCCCAGTGCCTGGGCCCTCGTTGAGCTCCTCCAGGGGGATGGCGTGCTGCGGCGCCGGGCCTGCAACGGGCTCGGCGAACTCATCGGGCAGTAGCGCCAGGGCGATGTCATCCGGCGCGTAGTGCTGTCCGCTCACATGCACCAGCTCCACCAGTGCGCTGGGCTCACCGCTGGCGTCGATGTACCAGCAGCCGGGTAGGCGCATCACCCGCGAGGCGTCCTTGCAGTGGGGATCGCCGCCGGCGTAGGCGATCAGCTCCGCCTGAAGCGGTGCCCACTCCTGCGGCGGGATCGGCTGCTCCAGCAGCCAGTAGCAGTGGGCCGATTTGCCGCCGCTGAGCGCGATCAGCGAGGGCTCGGGCAGCCCCAGCTCCCGCCAGGCGTTCAGCTGCCAGTCGATCGGCCGGTCGTCCCATTCCACGAAGAACGCCCGACAGGCGTTGATCTCACGCTTGCTGTCGCCGCCGTCGTTGATCACCAGGTAGATGCCGCGGCCCTCCCGCTGCCACTGCTCAGCCGCCTCCAGATCAAAGGGGCCTTTGCGAGCCCCGATCCGTCCCTTGGCCGGGTTGGCGCGGTGAGGGAAGGCGCGCAGCCGAGCGCTGGCGGGGTCCTTGCCCAGCAGGGAGAGGAATTGATTGGCGGCGGCGCGGTCGATGCGTGCCTGCGTAGGGGCAGCGGCCGGCTCAGCGCTGGCCATCGAGCCTCTGGCGCTTACCGGGCTTGCTGGCGAGCTGGTCGCGTTCCATGGCCTCGGCCACGATCAGGCGGATCACCGAGGAACGCGAAAGCACCCCGCCGCGGGTGCGCGCATCCAACCAGTCGCGCTGCTCAAGCGTGAACTGCACAGAGAGCGGGGTCATCATCGAGGGCATGGAAACCTCGGCATGTCGAATCAGTTTATTCATGCTGGCACAGGCTCGCTAAGCTGATTCGATTGGCGAACGGGGCATGGTCGACAGCGCAGCTGCGGATCGGGCGGCGGAGAAGGTCCGCAAGCTGGTGGCGATGAGCGCCTCACCGCATCTGGAGGAGGCGCGCACCAGCGCCTTCCTGGCCTGTCGCCTGATCCGCGAGCACGGGCTCCAGATCGCCACGCACCGTCCCGCTGCACAGCCCACAACAGCAGCGTCCCCAAGGACAGCAGGCGGGCAGACGGCAGGCGAAACCTCCGGATTTCGGAGGATTCGCGTGCGTCATCCCGGCCATTGCCGCTGTTGCGGCAACCCGATAGCCCCAGGGGAGTGGGCGCTCTGGTGCCGTGGCAATGGCTTGCGTCACCCGCTCTGTTCCCCCTGAGCCGTTGCTGCGCCGCCGAGATCCAGCAGGCCTTGCTGGCCGTTCTGGCAGGGGAGGCCTTCCTGGCGGACAGACCCTGGGGTGAGATCTGGTGGGGCCGGATGCGGCTCGATCTGGGCAGCGGCTGGCAGCTGCAGATCGACATCGACCGTGATCGGCTTGGGGCCCTGATGTGGGCTCGATCCCCCGATGGGCGCGACTGGGAGTACGGCTGCCAGCGCGACGACTGGACCCTGGGGCCCGACAGCCGCATCGTCGAGCCCGTGGCGTTGCTGGAGCAGGAGCAACGCGAGCAGCTGGAGCGGCTGCTGCGCGAGGCCATCTGCTGGCCAGCACCGCTGGTCAGCTGCGGTTGGGTGGTGCCGATGGGGGATGTGGAGCCATCGCGTCACTACCGGCGAAGAAGGCGGCACCCAGGCCACCGTGCCGTCACCAGGGCTGGCATAGGCACATTCGGGCGTCAGTCCAGAACGGGGCCGCAGCCGCCCACACCGCTCTGAAACGGACACGCCACCCGTTCATGACTATGGATGGGATGCCTTAGCCTTTCGCTAATGGCCAGATCCCAGTCCTGATGAGCTCTGAGTTCCGGTACATCGAGGCCAAGCAGCTCGAGGCCGGTCAGGAGTTCGGCCGGATGCTCAGGCGCTGGCGGGAGCTCAACAACTGGACCCAGTACACGGCCTACAAGTGGGCCAAGGAGGCTGGCTTTGAGGTGATGGCCCCCAGCACCTTGAGCGTGTTCGAGAACGGCAAGGCACCCAAGCCCAGGCCTGAGAGCTTCTTTGCCCTGGCCGAAGTCAATCGCCGTCTGGCCGCCAGGGATTTCAGTGGCGTGCGCACCCGGCCCCTCAAGGACCTGATCAGTCAGGCCCAGCCTCTGGTCGACGACGGCGGCCGGGTGTGGGGCCCTGCGGAGTTCTGGAGCTGCCACCTGGGCCTGCTGCAAGTGCCGAGCGCCTACCAGGCGCCCGTGCTGCCGGCCCAGCCGGTGGTGGATGAAGCAGAGGCTGCCCGCCTGAGCGAGCAGTGGCGCTCGGAGCTGGTGCAGACCGCCAAGCAGCACGGCATCGGTGTGATGGAGGCCCTGACATCGGCTGCAAAGGCTGCGCCGGCCAAGCAGCGGCAGACCTTTCAGGCCGTGCTGGCGGGCTTTGAGAGCTACACCCCTGAGCAGCTGGAGGGACTGTGGGACGGCGAGGCCTGGCTGCCGCAGCGCTGGCTGGAGAGCTGGAGCACGAATGCAGGCGCCAGCTGAAGCGCACGAATTGATTCGGAGTACGCCATGGCTTGCGTGATGTGAGATACAGATTCGGATTAGCGAGCCGCTAATATCCGAGGCAAGCGGGCGCCGGTCCCGCAGTGCCTTCGATGACCACCACCCCTTGCGGGCGGATGGAGCCGACGCCAGGTCCCAACTCCGCCTTTGATCTCAACCAGGCTCTGCTGCAGAGCCGTGAGCAGGCCCGCGCCCAGTGGGCGGAAGGCCTGGCCCAGTTCCAGTCCCAGATGGCCGCCATCGCCGAAACCTCCATGCAGGAGGTGGTTCAGGCGGCGGCACCGGCCTTTGCCCTGGGCTTCTCGTTCAGCGCCCAGAAGCTGATCAATGAGGAGCATGAAGTGCTGCGGGTGACGCTGCGGCACCGCGGCGGCGCCGAGGAGTTCAGCGAGGCCCAGGCGCCCCAGGAGGGCAGTCCGGCCTGGTACGCGCTGACCGCTTCCCTGTTGGCGGGCCTGCTGGGCATTCCCGTGGGTAGATCTCCTCGGACTATCGAGCCAGATCAGGCACGACCACGGCCGCGGCCGTTGGTGGCGGACACAGCGGACGCCCACGCTGGAGCCGCCGCCCCTGCTGCCGACGACCCTGAGGCCGGAGACGACGAGTGGGACACCGGCGCTTCCGATGCCCCCGAAGCCAGCGACTCCGGCCTGGAGCCCCTGACGGCAGACGAGATCGCCACCCTGCACAAGTTCCTTGGCGCGATGCCGCAGGAGGCGCGCAAGCGGTTCACGATCGAGTTCCGCCACCACTTCCAGGTGCCCAGGGAGGTGCGGACGATCAAGGACCGCATCACCCAGCGGCGCCACAAGGACTTCATCGACGTGTTCGAGCGTGAGCTGGGCGGGGGGACGCCATGAGCATCTGCCGCCGCGCCTACGCCAGACCCCAGCCGCGGTCGCAGCACGGCCGTCACTACCTGTGCGTCTGCGTGCACAGCGACGTCTACCGCCAGGTGCGGCAGCTGTCGGCCGAGCACCAGCTGAGCCTCTCCGGCGCCGCCCACCACCTGCTGCGGCTGGGCGCCGGCCTGGAACCCCTGCTTCCCCTGGCCTCTTCCCCCTCCACCCTGAACAGCGATTCCCATGGCGATTGAACTCAACGACGGCAGCCGCATCGCGGCGCCGGTGGTCCGTCAGCAGCGCCTCGGCGAGGTGGCCTATCTGGCGATCGTGCGCCCCGAGCAGCGCGACCGGCTGCGCAAGAACCTCACCAGCGGCGTGATGGAGCCGATCCCCAACGGCACCGACCGCCAGGGCCGGCCCAAGGTCAAGCAGGAGATGGTCGTGCATGCGATCGCCATGCCTGGCACGACGATGGAGGCCCGCATCGGCGATGAGGGTGGCGTGCCGGCACCGGGCGACCGGGTGCGGCTAATCCTCAAGGCCAAGGGCTTTGGCGAGTGGATCGAAGCACGCCGCCAGCACCGCCGCGGCCGGCTGAATGTGGGGGATGTGCTGGTGCTGGAGACCCGCTGGGCGCAGCAGTACGACCAGGACGGCAACCCCAAGGGCCCCAAGATCGAAGACCAGGCGGCCGCCGACGCGGTGCCCCGCAACGTGACCATCGGCTTCTACGGGCCGCTGAGCATCCGCGAGGGCACGGATCCGGCCTGGATCGAAGCGGCGGAGCAGGCCTACAAGGCTGATGAGGCTGCTGCCCGCCAGCAGCGGGCGATCCCGCTGGCGGATGGGGAGGACTACGGCGATGAGTTCGCTGATGAGGAGGTGCCGTTCTGATGGCCTACCCCCAACACCCTGGCCGCACGCCGCGGCCCATGGCCCAGCCGCAGTTGCCGGCTTTCTGCCGCACGCGCCGGCCGATCACCACCACCGTGCGGCTGAACAGCCTGCGGCAGCTCCAGTGGCTGCTGTGGCTGGTGCTAGCCCTGCAGCTGAGCACGGTTCTGCTGGTCCTGGCGGGTCCGGTGCCCCCTGGTGCAGCGCCGCTGCTGGCGCCGGCGGAGATCAGGCCATGAGCGAGGCTGCCAATCGCCGGCTGCTGCGGTTGCCGGAGGTGAAAGAGAAGGTGGGGCTGTCCCGCACGGCGATCTACCGGCTGATCGCGGAGGGCCAGTTCCCCCGGCAGGTCTGCATCGGGCCGCGCACAGTGGCCTGGTGTCAGGAGGACCTGGAGGCGTGGATCGAGCAGCGAATCCAGGGTGCGGTGAGCGAACCTGCCGGGAGCCGCTGATCGCGCACCAGCATCAACAACGGCCGGCTTGGCGACAGGCCGGCTTTGTTGTGAAGGGTTCTGGGGAGGGGGGTGTTCAGCCGACCTGATCGAGCAGGTCGGCCCAGCGCTGCATCATCTCGACGCGCTGGGGCCAGTACTCAGCGCGGTTGTAGGCGGCGGTGACCTTGTTCTTCTCGATGTGGGCGAGCTGACGATCAACGATGCGCAGGTCGATGCCCAGCTGCTCCTGAATGTTGGTCATGGCGAGGGCGCGGAAGCCGTGGCCACACATGCGCCCATCGAAGCCCATGCGCTTGAGGGCCATGTTCACGGTGTTGTTGCTGATGAAGCCGGTGGCGGTGCGCTGGCTCTGAAAGACATGGCCGTTGGGACCGCTGATGGCGTACTGGGCCTGGAACAGAGCCGCGGCCTGGCGGGAGAGGGGCACGAGGTGCTCACGGCGATTGCCGCGCCGGCCCTTCATGCGCTCAGCCGGGATGGTCCAGAGGGCTTCCTCAAGGTCGAGCTCTTCCCAGCGGGCAGCGATCAGTTCGCTGGTGCGCACGAAGGTGAGGGCCAGCAGGCCCATGGCATGGAGGGTGGAGGCATCGGCCCCGATGGCGTTGGCCCGCATGGCGGCCAGCAGTTCGGGCAGCTCACTCCAGGGGATGCAGGGGTAATGGCTGGTGGTCTGCTTGACGGGGGCGTGGCGCTTGAGGGAGTGGGCCGGATTGATCGTGCAGTGGCCGATGGCGACGGCGTAATCGAGCACCTGACTGATCACGCCCAGGGAGCGCTTGGCGGTTTCATTGGAACCGCGTTGCTCGATGGAGCGCAGCACAGCCAGGCAGTCCTGGGCTGTGATGGCATCAATGGCCATACCGCCGATGGCGGGAAAGATGTCCTTGTTGAGCTTCTTGATGACGTCATTGCTGTGGCGCTCCGTCCAGGTGCCGGCCGTTTTGGTGGCGTGCCAGTCGAGTGCAACGGCCTCAAAGGTGAGCTGGGCGTGTCTGCCCCAGCGGTGATCTTTGCTGCGTTTCTTGGCATCACAGGGATTGATTCCGTCTTCATAGAGAAGACGTTTTTGCTCATCGCGGAGGTCGCGTGCAGCCTTGAGCGAAATCCTGGGGTAGGGCCCAATGCGTAAATCCTGCCGACGGCCGTCCTTGGTGGGCGGGTAGCGGTGCCGCCAGAGCCAGTACTTGCCACCGGCGGGGTCAACCTCAAGAAGCAGGCCGCCACCGTCCGAGACCCGGTACCGCCGAGATCCCTGTGTCAGAGCGCGAACTTCCTTGTCGGTTAGAGCCAAGACCCCATTTACACCACCACCCCAGTTTTACACCACCACTTACACCACCACAATTTTTTGCTTGCCTGGGTTTTGCCGGGATGCCATGGGACGCCCAAGCAACAGAAAACCCACTGCAGGGCAGCGGGTCTCGGGAATCAGTGGGACATCACGGGAACCCTCGGGAATCCCCGTTTTGAGCCCTGGAACGGAGAGGGTGGGATTCGAACCCACGGACCCTTGCGGGTCGCCGGTTTTCAAGACCGGAGCCATCAACCACTCGACCACCTCTCCAGTGATCACCCCGGAGATCCGGAACCACACCATGATCCTATGAGCCGGCCGGGCTCAGCCGGCAGTGGCTCCACCGGCACCTGGGCTGCCTGGGCGCCGTTCCAGCTGGCTGGGGACGCCTCGGGTTCCGCCCGGGAGGGTCTGGCGGGAGCGGGGGCCGCTCCAGGCCGCCAGATAGTGGTGGGACTGGGGGTTGAGGCGCCGGACGCCGCTGAGGTTCACGTTCTCCACCACTGCTCCGGTGCCGGCCCCGGTGGTGGGATCCGGGGCAGCCTGGCCCGCGGGGCTGGCGGTGTGGGAGCGGCCGAAGAAGAAGCGCGCGCCTTCGAGGTCGGCACCTTCCAGGTTGGCGCCGGCCAGGTTGGCGCCGGCGAGGTTGGCGTCGCGCAGGTCGCAGCGCGACAGATCGCTGCCGGCGAGGTCGGCGCCGTTGAAGTCGATGCCGCGCAGGTCGGTGCCGCTGAGGTCGACGCCCCGCAGGATCCGGTGCAGGCGGATCACCGGCACGCCATGGAAGCGGTCGATCTCGTAGTTGCCGCGGCCGTCGAGGATTGCCCGGCCCAGGCGCTGGTCGCGCTGCAGCGGCGTGAGCAGCCGGGCATGGGAGAGGAAGCGCAGCACCCGGGCCTTGCCCTCCCGGTCGATGCTGCTGAGCACGGCGGCGAGCCGCCCCTCGGCCAGCATCCGCTCCAGGGGCCAGTCTTCGAGCAGTCCCTCCTCGTCGATGATCATCTCGGAGATGCCGTGAATGAAGCTGTCGATCGTCTGGGCCTGGGTGATGCGGTTCTGCTGGCCCGTGAGCCGCTGGTCGACCATCACCTGACGCCAGGCGATCGCCAGGGCCACCAGGGCCACGAGGATCTGGCCCACGGCACCGATCACCCCCTCGCCGAGGGCACCGATCGCCTCCCAGTTGGCGTTGCGGTAGATGTCGAGGAACGGATCCCACCAGCCCAGTGAAAGCGGGATCGCCAGCGCCGCCAGCACCAGCCCCACCACTGCCAGCACCCTGGTGGTGGGAACGTCGTCGATGCGTTGCGTGAGCTGACGCCAGAGGGGAGGGAGCAGCTGGCGTACGGCCAGGGCGAGCGTGACCACCGCGGCCGGCAGCGTGAGCCAGGGAAGGCGTGCCAGCAGCCCAACGCCGGTGAGCAGGAGGCCCACCAACAGCTGCAGTGACACCGAGCGGTTGATGCGGCTGAGGGTGCTGGTGGAGCGGAAGGGGGGCGGGGCCGTGTCAGCGGCAGCCATCAGGATCCCGACTGGTTCTTCGTCATCGCTGAGGTCGGCCTCCGGCGGTGGCGGCTCGTCGGGGCTGAAGCCCCCGGCTGGGCGTTCGCTGCGCATCATGCGATCGGGGCGCTCTGAAAGTAGAAGCCTGCCGCCAGGATCAGGTAGGCCGCCAGCAACAGCACCCCCTCCAGCCAGTCGGAGCGGCCGTCGAGCGTCACCAGATTGCTCACCACCACCGCCGTGCCCACCGCCACCAGTTCATAGATCTCGAAACTCAGATCGAGGGGATGGCCCAGCGCCGGGCCCACCAGCACCAGGATCGGCACCACCAGCAGGGCGACCAGCAGGGTGGAACCCAGGGCCACCGACACCGAGAGATCCATCTTGTTCTTGCGGGCCATCGTCACGGCCGTGAGGTATTCGGCCGCGCCACCCAGCAGGGGCAGCAGCACCACGCCGGTGAACAGGGGCGAGAGGCCCACCCCTTCGGTGACGTGCTCCACCACGCCCACGAACAGTTCGGAGGCATAGGCGATCCCCGCCGTGGCGCCCACCAGCACCGCCATCCAGGGCAGCAGCGGCGGGCGGTGGGCTTCACCGCCCTGGAGTTCGTCTTCGAGATCCACCTCGGCCACCTCGTAGAGGGTGCGGTGGGTGCGCAGCGAGAACAGCAGGGTGAGGGCGTAGACGAGCAGCAGGATCCAGGCCACGAACACCGAGAACGACTCGCGGGCGCTGCCGATCACCGCATCGCCGCCGGCGCCGCCGTCGCTGAGGGCAGCGAGGCTGGGCAGCAGGATCGCCACCACCGCCAGGGTCATGGCGGAGCCGTTCACGCGGGCCACCACCGGCTGGAAGGTCTGCTCCCTGCGGCCGATGCCGCCCGCCAGCATCGACAGACCCAGGGCCAGCAGCAGGTTGGCCATCAGGGTGCCGGTGATGCTGGCCTTCACGATCTCCACCAGTCCGGCCTTGAGCGCCACCAGGGCGATGATCAGCTCGGTGGCGTTGCCGAACAGGGCGTTGAGCAGGGCCCCGATCGAGGGGCCGAGGGTGATCGAGAGTTCCTCGGTGGCGGTGCTCAGCCAGATCGCCAGCGGGATGATCGCCAGCATCGAGGTGAGGAACACCGCCCCCTCGCCCCAGGTCAGGGTCTCGGCCGCCATGGACAGCGGCAGGAACACCAGCAGGCCCAGGGCGATCTTGGTGCGCAGCGACATCGGCAGGGTGGGGATCGCCCCATTGTGAAGGGAGCGTCATCCCCTGGAGCACCACGGTGGCGGAGCTGCGCGCGGTGCACCTGACGCCGATCGGGTCGTGCGGAACGCCTCCGATCACCTGCCCGCCGAAAGGCCTGTCAGGCAGAGGGGTTCAAGCTGGCGGGTCAGGTGCATCCGAATGTTCGACCTTCCTTCCATGAGCAGGTGAGGTGATGCCGCGCGGTTCTCTGCGCCGTGAGGCGATCCTCTCTGCAGCCCCAGCGATGGAAGCCGGCGGCACGGCCTACGGGGCTTCGGCCTGGTGGGCAAGAAAGTGTTTGATCATCTGTTCCATGCCCTTCTGGGTACGGCCATGGGGCCTCAGACCCTGTGCGGCCCAGGCGCGATCGAGCTCCTGGCGCAGGTCTTCCGGAATCCAGCAGGACAGCATCACCTTGCCCTCCCGGCTGGAGGTGCAATGACGTTCGGGCGAGGACACGGGAGGCAGTTGTGCACTTGTACACATTCTGCCGTTCCCAGGCGCTGCGTATCAGGGGCTGCCCGCGACGGGCAGGCGGAGCGCTCAAGGCCGCCGCTGATCGGGCAGAATGAGAACCGTTCCCAAAGAGGGGGGGTCGATGGACCGGCAGGCTGCTCAGGTGCCCGTCACGCTTCTCACGGGCTTCCTCGGCGCCGGCAAGACCACCCTGCTCAACCACATCCTCACCAACCAGCAGGGCCTGCGCAGTGCCGTCCTGGTGAATGAGTTCGGTGAGATCGGCATCGACAACGAGCTCGTGGTGGCCCCCGGTGATCAGATGGTGGAGCTGAGCAACGGCTGCATCTGCTGCTCGATCAATGGTGAGCTGCTGGAGGCTGTGCAGCGGGTGCTGCAGCGCCCCGAACCGATCGATCTGATCGTGGTGGACACAACAGGCCTCGCCGACCCCCTGCCGGTGGCTCTGACCTTCATGGCCGGCGACCTGCGCGAACGGCTGCGGCTCGATTCGATCATCACGCTGATCGATGCCGAGCACTTCAGCGCCACCGCGATGGGGAGCCCGATCGCCCGCGACCAGGTGGTGTACGGCGACATCCTGGTGCTCAACAAGACCGACCTGGTGGATGAGCAGCGCCTGGCCGAGGTGGAGGCCGAACTGCGTGCGATCAAGAAGGATGCCCGCATCCTGCGGGCCAGTCGTGGGGATGTGCCGCTGGGACTGCTTCTGAGTGTGGGCCTGTTCGAGAGCGACCGGCTCGCCGCCCTGCAGGCCCAGGAGGAGGCCAGGGAGCACGTCTCAGAGCACCATGACAGCCACCACCACCATGGCGATGGGCATCACCACCATATCCACGACCACGCGCATCACCACCATGCCCATACCCCTGAGCTCGAGGGCTTCAGTTCCGTGAGCCTGGCCGTGGAGGCCCCGTTCGATCTGCGTCGCTTCCAGCACTTCCTCGACCACCAGCTCCCCGCCTCGGTGTTCCGCGCCAAGGGGGTGCTCTGGTTCCGCGAGAGCGAGCGCCGCCACCTGTTTCACCTGTGCGGCAAGCGCTTCACGATCGACGATTCCGACTGGCCCGACGGCTCAGAACGCCACACCAAGGTGGTGGCGATCGGCAAAGGGATTGATCAGGCCGCCATCAAGGCCCAGCTCGAGGCCTGCGTGGCGGCGCCATGAGCCAGACCCTCCTGCTCTCAGGGCCTCCAGGTTGCGGCAAAACCAGCTGGATCCTGAAGCAGATCCAGAGCCATTCCTGCCCTTCCGCATATCTGCGGCTTGCGGGTGGTGGCATCGCCTCCGCCGTGCGGGATCTGGAAGGCGAACGCCAGCGGCAGCAGGTGGTGCCGCAGCGCAAGGTGATCGGCATCGGCTCCGGCCTCCGCTACACCCTCTACGACCCCGGCAGCGACAGGATCGCCTTCAGGACCGTGGGTCAACAGGCTGGATCGAGAGGTCGGGGGTTCGCATGACGCCTGCTTTCGGGGGAAGCGTGGAACGGCTGCAGCTGGATCGGGCCGGGCACCAGCTGGGGATCGTGCTGGAGCGTTCCGGGCCCCGATCGGCACCACTCTGGTTGCTGTTGCCGGCGCTGAGCACCGTCTCCAGCCGCAGCGAATGGAAGTCCCTGGCGGACGCCGTCGGTGAGCAGCGCCAGCTCGTGAGTGTTGACTGGCCGGGCTTCGGCGAGAGCGATCGCCCGGCCATCGGCTACGACGCCTCCCTGCTGCGTTCTGCGCTCCGGGCCGTTCTGTCCTACCTCCACACCACCCACCCAGGTCGCATCAGCGTGGTGGCCGCCGGCCACAGCGCCTCCATCGCCCTGGGACTGGCCGCGGAATGGTCGCCTCAATGGCGCCGCCTGGTCGCGGTGGCTCCCACCTGGCGTGGGCCGCTGCCCACCATGACCGGCTGGTCGCCCCAACAGTTCAGCTGGCTGCGGCAGGTGGTTGCCGCACCGCTGATCGGCCCTGCGTTGTACAGGCTGAACACCAGCCGAGCCGTGCTGAGGCTGATGTTGCGGCGTCATGTCTGGGTGGATCCTGACCTGTTGACCGCAGAGCGGATTCGGGAGCAACAGCTGCTGGCCCGCCGCCCGGGGGCGCGGTTCGCCAGCGCGGCCTTTGTGACGGGTGGCCTGGATCCAGCAGCTGATCGAGCCTGGTGGCTCCAACAGGCCCGGATGCTCCAATGCCCCCTGCAGGTGGTGCTGGCCGACCAGGCACCACCGCGTTCCAGGGCCGAGATGGAAGCCCTCACCGCAGCGGCGGATCAGCTCATGCGGATCCCGGGGAGGCTGGGCCTGCATCAGGAATTCGGCCCCCTGCTGGCCCAGCAGTTGCTCTCGGGCGACGGGTCAGTTGGCTGACCATCAGCGCCAGCAGGAAGCCCGCAAACTGCACGATGACCACACAGGGGCCGGAGGGCAGGTTGGTGAGGCCTGAACCCAGCAGACCCAGCAGGGCACAGCCACCACCGAGGCCCGCCGAGACGAGGGCGTAGACCGGAAAGTGGCGGCTCACCAGCCGCCCGGCGCAGGCGGGGATCACCACGAAGGCGCTGATCAGCAGCACCCCCACCGCCTTGATCGACACGGCCACCACCACGGCCAGTAACACGATGAAGGCCAGGCGGTGACGGCTGGCTCCCACCCCGAAGGCACCGGACAGGTCGCTGTTGAGGGTGAGCAGCACCTGGGCCCGCAGGCTCAGGGCCAGGTAGGCGGTGGCAGCCACCAACAACACCGCGATCACGGCCAGGTCTGGCCAGCTGATGCCGAGGATGTCGCCGAACAGCAGTTGCTGGATGCCGCCGCGATAGGTCTCCACCAGGCTCAGGGCCACCACCGCGAAGGCCAGGGAGCTGGAATACACGATGTTCAGCAGGGCGTCGGCCGGCAGACCGCTTCGGCTCACCAGCTGGTTCACCAGCAGGGCGAACAGCACCGCAAAGGGAATCAGCACCAGGGTGGGGTTGATTCCCAGCAGGATGCCCAGGCTGATGCCCAGCAGGGCCGAATGACCCAGGGCATCACTGAAGAACGAGAGCTGCCGCAACACCGCAAAGCTGCCGAGCAGACCGCCCAGGCCACCGGTGAGCAGGCCGCCCGTCAGGGCCCGCTGCATGAACGGTTCGGCCAGGACTGCCTGGATCGCGGTCAGATCTGTCATGGCCGCTCGCCACTGGCGTGGTGGTGCTGATGCCGGTAGGGCACCACGTTCGGTCCGTAGAGCTCCAGCAGGCGTTCGGGGCTGAGGGCGTGATCAGGAGGGCCGCTGCAGCGCAGACAGCGGTTGAGGCAGAGCACCTGATCGCAGCTGCGCCGCACCATCTCCAGATCGTGGGACACCTGCAGCACGGTCCAGCCCTCCTGGCGGCGCAGCTCCAGCAGCAGCTGATGGAACTGCTCGGTGGACGGCACATCCAGGCCCGCCTGAGCCTCATCGAGCACCAGCAAACGCCGGGGACGCACCACGCAGAACGCCAGCAGCACCCGCTTGAGCTGACCACCGGAGAGTTCACTCAGCAGGTGCTCGCCCAGATCGCCGCAGCCCGTGCGCTGCAGGGCCTGCTGGATCGCCTGACGGCGGCTCCGGCTGCCACCACCCAGCCAGGCCAGGTTCAGACCAGGCCGATCAAAGCCAAACCCCACAAACTCGCTCACCGTCAGAGGGAAACGGCCCTGCAGGGCCAGGGTCTGGGGCAGGTAGGCGATCTGGGAGCGAACCGAGCGGGGAAGCTCCCCGTCAGGACCGAGTTCCTGACCCAGGATCCGCACCGAACCGCCTGACCTGGGCAACAGCCCGAGCAGGGCCGCCACCAGGGTGCTCTTGCCCGCCCCATTGGGCCCCACCAGGGCGGTGTCGGTCTCCGGGGCCAGGGTGAAGCTGACCCCATCGACGGCCAGCAGACCGTCACGCAGAACACTCAGGTTCTGCACCTGCACCACCGGTGCCGATCCCATCAGCACTCAACCTCCAAAGGCCTGGATCAGATCGGCTGTGTTGCGCCGCATCACCCGAAGATAGGTTCCCGGATCCTGGGAGGATTCCAGGCTGCCGGTTTCCAGCGGGTCAAACACGCTGATCTTGACGCCAAGATCCTTGGCCAGGGTGTTGAACGAGCGCTGGCCCTCCTGAGGTTCGCTGAGCAGGGCCTTGAGCTGGGTTGTCCTGACCTCAGCCGCCACCCGCTGCAGATCAGCCGGGCTGGGATTCAGTTCCGGCACATCCACCAGGAACTCGGCCTTGAGGCCATAGCGATCGGCGAAGTAAGGGGCGAAATCATGGAAGGCGATGAAGGTCTTGCCGCTGTAGGGCTTGAGCTGGTCGGCGATCTCGCTGTTCAGTTGCCGCAGCTGGGCGATGAACGCGGCTGCATTGCGCTTGTAACCCTCCGCGCAGCTGGGATCCACCTTGACCAGGCCATCGCGGATGGTTTCCACCTGCTGCACGGCCCGCAGCGGATCCAGCCAGATGTGGGGATTGACCGCCCCATGGGCATGGCCGTGGTCGTGGTCCGCCTCGCCTTCCGGGGAGTCGATGGTGGCGATGCCGCGGCTGGAATCAATCACGGCCAGCTCGCTGTTGCCGGCGGAGGCCACCAGTTTGTCGAGGAAGCCCTCCACCTCCAGCCCGTTCTTCACCAGCACCCGGGCCTGGCGCAAGGCCGCCAGATCTCCTGGCTTGGCCTGGAAGTCGTGGGGGCCTGTACTGGGCGGGATCAGAGCCGTGACCGTGGCGCAGTCTCCGGCGACGGCGCGGGTGAACAGGGTGATGGGCAGGAAGGTGGTGACCACCGGCAGCCTCGTGCTGCTCGAGGAACTCTCAGCCTTCTGCTGCGGGGTTCCACAGGCCGCCAGAAGCAGCGAGAGGGAGATCGCTCCCGCACGGATCAACAAGGCGCGAATGGGTGCCATCAGCAGAAACGACGGAGAGAGCGCGGGCAAGCCAGGCGTCGGCAGGCTGCCAGCCATGAGAACCATTCTCACCGTAGCGGTGATCGGCGGGTCTGCCGCAGGACCTCGCGCCATGGGATTCGGCGCGCGCTCAGGGCATCCGCCGGTGGCGCAGCGCAGGTGGTTGAGGCGGCCAACGGGTGATGGCTCCCTGGTGCTCATGGCCTGGCCTCGTCGCCTGGATCAAGGGGCCACAGCACCCAACCACCCGCCTCGCCACCAGCGGCCAGGGCCTTGCCGTCGAACCGCCAGGCCACGCTGGTGAGCGGCTGGCCATCGAGTTCGAGCACCTGCAGCAGGGAGCCGGCTTCGCTCCACAGCGGCGCGGTGCCATCCCGCGATGCCGTGACGATCGGGGCCTCGGCAGGGCCCAAGGCCAGCGCCGCGATCCGATCCAGATGAAAGGGCAGCAGCACGGCGTTCCAGGCCTCCACGTCATCCCCCTGACCGGACCACACCACGCCGGCTTCTGCGGCAGCGACCAGCAGCGCCTGCTGCCCGCTGGGTAGTCGCCCCAGCGCCCGGGCGTGGATCTTGCCCGGCAGGTCACCGACGCCCAGCATGGATTGGCGAAGATCCCGCCACAGCACAAGGCGCCGGTCCATCAAGCCCGCCACCAGCCAAGGGGGATCCAGTCCCCACTCCAGCTGGAGCACGGCCGAGCCCGTTTCCAGTCGCAGAGGTTCCGCGCTGGCTGCTGAGGCCAGGGGCAGGCTCCAGATCCACACCCCCTGGCCGGTGCCCGCTGCCAGTTGATCGCCCGCTGGGCTCCAGCTCAGGGCCATCACCGCGCCGCCCGGGCTGCGCAGCGGCGGCAACCAGCCCTGGTTTTCGCTGTGCCAGATCCAGATCTCCGCTCCCCTGGCCACCGCCAACAGAAGACCATCCGGCTGCCAGGTCAGCTGGTCGATCCAGCCGCCGATGGCTGGCACGACCACCTGCAGCGGCACCTCGCCGTCCAGGCGCCAGAGCGACAGCACGCCGCCTTCGCCGCCTGCGGCCAGCCAACGGCCGCAGCTGGAGAGTCCCAGGGCGTTAAAGCCCTGGCTGCCGGTTTCACTGGCCTCGTGCAGGGGCCAGTCCACGCCGGCGGCGAAATCGACAAAGATGAACTCCCCCGCAGCGCTGGCGATGGCCAGTTGGGCTGCCCAGGGCCCCCAGGCCAGGCCGGTGACGCAGCCCTGCACCCTGCCGCGCAGCTGCTGGCTCACCGGCCCCTTGGTTGTCGGCGGTGCCGGATCTGAGCGTTCAGTCATCACCGCGGTCGCTGCTGTGCTCCAGCAGCTGATTCAGCTGCCACCGCTGCGCGTCGTTGGGATCAGGGGCCAGCTCGCCGACCAGCTCCCGGGCCAGGCGCTCGACCATTGGCGGCCACTCCACCTCACCGGTGCGCTCCAGCAGAACCTCCACCGAGAGCAACCATGCCTGCAACACCCGCAGATCGCGGAGAACCCACTGGCGACCCACGCTCTGCCGCTCCATGGATGGCAGCTCTCCGGCGAGCTGCTCAACAACGGTCGAGGTCATGCTCTGCATCGCCTGGACGCAGGCCCAGAGCTGCTCCTGCTGTCCCTCCAGGCCGCCCCGGCGCCGCAGCAGCCGATCGTGCATCTGCTGGAACCGCATCTGCTCTGCGGCTGAGGGTCCCTGCTCCCAGGGGTCCTGCTCAGCAAAGTCCCGCGCATCCAAGGCCATCAGATCAGCAGTGGGTCAGGCCCTGGCGCCAAGAGCAATGACATGTCCCTTTACCAGCGAACGGGAATCATTCCCACTGGTTACAGCACTGGGTCTCGCCCATCCGGCGCTGCGGCGCAGCGCCCGCAAGCCGGGGGGAATGACGCGATCGCATCCGCAGGACCGCGCCCGAGCTGACCCTGGCGCTCCAGGCCCGGCAGGCCTTCCGGCTGTTGCGCCTCCTCGCGGATCGCTGCCACGGATGCCAGCCAGGGCTACGACCCAGTGACCACTGGCGGGGATCAGGCAAAGCCGCTGCCAGCCGAACCGCGCTCACGTTCCCGCGCCGGCACGGACACCGGCCACAGCCACCAGCGCCCGTTGGCATCACCGGCGGCCAGGTGGCGGCCGTCCGGTCGCCAGGCCAGCACGTTGAAGCTGCTGCCCTGGCCCTCGAGCGGCTGCAGCATCCGCCCGCGGCCATCCCAGAGCGCCACGCTGCCATCGCTGGAGGCGCTCGCGAGCATGGTGCTGCCAGGGGCAAACGCCAGTGCGTTGACGCGCTTCTCATGCCAGAGCAGCGGTTCCGGTTGCCAGGCCTTGGCGCCTTTCCTCACCTGGGTCCACAGGATCACAGCCTCTGCGGCCGCGCTGGCCAGCAGCGGTGCCAGACGTCCCGGCTGCTCGCTCCAGGCCAGCAGGCGCACCTTGGCCGGAAAGCCGCTGAACTGCCACGGCTGCCCCTGGCCCCCCTTGGGCCACACCATCAGGGAGCGATCCAGCATCCCGCAGTCCAGATGGTGACCCCGGCCCGGAGAAGGCCAAGGCCAGGCCGGCCGAGGCGATCGGGTTGCGCAGCGGCGGATCGGCCGGCGCGCTCAGGCATGGCTGCCACAGCACCAGCTCACCGTGGCAACTGGCCGCCAGCTGCTCTCCATCAGCGCTCCAGGCCAGGGCCTGGATGGTGCCGGGCAGGTCCAGGGGCGGCTCACGCCACTGACGATTCGCTCCATCCCAGAGCCGCAGCTCCCGCCCGGCCGCCACCGCGAGCAGCAGGCCACCCGGCTGCCAGGCTGCCGCATCGATCCAGCCGCCCCCCAGCGGCATCGGCTCCAAGGCCAGTGGGCGCAAGCCGGTGCCGCCCAGCTCCCACAGCAACAGTTCACCGCTCTGGCCGGCCGCCATCAGGAACTGGCCATCGCTGCTGAAGCCCACCACATCGAGGCTGCTGTCGCGCTCGCCCCGCAGCAGCTCCTCACAGCCGGCGCGGAAATCGAGCAGCAGCAGTTCGCCACCGGCGCTGGCAATTGCCAGAAACTCTCCATCGGCGAACCAGGCCAGGGCCGTGATCGGCTGCTGCAGATCGCCGCAGAGGCGTTGGCGCACCAGAGGTGCTGCCGGTGCCATCGCCAATTCAGGCCACGCAGGCGTGGAAGCCCGCGCGCAGGCCATCGGCATCAAGATCGCGGCCGATGATCACGAATTCGGTGCGGCGCCGCTCACCCGGCTTCCAGGGGCGATCGAAATCGCCGTCGATCAGGATGTGCACCGACTGCAGCACGTAGCGCTCGTCCTTGCCGTCCAGCTGGATGATGCCCTTCATCCGGAACAGATCAGGACCGCGGCTGGCCACCAGATCGGAGATCCAGCCGCCCAGCTTCTCGAGGTCCATGGGGCGCTCTTCCAGCAGGGCCAGCGAACCGACGGCATCGTCGTGCTCATGGTCGTGCTCCTCGGCCAGAAAGCCCGGATCGAGGCTGAGGGCACGCTCCAGCTCAAAGGCTTCCACCCCCAGCAGCTCCTGCATCGGCACATCCGCCTTCTCACTGGTGAGCAGACGCGCCACGGGGTTGATGGCGCGCACGCGCCGCTCGATCGCCGCACGATCGGCGTCGCTCACCAGATCGGCCTTGTTGAGCACCAGCACATCAGCGAAGGCCAGCTGCTCCTGCACCTCTTCTGTGTCCCAGTGCTGCTCCACGTGCTTGAGGTCGACCAGGGTCACCACGGCATCGAGCCGCTGCTCGTCGCGCAGATCCTCATCCACAAAGAACGTCTGAATCACTGGTGCCGGATCAGCCAGGCCGGTGGTTTCGATCACCAGATGGTCGAAGCGGTCGCGCCGTTTCATCAGATTGCCGATGATCCGGATCAGATCACCGCTCACGGTGCAGCAGATGCAGCCGTTGTTCATTTCAAAGATCTCTTCATCGGCATCCACCACCAGCTGGTTGTCGATGCCCACCTCGCCGAATTCATTTTAGGGTGAAAATGGTTCTCGTTCTAGCAGGTTCGCTCCTGGCGCCATGGCCATGGCTCACCACGCCCATCCCTCCGACCAGGCCCGGCCGGCCCTGGGGCCCCGCCAGAAGGCCTTGCTGACCGTGCTGCGTGAGGCGGATGCCGAGCTCAGCGGCCTGGAGCTGCATGAGCGGCTCAAGCAGGCCTCCCAGCGGCATGGCCTGGCCACCGTGTACTCGAACCTGCCGTTCCTGCCAGCAGCGCAATCCTCTGGCCCATGGCTGACATCGTGATTGTCGGGGCCGGGCCCCAGGCGCTCACCCTCAGTTGTCTCCTGCTCCAGAAGCGACCGCGGCTGCATCGGCGCCTGCGGATCGTGGACCCCAGCGGCCGCTGGCTGAGCCGCTGGCAGCGGCAGATGAGGCGTTACGAAATTCCCTGGCTGCGCTCCCCCTCGCCCCATCACCCCCATCCGAACCCCCATGCCCTGCGGCACTTTGCGGTCGCGCAACAGCGCAGCCGCCAGCTCGAGGGACCCTATGGCCTCCCCCACACCGGTCTGTTTGGCGACTTCTGCCGCCATGTCATCAGCGCGCACCAGCTGAATGAGGATGTACGGGCCGCGAGCGTGGAGCGGATCCGGCTTTCCCAGGCGGGAAGCGGCCCGATCCAGCTGGCACTGTGCGATGGCATCACCATGACAGCCGGCAGATTGGTGATCGCCACGGGGAGTGGCACCCCTCAGATGCCCTCCTGGGTTGAAGCGATCGCAGGCGACCCTCCGCCAGAGGCGCTGCAGCACAGCGACAGGATCCATCTCCCTTCGCTGGGCCCACTGCAGGGCCAGAGGATCCTGATCGTGGGAGGCGGGCTCACCAGCGCCCATCTGGCCCTGGGAGCGCTTCGGCGGGGTGCGCTGGTGCAGTTGCTGTGTCGGCGGACCCTGAAGCGCAGACCCTTCGATGCCGATCCAGGCTGGCTTGGGCCCAGATACCTCAAGGCCTTTCATGCCGAACCCTGCATGCGGCGGCGTCAGCGGCAGGTGCTGGAGGCTCGCGACGGTAGCTCCATCACGCCGGAGACGGCCGCCCAGCTGAGGCTGGCCCAACGAGGGGGAGCGCTGCAGCTCCACGAACGCGGCGAGGTGCGCTCAGCGCGATGGTGCTCCGGAGAATGGGAGCTTGTCTTGACGGACGGCCATCAGCTCTGTGCTGACCGGATCTGGCTCGCCACAGGGCACCGCCAGGGCGTCAGCCAGCACCCGCTGTTGCGGCAGCTCCAGGAGCAGCGTCCGATCGAGTTGGTCAACGACTGGCCTGTTCTGGCCTCCGACCTGAGCTGGCCAGGCAGCGCCGTGCATGTGATGGGCAGTCTCAGCGCCCTGCAGACCGGCCCCGCTGCCCGCAATCTGTTCGGTGGGCGGGAGGCCGCTCGGCGCATCTGCCGGGCTGTGATCCATCAGGGGAACGGGTGATGTGGGGCGGCCGTGGCGGCACGCCGTACCAAGCCCCGAGACCTCAGGCTGAGCCTCCGCTGCTTCACGGTGCGTTGCCGCGGTGACGGCACCCGTGCACCGTGCGGCTACGGTTGATGGAAGGCCTGAGCCCGGCGTGAAGGCAGCCTTCCTTTGCGGTGGCTTGGGGCTCATGGTTGCATCAATCAGCGAGCTGGAGGACCAGGACCAGCCAGCGGCGCTCACGGATTGGCTGGTTAGGCGTCAATTGCAAGCATCACAGAATGAATGATTGCTTGAGCGTCTTTCGCCGACGTGCTTGAAAGGAATGTGACTGTTCGCTGCTGACTACTTCAGAACTGCTTCGCAGCGCACCTCGGTCAGGACGGAGTTTGCTTATGAAACACTCTTCATGAGCTTGATGATGTATCTCAAGGATCTCGTCGTTGGCGGGAACCATATCGCCAGAAAATCTCGCCTCTGGCCTGAGGACAATGGCTGAGATTGTAAGCCTTCCATTCTGTTTTCTCTCCATGATTATTTCGGCATTGTCGATGTAGCTATCGACGCGCAGTTCTTGCAGGGCTGCTATCCTTATAAATCACAACATCCGACAACTTGACAGAGAGGCGGCAAATGCCTCTTCTTGGTCTATGGCGGTTGGGTCGGATAGCGAGAAACGTGCGATATGGGGGGATGAGGAGCCAGGAATCTCCGCGCCCCCATCGAACCGGAAATGTGCTTTCGGCTGTATTAATGATCAACAGACGTCTGACCCGCTTGGTTCCACAGGACCTGTGCTGTGTAGCTAGGCATAACTGTTTCTCGAGCTGGCTTTACGTTGTGGTGGCTGTGTGCACGGCTTCGACACTTAACGCTGCCCCTGAGTGGCAGGCCGTGAGCCCGGGGTGCCGAAGTAGGTTCTTGTGGTGGCCTGGCCGCTCGAGGGATGTGTTCGAAGTGTCGCTTCACCTTGGTGGCGTCCATGAATCATCGCGTCTGCTAGAAGCTCGGTATCCATCAAGCGCTGAGCACAAGTGTCACCTGACTTCCATGCCACATAGGCATATGCGGAAGCTGGGCAAGATGCACTACATCTCAGGCCAAGGGGGCAGATCAGCACGGATCGCTACCGCCACCTGGATGTCGGTGATCAAGCCCTGTCGCATCGCTTCCTCAAACGGCTTGCCATCGATCTGGCCAGCCAACTGGAAGCTCAGGGTGCCGAGAGGAGGCTGATCGCGAAGGGCCGCAAAGGCGCTGGATGCCGGCAGATCCCTGGTTGTCAGTAATCCATTACGTGTAGTGATGCTGGCAGAGTTGCTGAATGGCAGAAGACTGGTGCCGCCGGGATAAACCCAGGACAGCCCTGATATGTTGATCTCATCGGTGATGCCCTCACGGCGGACTACATAAACAGAGAGCTGGCTGAGCTTCAGGCTGTCATTAATGAGATTAGGAGGATAATCGGCGCGACCAAGCTCAAGCGTGGGCCGCAACCGAAGACTCACATCATCTATTAGCTCGGGGTGATGCAGGCTGTACCATTCATCAGCGAAGTGCTGCCGAAGACTGAAAGTTCGCTCACCCTGATACGCAAGGCTTGAGTTGAGCCGCTGCACGACTTGCCGTCGATACTCATCGCTATAGATGGCGGAATATTCAATCGTAAAGATAACATCTGCAATAGTGTTGAAATCAAACGCATTAGCGGCTTTCGGCAGGGAGAAGACCCAGCCTCCGGCCACACCCAGGCCCTCAAAGGGGAGATACATCTCTGCCTGATCCTGCTGTAGCTCCATTAAGCCGGGACCTTGAGATGGTGCGGTGATCGTTACCGTCTCCGGTTGGGTAGCCAGTGTGGCCTCCTGGTAGCGATCACCACCGCGAACCACCCTGGAGATTCCCGTTGAGGAGAGTGTGGCCTTGATGCCGTCCAATGGTGGGATCAGGGCAACCACAGAGACACGAATCCGCTTCACCAGCCGCAGATAGTCTCCCGGGAAGTCGCGATCGAACTGATCCATAGTGGTGTTGATCGGGAGAATTCCCGTTTCACGGAACCGCAGGAAGGCAATCGGATCATGGGCGAACAGGGAAATGTGCTTGGGCAGAGGGATCCTGCGGCGGTCCGTCAGGAAGGCGCGTTGATCCAGCCGGGTGATGTCCTGGAGCAGACGAACCGAACCCGTGAGCCCCCTGCGATCCTTTTCAGGACCGCCAGAGGGCCTGCCGCCTGGCTGGGCATAGGTCAAATAGTCATCAAGGATGTAGCCAAGTTCGGGCTCCTGGCGCTCAAACGCAAGCTGACGCTGCGCCAGCTTTGCCATACCAGTGGCCTGCTGTAAAAAGTAACGATATGCTTGGCTGACGATGCTTCCCATCCAGGCATAGAGTTCTCGGCTGGTGAACTTGTTATCCAGGAATTCCACAACGTCATTGGCATTATCGCGGCTCAACTGAGAAATGCGTCGTTCCTGAAGCGTGATTTGGTAGCGGTCCTCAGCGAGAAGCTGTTGGGTTTCAGCAATGATCTTGTCGATTGTGCTGAGATCTTGCTGGAACTTCCATTCCTGCTTGCGCCGCTCGTAGCTGGCACTGAGAGACAACGCTGACGAAGCAGTGGCCAAACCACCACCACCGGAGACGATTGCGCCGCCTAATGCACCCAAGGCAGAGCCGAAAGGTGCGCCACCGCCAGCGGATGTAGCACCGACAGCGATGCCTCCCCCAACAAGACCAACGATGGCACCGGTAGACTGAATCACGGCGGCCCCTGCCAACAACCAGAAGGCAAGGCTCTCCTGCCAGAGCTCACCGTCGTCGCTAAGCAGGTCAGCATAGTGATTGACACTGATAAGAACACGGTCAGACTGCTGAAGCGCCAGGTCCTTTCCACGAAGCGCCTCATCCACGCGAAGATCCTGGAGATTCACAGTGGCGCTAGCAACGCCAAGATCCTGCCTGGCACGCAGCCGCGAGTAGGTCTCTTGATCAAGCCTATCCAGAAATGACAAGTATGAAGCCTCAACCTGTTGAGCAATTGCTACAAGTTGCCGGGCCTGCTCAATCAAAACCTTAAAGCGGTAGATCACTGCTCCAGGTGGAGTGAAGACATCCATACCAGCTGCCTGAACAGGAATCACCAGCTCATCCGACACACCACTCTCCACATCCGTGGGCGCCGAATAGGGAGCGGGTTCGCGCTTCAAGCCGTTGCTGTTCATGCAATGGGTCAGCTTGAAGAAGCCACTCTCTGCGCGTAGCCGCAAGAGAGTGATTACAGGATTGGGCGGTATGCAGTACGTAAAGGCTGGAGCCGGGATCCAATCAGTCCACACCAGAGAACCATCTCCATCACGGGTGAAGCCTCTTTGGATCAGGTCAAAATAAGCTGAATTCGCCAGCATGGCCCTACTCCTCTGAGTCTGAACAGAGGAGGATTGGGTTGTGCGCCGTTGCATGGTCTGCCGAGCACGCCTAAGCTGTGCCTTGCCATAGATCTGATGCACCTGCTGCCCGAAGGTATTCAGATCATCGCCAGGGCGATGCTGCTTGACCAGTTTGTCCACCTCGAGGTCAGCCGTGATCAGACGATCACGATCGAACGCAACAATGGGATCACGCCTGAAAAGCTCGTCACGGAGGCGGATCACGATTCGCCGCAATTGGTCGTCTCCGATCTCGATGGTGAGTGACCTGCAGGTGGGAGAGGGCGTTCCTAAGACGTCACTCTCCAGTAGATCCATTGCGGCAAGGTAGGCCTCTCTGGCCCTCGCCAGGGATTCACCCGTATCGCGTGCGAAGTCGGCTTCGGCCATATCGAGATAGGCGCTGATCGCACCTAGTACAACCCTGCGTTCATAACCACCGGGAATACGTTCGGCGGCTTCATGGGGAAGTGGGGAGAGGAGCCAGTCGTCGTCGCGTGGCAGCGTGAGGTTGTTGGTACGCAACACGTCCAGTGCATCAGCAGCCTCAGCAGTGCGGGGTCTACCGGTCTTCAGATCGCTTACGCGTCGCAACACCTTCAGGGATTCCTCGGGTCGGCCTGCATCCCTGAGGCGAAAAGCAATGTCAATTGGGACATAGTAAAACGCCTCAAGAGATGCTGAAGCACGAGGCCTGATGTCTCCAGCGGCTTCACTGAAGACGAGAAGACGCACATCCCACAATTGTTGCATAAGACTATTTATCCAGTTATGATTCATGGAGGCATGGCTTTCATCGGTAAATAGCCTTTCACGCAATCGCCAGGCAATCTCCTGCGCAACCGCCCACTCATACCAATCGACATTAGAGTCTGGAGAGGTTGCCTCAGGGTCAAGCCCTAGGAGCGGCCAGTAATTTATTATTAGCTCGTACACTGCCAGGACAAGTGTCCGATTCTCCCTAGCGATCAGCGAAGGCCGAGCAACATTCTCCGGGTAAATAAATACCCACTGCAGCGCTCGCCAGGAGGCGTAGGTCCCGAGGCCTTTCCACTCAGCCTCAAATTCTGGAGCATCGAGTGTGAACTCAGGACGCTCGAAGAGCTTGCTGTGAATCCCCCAGAGCAGTAGCTGCAGTGCTTCAATGGACTGGGCAGTGCGGGTGGTCTTGCGGCAGGCCGACTCATTGGCGCTGATCAACAGGTGATTGCTTACCCACCTCTTCTTGCGGTCAAGGCTCGGCGGGCTTGTGGTGATCACGGCATCCACGAGTCGATCGCGGAGCGCTGCCAGATGGGCATCCTCGGCCGCATCCACAGCGCTCTGGATCCCGGCAAGCGCAGCATCACGCTGGGCAATCCGGTCTTTGAGCAGGGAGAGCCAGTCTCGCAGATCGCCGAGTTCAACCCGCCAACGCAGGAAAGCGGGTGACTGGGTCTGCAGGTCTCGCAGCACGCCAACACCCTCATCGAGCAGATTGAAGACCTCGGGGGTAAGGCTGATGTTGTTGGTTTGTTCTTCAGCTCGCCAGATGGGTACGAGGGCCTTGCGTTTTTCGATGGCCGTCAGCACCTGCGTGGCCTCATTCCAGTCCTCAGTGGTGACCGTGCCATCGACAGCCAGCTGACGGATGATCAACAGCTGATCGAACTCGGGCTTACGGACACCCAACGTGGCGAAGTTGAGCGCGACGGGCTCCCCATTGATGCTGCGCGAATAGGGCAGGCCCGCCTGTCGTTGCTGGTTGAAGCTGTCAAGTTCCGATGCGCTGCCGAGTTGGAGGCCATGCATGCCCTGCACCACCGTTGTGGTTGGGCTGGTCATCACCGAGGTAAGACTGGCTTCATTGGTGATCGCAGCGACGGCTGAAACGAGCGCATCCAGCTGGGAGCGCCGAGCCTCGAGCAGTTCCTCTGCACGCGAGCTGATGACAGCAAACACATCAGAACTGATCAGATCCGGATCCAGTAGCAGCCGCTCACTGGCTTGATCGACAGCCAGCCAACTCTGCTCCAGGGCTGCCAGGCGCGCCTGCTGGAGTGTGGACTCCACCAGAGGGGAGGCCGCTGGGTTGGTGGAGGGAAGGCCGAAGACGGTCTGCAGCTTCTCTTCCGTCTGATCGGTCTCAGCCAGCATGAAGCCGCTGAACAGCTGTAACAGGGGTACAGCCAGCCGGTCGGCCAGCTGCTGCTGCCGTTCAGGGCTGGCCGTGCGGGCCAAACGGAGCTCGGTGTTGCTGACGCCAAGAGCGCTCAGCAAAGAGGCATAGGACGCCTGTGCATGGGCGGCGATAATGGGCGACACGTCAATCCCGTCCTTGGCTGCCTTGCGTCGCAGCACCTCAATGCAGAGCCGCACCTGGCGCAGCTGGGTCTCGGCTGCGGTGCAATCGTCTGGCAACTCTGCGAAGGGCTGCAGGAAAAGGCCATCCAGCTGGCTCAGCGACAGCTCCGCGCCATTGAGACGCACATGCCGCGCGGTGTAGTCGAGCAGGGCAGCCAGATAGGCGGTGGGGCTCACCGCAGATTGGCAGTCGCAGGCACAGGGCTGGGGTTCGGCGGTGGAGGCTTGGGATGTACCGGAGCGATTGTTGGCGCGATCCACACGCTCCACGAATGCAAGCCGGTTGGCGGCAGCGGTCGCCTTGAGTGCCTTGCGATGGAGGGTATCAACTGTTTTGGTTGGGAGGCGGCCACTCAGCTGCTTCGTGAAGGCCTGCCGACTGAGGGCAGCAATGGCGGTGACATCAGGAAACCCTGCATCGAGCAGTTGCTGGTTGATCTTGTGGTCTCGGCTGATCAGCTGCAGCCGGGCATGGCCCTGCAACAGCTTGAGTTCTTTCAGCTCTGTCTGTCCGAGGCCGGCCGTTGAGGCGATGTCCTGAGCGCTGCGGAGCTGGGCGAGGGAAGCAATTTTGCGATCCTTCAAGGCCTGATCAAGGCCGGCCGAAAGCTGCAGACCCATGGAGGCCTTCAACCCATCGAGGGGAGCGACCAGCTTGTCGATGTGGGCCTTGATCGACAGCTGTTGAATCGGCAGTGGCTTGCCGCGTTCAGGTTGGAGAACAAGAGGCGAGCCAATGGCATCCCCATCCACATCGCTCACCGTGACATGGATCTGCGGCAATGGCTGGGTTGTGGTGGCCACCTGCAAGGCCCCGGGCTCAGTGATTGAAAAAACCAGCTGTCCCTTGCGATCGGTGAGCCCTTTTACCAGCACCTCGCCGGGCTTACCGCTGGCATCCAACAGATGAATGGTTACAGCAAGACCGGATGCCGGCGTTGAGCCACCCGCATCCCTGTCGTGAATAGTGAGGGTGAAGCCGTGCCGATTCAGCTGAAAGACTGGCCGAACGCGCTGGCTGATGTTGACAGGCATGGCGGGGGTCTCAGGGAGTGGGGAGTGGTAGATCGGGACCGTTATCGGTCAGTCGGTGCCGGAGGCGGCGATGAAGTCGCCTTGGAGTTGCACCAGCCGGGCCAGCGTCTGGGCGATGGCCTGACGGGCCGGCTGCACCTCCCTACGCGCTGCACGGATGCGTTGTTGGACGTCGTCAAGACTGCCGCTGTCGAGGAGATCGAGGGTCTCGCCGGCCGCCGTTCCCAACCAGCCAGCCAGTTGTTGAATGGCCAGTTCCATCTGTGAATCGCCATAGCTCAGCGCTTCGAACAGGCGCTGCATGTCTGCGGCTTCCTGGGGCGACAACACCCGGTGAAACCAGCGGTCGAGGTGGTTCTGATAAATGTTCCAGATCTTGTGGCAGTGACCACGCGCCTGGCCCATGCGCACCATCAGCGGACCGCTCTCCAGCGTGAGCAGGGCTTGCCGTTCGGGCACCAGATCTGCGCTTGGATCAAAATGGAGGCTCAAGAACTTGACCAGTTCAGATTCCAGGGATGAGTAGATCTTGGAGACCTCATCGAGGACAGTCGCCAGCTTCTCGGCAGCTGAGTCGGGATTACGGAACAGCTTTGTCTTGATGCTGTCGATCAGGCCGAGTTTGTCGGCGATGTCGAGGAGGGTGGACGTATTGAATGTCAACTCCATGGGTTTTCACTTTTTAACAGGTAATACTTCCTTGAAATCGGAGCCTATCTTGGTGTTAGGAGTAAATCCTAGGTCCATCATTTCCTTGTCGAGGTGATACGGTGTTGATGTTTTAAATGAATCAATAATTGGTGGGTCTATTGATCCTATTCCTGGTGGGAGGTCAATGCCTAAAATTTCCATCATCTCGATGGCTTCGGTGGTGCATTGTTCAGTCTTGGTATAATAACTCTGGTTTGTTCTGTCTTTGGCTTGATAAAACTGGATAACCATCTTCGCTGTGTTCGCCTGATCAAATGAAACATCAAACTCATATGTATTGTATACCTCAGATTCGTGAAGCGCGTATTTTGATGTCGCATTCAATTCGCCTTGCAAAAATTCCCCAGAATTCCGCACGACTGGTGCGATTGGGCCGTAACTCATGGCCGCTGAAAGAGTTCCGTCGGGTTCTTTGAGGTAAACAAATGTGTGTCCCGGGTTGTTTGACGGAGTCACTGACTCATATTTGTCGACGCTGCTGACGTTGATTGCGACTCCAACTTTGTAGTC
The DNA here is from genome assembly GCA_024958715.1 of Cyanobium sp. FGCU52. GTDB lineage: Bacteria > Cyanobacteriota > Cyanobacteriia > PCC-6307 > Cyanobiaceae > Cyanobium. The sequence continues at coordinate 8,028 of JANWUS010000081.1, read as the reverse complement.
TCTATTTTCGGAAGTGCCCCAACGATCGCTGAGTTGTCTGGGTATCAAATCTTTCGGCAACACATTTCGAATTCCTTTCGGTGCAGGCAGGGGCGGAATGTCGGGTACAGAGCTTGAAGTTTCTTCCAATGGAGTCGCCAAATTACGCGATTCGTTTGATATTGACTGGAATCCTAAATGATCAATCTTTGAAGTTGGATTGTTTAGGCAGTAAACAAACATGTTGCATGAGTCAGGGTAGCCTGCTGGATCACAACTCATCCACTTCGCCAACCAAGGCGCGAAATATCGCGCACCGAAATAAGACAGGCTACTTTCGTCATCGCGCTCCTTTCCACTGAACCGGTATCGCTTCCTGCCAAAGCTGCCGAATGCAGTCTCACCATAGGGTGAATAATCCTCCCGATTCACAAAATCCCTGCCGCTTGCAGTCGCTCCGCCCATGACAAGCGAACTGCTGCCCAGATGGTCTCCCAGGTGGTATTGCACCGGTGGTGCCGCCTCCTGGTGATGGGCAGGGCCGAGCCGCACCATGGCGATGCGGCTCTGGTTGTCTATCACCTGCAGATGGTTGTTTTCCATTGCAGTGCTGTTCTCCAGCCAGCGGTGATGTTCGAACAACCCGCCGATGTAGGTGGTGCTTTCTTCTCCCAGGGCACTCGGCCCACGCTTCACCCACTTCTTCACCCGCATGCCATCGGCCCCATACACATAGCGGGCCTGCACGGATGCGGCTGAGCCGTTCTGATTGCGATAACCGGTCATCCGATCGGCATGATCCCAGTCGTGGTGATGATTCAGCGCCTGCCTGATCAGATTGCCATTCGCATCCTGCTCGCAGGAGAAGATCTCACGACCCACCGTGATGCTATTGAGGCGGTTGCTTGTTGCTGCATGGTCATACTGGCGCACCCAGCGGCTGCCACCCTGGCTATGGCCCATGGTCAGCATGTTGCCGGCTGGATCATATTGGTAATCCTCGCTGTAGTGCTCGGTCAGATCCGGGCCATTGGCCTGACTGAAGGAAGAATTGCCCGCAGCGTGAAAACCGCTCATGGGCCTATCTTCATAAGGCGCTGCCGGACTGGACTGGGCTGCGGATCGGCCTGTGGCCCTGGTGAGGCGATAGAGGGGGTCGTAGTCGAACTGCCGCAGCAGCTGATCGGGATCCGGATTGCGAACACCGCAATGCTTCACCCGCTCCTCGATGCTGAGGATGTTGCCGGCGAGGTCGTAACGATAGCTGTAGTCCTGCAGCAGTTCATCGTTCAGCCCGGTGGCCGGGCCCAGGCCGATCCATTGCTGCGCATCCGGCTGTTGAAAGCGCTCACTGCGCAGCCGTGCCAGCCGGAAGGTATCGGGGTCGTAGGCATGGCGTGTCATCACGCCATTGCCGTAGGCGATGAGCACCCGCTGCCCTCTGGCGTTGTAGGCAATCTGTGACACGAAGGCCTCAATCGGTGAGCTGGCCCGACTCTGAAGCGCCACGGCCTTGAGTGCTCCCGCCCGGTTGTACGTCGGGGTCAGCTTTGCCCGCTCCCCGTTCACATCCTCGGGATAGGTGATGGCCTTGATCCGCTTCAGGGCGTCGTAGCTCCGGGTGATCACATAGGCCTGTGGTTCGAGGCGCGATTCGGTGGCTGCCGTGCCCGCGGCAGACCAATCCGCCAGCCAATCCGCCATGCCGCTATCGGCCGGCACCCGTCGACTGCTTTCCAGGATGTTGCCCTGGAAGTCATAGGTGTGGATCCGCTGGATTCCGGCCTCATCGCGATGCTCGATCAGCCGCCCGGCCGCATGGTTGGCCGCACCAGCTGAGCCATAGCTGAGTAGCTCACGCAGGCTGCAGCGGCTGCCGGGATCATCCCGGTCTCTGGCCCACATCTCAGTGAGCCGGTTCAGTGGGTCGTAGCGGCGCAGCACCAGGCTGCCCTTGCTGTCGCGGTACTCCACCAGATTGCCCACGGCATCGAGCACGGAGGTGCGCAGCCCGGCATCGATGCTGTCCACCTTCAGCGGGCGGTTGAGCAGGTCGTAGCTGTGCTGGAAGGCGACGCGCCCCAGCGCATCGGTGATGCTCAGCAGGTTGCCACGCACATCGAATCCACTGCGGGTGATGTGCCAGTCGCTGCCGGGTGAAGGGCCGTTGCGCACGATCTGGGCGATGCCACGGCCCATCCCATCCAGCACCGTGGAGCCGGGGGTGAAGTGGTGGCTGGCCGGGACTGCAGACGAAGCGTGGGTGAGTGGCGCAAGATCATTGGCGTCATAGAGATAGCTCTCCCAGGCTGTGGGCGCAAAGCCCGCTGGATCATCCAGCTGAGGGGCCGTGATCGATCCCGGAACTCCGAACACAACCCGTTGCTCGGAACCATCGGGATGAACCGTGCGCACAACCTGGCCGCGGGGGTCGTAGAACTGCGTCACACACACCGCATTCGCCGGCCTGCGCCCCGGCTGATAGTCGAAACCGGAATCGAAGCAGGGTTCGTACTGCCGGATCACCCGGCCCTTGCTGTCGTACTCCTGGAAGCCGCTCACCACCACGGCATCAGCCAATGGTGAGGCCACGGCAGGGCGAACCGCCGCACCTGCCTGCCCTGGAAGACCCACATCATCGCCCCGCTCGCCGAAGACGAGATCCTCCGCCTGGGTGCGGGTCTGCACCAGACGGCCAAAACCATCGGAAAAGTCGCGGGTGCGAATCGTGTCATCGCTGGCGCCGGCCGTTTTCGCATGCTCGACACGGCGCCAGGTATCGACGTGGATCGGACTACCACTCACCAGAAAACGGTCGAAGCCATAGCCAAACCGCAACTCAGGGCTGGTTTCCGTTCCACCTTGGGAAGCATCAGCACTCTCCAGGTACTGCCGTTCCGGCAAGCCGAGGGCTGTGTACAGCACATGGGTGACAGTGCCGTTCGGGTCCGTGACCGAAGCCGGCTGCAGCACCCGTTCGTTGTACTCAGCCTTGATCTCCAGACCGCCCGCATCGGTGACCTTCACCGGCAGCAGTGCATGGCGGTCGTAGTCCATTGAGGTCTGGTGGCCTCGAGCATCGGTCACGCGAAGCAACAGACCGCGGGCTGTCGGGGCTCCCAGCTGCACGTCGTAGGCATGGCGGACCGTGTCCACCCAGAAATGACCCCATCCAGCCGGATCGTGGCGAAAGCCAAGATCAGCTCCGAACGTCTGAAGGTCGGCGATCGGTGGGATGGCAGCTGTGCCACCCAGGTATCCGGGCCGACGGACGCCATAGGCCTCCTGGAGGATCTGCTCGGTGAGAACGAGCACCTCCGTGCGCGTCAACATCCCGAAGGCACCCACCTCGCCCATGGGCAACCCTTCATCGGCGTTGCCGTCGTAATGATGGATCTGGTGTCCGATAAGCTCAGCGATAGCCGGGTCCGGCGCCGGCAACGGGCCCTGGCCTGGGAGCGATGCAGGGGCGAACTGGTTGTGCAAGGCGAAGGCCTGGAGGTGCTGCTTGCCAAGGGCCGCCGCGGGATCATCTGTAACGGTGTCGGGTCCAGCAGGCGGCGCCTTGCAGGTGTAGGTGCGCACCTGGGCCTGGCGGTCCAGGAGGCGCTCGCGGCCGCTGGGCTGGGCATAGTCGGTGCAGACGTGCTGAACCAGACAGCGCTGCTCGTTCAGGTTGATGCCCCCGTAGCCAGCCCCCACTACCGCATGCTGATGGCGTTGGAGGCGAGGGGGAACCACAGTGGTCTGGAGACGTGGCTGACCAAAGGCGTCGTACCCCGCTGTGAAGGAGAACTGGGTCATCGGGTCATCACCCCGTTCCCACTGCGAGGTGCGCTGAGCGATCAGATGGGGGAAAAAGATCCGGCTGCGCTCCCCGCCAGCTGCTGGTGGAGATTCCTCCCGCAGGGAGTAGGCGTACTCCGTGACGGTGTAGGGCCTCTCCCGCAGTGGTGAATCGTCAAGGGCATACAGCTCCGAACGAAGGATGCTGCCGCGCAGTGTGCGCAAGGCATCTCGCCGCGCGCGACGGGGGATCGTGCGCAGATAGGTATTCACCCCGCTGGTGTGATCAAGCAGCTGGGGGTCACCGGACCAGTATTCATGGGTGTAATCGATCTCCTGCCAGTCCCCATGCTCAGGACCGATCGGGCCCTGATGGAACCAGGTCTTGGTTTTGAGCGGTGGTGCGAAGTGCTCCTGCGCCCTGAGGCCTGGATCGCGAATCTCCTCCGTATCCAGCGTTTCCACCATGCCGAAGCCGCGGAATTCCCGCTCAGCTCCATCCCAATAGCCATGGTGATAGTGATACTGCGTCGTGAGCCTGCCGCCGGAGATCGCATCCTTCACAGTCACCTTGGCAACCACCTGCACCGGAAACGGCAAGGGGGTGCGCCAGCGGGTGCGGGGATGGCGAAAATCGGCCAGAAAATACTGCGAAGACGATGCGTACTCCACAGTTGTGACTGCTCCATCTGGTTATTCATCCGGTTGAGCAGGTTCGGCTTCGACCCGGTAGTGAAATCGAGGTACAGGCTGGCGGGGCGGGTACTGCCCTCAGCTGTCTGGGTCCAGAGCAGACCACTGACACCGCTGCCGTTCAGATCGATCAGGCGCAGGGCCGTGGAGCTGTTCGGCACCGGTGTGCCGGTGATTCGCATCGGATATTCCACAAAGCGGTTGCCGCTCTGGTTGATCCAGACACGAACACCCTTTGCATCGGCAAGCACCAGGTCGGCGAGGCCATCGCCATCCACATCGCCCACCAGCAGCAGCCGTGGATCAAATCCACGGGGAAGCCGCGGCTCCACAGGCAGGGTCTGCAGAGGTGCCCATTCGCCATGGCCGAGGTTCGGCCAGACATCCACAGCCCCTTCGTGGATGACGAGAATGTCCTGCAGGCCATCGCCGCAGAGGTCCGCGGTTTGCACACGTGGATCGGTGAAACTGATGTTGGGAAAGTCAGCAAGCGAACGGCGCGCCTTGGTTACCACCGTTTTCCAGGCCTCACGCCCATCCCGCTCCGCGAAGAACAGATTGAATGTGCTGCCCGCATTCAACACATCGGGCAGCCCATCCCCGTCCATGTCCAGCAGGCGGACCTGCGGATCCTCGAGGCTCACGGACGGAGCAACACTGAACAGCTCCGGGGGCGCAGGATTCCAGGCCATGTCATGGCTGAGCGGGAATCGACCTGAGAGTTGGCCGAGGGTCGCCACCAGATCCGGCCGGCCATCGCCGTCGGCATCGAGCACAGCCACACCCGGGCTGGAGAGCTGAAACGGCGGGGCCTGCCTGATGGGCCTGCGCACATCAAACTGCCCATCGCTCAGGTTGCGCCAGTAATGCCAGCCGGCTCTTGTATCGAGAATGTCCGGCAAGCCGTTCCCGTGTAGATCCACGAAGTCGAGATCCGGATGGCTTAGAGGCAGATCGGTTCGGCCCTCAACAGCCACCTTGATGAACCGCCGCTGGTTCGAGTCCTTACCTAACTGGGTGTAACTAAACAGCAGGGCCGGTGGCAGATCATGGGCCTCAACCGGCACTGATGGATCGTCATTCACACCTGTGATCTCAATTCCGGTGAGCAGGGAGACACCATTGTGAGCTGCCTGTTCGTAGATCAAGTTGTATTGCCTGCTGAGGCGCTCAGCGCCACCTCGTGGGTGGGTCATCACCCGTATCGATCGGCACCGCTGGGTGACGCGGATCTCGAAACCTGATCGATAGTCCGAAAAGCAGTCGGGCCGGTTCTCGTAGTCGAACTCGACCGATAACAGATATCTTCTTTGACCTGCATCTTCGTAATCCACATAGCGAATAGCGCGCAGAAGATGCTCTGACCACTGCCTCAGGCCATCCCCATCCGGCCTGGATTCATGGACATAGTCAATCCGATTCCCAAAGGGATCCACGCTTTGCAGCAGGCACCAGGAAAAGATCCTTGACGCATCGCCCGGGTCGCGGTGTGCAGGCTCATAAACGCTGGCGATGCCATTGGTGGCTTGCACCTGCCATTGATCAGCAGCCGAGGTGTCGTGGATGATGTCGGCAAACAGGCCTTCGGTCCGAGGCCGGTATCGCACGCGAGCTGGATCGGAATCATCCACCTTCACCAGATCTTCACTGCCCGAAAGGATGAACAGATCGGCTCGGCGCTGATGCGACAGCTGACCTGCCTCGTTGTAGTGAGGGACACCATCTGATGTTTTCCTGACCACACCGGGCACAGACAGTTTCCAGCCCAGGCCAAAGACGTCATTGCCCTGGCCCGTGCTGAAGCCCAGCGAGAGTTCAGGCTGAAAGCCGTTCCGCCCTGGCGGCAGGCTGATCGGCACACTGAAGTTCCCTGTGCCGGTGTGCAGGTCGGGAGAGAACTTCTCGCCCAACCCCTGGATGGCACCACCGCCCTGGGGTACAGAGATCCTGTCTGAGGCAGTGGATGGAGAGTTGCTCATCTGCAGTGCTCACGCAGCGAGGATCTGCCCAGCAGCCGTACCTTCCCCACACCACAGTCTGAGGGGTGATCCCAGTGATCAGAGGAGATCCGCACCTAAAGATGCCGGCCAAGCAGGTTTCCCACTACTAGCCATGGCTCAGGAGCGAGGCAACAGCCCATGTGAGCTACTCAGTGGCCGGCTGAGCCTCCTATGGCCCCAACAGAGCCCGTCTGCTCAGTGTGCCGCAAGGTCTTAGCACTGCTTAATCAGTGAGATTGCTGGGGCAATCGCTGCGACACGGTATAGAGGCTCAGCACTGGGCGGTTAGTTTTCCGTCAGCGACGCAGGCAACCGACTCCAAGGCTGCGGCCCCAAGCCAGCAGCATCGGGGCGGGCTGAATTCACCGCAGCGCACAAGCAGCAATGGCAGCCCTGAAACGTGTTGCGGATATTGCCGAATTCACCCAATGCGGACGCTATTCGCTGCATTGCATAAGCGGCTTCACGATCCCTCGAACGCCAAGATCAGAAGCGGGCGAGAGCCTTGGCTATGAGAGTAACCATGGCACCCGCCTTCTGAATCTTGATGTTATACGTCCCATTCTTCAGAGCATGCCACAATCAATAGTTCAGCAAGTTCAGTAACGATATGAGTGTCTGTATGGGCAACTACCACATCTGCCTCCGTCGAGACATGATGGTCTTCGGGATCAATGGGTATATCGATTTGGACGGGTTCTGCAAAAGTTTCGCGTAGGAACTTTGCCAGGCCCAGCCTGGTTAGATTAGACATCTTAAAATCTCGGAGCACGCCATCTGGTATTACCTGTGGATCGGCAATCCTGAACTCAAGCTGGCGGGCTTTATTCTTTAGGCTCATCAGCTCAAAGCGAGCTTTTCGCCGCGCTGCGCTTAAGTCACTGATTGTCTTCATTCTCTGAAAGTCATGTGGGAGCTCCTTCTGCTCGCCAATCCTCTGGTCATAATCAGCCATCTTCTGTATCAGCTCTTGCTCAGCTGCCGGGAAGCTCTCATTAAAGAGTTCTAGCTCTTGGGAGAGGCTTCTTACTCGTTTGCGCTTTTCTCGAATACAAGCCTCTAGCAGAGCAAACTCTGCCAGTGATAACTGGCCCAAAATGTATGGAAATACGTGATTCTGAATATTCTTTTCTGAATCAACCATGTTCGAGAGAAGTGCTGCCCACTTGCTTTGCATATCGGGGTCTTCTTCTAATGACGCGGCATCCATCAAAGGGCAAAGAAGCTTTAGTGATACTGGGCTAGGATTTATACCCTTTCTCCGACAGATCTCATTTGCCTTCTCTAGAATGCTCACCTGATTCCTAAAGCGCCACAATGCAATGCTTTCCTTAAGCAGAAGACCGGCTTCCTCAAGGCTTGGTCCGATTAGCTTTTGAAGAAACTCTTTGGCAACATCTAATCCTTTGTCGATAGTCGTGGACGAGATGTCAATCTTGCCTTCCATATAGACCGGCTCAAAGCATGAAGATAAGCATAGCTTAGTCACGACCTCGGCCCTTTGGCAAGGTTCGTATAACGAATATGGATAGATCGTGCGCAGCCACGATCTTATCCGCAGTTGAACAAG
>JANWUS010000080.1 GCA_024958715.1 Cyanobium sp. FGCU52 | reverse complement strand
GAGCTTTCAGGCATGGAGTCCTGCGACGGAGCGTCCTGCCCCCTGAACGCATACATTTCGAGTTTCATGGCGACTGGCGCATTGGATGGGAGCGACAACCCCGCCTCCCTGGTCCGTCAACAGAAAGGGCTCCCCACCCGGGAGCCCTCGTGCCGACGGAGGGGGCTCTGGGGGGAGTCCCTCGGTTCGGCGCCTGATCCAGTGGTAGCCAGGGCCGGAGCCGTCAGCAAGCTCCGGCCCTGATCGCTCAAGCCTGAGTGAACCGCACCTCCCAGAACGCAGCCCCATAGCTCCAGTGGGCATCGCCGGTGGCCTGCTCGTAGGTCTGGCGGGCCTTGAGCTGGGCCTCCAGTTCGCTGCAGACGGGGCTGTAGCGCCACTGCTTGCGGCCCTGGCGGCGGTTAAGCACCGGTCCTTCCGGCAGCTGGTAGCCGCCGCCTTCCTCGCTGGGCCTCTGCAGGTGGAGCAGATCGCCCCGCAGGTGGGCCAGCCGCAGGGTTTCCTGCAGCTCCTTCTGCTCGAGCCCCAGCTGCTCCAGCATCCGCTTCACCTCCACCAGCCGGTGGGTGAGATGGCCCAGGGCCACCGGAGAGAAGCGCTCGTCATCGGGGCCGAGGGGTTCACCTGAGGCGGCGCGGGGCGCGATGCCCAGCTCCGCCAGCAGGGCGAGGGCCTCCGGAGTACCTGGTGCGGGCTCCAGACCGGCGCCGTTGGCCGGGCATTCCGCGGCTTCCGCCGGCTCACTCGCAGTTTCAGGGGCCGCGGTGGTCAACGCAGATGCGGACGCCTGGGTGGTCGCAGGACCACAGCCATGGAGACGGGCCCGGCAGGTGGGGGCAGTGCGGGAGCGGGTCTTACGGGTTGGGGCCATCAGTACGCGGGGGTGATGGGACAGGAAGAGGGCAGGCAGCGGCCTTGATCACCACTCCAGGGACTGGAGCTGGTTGAGGGCTTCGATCAGTTCATTGCGGCGCAGCAGTTCGATCGGGGCGGGCAGGGTGGAGCGATCGATCGGCAGATCCCGCAGCAGGGCGCGCAGTTCGCAGACCGAGAGCGACTCCCAGGGGGTGTCCCAGAGGTCTGTGGCCTCGGCGACGATCTCCGCCTCGTTCGTCGGGCCGACGGTCGCCGGTGCGGCTGGAGCGTCAGCACCGCCCAGGGCGGCGATCAGCAGGGCGATAGCGGCGGTGAGCTCATCGATCGCCTCCAGCAGGGTGCGCGGAGCCGCGCTGGGGGCAGGGGCGCCGGGGCGGCGCAGCGGCAGCAGGGAGCCCATCAGACCACCACCTGAAAGACGACGGCTCCCTCGTGGAGCTTGCCCTCGCTCTTGGGGCAGTAGGCCTCCCATTCGGTGGCGAACGGGTAGGGGGTGATGCCGCTGGTGTCCTGCAGGTCAACCTTGATGCCGTCGATGGCCGTGGCCGTGACGACGTGCACGTTCTGGGCCGCCTTGCTGCAGAAGTTCAGCCCAGCCTCGGAGTAGGCGTTGCTGCCCACCAGGGAGGCATTGCGGGCGTGGTAGTCGCCGATCGAGGTGGCGTGCTGGTGCCCGAAGAGCGTGTAGTCGACGGTGATGCCCTGGGCGGCGTACTTGCCGGTGATCTCCTGCACCGACTTCTGCAGGTTCGCGCCCACCTGGTGGCCGTGGAGGCAGAGGAAGGTGCGGCCCATCACCTCGAACAGCAGTTCGTTGGCGCGGAAGCCCTGGAAGTCGATCCCCTCGACGCCGCAGAAGCCGCGCCGCAGGATCGAATAGATCATCAGGTCGTAGCTGTCGGTGGCGAGCTCATCGCTCCAGCCCAGCTCCGGATGGACGCGGCTCTCGTTGCCGGTGATGCCGTAGATCTCCAGGTTGAACTCGCTGCGCAGATCCAAAAGGAACGCCCGCAGGATGTCGACGGCGAGCAGGGTGGCCTTGGAGCGGTTGGTGGCGTTGCTGAGCAGCTCATCGAGCCGCCGGTCGCTGTTGAGGAAATCCCCCAGACAGGCGATCACCACCTTGGATGCGCCGTAGGAGCGGCCCAGCTGCTTGACCCGGCTGGCGAGCTTGGCCAGGCGCGCGGCCGCCACCGTGAAGTCGTAGCGGTTGGAGGGTAGCTCCACCCGTTCGTTGAAGTGCAGATCAGAGAGCTGCACGATCAGCACCGCCTCGCCCGGCCCCTCGGGTTCGCTCAGCAGGAGCTCCTGGGTGAAGCCCCGCTCATCGAGCAGGGCGCCCAGTTCGCGGGCATAGGCGGTAACGGCGTTCTCGATGCGGGCGTGCTCGCGGAACGCCTTGCGCTCGATGCGCTGGGCATCGAGAAGGGCCTGGCGGTTCTTGGCGAGGCGGACGTTGAACTGCAGCAGCTCCCGGTCGGGGTCCTGGCGGACGCTGCGTTGGCGGGGGGGATTGCTGCGGGCTGGCAGACGGGAGCGGAGCGGCCGAGACGCACGGTGGCAGCCGGGCCGCTGGAGGGAAGCGGAAGCCATGCGGGAGCGCAGGTGCGGCAGGCTACCCAGAGCCCTGTACGAAGTCGTACAGGGCTCTGGGATCGGGAACCTGCCGCCGGCTGCGCCAGAGCCTCAGCCCTGCTCCGCCCGCTCCCGAACCTGATCGAGGGTGGTGCGGTTGAGCAGCTCGCCGTTCTCGTACACCGTCTGCAGGCAGGAGTCGAGATGGATGCCCGGTGCCTCTCTCACCACCGTGCGGTAGGTGCCATCGCTGCGGATCAGATCGAGCACGCCGGCTTTGCTGGTCTTGCCCGGATCGGTGATCGGGCTCTTGTGGACCGGTTGGATGCGGCCCGACCGCTCGACCCAGGACACCTTGTAGGCAAAGCGCTGGGTGTCGCGGTTCAGCTGCTGCAGCAGGCCCCCGCCCATGCCGTAGGCGACGTTCTCGGCGCTGAAGCCCGCTGCCAGGACGGCCTCCAGCACCAGGGGCAGGGTCTCGGTGGTGATGGCGTCGCCCTGGATCACCCGCACGTGCTCGAGTACGCGGTAACCCTTGCCGTTCACCCGGCTGCCGAAGCGAGCCTCCAGGCGACGGAGCAGTTCCGGCACGATCCGAAGCGGATCGCCGGAGTCGGGTCGGATCACCACGGTGGCGCCCGAGTCGATCACCTGCTGACGCAGCTGCTCGCCCCAGAGGTGATCCACCGCGTTCCAGAGGTCGTAGGAGTCGGACACCACCGCCAGTACGGCCCCCGGCCTGGCGAAGCGATCGAGGATGTTGCGGTAGGCCTGCGCTTCATGCTCCTGCCCCCAGGCCAGGACCGTGGAGTGCTCGGCGGCGGGGATCGAGAAGCCGGCCATCGGGCAGTCGTAGTAGCGGCGTCCAGCCACCAGGGCGGCGCCGGTGTCGGTGCCGCGGAAGGCGATCAGATGCGAAAGACCGCCGATCGCGGCGCTCTGGGGGCTGGAGACGCCGCGCGAGCCGAAGTCGTGCAGGCGGAAGAGGAGTTCACCGGCGGGGTCGTCGGCGGAGCGCTCCAGTGCGGCCTCAAGCACGGTGCGCAGCTGCCAGCTGCGGGTGGCGACAGTGATCGGATACCAGACGCGCAGCAGCTGGGTCTCGACCCAGGTGACGAGCCAGGGGAGCTGGGGATCGGTGGACTCCACCGTCATCAGCACCTGGCCGGTGGGAACGCGGCTGCCCTCCGGTACGGCACGGATGCGCAGAGGCAGCCGGCCGCTATGAACCTGTACGACGCGCTCCCAGCCCTGGCGGTTGAAGGGGAGGCCGTGGCTCCGCCAGAACTCCTCGGCGTCCTCCACATCCGTCTGGGTGATCGGGGTGGTGAAGGACTGCTGCAGCAGCATCTGCAGCCCGAAGAACAGGGTTTCGGGGTTCTCGCCGCCGCGGCTCTCCAGGTAGGCCCCCATGGCGGTGAGATCGCGGGGGTACTGGAGCCAGTGGCTGGCCTTGTAGCTGTCGGTGTCGAGCAGAAGGTTGATATCCATGGTGTGCGCTCCGCACGAAGTGGATGGGGGGCCCCGGCCCGGTCCACCCAGGCCAAGAGGCAAGGAACAAAGCAGGGCCAGAAACGCTTTCCGGCGCATGCACCGATCGGATGGGAAGGCCCCACCGACGGTGTTGCCGGTGCAGCGGCAGCCACTCAGAACCTGGAGATGAAGTGCTGGATGATCTGCACGTGGTCCTCGAAGAAGTTGTCCTCGTGGGCGTAGATGTCCGCGAGCGGCATCCAGAACGCCTTCTCGGCGTCATCGGCCCCGCGGACCGCCGGCAGGGGGCCGGCCTTGAGCTGGATCAGGAAGGCATGGGTGATCACCCGAGCCCGCGCCGATCGCCCCGGTGCATCGAAGACATGGCTGCCGGCGATCGAGCCCTCCAGCACGGGCTTTGGCACTTTGAGGCCGGTCTCCTCGCGCAGTTCGCGCAGCATCCCGTCGACCACCTTCTCGTCCTGGTGCAGGTAGCCGCCAGGCAGGGCGATCAGACCCTGGCCGGGCCGCACGCGGCGCTTGACCACGAGCACATGGCCGGACTGGACGACCACCGCATCGGTGGTCACGAAGGTGGGCGGATAGGGCGCGACCGACCAGATCTGTCGGTAGGTGCGGATGTAGGCCGCCTCCTCCGCCAGCCAGCAGTAGCGGCCGGTTTTGCGGTAGGCCGCCAGCTGGGCCTGCACCGCCGGGGGCAGATCGGCGGCCCAGATCTCCTCCGGTTGGCCTGAGAAGAAGGCCTCACGGATGGCGGTGGAGTGGATGTCCCCGCGGATGGGGACGTCCTCGCGCTCCCATTGGGGGAAGAGTTCGAGGTAGTAGCTGCTGCGGTCCTTGCGGTGGCCGACGAGCAGCACCCGATCGCCTTCCTCGGTGGCGCTGGTGACCTTCTGCTGCACCTCGGCGAGCCAGAGGTTGTCGGAGTAGAGGTGATCGCGCAGGGGAATGAACTCGATCCGCTCCTGCAGGGAATCCGGCAGGGCGGCGCGGATCATCTGCTCGCGTTCCTGGCTGCTCCAGGGGTTGCGGGTATCGGGAGCACAGCGATGGCTGCCCAGGAGGATGAGCAGGCGATCGGCACGCTCCAGAGCAGTCCCCACCAAGTGGAGATGGCCCTGATGAAAGGGCTGGAACCGTCCGATCAGGACGGCAACATCGAATGTCATGGTGACCTCAGAATCCCTGAGATGAAGCCCGCCTCACCGGCAGGCATCTCCTTGCTACCCCCGGAGCGCGGTGAGTGTCAAGGGCGGACGCGATGATGCCAAACCTGTGGTGAAACCGGGGTAGATCTCACATACCGGAGCGAATCAGGGACACGCCACGGCGGCCAGGCTCTCGCCATCCTCAATCTCCTGGGTGAGCTCCCCTTCCAGCGACAGGGGCCGCTGGCCGCAGGCACGGCGGCACTCCAGCCATTCGGTGAGGGCCACGCCGCAGCGGCGGGCGATCTCGGCGTCACTGAGGCCCAGGGCCAGGGGCCTGCGGGCGCGCATCCAGAGCTCGCGGGCGCGGTGGCTGATGCGCAGCTGGAAGCCGGTGTCGCGCAGATGGTGCAGCAGCTCGCCTTTGACCTTGGGCACCAGGTAGCTGGAGGGGCGGTGGCCGCGGGCGGGGTCGTAGCCGAGGGCTCCCTTGCACAGCCCCAGGTAGGCGGCACCGAGCAGTTCGTCGTAGGGGATGCCGTGCCGCAGCGAGAAGCGCCGGGCCTGCTGGCGGGCGAGGTTGATGTGGGTGACGGCGAACCGGCGCTGGGCCTCGCTCATGCGGGCCGTGGGAGCAGCAGGCATCGGCGGGGAAGCGACCGCGCAGGCTAGTCGCTCTCCTGTACGAACTCGGACAGGCCCATATGGGGCGAAGCCGGGCTGCGGCCCATGGCCGCCAGGTGATCGGGCAGGTGCGTCATCAGGGCCAGCAGCAGGCCCACGCCAAGGGCACGGGGCAGGTCCTTGAGCATTGGTGGCACGCGGGAACCAGCAGAGGGTTCCGGCCGCGGGGCCGCTGGCTTGGGATGCGCCAGCAAAAGCAAACCGGAAGAAAGCGGCCGCCGCCGCGCCGGGCCTGATGGGCAGAACCCAGTGGCGACGGGCCTACGGATTCAGGGCACAGCAGGCCAACCCCACATCCGTGGGATCGGCCATCGCAGCTGTGCGCGGCGGGGCCATGTCCATTGGCTGACCCTCCCCATCGCCGCCGGATAGGCCGGGAGGCTGTTCGACCGCTGCCTATGCCCCTGGATCTGTTGCTCACCGTGCACGAGTCGGGGGCGCTGGAGCGGGCCTGCCAGCGGGGTTTCTGGCTGCCGGTGGCGATCCCGCAGGTGGACGTGCTCGATCTGGCCTACCTGGTGGTGCTGCATCCGCAGGCGGAAGCGGTGGCCGAGGTGGCGCCGATCAACAGCCTGGAGTTCCTGTTCACGCGCGAGGGCGAGGAGTTCTGGCTGCCGTTCCTGGCACCGCTGCGTCATCTGCGCCATCCGGTCCCCCTCGGCTCCGGGGAAGCGCTGCGGCGCTGGCTGCCGGCCTCAGTGCAGGAGTACCGGCTGCTGGAGGTCAATCAGCTGCTGGTGGCCGAGTCGCTGGCGGAGCTGATCAGCGGCTGGGAGGGAGAGGGGCATAGACCTGCTGCAGATCCTGCAGCCTGAGCAGGCCGTGGCAGAGGCTCCAACCGATGGCCTGGGAGCGATCGCGCACCCCGATCTTCTGGTAGGCGTCGCTGAGGCAGCGGCGCACCGTGTCATCGCGCAGGCCGAGGCGAGACGCGATCTCGCTGCTGTTGAAACCGAGGCACAGCTGGCGCAGCAGTTCCCGCTCCCGATCGGTGAGGGCCTCAAAGGCCCCAGCGGCCCGGGCCGCGGCCTCGGGGTTGACAAGCCGGGAGGTGAACAGCGGATCCGTCATCCGCCCGCCACGGGCCGCAAACAGAATGGCGTTGAGCAGCAGCCCGTTGCCCACGGCCCCCTCACGGCAGAGCCCCTCCACCCCGGCCTCGCTGAAGGCCCGCAGCCGGTGGGCGTCGATCCGGTCCTCGAGCACCAGCACCACCCGCAGCTGCTCGGGCGGGAAGCGTTCCCGAAGGGGGGTGATCAGATCGAGCACGCCGCCATCGGGCAGGTCGTCACTGGCCACCAGCATCAGCTTGGTGTCCTCAGGAATGGGCAGGGCGAGGAACTCGGCGATCGAGGCGGCCTGCCAGCGGGGGTACTGGTAGCCCCAGGCAAAGACGGTGCGCAGAGGCCCGCTGGCGGTGCAGACCCCCAGGGTCCAGCCCTCGAACAGCGGCGCGAGCCGGGCGATGGTGTCCGGATCCGGGGGCTGCAGCAGCTCCATGGGGAGGGAGCGGGGTATCTACTGTTCTATCCATGGAGGCAAGACTTGCCAAATGGTGCTGGAGGCTGCTGTGCGTGACTTAACAATAGAGCGATTCAAAAGCACGGACTTACTGGCACGCACAGGCCCAATTGGATATGTTTGTGCAACTTCAGCTCTATCAGTCGAAACGACTTAATTGATCGTCCCCTGTAGCTTTCGACACACCGCCAAGCCGGCTCCGATGAAGCAATTGATCCTTGCTGCTGCTATCATGACAGCGATTGGCCCCTAGAATAACGAGATGCACCCTGCAGGAATCAGTGCAATAGTTAGACTCCAAGGCAAGATTTTTCCTTGCCCAACCCCGTGCCAGCTTGAGATCGAATGATCATTGCTCTCGACACTAATGTCTGGCTGAAAGAACGCATGCTTAGGTCGGCCGCGGGAGCGGCGCTCCTGTATGCGGTCAGCCGCGGCAAGTCAAGAATTCTGTTACCAGATTCCACGCGTCGAGAAATCTTTTATGGAGTTAAGGAGTGGCTCACGCCGGAACTGAAAAAAATCAATGACGGCTTAGACCTTTTGAGAGGTCTAGCCGGTTTAGCAGTCCGACCAACCATTCCAGCACAAGAGCAAATCCATCAAGGCGTGGAAGCTAGGCTCAATGAGCTTGCACACTTGATTCAAGCCTTGTCAATTACTCCTGCTCACCTTACGGCGGCGATGGACCGAGTAATTGACCATCGGCCACCCGCAAAGACCAAGGAGCAGTTCCGCGATAGCCTTCTCTGGGAATGCATTCTTGAGCAAGATGAAGAATGCCTGTTTGTGACAACAGACAAGGACTTTCTCGACAATGGCTTGCTTCATCCATTTCTTAAGGAGGAGTCCAAGGGTCGCGTCAAGGTTTTCGACACAATCATCGATTTGGTGAGAGCACTGGAGCCTCACTTGCCTCTTGTGAACAAAGAGCAGATTGCAAGCGCGATTGCCAGTGCAGTTGAGAAGGAACTTCGAGAAACAGACGCGGCTCAGGGTTGGCGACTAGGATCTGTGTCTACCGCCAAAATTGAGCTTTATGCCACAGAGAAGCCTGACACTCTCGTCGTGGCATTCGTTCTAGAGTGCGAAGCATTCGATTGCACTGATTTAGACGGCATGCCTGTCGAAGAGGGGATTCTTCGCGCTACGGGCGAATCTCTCCTAGTGGACTACCATACTGTTAGCGAGCTAAAGCTTGAAAGAGTTGGATTGTGCGATTTGTCCGGAGCCCCACTTCGTGGAGGCGCCGTTTATGTCCATCTACCCACCTTGTATATCGGCAGCAACCAGGAAACGACCAATCAGCGAAGAGTCCCTTTTCTTATTCGATCAGACTAACTCATGTGATCAGTAAGCGGGCGGAGCCGACCTAGAGCCACTGCGGTTATTGCGTACCAATTCCGTTGGTTGAAAGCTAGTCCGTCCACATCTCCGCATCCCTCGCCATCTGTTTCAGCTTTTCGATCGCCCCCCGCTCCATCCGCTGCTGGCTCTCCCGATCCAGCCCCATCACTCGCTGGATCTGGCGGGGCGATAGGGGGTGCTCCCGCAGATAGAGGTGCCAGAGCAGTCTGCGCTCGGTGGGAGTGAGCACGGTGAGCAGCTGGGGCAGTAGGGACCGCTGCTCGTCGCTGGCATCGGCCGCACAGGTGAAGCACGTGGCAATGCCGTCGGGAAAGTCGGCCTGATGCACCGCCCGATCGAAGGCCCCGATGTCGGGAGTTGAGCGAGCCGGGATCTGATCCAGGAGTGAGCGGCCTTCAGGGGCGCCATCCGCCCGGGAGGGACGATCGAGCTCGCCGGTTCCAGTTCGGCGCCAGAGCTCCAGCAGTTCCTGCAGCAGCCCCACCGGAATGGCCGATCCGCGGGGACCGCAGCGGCCCGCCAGCCAGTCCAGGGTCGGGAACCGGCCCCAGCGGGCTTGGTGCTCCTCCGCCAGGCGCTGGGCGCGGAGCACCACCGCCACCTTGTCGTGGGGCAGGCGGATCATGCGCTTGCCTCGCCGCTCGTGGGTGGAGAAGCCGCGCCGCACCCAGAAGCTGGCGTAGGTCGAGAAGCGATAGCCGCGGCGGGGATCGAACTTCTCGGCCGCCCGGATCAGACTGAGGGCCGCCTCCTGAAAGGCATCGGCGGTGCCCTCGTCCTCGGCGGGGAGAGAGGAGCGATGGCGGGCCCAGGTGTGGCCGATCAGGCGGAGGTTGTGGCGTACCAGCTGGTCCCGCGCCCGCAGGGCCCGGCGCCGCACCGCACAGGGGGCACGGTCGGGACCATCGGGGTGGGTCTGCCAGAGCTGGATGCGGCGGGCCAGTTCGAGCACGGTGCGCTCAGCCAGGGGTTGGTGGCGGCCGGAGGCATCGAGCCAGTCGGAGACAGAAGGAGCCGGAGCAGAGCGATGGGGAAAGGGCCTGGACATGGCAGCAGGGGGACCGGCGGCCGTGGGGAGGCAGGGAAGACCTGCTCCAGAGCAAAGCCGGTTCGACTACGGATCGGTCGGATGCTGGCTGTTCGACTTCGAACAGGCAACAAGGTTGTGGGTGTCCTGTCAGCGGCTGCTGATCCACTGGAGGGCTTCCGTGCCTCTTCAGGCTGTCTTCGCCCCCGAGCTCCCGACCTCCAGTCCGCCGCCGAGCAGCTCCTCCGCCAGGCTCCGTGGGGTGAGCGGGCGCTCCAACACCGCAGCGGCCGTTGCCGTGATCCGCTCCCATTCGCCGGCAAGGTCGCGGGCGCTGTAGTCCTCCAGGCCACTGATGACACGCACCAGCCGATCGGCGCCTGCGGTCTCGCCCGACCAGGCCAGCCGGATCCGGCTGGAGGCGTCACGGAAGCTCAGGCCCCTGGCAGAGAGCTGCTGATCCAGCCAGATCCCGATCCGCTCGGCCAGCTGCTCCTTCTGCTTCTGGTCAAGGACCAGCGGGGGCTCGATCGGCAGCCGGAGGTAGCCCAGGTAGAGGTACAGGAACTCGCCGGAGCCCAGCGGCAGTTGGGTCCTGGGGTCGAGCAGCGGAGCAAAGACCTCAAGGATCGCTTCGATGCGGGGGGTGAGGGCAGCGGTGCCGAGGCGGTCCCTCAACTCGGGCCTGTGCTGAAAGATCCAGGCCGCCTGGTTGAGGCGCCCGAGGGCATCGACGCTCTTGGTGCCGAGCATGCGCATCTTGTTGTTGCGCAGGTGCGAGATCTGTGAGGTGTGCAGGCTGCCGCTCTCGTTGCAGGCCCAGTCCGCCAGGTCGCTGAGCTGGGGGTGGCTGATCGGTTTCAGCAGGTGGTTGAGGGCTTCGGTGAAGTGATGGCGGCCGGCCTCACGCCGCAGGGCGCCCGGAAGTGCCAGCTGCTCGGGATCCGGCAGGCAGGCGGGCCAGTTCTCCTGGATCAGGGCGGAGAAGGGCATGGGAGGCAGGGCGATGCGACCACTATGCCCCAGCCTGTACGAGTTCGCATCACTGACTACCAAACGCGGATCTGCGTAGCCTGTCCGGTATCGCACAGGATCGGTGGTCCTGTCCGCCATGCCCCCATCCCGTGGCGCCCCCGTCCCCGGGCCCGCTTGCGATGTCCCTCCGCCAGGCGGCCAGCGGCCGGAGGGGCAGCCATGAAGCGCACCGTTCCCAACCTGCCGGGCGCCCTGATCCATCACCTGCGCCGTTCGCTTTCCATCGACCCCACCACGGCGATGCGGGTGGCCCTGCTCTACGGCGACCTGGAGTGGCAGGCCGAGGGCGCCAGCGAGCTGCGCTGGTCGGCGCGGGACTATGCCCGCCGCCACGGGTTCAGCCGCAACACGGTGCGGGCCGACCTGGAGCGGCTGGAGCACCATGGCGCGATCAGCATCCACCCGGATGGTTCCGAGAGCTGCATCTATCGGCTCTATGGGCTGGGGTCTTCTGAGGTGCCGGTAGAGCAGGGGGGTGGCTCAACTGTTGAGCCACCTTTCTCCGGTGACCCTGGCTCAATTCCTGAGCCACCTGGCTCACACGCTGAGCCACCCCCTGGATCAAACCTTGAGCCACCCCCTGGCTCACCTGCTGAGCCACCCCTGGCTCAAACCGTGAGCCACCCCTGGCTCAACAGCTGCGCCACATTAGAAAAGAACTTCCAAAAAGAAGAAAAAAGAAGAGGGAAAAGGAGCAGAGGAAAAACTCTCTCCCCCAACAGCCGGATTCGATTCGGCTCCAAAGCCAGCAAGCAAGCTCCCCGATCAAGCAGGCCCGAGGAGGAATCGAGCGCAGAGGATTCCCCCGCCCAAAGGCAGATTGCGGTTCAGGCGCAGCAGGGGCCTCAAGACCATGAGGGGCGACAGGGCCACGGAAGAGCCCCGGCGCCCAGCTCCGGCGCCCTCCAGGCCGAACTGCTGGCCTGCTTCCAGCGCCATTGCCCGGCCGAGTGGACCGCCCCCCAGCGGCTGAGCCTCACCCGCGGTCGCTCTGCCCGCCATCGGCGAGCTCTGGAGCATGCGGGCGGAAGCGCCGCACTGTTGGCCCGGCTGGAGCTGGCCCTGGCCCAGGTGCCGCCCTGGTTCCGCCGCACCTATCCGCTCCTGCCTGATGGGAGCCGTAGGCCGTCGCACCAGTTCTTCGACCTGCTGTTCCGCGCCACCGGAGCGGAGCGCGACGCAGGCCCGGAGGCCTGGCACCTGTTCGCCTGGAGTGAAAGCCGCTCGGCTGTTACCCGGCCGGAGGCCGCTGCGGGCGGCTCTGCCGCTGATCCGGAGTTGGAGAGGGCGCTGGCTCTGCTCGCCTGGGACGGGCACCACTGGCGTGGCCAGGGCGTGGCGGCCCTGCAGCTCAGTCGGGGCGAGAAGCGGCGCCTGGCGGAGCTGCTGGAGGCTGCCGGCTACGGGCAGAGCGGGGCTGCAGCCAGGCAGTACGGCGAGCCCGACCGAGAAGGCGAAATCCAATCCACCCCTGCGGCCGCGTCATGAGCACTGCCCCTGCCTTCGATCCCGCCTTGCTCGATGAGCTGATCACCGAGGGGGACTGGATCGCCACCGCCCGTGGCCCCCTGCCCGTGCCGGCCCCCAGCCAGGAACCGCCGCCGCCCGATCTGCTGGAGCACGAGAAGGCCCTGTTGGCCGCGATCCTCCGCGGACCCGCCGACAACGGTGCCCTCTGGGGCCTGTTCCGCCGTCGCATCGGCCTGCGCTTCAACGAGGCGGTGCCCGAGGGGATCTGGAGCACGGGTGAGCTGAGGCTGATCGCCGGTGAGATCGATGCCGTCTTCCGCGGCCAGCGCGACATCACCACCATCAACGCCGAGGCCCTGCGCCAGGGGCTGCGCGAGCGCGCCCGCGCCGGCCGCTTCCGCGGCAGCGTGCAGGAGGTGGAGCAGGCCCTGGCCGAACTGGTGGCCTGGGGGGAGGGTGCTTCGGCGCTCGATTTCCCGATCGCCTGCGACCTGCTCCAGTCCGCCAAGGCCCGCCAGTGCTTCTACCCCGCCCTGCGGCGTCTGCTGGCCCGGGAGAGGCGGGACGTGGCGATCGAGGCCGAACTGGAGGACTGCCGCCGCATGCTCAACGAGGCCACCGCCATCACCGCCGGTCGCTTCCGCCAGAGCCAGCCCGTGCTCGCCGCCGCCGATGCGGCCCGCGAATGCCTGAGCCTCGCCACCCTGCCCGCGGCCGATCGGCCGGTGCCGATCTCCACCGGCATCCCCAGCTTCGATCTGGACATGCGCGGCGGCGTCCTGCGGGGCCAAGGGGAGAGCACCTGGGTGCTGGCCGCCCGCTCCGGCATCGGCAAGACCACCGTGGCCGTGGCGGCCGCCATGGGCCTGGCCCACAACGGCGCGGGCGTGCTGTTCTTCTCCTGCGAGCTCAGCCGCCGCGCCATCGCCGCCCGCCTGCTCGCCCACTACTGCCGCCGGGCCCTGGGCCGCTACGAGCCTCTGTACAGCACCAACGACCTCGAGGGCCGGGGGCGCGTGATCGCCGGCGATGACCAGCTGCGTTTGGAGGCCTGGGCCGCGGCCTTCGCGGAGGGCAGACGGCCGGATGGGGAGCCGATGGGCCCGGTGCTCTACCAGTCCCGTTTCGGGGCGACGGTGGAGGAGTTCGCCGCCCTGGTGGAGGACACCAAGGCCGCCCATCCCGAGCTGGCGGTGGTGGTGCTCGATCACTTCCACGCCATGGGGCCCAGCCCCGGCTACGGCCCCAACACCACCGCCGAACTGGCGGCCCGGGCCATGCAGATCAAGGCCCTCGCCGGCCGCTGCGACCTCGATGTGATCGTCGTCGCCCAGCTCAACCGCGGCGCCTACGGCTCAAGCAGCGGCCCCGATGTCTCCCACCTTGCCGGCACCTCGGAACTGGAGCGTTTCGCGTCTGCGGTCTGGCTGATCGATCGCCCCAAACCGGGGGATGGCCCGCCGCCACCGCCTGGGCTGCTGGAGGTGCACCACGGCAAGTTCCGCCACGGCCAGATGGCCGAGGACGACCTGGGCAAGACCGTGATCCGGATCGACCGGAGCCACTGCTTCCTCGAGGCCGACGAGGCGCGCCTGGCCTTCTGCGGCTCCCACCTCTATCCGGGAGTCGTGATCCCATGAGCCAGCAGGCCAGGGGCCCGACGGGAGGCCTGCCGGCCGAGTGGATAGAGAACGTTCGCCAGCGGGCCCGCATTACCGACCTGTTCGGTCAGCAGGAGCTCCGCAAGGCTGGACGCGACTTCCTGGCCCACTGCCCCTGGCACGACGACCGCCGGCCGTCGCTCACGGTGAGCCCCCAGCGCAACCGGGTGCACTGCTTCGTGTGCCGCCGAGGGTGTGATCCGATCGGCTGGCTGCAGGACCGGCAGGGCCTGACCTTCATTGAAGCGGTGCAGGAACTCGCCGAGCGCTACGGCATCCCCCGGCCCGCAGCCGATCCGGAGGCCGAGCAGCGGCTGGAGGCCGAGCGGCGCGAGCGGGAGCACCTGCGCGCCCAACGGGCGGAGCAGCAGCAGCGCTTTCACCAGGCGCTCCTCAAGGATCTGGAAGCCGGTGGCCCGGCGGCGGCCTACCTGCAGGCGCGGGGCCTCACCTCCGACACCGCCCGTGCATGGGGCCTGGGGGTAGCGGGCCAGCGGTTGATGCTTCCCCTGTGCGATGCCCAGGGACGCTGCTGCGGCTTTGCGGGCCGGGCCATCGGCGACCAGGAACCCCGCTACCGCAACACCAAAGCCGATGTCCTCTTCCGCCGAAGCGAGCTGCTCTTTGGCCTCCACCATGCCGCCGCAGCCATCCGGCGCCACGAGGCGGTGCTGCTCGTCGAGGGGCCGCTGGATGTGATCCAGCTGCACCAGGGCGGGATCGAGAACGTGGTGGCAGCACTGGGCACGGCCCTGACGCCCGAGCAGCGCCAGCGGCTGGAGCGCCTCGGGGCCCGGCGGTTGATCCTGGCGTTCGATGGCGATGAGGCGGGGCGCAAGGCCACTGCCCAGGTGATCCAAGACCTGCGGCCGATGGTGATCGCCGGGTCGCTGGAGCTCGCGGTGCTCGATCTGCCCGCCGGAAGCGATCCCGACAGCCTGGTGCGCCGGGAGGGGCCGAACGCCTTCCGCCAGTGGATAGATCGGGCTAGCCACTGGCTGCACTGGGAGTTGGAGCAGCTGCTTGAACCGGCCCGGGCGGCGCCGGAGGATCTGGCGGTGCTGCAGCGGTGTGAACGGCAGGCGGCGGCCTTGCTTGCTCTGTTGCCGATAGGGCCGCTGCGCAGGCGGGCGGAGGAGCGGTTGCAGCAGCAGTTGGGGGCGGTGCCGCGGGCTCCGGCTCCGGCGGCTCCCACAAGGGAAACCGATCTTGCTTCCCCGGAGGGGGAGGCGGTCATGCGGGCGGAGCGGAGGGCTCTGCGGCTGTTCCTCGCCAGTCCCGCAAGTCGGCCTGCTCTGGTTGGGCTGGCCTTGCAAACCCCACTGCATCGGCGGGCACTGGAGTGTCTGCAGGTCCTTCACCAGAGGCTGCCGGAGGGGGAAGAAACCCAGGAGCCAGGGGATTTGCTGCCCGCCGCCGCCCTGGCCCTTGCGCCACGCCTGGATCCTGAGCTCGGTGGCCTCCTGGAGGAGCTCAGTCAGTGCGGGAATCGAGTGCGACAGCTGTTGGCTGACGATCCTGAGCCGGAGTTGATGGCGGTGCTTGATGTGCTGGAGCCGGTGGGGAGCACATCCGTAGACCGAACTTGAGGTGTTGTCAGGAACGCTCCGCATCACCTGCCTGCGAAAGCGGGCGAAGCCTGCATTCGCAGGTCAAGTGGATGCGGTGGTTGGGCCGCTGGATATGCCCCTCATTCTCCAAGAAAACGGACGCGACGGACTCCCGCCGGAGCAAGAAGGTTTTCAATCCAGACCAGTGGTTGGCCGCGATCAATGCACAACGTGAAGAAGGCTCTTTGCTTGGCGCGGGTGAACGCCACGAAGAAGGAGTTCAGCTCCTCCATGCGATCGGGCGTGAGACTCCACCACGTCTGATTGTCGAGCCCATAGAAAATCATGGTGTGGAACTCAAGGCCCTTGCTTTTGTGGATCGTCATGAGGGCGATCTGACCAAGGCCCTCGAACTCATCAAGGGCGTCAGACCAGGTGCCTGCGCGTTCTAGGCATTCACGAAGCAGCAGCACCAATCCATTCCAGACGCGATCGAAATCAGGCTGGCGCTGATAGGAAGGAAATGCGCGGCGTAGAACCTGTATCCCAATGAAGTCGAGGGCTGCCTGCGCGGCCTCGCCTGCAGAGTTCGGCAGGGGATCAAGGCGACGCAACGTCCGCCGAATTTCGCGAACAAATCCCTGAAGTCGCAGCTGGAGGTGCTGCAATCCCGCCTCATCGGCGGGATCGACCGCCTCAAGAAACTGCAAGTCCTGCAAGGCTGAGTTCCAGTTCTCAGGGCTTCTCGTCGCAGCCCCAAGGCGGAGCAAACTCAGGAGCATCTTGGTCAAGTCTTCGCCGAGCAGGTCCTGGATCGCGATGTCACCCACGTTGCGGGCGACGTTCCGCAGCCTGAGGCCGCGCGCTTCACATGCGGGGGAAAGCTGGCACTCAACCTCATCCGCACGCATACGGACAAGAATAGCTACTTCATGAGGCTCGGCATTGCCCGTCTTGACTTCTCGCTCGATCCACTGTGCTAGGCAATTGGCTTCTTCATCCGCGCTCGCGAATTCCCAGATCGCCGCAACATCACCATCAACCAGCCGGTCGGCACGGGCTTCGGGCTCTTCGACGGTCGGATCGATCCTGCTCGCGATGACGTGCTGAATCCGGACAAGATCCTCATGCGATCGCCAGTTGGAGATCAGCGAAATCCTTTGCGCGCCGAACTGCTGCTCGAACTGAGCGAAAGCGTCCGGCATGGCGTCCGCCCACATCATGATGCGTTGCTTGTCGTCTCCCACAGCTGTGAAGATCGCTTCGCTGCCATCGAACGCGGAACGCAGAAGCTGGAATTGGGCGAAAGTTGTGTCTTGAAACTCGTCCAGAAACAAGACGGGATATGTGAAGTGTAGGGCTTTGAGGATTGACGGGTTCTCCCTGAGGAGCAATAGGACGAGCCTGTTAAGCATCAGAAATGAAAGCTGGACATGGTCGTAATCGTTGTATTGGACACGCCAGTACTCTGCGACAGCGCGCTGAAGCTCCGAGCCTGAATTGACGACTGGTAATCGCGCTCTGGCGATTGCACGCTCAAGCTGCTTAACATTGATGCCGCGGAAGTTTTGGGCATCCAGAAAGTCCTCGTAATCCTGCCTTCGCGGCATCACGATGCGGTAGCCCGCAGCAGGCCGGTAAGGGTCCGGAATCGCCGCGCGGAAGCGATCCACAAGGCCCTTCGCGAACGCGTCGAACGTGTAGGAGTTAAAGCGCCTAGCCTGCTCCGGCGGGCAGCGCTTTGCCACCCGGTCCGCAAGATTTCGGGCTGCGTCGCGCTTGAAGCTGATGGCGAGGATACGCTTAGGCGCACGGCACAAGCCGGTCTGGAGAAGATAGGTTGCCTTCTGCGCCAGAAACTCCGTCTTTCCCGCGCCTGCCCCTGCCGTGACGAGAACGCTTCTTTCCCTTTGCCGCAGCGCCTCCCACGCGCGCGGCTCAAGATCAGCGACGCCGTGCGGAATCCAGTCTTCTGGGCGCACGAGGCTCATTTCTCATCGACCTCAAGACCGAGCGTTTCCTTGAGCTGCACGATCAGCGCTTTCAACTCTGGCGGCGCGTTTTCAGCGATATGGCCGTCATTTTCTATGCGCGCGAGCGCGGCGATATGCGTCTCCGGCTTGCTTCGGCTCAGGAACAGATATGGATACCACTTGAACTTGCCATCGTAGGCATCCCCATACAGCTCGGGATCGCCGCCCGTCTTAAGGGTGACGGCCTTCTTATCGCGAATGGCGTCGGCGTCCCCGCGCGGTCCACGGCCTCCAGGGTTGGGACGTTGATAGGCGTCCAGGAAAGCGCTCAGCATCGCGAAATCAATGTCGAGAGGAAACGAGAAGAATATTCCCTCTGCCCTCAGGGCCTTCAGCCAGTTATGGTCCTCGCCCTCTTCTAGTAGCTCGCTGTTCTCTATGGCTCCCACCTCGCCAGGATCGATTGTGCCGTCTTCGACAAGGATGTTTCCGCTGAGATCGTTCTCGATCTCGCCCAGCTTGGCTACCACATCGGCGAGGAGAGCTGAACCGCCGTGCGCCCTCCCTAGATCAAGGTCAAGTAGGGTCGCGTAGGGTATGCGAAGGTTGCTGAGAAGCCTCCAGAAGTGGCTGACATATCTTCCGCCCAAAGGCACGATCGGCACGAAGGATGAATCGAGCTGCACGCCCATAGCTTCGGCGATTCGCGGGATCACTAACCGCTCGGAGTCGCCCTCGCCGAGAATGACGAAGCGAGCGAAATAAAGCTCTGGATAAGCCCTGATGGCGAGGCGGACATACTGGCTCGCTTGTTCATCGTCGCTCGGCAGCATGAGCTTCTGCACATAGGCGTGCCGCGCATTTGGGTTGAGCCGAAAATAGCGCACCTCCTCTGGTTCAATGCGGCTGAGGATCGCCGGCGAATGGCTTGAAAGCGCGACCTGAGCCGACGGCAGAGCGCCAATCTCCCGTGCTTGGGCGACGATTCGGGAGAGGAAGAAGGGCGAGAGGCTGTTCTCGGGTTCCTCGATCGCAAGAAATGTAAGGGTCGTACGCCGCAGCTTCTCCTGGTCAAACGAGCTCTGGTCGGCAGGCTGCGCGAACACGTCCTTCTCGACTTCCAGCGTCGCCGCTGTAAGCGCGATGTGGAAGAGGGAGCGCTGGCCGTCGCTGAGGGCCGCGAGCGGCCGCTCCTGCCCTGCCTCGTCGGGAAAGAAGGAGAACTCGGCCTTGCGGACCAGCTCCTCGAACCGGCTTTCGACCAAGCGGAGGACCGGCCTAGTGTCCGTATCTGCCTGATGGAGCTGCGTCCAGCGTCTTGACAAACGTTCAATGACAAATCGCGCGGGCTGCTCATGCTCGAACTGCCGTTGAATCTCCTGGGCGCTTGCCGCACTGCGGTCCCGGAACAGACCGGACCATTTCGCGGCCTGCCACAGCCGGCCCTTGAGCAAGGCGGTCACCTGTCCCGCGCCGTCACGGGCAGCCGGGACATAGATGAGCTGGATAGAGCCCCGCTCCACAGCCTGTACGCGATTGCAATCGTCCCACTCGAAATCGTCATTGAGCGTGGTGATCCAGCGAAGGTCCTCATCGATGCTGCCATCCGGCGTGCCGTCGTCGCTCCATGTAGCCTGAAGCCTCATCCTTGCCTTGAGCGGAGCACCCGGTTCGGAAGCGGCCATCTGTAGGAAAAATTCCGGGACAGCATCCTCAGTGGCTTCTTCATCGAGGCCTTCCAGCTCGGGAAACGAGAAGACCACGTCGATCGATAGGCTCGCCCCCGGTTGAAGCTCCTGCTGGTCGGCGGGCAGGTGGAAGTCCTGGCGGCGTACAGCTCGCTGCGCGTGCGAGACGCCGAATTGCCGGGATAGCGCCTGGAACACAGCGGTCTTTCCGGAGCCATTGCCGCCAACAAACGCAGTGACGACTTTCTCTAGCAAGATATGAGTTCCTATCGGACCGAAACAGCGGAAATTCTTGATAGAAACCTTCTCGATCTTCATTGCCTGAAATCCGAAGTTACAGACATTTTCGCAGCGCTTTTCGCTGTGCCGGAAGTGCCCGGTATGTCAGCAGCAACACTTCCCGAATCCATGAGTTGCTCAGCAAAAGCCCCGTCGCAGTGCACAATGGCTCCTGGTCGGCCCAGCGCTGTCCCTGAGTGGCAGACAATGAAATTCCATCGGGAGTAGGTATCCGAAGGTGGTCTGTACACTTGAGGAGCTTTCTATGCGCATGGCGGTGTGCTTGGTGCCATCTTATACGCGTGAACTCTTTCATGTATTCTCCGAATAGTATTCTCAATTATCCGTTGAGCGCTCTCTCTGGAGGTGTACTGGAGTTCTCCTGGCGCGTGGCCATCATCTACCAGTCTTTTGAAAAGATCATCTCTTTGCTCTTCTGGAATTCCGGCACTGTCACACAAATCGTCAAATGGGCTCGAGGCTCCTGTTAGGGCGATAATCTCAGTGGCTTTTAATGGAGAAGTCAGCACCACCTCCCCTTGGCCATCTCTGAAGTGAAGCAAGGGCTTCGCTTTTTCTGGGTGTCTTTCTCCAAACTGATTGGCAGCAGCGATAAAGGCTAGATCTTTCCAGAGCTCACAGATATTAAGCACCACCTCATCTTCGGTTGGAGTATGTTCAAAGATCGCACCTGAAACCGCGTCCAGCTTTTGCAGGCCCTTGAAACGCTCCGCAAACTCTTGCTTAATAGTCCAGCTAACAACTCCTTCCGCCTTCTCATTCCTGAGGACGATATCTACAAGCTCTCCTTCATGTAAAAAACGTTTTCTGTAGCACGTAGTATTTACGCGTTTGAACTTTGGATCTAGGCTTGCAACCGCTTTTTGCAGCTGAACGGATAGGCGCTCTCTTTCGCTCTGCTTTTCACGCCAGCCTTTTTGCCAGTCGGCAAGGGCCATTAATAATTCATCGGAAAAGCTCATTTGTTTGCCTCGACAAAACGAACTTTACATGGCGCATAACGCTCCAGATCAGAAGCGGGCAAGAGCAATGGATAGAATGGCAATTGAAGGGAGCCCGCCTTCTGCATCTGGATGTTAGCTTCCTAACTACTGGAACAGACTAAAGCCTGGGTAGGGATCCTCTGCAGGAGGAATCGCAAAAAAGCCTCCAGCCAAGATTGACATTAATGGAATTGGAGGAGGCTCTCCTATGATTGGATCGGGGTTGGTCACACCTCCAAAGTTTACACTTCCCATCCAATCTGCGATGGACAGGATATTTCGTATTGTCGAAACATCTTTGCGAAAACTCACAAAGTTAAGTCCCAAGCTAATCCCACTCCCTGGAACTGAATCAAGAAACTCATAACCTTGTCGATAGATTCGGTTATTCGCTGATTGATCATCATCTCCCCGGTTGAAGTTGGCTCTATGAATATGACTGGCGACTACCAATCGGTTACTTGCTTTTGCTGGATCGAGAAAACGCTCGCCTGGGTTCGCGGGTATTGTTCCGCTGAAAGGGCAACCAGTAATAAATTGCGGCTGTACTTGTCCGTCAATAACTTGAGGAAGGTCATCGATTAGTGGGCAACCAGTAAGCTTATGCCGGCCAACAACTAATTCTTGCTGTGAACGACTGAGCTTCTGCCATACCTGGAGATCTACAGCAATTTTGAGAAAGGTCATAAATGTGCCACCTACCATCCAAGGTGAATCCCCTGGATCAGTTACCTCAATTACCTGCTTTCGAAGAGCAGGTCTTAAATTGTTAATCCCATCATGAAAATCAATCCAACTCCGTCTGTCTTCTCTTTGAAATCCAGAAAAGACGCATTCTAGCTGTAAAGGAAGCCCTCGAAGGATTAGTTTATGGATTTCGACAATTGCTCGATTAACCGCTAGTTCTGTGTCGGCAATGAACTGAATAGCAAAATCAGATGCCGTCTTGTTGATATCTGATACGGTTCCCCACTGAAGGCTACGGAAGCCTCGAATGGGTACAGACACCAGCGTAGGAGGTCGTAGATCTGCATTAACCAGTGGGGGAGTATGTACTGTCTTATCAAATAGACGCGAGCTGATGCCTAGCAAGCAAGTCAGATTTTCTGGTGTGACTTTCATCTCTGAAGCTGGTGGATCATCTGCTCGAGTGGGAAGCAAGTCCTGAATTACACCTTTTCTTAAGCTGGAAAGCATCTGCCAGACTTCTGCCAAGGCTGAACTAGCTTCAGCAGTCGTGATTCCATCATTAAAGTTAATGTATGCCAATCGATAGCATCGGCCAGGCTTTTGTCCGCTCTGCCAGTAGATTCCTTCTTGTAAAGTCATATTTATAATACACCTGCTCTTCCTGCTGAAGTTGCGGTCGCGGTTGGCGTCAACAAATTCTGAATGTTCTCGAACTGGCTATACGCCGACTTAACAGAGTCACACGCGCACCGATTAGTGGGTAACTCGCCTACTCTTACGTTCTTCGGCGAAACAGAAACAGCCCCAGGCGCGCTTACTCGAACGTACAATCCTACCGTAATCTTTTTGGCAATTTGCCCGCCAAAAGAAATAGGCTCATCGATTTCCTCATCAATCAAGTCACTAATTGTGAACCCTTGTGAAGGTGGAACCTCAAATACCAACCTCTGCGAACGCTCAACACCGTCACGAGAACCTCGCTGAAATTCAAACCAATCGCGGGGAATAGATCCAGAACGATCTGGCAACAAGATCTTCTCATGCTGAACATCTAAAATGTAAATCCCAGGGGGGTTGTCTAACACAAGAAACTTGCCTGCTATAGCCTGATCAATGACGCTGGCAACAATGGTTGGATCGCTATTGCGGCAATCTAATGCGTTCTGATTTGTGAAGGCAATCGCCTCAGAGCCAGTAAGTGAGCGAATGGTCCCATCTGCCTCTTGAGCTTGATAAGGGAAAGCCGCAAAACTAGCTAATTGGATGGCCGCATTTAACGTATTAACACTCTTCGCCATAAACGCAATGGACCTCCGGCCATTGTTGTAGGGGCTCCTTGGCGGTGTATTATCAAGGGCAAACATGTTGTTCTGGAAATTCCTTGCCCGTTCCTCTGGAGTCATCTGTTCAGGATCACTACCAAAGACATCAGCGAAGTCTGCTATACGCTCTCCAGCAAAGCGACCTAGTAAACGCAAGCATTTTGTAGGATGATACTTAGCAAGAATCTCCCAATACTCCCTGACTTCTGTAGTAAGTTCTATGCGAGTAATTTTTCCTGTTCCGTTCCTGACTGCTCGCCATTCCAGGTATTCTTCGTGTCCAATTGGTCGGCCTGCGTCGATGCTTCCGAGTTGCCAGTCTAAAAATGGTAGTGTTTTTCGAAGTCTCCCATCAAGACAGGATTGTATGCGGACTGGGAAGCCACTCCAATCAACAGCTACTGGAGGGCTTGTAATGCTATCATCAGATTCGGCAAGAAACTGCGTGGTACCACTGTCCCTAATCGCCTCTTTGGTCGAATTAGATACATATCTATCCCATTCATCCTTGCCTGCTCCTTCTAAGTCGGACAGATTTCCGGGTTCGTTGGCCATGTCTTCTCGTCAATTAGCGGAGATATCTTTAGAACTTTAGTCGTAGTCCGCTGGTCTGTCTAGCACGTTCTTTCTTTGTTACACATCGCGGGCGTCCGGTGTGGCATTGACGGTTAATCCGGTCTGTCGCTGGAGGAGAGGCATGGATTCACCAGTGCGGCTAACGCTTATTGGATGGTTTACGAGAACCGCGGCCGACCTGACTCGGCAGTCAGTGAACCAGGGCAGCCTGGTCGATTGGATGCGGCACAAAGCAAGCAGCAATGCAAGGTCTCGGCAGCCATGGCCGATCCATAGCATTAGTTCACGGGTCCGTGAATCACCTGTAGCGTCAGCCACAGAAGATCGGCGGCGCTGCCGACGCCCAGGGGGCCACGGTTCAGCACATGGGCGTAGATCATCGTGGTGCTCACGTCCCGATGGCCCAGCAGTTCCTGGATCGTTCGGATGTACCCGGAACCCGAAGCCCGGCCGCCTTCCAGCAACCGGGCCTCAGCCTCGGCTTAGCAGACCGACACGGTGCAGCCCGGCGATCCCAGCGGCTTCCGAGCGAAGGCAAAGGCCTTCTCGGCCGGGTTGAAGCGCATGCGCTTGACGGGCTTGCCCCGACGGCCGAAGTGCTCGACCGAGCAGGGAGCGCTGCCGCCCACGACCGTGCCCGGGGCGTAGCGGTGGATGGCGAGCAAGCGGATTTCGCAGACCGGGTCCTGGAGGGTGTGCCATGGCTGGGCGGGGTGCGGAGGACACCGAACCAGCGCGCCGCAGGTGAGCACGGGAATAGGGGCGAGGGAAGCGAGCCTTGCGCAGCCCTGGACCCTGCGATCCGCAGGGGCATTCGTGGAGGTGGCTCAGCGCCGCGCCGGCCAGCTGTGCTCGAGCCGGCCTGGGTAGCCTCCGCCCCCGCCTTGCCGTCATGGACGATCCGCTCTGGCTGCCGACGGAGGCCATCTGCCGGCGCCTCGCGATCAGCCGCTCCACCCTCTTTGCCATCCGCCGCAGCGGCCTGCTTCGGGACGGGCATCACGTGGTGCCCAAGAACCCCCGCTCCCGGCGTTCCCATCAGCTCTGGCACCTGCAGCGCTGTGAGCTGGCGCTCGGGAGGCACTCGTGAGCAGTCCTCCCGCCGAGATCTGGCTGGAGACGTCCACGCTTTGCAAGGAGCTGGCCATCGGCCGCTCCACCCTCGGCCGCTGGCGGAGGAGGGGCCTGCTCCGCCCGGGTCAACACTGGGCCAGGAAGAACCCCGCGGCCCCTCGCTCCGATCTGCTCTGGCATCGTCATCGTTGCGGCGCTTTGCTGGCGAGCACCCGTGATCGCTTCCCTCAAGCCATGGCGGAGACCCCCTGTGAGCCGAGCATCGAGCAGTCCGCCGACTACGTGCTCCTGCACCGGGATACCGGCACCGCGCTGTATCGCACCCGTGCCACCGAGGCGGAGATCCACCGGGCGAACCGCAACCTCAGCCGCTCGGGCAACCGCAACCGTTACGTGGAGGCTCGGCACCTGGGCTGCCATTGAAGCGCAGCACCGGACCTGTTTCCCGCAGGCCGGAGGAGTGAGGGGGGGAACCTCTCTCTCCTGAAATGGGTGTGCACTGTTCCCCTCCTGCAGATCAGGCGGCGGTGTCCTCTCCCAGTAACCGACGCACAACGGCGGCCTTGGTCTGCTCCCCGCTGATCTCGCTCAGGTAGGTGCGGCGGTGCACCTCCGGGCTGTGGCCCATCACCGCCGCCACGTCCGCATAGCTCCAGCTGGTGGTTTCACGGGCGCGGATCGCGTAGGCGTGCCGCAGGTCGTAGGGAACGCAGCGCTCCCGGCGCTTCTTGGGCTTCTGGCGGCCCTGGGCGGGGGCGGTCTCCACCCAGGCGTAGAGCTTGTGTTGCAGTTCGAACTCCGCCCGCGCGTCGCTGCTGCGCAGCTTGTGGCAGCACACCGCCCCCAGCCGCTCGTTGTTGTCGCAGCGTTTCACCTGGTCCCGCTCCGCGTCGAAGGGCTGGCCCTCCTCATTGACGAACTTCGGCTTGTAGCGGCTGCGCAGTTCCGTCAGGCGCTGCTCTCCGTTCGTGCCACCCAGCTGGTAGCGCTCCACCCACTCCACCGGCAGGGGCACCGCGGCCCGGAAGCCGGTCTTGGTCACCTTGATGTGGCGGGCGGCCACGCCCACGGTGATCAGCCCGTGCTGGTCGGGGAGGCCATCGATGTGCCAGACCTCGTGGGGTCTCAGTCCATAGGTGGCGATCATTGCGAACGCCCACCCCCAGAGTGGGTCTTCCTCGATCACCAGATCCAGCCACTCCTGGATCGCTTCCGTGCTCGGGATCCGGCGGCGGGACTGGCCGGCGGCCACCAGCGCCAGCTTCTTGCAGTTCACCATCGTCTTGAGCTCCTCGCTCAGCTCCACCGGTGCGATCGCCGCAAAGCCTGCCCGCCGCAGCAGCGACACCACTTCCCGCTTCTGGCGGAACCCCTGACGGTGGGTGGCCATCGGGATCAGGGGTTCAGCGGGATCCAGCAGCCGGGCCTTGAGGCTCTCGCTGGTGTGCAGGGCAAAGCGGCGCACGTCCTCCACCGTTGCCGGCCGGTCGGGAAGAAGCAGGCGGAAGTAGCCACTGCCTCGGAACGGACCTACCAGGTTCATGTTCACGCCCTGGCCCCGCTGGAACGCCACCACGGCGTCGCAGATCTCGGGCCAGCAGGGGCTTTGTTGCGCCTGGGCACCGTGGACTTCGCACACCGCATCCCAATCGAAACTGGGGTTGTGCTTTGCGATGGAGATCACCTTCTCGCAGAGCCGCTCAGCGGCATCCGGATCGGACGCTGCATAGCCACGCATGGCCCGCTCTTTTGTCCGGCCACCCGGGAGCAGCTCGTAAAGACTCAGCCATTGGCTGTGACGCCGTTCACGGATGCGTAGCGGAAGACGACTGAGCCGCAGCATTCCGTTGGCGCGATCAAGCGCGGTGCTGAGATTGGCCACAAAGGTTGCTGGAACCAGGGTTGTTAGAGGGTTCCGACCTGTGCCATCAAGATTCCCGAGACCGTCTCGTCGAGACGATCGCTACTCGGCTCACCTTGGCAGTTATGCCAAGGAAGTGACGCAACTACGGTTTTGAGCATCCTTGTACGGACTCGTTCCGTTTGGATGGGAACCACTCCGGAGACGCTCAAACCCATTGCCAGCCCTGCGTCTTGCCTGTTGTCGCGGGGCGGGATTGGAAATGGGTCGCCTGAGATTCGAACTCAGGACCAATCGGTTAAAAGCCGAGTGCTCTACCGCTGAGCTAGCGACCCGTGCTCGGGGCGCGCCCGGCACAGGAAGAACGTATCACCCGGGGTTCCCCGGCTCCAACCGCCCGGCTGAGCCCGCCTTCATCGTGCGCCCACCGCGCCAGCACCGACAATGCCGGCAGACGCAGTCGCAGGATGGGCGCCGCCGAGTCCGCCGGGTTCCGGCCGCCGTGGGGCCAGCCCGTGGTCGACCCGGACGCCTGGGTGGCTGACTCCGCCGTGCTGGTGGGGGACGTGCGCCTGGCGGCCGGTGCCAGCCTCTGGCCCACCGCGGTCGCCCGCGGCGATGTCTGCCCGATCGTGATCGGCGAGGGCAGCAACGTCCAGGACGGCGCGGTGCTCCATGGCGATCCCGGTCAGCCCGTGCTGATCGGTGCCGATGTGACCATCGGCCACCGGGCGGTGGTGCATGGCGCCACCCTCGAGGACGGCTGCCTGATCGGCATCGGGGCGATCGTGCTCAACGGCGTCACCGTGGGGGCCGGCGCCCTGGTGGCGGCGGGATCGGTGGTGACCCGCGACGTGCCCCCCGGCGCGGTGGTGATGGGCGCCCCGGCCCAGGTGAAGCGGGAGCTGGGGGCCGAAGCGGTGGTGGCCCAGCGCGAGCACGCCCGCCGCTACCGGCGGCTGGCGATGGCCCATGCGGGCCGCAGCACAGACCGCGGCTTCTGAGCGGCCCCTCTCCAGTCGCCGGGATTGCTGAGAAATCGATCGGATCGCCGTTGGCGCGGCCGCATCGGAGGCGCTTTCCGTAAGATCGCCCCACTCCCTCACCCTGCCGCCATGGATCTCCGGCTCCTTCTGGTTCTCGCCCCGATCGTGCTGGCAGCCTCCTGGGCCGTGTTCCACATCGGCCGGGCCGCCGTGGGTCAGCTGCAGCTCTTCATCAAGCGCGCCGCCTGAGGCACCCGGCGCGGCCCTGATTCCGCGCTCCGTGCCCCATGAGCCCTTCGCCTGATTCCAGCCCGTCTGAAGCCAGAGCGACCCGCGAGCCGATCCTGGTGATCGGGGCGGGGCTGGCCGGAACCGAAGCGGCCTGGCAGATCGCCGAGGCCGGCATCCCTGTGCGCCTGGTGGAGATGCGCCCGGTGCGGCGCTCTCCGGCCCACCACAGCGCCGACTTCGCCGAGCTGGTGTGCAGCAACAGCTTCGGGGCCCTCTCCAGTGATCGCGCCGCCGGCCTGCTGCAGGAGGAGCTGCGGCGCCTGGGCTCAGTCGTGATCGGCACCGCCGACCGGCATGCGGTGCCCGCCGGCGGCGCCCTGGCGGTGGATCGGGGCCGTTTCGGGGCTGCCCTCACCGCCGCCCTCGAGCGCCATCCGCTGATCACGGTGGAGCGGCGCGAGCAGACCGAACTCCCTGAAGCAGGCAGCATCGCCGTGCTGGCCACCGGGCCCCTCACCGCCGACGCCCTGGCCGAGCAGCTGCGGGCCTTCACCGGCCGCGGCGATTGCCACTTCTTCGATGCCGCCAGTCCGATCGTGAGCGGCGAATCGATCGACCTGTCGGTGGCCTTCCGTGCCAGCCGCTACGACAAGGGCGACGCCGACTACATCAACTGCCCGATGGATCGGGAGCAGTACCTCGCCTTCCGCGAGGCCCTGCTGGCCGCCGAGCAGGCCGAGCTCAAGGATTTCGAGGCCGAGAGCGCCCACTTCTTCGAGGGCTGCCTGCCGATCGAGGAGCTGGCCCGCCGCGGCGAGGACACCATGCGCTACGGCCCGCTCAAGCCGATCGGCCTCTGGGATCCCCGCTGGGGCGACGTCAACGACCGCGATGTGCGCCGCGCCCGGCGCGCCTACGCGGTGGTGCAGCTGCGCCAGGAGGATCGGGACGGCCGCCTCTGGAACCTGGTGGGCTTCCAGACCAACCTGAAGTGGAGCGAACAGAAGCGGGTGCTGCGCCTGATTCCGGGGCTGGAGAACGCCGAGTTCGTGCGCTTCGGCGTGATGCACCGCAACACCTTCCTCGAATCGCCCCAGCTGCTCGATCCCACCCTGCAGTTCCGCACGCGGCCCACCCTGCTGGCGGCCGGCCAGATCACCGGCACCGAGGGCTATGCCGCGGCGGTGGCCGGTGGCTGGCTGGCTGGCACCAACGCCGCCCGCCTGGCCCTCGGGCTGGTGCCCCTTCGCCTGCCGCCTACCACCATGATCGGCGCCCTCACCCACTTCATCGCCACCGCCCCCTGCGGCGGCGGTGGCAAGCGGGGCGGCTTCCAGCCGATGCCGCCCAACTTCGGCCTGCTGCCCGAACTGCCCGAGCGCATCCGGGCCAAGCGGGAGCGCTACGGCGCCTACCGCGACCGCTCCCTGGCGGATCTGGCCCCCTTCACCAGGAGCGAAGAGGAGGCAGCCACCGCTGTGGATCCGGTTCTGGCGGCCGCCGCCGTTCCCTAGGCCCGGTCAGCACTCGCCCTTGAAACCACGCCGTTGGCGCGGAACCACGCCCGCATCTGCTTCCAGCCTTCGGCCGCTTCCCGCGCCCGGTAGGTGGGCCGGTAGTCGGCGTGGAAGCCGTGGGGGGCGTCGGGGAACACCAGGATCCTGCTGGGGCTGCCGGCGCCTTCGAGGGCCCGGCGCATCCTCTCCACGCTCTCCAGTGGGATCCCGTCGTCCTTGCCCCCGTAGAGCCCCAGTACCGGTGCCTTGAGGCGGCCGGCAAGGGCGATCACCTCGGTGGGCTGCAACTCGCTGGTGGTGCCGCTCAGCCTCCCGTACCAGGCCACACCGGCCCGCAGCCGCGGGTTGTGGGCGGCGTACAGCCAGGTGATGCGGCCGCCCCAGCAGAAGCCGGTGATGCCGAGCCGTGCCGGATCGCCCTCGCCGCTGGCGGTGGCCCAGGCCGCCGTGGCATCCAGATCGGCCATCACCTGGGCATCCGGGACCTTGGACACGACCGGCAGGATGGAGGGGATGTCCGGCAGGCGGCTCACGTCGCCCTGGCGCGCGAACAGGTCGGGCGCGATCGCCAGGTAGCCGAGCCGGGCCAGACGGCGGCACACGTCCTGGATGTGGGCGTGGACCCCGAAGATCTCCTGCACCACCAGCACCGTGGCCAGCGTTCTGGCCCCGGCCGGCTTGGCGCGATAGGCGCGGATGGAGCGGTCGGCAGCGGGGATGGAGACCCAGCCGGCATCCAGTCCCCGCTCGGGCGTGGTGATCGTGGAGGCGGCCAGCGGCCTGCCGCGAGGGCGAATCCGGCCAGGAGCCCTCCCCTCAGGAGGTCGCGGCGGGCGAGGCGGGGGGAGAAGCCGTTGCGCTCAGGAGGGAGAGCCATGGGGACAGGGCGTGCGGAACGGGGTGGAGTCACCGTAAGGACCCGGAACGGCAAGCGGATCAGCACAGAGTCTTAACCAGGTGGCGGAACGCTCACTTTTGTCAACCCGTCGAAATACTCCTTTACTTTCAGTCCATCACGCCTGCTTCCCATGTCCTCCTCCTCGCTCAATGCCGACGACCGCTGGTTCCTCAACACCGCTGCCCGCCAGATCCACCAGGAGCAGCTGCAGCGGGCCGAGCTGTTCAACGGCCGCGCCGCCATGCTCGGCTTCCTGATCGGCGTGTGCACCGAAGCCCTCACCGGCCAGGGGATCCTGCACCAGATCGGGCTCGGCGCCCTGCTCTCGCAAGGCTGACCATGGACCTCCAACCCGGATCCTTCGTGCGCCTCGAAGGCCGCCAGGGCGACGTGTACCAGGTGGTCAGTGTCGACGACTACGCCGACAGCTGCTGGGTGCGCCGCTGGCCCCTGCCCCACCAGGGTTCGCCGGTGTTCTCCGTTCCCCTCCACGCACTCGGCGAGGCCCTGGGTGGCGGGGGCGCTCCCGCCGCGGCCTGATCCATCCCGGGGGCGCTGGCGCCCCCGGGCCTACCGAGCCACCTGCCTTGATCCCCGTCCGCTTCATCGTCACGCTCCACCTGCTGCAGAGGGCGTGCTGCCTGGCGCTGGTGGCCGCCTGCTGCGCGCTGATCGCCGAATCGCTCGCCCACTCAGGACTGTTGCGCTGATCGGGCCCCCGGGGTCTCCACTGCCCAGAATCGGGGCGGAACGGCGCTCACGGTGACGCAGACGGGGTGACTCTGGAGCGCATCGCGGTGAGCGGGTACCGCTCCCTGCAGAACGTGGTTCTGCCGCTGGGGACTCTCACCCTCGTCTGCGGCTCCAACCGGGCGGGCAAGTCGAACCTCTATCGCTCCCTGCGGTTGCTGAGCGCCGCCGCCCGCGGCGATCGACGACGCCTTCCCCGGCTGCCGGGGCAGACGGCCCTGGACCGGGCTGCCTGGCGCTGGCCTGCCGGCGGCGGCCCTCCCTAAGGTCGTGGCCGGTGTTCCCCTTCTCGTTTGAGCGCTCCCTCCCCTGCCGCGATCGCCAGCGTCCGCCCCAGCCCCGCCTCCGCCAGGGAGGGCGGGGGCTGGGACGTGGTGGTGATCGGCTCCGGCATCGGCGGCCTGGTGACCGCCAGCCAGCTGGCGGCAAAGGGGGCGAAGTTGCTCGTGCTCGAGCGCTATCTGATCCCCGGAGGCAGCGGCGGCAGCTTCCGGCGTGAGGGCTACACCTTCGATGTGGGCGCCTCGATGATCTTCGGCTTCGGCAGCGAGGGGCACACCAACCTGCTCACCCGTGCCCTGGCCGACGTCGAC
The DNA here is from genome assembly GCA_024958715.1 of Cyanobium sp. FGCU52. Classification (GTDB taxonomy): domain Bacteria; phylum Cyanobacteriota; class Cyanobacteriia; order PCC-6307; family Cyanobiaceae; genus Cyanobium. The sequence continues at coordinate 22,562 of JANWUS010000080.1, read as the reverse complement.
GAGCGGGTCGACACCATCCCCGATCCGGCCCAGCTCGAGTACCACCTGCCCGGCGGCCTCAACGTGGCGGTGGACCGCGACTACGAGCGCTTCATCGCCGATCTCACCGCCCTGTTCCCGCACGAGGCCAAGGGGATCCGCGCCTTCTACGACACCTGCTGGCAGGTGTTCCGCTGCCTCGATGCGATGCCGCTGCTGTCGCTGGAGGATCCGGCCTACCTGGCCAAGGTGTTCTTCCGGGCGCCGCTGGCCTGCCTCGGCCTGGCCCGCTGGCTGCCGGTGAACGTGGGCGAGGTGGCGCGCCGCCACATCCGCGATCCCCAGCTGCTGCGCTTCATCGACATGGAGTGCTTCTGCTGGTCGGTGATGCCCGCCGATCGCACGCCGATGATCAACGCCGGCATGGTGTTCTCCGATCGCCACGCCGGCGGCATCAACTATCCCCGCGGCGGTGTGGGCGTGATCGCCGAGAAGCTGGTGGCTGGTCTGCGCAGCCATGGCGGCGAGATCCGCTACCGCTCCCGCGTGGTGAAGGTGCTGCTGGAGGACGGCCGGGCCGTTGGGGTGCGGCTGGCCAGTGGCGAGGAGATCCGGGCCCGGCGGGTGGTGTCGAACGCCACCCGCTGGGACACCTTCGGCGGCGAGGGCTCGGAGGCCAGCAGCCTGGTCGATGCGGCCGACACTCCCGCGGCCGAGCGCACCTGGCGGCGCCGCTACCGGCCTTCCGCCTCGTTCCTCTCCCTGCACCTGGGCATCCGCGCCGACGTGGTGCCCGCCGGCTTCCACTGCCACCACCTGCTGCTGGAGCACTGGCAGGAGATGGAGGCGGAGCAGGGCGTGGTGTTCGTGTCGATGCCGAGCCTGCTGGATTCCTCCCTGGCCCCCGCCGGGCACCACATCCTCCACGCCTTCACCCCCTCCTCGATCGAGGCCTGGAAGGGCCTGGGCCCGGCGGCCTATGCCGCCAAGAAGCAGGCCGATGCCCAGCGGCTGATCCTGCGCCTGGAAGCGATCCTGCCGGGCCTGGCCGCAGCGATCGAGCTGCAGGAGATCGGCACGCCCCGCACCCATCGCCGCTTCCTCGGCCGCATGGGCGGCAGTTACGGCCCGATCCCGGCCCTGAAGCTGCCCGGCCTCCTGCCGATGCCCTTCAACCGCACCGGCCTCCCCGGCCTCTACTGCGTGGGCGATTCCTGCTTCCCCGGCCAGGGGCTGAACGCCGTGGCCTTCAGCGGCTTCGCCTGCGCCCATCGCATCGGCGCCGATCTGGGGCTCAACCCCTGGGCCCTGCCGGCCTGATTCCGGGCCCACGGATCCTGGAATGCCTCAGCCGGCGTGCAGGTCGGCGTAGATCGCGCTCAGGCCGCGCACCACGAACTCCACGCCGATGGCGAGGGTGAACAGGCCCATGATCCGGGTGAAGATCATCAGTCCCAGGGGCCCCAGCCGTTCGATCACGGTGCCGGCGAAACGGAACACCAGCGCATTGATCGCCACCAGGGCCACGATCGCCGCCGCCAGGCTGGTGCTGGTGCCGCTGCGGGTGGCGTTGCCAGCGAACAGCACCACGACCGAGAAGGTGCCGGCGCCCACCGTGAGGGGGATGCCGATCGGCACCACCGCGTTGGTGAGCACCCGGTGGAAGGCCCCCTCATCACCCCGCTCGTCATCCGCTTCCGCCACCTGCGGGACGGGCGGCGGCGCGGCCTGGGGGCGCCCGTGGCCCATCATCTCCAGCCCCAGCAACGCCAGCAGCAGCCCACCGGCGATCTGGAAGCTGCTGATCGAGATTCCGAACACGCGCAGCACGGTCAGCCCGCAGGCCATGAACAGCAGCAGGGAGATCAGACAGACCGCCGTGGTGCTCAGGATCACGCGCCACACCCGTCGCCGCGTCATTCCCCGCGTCTGGGCCAGGAAGGCCCCGAGGGCCGGGATGTTGTTGCCGATCGCCAGCAGGCCCAGGAGGTAGTGCTGAAAACTGCCTTGGCTCATGGCTCCCTCAGTGATGGAAGGAGGGCTGACGCTGTGCCGGTGAGGGCATCGGACCGTCGAGGCTCTGGAACCACTCCACCGCCCGTTCGATGTCGCGGAGCAGTTCGTCGGCCATGTCGCGGTTGAAGCCGGCCCGCACCACGAACCGCAGCACCGCGATCGACTGGCAGTCGGCCGGCAGGGTGTAGGCGGGCACCAGCCAGCCCCGCTCCCGCAGCTTGTCGGAGAGATGGAACACGTCCCAGTGGCGCACCGCCGGGTCGAGCGCCACGGCGAACACGGGCAACTGCCCCAGGGGATGGCTCACCAGCCTCAGCGGCGCCAAGGTGGCGATGCCATCGGCCAGGTGAGCGGCGATCGCCTCCAGCGCGGCCATGCGCAGCTGAAAGCCCTCGCGGCCGAGGTGGAGGAAGTTGAAGTACTGGCCCACGATCTGCGCGCCGGGCCGCGAGAAGTTCATGCCGATGGTGGGCATCTGGCCGCCGAGGTAATTCACGTTGAAGCGCAGCGGCTCCGGCAGCAGGGCATCGTCACGCCACAGCACCCAGCCCACCCCCGGCAGCACGCCGCCGTACTTGTGGCCGCTGGCGTTGATCGACTGCACGCGCGGCAGGCGGAAATCCCACAGAAGATCGGGCGAGTTGAACGGGGCCACGAAGCCGCCGGAGGCCGCATCGACGTGGATGGGGATGTCGAGGCCGCGGCTCTCCTGCAGCGCATCGAGGGCCTGCTGCAGTTCCTCGATCGGCTCGTAGCTGCCATCGAAGGTGCTGCCCAGGATGCCCACCACGCCGATGGTGTTCTCATCGCACAGGGCGATCGCCTCCGGCACCCCCAGCTGCAGCCGCTCGGGCTTGATCGGCACCAGCCGGGGTTCAACGTCGAAGTAGACGCAGAACTTCTCCCAGCAGATCTGGGTATTGGTGCCCATCACCAGATTCGGGCGGCTGCCATCGAGACCGGCCGCCAGCCGCCTTTGGCGCCAGTGCCACTTCAGCACCAGCCCGCCGAGCATGCAGCCTTCGCTCGAGCCCGTGGTGGAGGTGCCCACGGCCCGCTCGGGATCGGGGGCATGCCACAGATCGGCCAGGATGCGCAGACAGCGCTCCTCGATCTCGGCGGTCTGGGGATATTCGTCCTTGTCGATGATGTTCTTGTCGGCGCATTCCTCCATCAGCCTTCTCCCCTGCGGCTCCATCCAGGTGCCCACGAACGTGGCCAGATTCAGGCGGGCGTTGCCATCGAGCATCAGGTGGTCGTGCACCAGCTGATAGGCGAGATCGGCGCCCAGTCCCTGCTCCGCCAGCCGGTCGCGGGGAATCTCCCCCAGCAGGCCGGCCTGGGCCATCCGGGCGCTCAGTGCGCCGTTCAGTCCGAGGGTCTTGCTGCGGCGGCGGATCTCCATGGGGTGGGCAACCGAACCGGATGGCTCATTCAACCGCAGGCCTCCCGTGGGGCCGCCCAGGCTCGCGCTGGCGGCGATGGGCTCCATAGGGTGGGGACCCCTTGTCGCCGCGGCGATGACCGCCTCCCCCCTGCCCAGTTCCGAAGATCTGGCCCGCTACCTCGAGGCCCGCGGCGAACTGGGCAAGCCCTGGATGTGGCATCTGCTGCGCCTGGCCAAGCTCAAGGAGGCCAAGGACTCGATCCCGCCGGAGGAATTCGTGCAGCGCCTGCAGGAGGCCCATGCCGATCTGATGCGGCTCGGCGAGTTCTGGAAGGGCCGCGAGGCCGAGGTGTTCGGTGGCCGCTACCAGCCCTCCGGCGTGATCGAGCCGCTTCCTGGCTCCGCCGACGACCGCTGAAACCGGCCATGGCCCATCCCGCTGCGCCCCTGCCGGCAGCCGCACCGGAGGAGAGCCGCGCCTATCCGATGGCGCCCCTGATCCGCTTCACCCTGCTGGCCCTTTACCTGGCCCTGGTGCTGCCCCTGCCGCTGCTGGCTCCCCCGGGCCTGCGCCTGGCCCTGCTGTGGGCCGTGCCCCTCGGCCTGGTGCTTGTCCTTGCAATCACCAGCGAGCGGGTGGAACTCGATGACAGGGGCCTGCGGGTGGGCCATCCGCCCTGGTGCTCCTGGTGGCTCCGGCGCGGCTGGTCGCTGCCCTGGGAGAGCATCGCGGCCCTCACACCGGTGCTCACCAGCCAGGGGGGCAGGGTGTTCTATGTGCGCACGCGGGCCGAAGGTCCGGGGCCTGCTCCGGCCTGGCTGCTGCCCCAGAGGGTGGCCGGATTCGACGATTTCCTCGCCCGCTTTTCCGCCCACACCGGCATCGACACCTCGGCGGTGGGGCGCATCAGCCCGCCCTGGACCTACCGGCTTCTGGCACTGCTCTGCGGCCTGCTCCTGCTGGGGGAAGCCCTGGTGGCGTTGGTCGGCGGTGGCTTGGTGGGAGCGGCCGGCCTCAGTTGACGCGGCTGGGCTGGGGCTGGGACTGAAGCAGCATGCTTGCCCCGGTTTCCTCCTCAGAGGCCTCGGGCAGGGTGTCGAGGCTGAAGCGGTAGCCCTGCTGGCGCATGGTCTCGATGCCGCCCCCTTCGCCCAGGCCGGCCTGTTCGAGCTTGCGGCGCAGGGTGAGCACCTGGGTGTCCACCGAACGGGGGCCGCCGCTGAACGGGGGCCAGGCCATCCGCAGCAGTTCCTGGCGGCTGCGCACCACGCCGGGCGGCATCAGCAGGGCGCAGAGCAGGGCGAACTCCCGCGGGCTGAGCTCCACGGGCTGGTCGCGCAGGGTCACCTGCCGCAGCAGCAGATGCACCTCCAGCGGGCCGACGCAGACCCGCTCCTGCAGCCCGCTGCCGCTGCGACGCAGCAGGGTGCGGCAGCGGGCCGCAAGTTCCTCCAGCCCGAACGGTTTGCGCAGCACGTCGTCGGCGCCGGCATCGAGCAGGGACACCACGGGCTCGGAGCCCGAGCGGGCCGTGAGCACCATCACCGGGCAGTGAAGCTGGGCCGCCAGCCGCAGGGCGGAGGTTTCCTCCAGCAGCTCGGCGCTCACCAGCAGATCGGGGGACTGGTCGCTGCAGATCTCCAGACCTTCCCGCGCCGTGGCCACAGCCGCGGCCAGATGGCCGTCCTGACGGAGCCTCTGGGCAAGAACGGTGCGCAGGGTGGCGTGGGGATCGACCACCAGGACCCTTCGCGGCTGGCCGCCGCCGTTCTCGATCGGCTTCTCAAGGGCCATGCGCGGATCGTCGGAGATGTTGAAACATGAACTGGAAGGCACAACCTAACGGGCCTGACCCTGGAAATCGGGTATCAGGCGATGCCTTTCAAACCGTCCCCCCCCGGGCCGGGCAGCCGACCGTCCCCTTCCCCCAACATCCTGGCGGCGCGCCACAATGGTCCCCAGGGCCGGCCCCATCCATGACAGCGCTGCAGCATCCCGACGCCATCCGGCATTTCCAGTCCCTCTGTGATGCCTGCCAGGAACTGGCCCTCCGCCATCACTCGCCCTCGGAGCTGAGGCTCTACGCCGACGGCTACCTGCATGCGCTGCGCCGCACGTCGGTGCTGGATCACCACTCCCAGCGGCGCCTCGAAGAGCTGATCGACCGCTGGATCATGGATCCTTCCGCCTTCGTCGGGCCGGACGGCGATCCCCGCACCCTGTTCGAGACGGGGCGGAACTGAGGTCGGCGCCCCAGGACACCGACCCGGGACGCCCTGTGCCGCTCAGAAGGCGAGGGTCACTCAGGAGGCGAGGGCGACGGCCAGCTTCTCGCGCAGTTCGCCGCTGTTGTACATCTCGATCAGGATGTCGGAGCCGCCCAGGAATTCGCCGTTCACGTACACCTGGGGAATCGTGGGCCAGTCGGAGTACTCCTTGATCCCCTGACGGACCTCCATGTCGGAGAGCACGTCGAAGGTTTCGAAGGGAACCGCCAGGGAGTGCAGGATCTGCACCACGTTGTTGGAGAAGCCGCACTGGGGCATCAGCTTGTTGCCCTTCATGAACACGTACACGGGGCTGGAGTTGATCAGGCCCTCGATGCGCTGGCGAAGTTGGTCGTCCATGGAAGAAGGGGGCGGTCAGGTCGGAACGGAGGTCTGCAGGGCCAGGGCGTGGATCGCCTCGCTGGCCAGCTCGGCACGCAGGGCGCCATACACCAGCTGGTGCTGCCGCACCCGCGGCAGGCCGGCGAAGGCCGTGGAGACCACGGACACCTGCAGATGGTCGCCGCCGCCGGTGAGGTCCTCCACCTGGACCTCGGCATCGGGCAGGGCCTGGCGGATGGCGGCCTTGACCTGATCCGGGTGAACCATCGGGGAGAACGGCGGGCGGGGGGAATCTAGGGGGCGCAGCTGGGCGGTGGGTCGCTCAGCTGCCCGCGCCCGGAGCGGTATAGGGGGTGCTGACGAAGCCGATCTCCAGCAGCTGCTGGTAGGCCTTCTGGCCCGACTCGTTGGCGGGGGTCATCGTCTTGACCACCTCCACCAGCAGCGGCACCGCCACCTCGGGCTGGCCCTGGCGACGGAACAGGGCCGCCAGCCGCATGTTGGCCCCCACCAGCAGATCCAGGGTCTGGCGCCCCTTCTCATCCATCTCGCGGGGAATGCGGGCGTCGAGGCCGCGGAAGGCGCCGCTCAGATCGCGGTAGAAGCCCAGCAGCTTGCGGCTGGCGTCACGGGCCTGGTCGTAGAGGCGGCGGGCTTCGGTGAGGTTGCCGGCGGCGGCGGCCGCATCACCGCGGGCCAGCAGCGACTGAACGGCGGTGATGTTGAAGGGGCTGCCGGGGGTGGCCAGAGCCCGCTCCGGCTCCGCCGCCTGGGCATGGGCAGCGGGCATGGTGAGCGGGAGGCCGAGGCTGCCGGCCGCCAGCACACAGCCCAGCAGGGAACCAAGCGGCCGGAGCAGAGCTGGGGGGACGGTGGGCCTGATCACGTCGGCGCCGGAGCAGCAGACCGGACTCTACGGGGACTGCGGCGGCCGGCCGATCGCCAGGCGGGCCGCTTGCTCGGCCGACTGCATCGCGGCCGCCAGCCGCTCATTCAACGCCCGGGCGGCATCCCGGCCCTGACCTTCCGGCCGCAGCGGTTCACCGAAGCACACGGCGGCGGCTTCCCCGGGGCGGGGCAGCGGATGGCTGTAGGCGATGCCCACCGGCAGCACGGGGACATTGACCCCCTGGCCGGCGGTCAGCAGGGCCAGGCGCGCCAGACCCTGATGCAGGCGGATCGGTCCGTCGTCGCGGCGGATGCGGCCCTCGGGGAACACCACCAGCTGCTGGCCGGAGGCGAGCAGATCCACGGCATAGCGCAGGCTCGCCAGGGTGGGGCGTCCCTGATCCACCGGGAAGCAGCCCAGCCGGTGCAGGAACCAGCCCTGCAGCCCCTTCATCTCGTCGACGGTGACCATGAAGCGGCAGTCGCGCCCGGTGACGCGCCGACCGGCGGCGTGGGGCAGCAGCAGGGCATCCCAGCGGGCCCGGTGGGTGGGCGCCAGCAGCACCGGACCCACCCGGGGGAGATGCTCCCGGCCCAGCACCCGCACCCGGCCGAAGAACGCCGGCAGGGTGAGGTCCTGGGTGACGACCATCGCCAGGGGCGACAGCCAGGGGCTGATGCCGTTGCACAGGCCGTTCTCCCGCTCCAGCAGCGGGCAGGAGTCGCGCGGCGCAGCCGGGCCGGCCGCCGCCGGGGCGTCGTGGATCGCCCTGCCCTCCTGGGACGCCAAGACCACCGGACCCGTGGTAACGCACTTTTCCAACATAGGAACGTTCCGGCGCTGAGCCCCCGTGGCGGGAGGCCGGTTGCGCCTGCGGCCCCCGGGGTCCGGCGCCGGATACGGTCCGTACCAGTCCCGCCCCCCCGGCGTCCCGCTCCATGGCCAGCCTCGGCGTCAACATCGACCACATCGCCAATGTGCGCCAGGCCCGGCGCACCACCGAGCCCGATCCCGTCACCTACGCCCTGCTGGCGGAACTGGGCGGCGCCGACGGCATCACCGTGCACCTGCGGGAGGACCGCCGCCACATCCAGGACCGGGACGTGGAACTGCTGCGCCACACCGTGCGCAGCCGCCTCAACCTGGAGATGGCCGCCACCGCGGCGATGGAGGCCATCGCCCTGCGCATCCGGCCCGACATGGTGACGCTGGTGCCGGAGCGGCGCGAGGAGGTGACCACCGAGGGGGGATTGGATGTGGCCTCCCAGGTGGAAGTCCTCGGCGGGATGGTCGAGCGGCTCCAGCGCGCGGACATCGGCGTGAGCCTGTTCGTGGATCCCGACAGCCGCCAGCTGGATGCCTGCGCCTCCACCGGCGCCCGCTGGGTGGAGCTGCACACCGGTGCCTACGCCGAGGCCGACTGGAGCGGCCAGCACCGCGAACTGGCGCGCCTCACCGAGGCCGCGGCCATCGCCGGCTCCCTTGATCTGCGGGTGAACGCCGGCCACGGTCTCACCTACCGCAACGTCGAGCCGATCGCGGCGATCGAGGGGATGGAGGAGCTGAACATCGGCCACACGATCGTGGCCCGCGCCCTGGCGGTGGGTCTGCAGGAGGCGGTGAGGGAGATGAAGGCCCTGATTCAGAATCCACGGCGCGATCCCCTGTTCGGCAGCCGCCAGCCATGACCACCTACCACTTCGTCGCCGCCAGCGAGGCCTTCCTCACCGTGGAGGAGCCCCTCGACGAGGTGCTGCGCGAGCGGGTGGCCAACTACGGCGAGAAGGGCAAGGAGATCGACTTCTGGCTGGTGCGGCGCCCCGCCTTCCTCGAAAGCCCCGAACTGGCGGCCGTGGCCAGGGCGGTGCCGCGTCCGGCGGCGGCCGTGATCTCCACCGACGAGAAGTTCATCACCTTCCTGAAGCTGCGCCTGGAGTTCGTGGCCCGGGGCGCCTTCGAGGCTCCCAGCGCCGCCATCCCCGATCCCCTCGCCAGCCTGGCCTGAGGCCGGGTGCGCCTTCAGAAGAGGCCGAGGAAGCGGCGGCGGGGTTTCTCCTCCCCGTCGGCCTTGGCGTCGCCGGCAGCGGTGGGCCGGCCCTGCTGGCCGTCCTGCTGGTAGCGGGGCTTGTTGTCGCCGATGGTGAGCAGCGCCTCCTTGTTCTTCCACCAGATCCAGTCGCGGATCGGTGGCGTGCGGGTGAGGTCCTCGCGGGTGAGCCCCAGGCCGAGCCGGCTGGAGGCGTCCAGCAGCACATCGAGCATGGCCTCGCCGTCGGAGCAGCGCGCCAGGGCCTCGTTGGTGCGCTTCGCCCCGTTCAGAGCCTTCACCAGCAGGGCGATGCGCTGGGACACCGGCAGGGTCTTCGGATCGATCCCCTCGGCCATGGCGCCCGGTCCCGCAGTGGCGGAACGGTATCAGCGGCGGCGGGGGGCTGACAGAGGTGGGGGCTGGGGGCAAGACTGGTGATGACGCTTCTGTCTGATGACTCCCCCCGCCCGCATTGCCCGGCGCCCCGTGCGCAGAGCGGCGAACCACTGGGTCATCGGCGACGTGCATGGCTGCGCCGAGGCCCTGCGGCGGCTGGTGGATGAGCTTCCTCCCCACGACCGCCTGGTGTTCTGCGGCGATGTGATCAACCGCGGCCCGGACATCCTCGGGGCGATGGAACTGGCCTGGGACCTGGTGGCCTCCGGCCGCGGCGTGTGGCTGATGGGCAATCACGAGCGGGATCTGGTGGATGCTCTGCGGGGCACGCCCTCCCATCCCCGTCTGGCCGGCTGCGACACCTACCGCCAGCTGGGTCATCTGCGCTGCAGCCGCTGGCTGGAGCGTCTGGAGCAACTGCCGCTGGTGTACTGGGGCCAGGGCTGGGCGGCCACCCACGCCGGCTTCGACCCTGTCAGCTGGGAGCCCCATCTCAGGGTCCGCATGGCCTTCTGGCAGGCCTACGACGGCCGCTACGGCGATGTGATCGTGGGGCACACGCCAGGTGCCTGCGTGCGCAAGCTCGGCCATGTGGTGCTGATCGATACCGGCGCCTGCTACGGCGGCCAGCTCACCGCCTACTGCCCCGAAACCGGCGCCATCCGCTCGGTGCAGGGCCGCCACGGCATCGGTGAACTCACGCACCGTCCGGTGGAGCGGCGCGACGCCGACCTGGAGGCCGGATCCCTGTCGGCGTGAGCGCTGCCGGAGCCGGGCGGTGCTGACGGTCTACCGGAGCAACCGGGCGGAACTGCTGGCCCGGGTGCTGGCGGCCGAGCTGAAGCTGACTCCCCCCGGGCCGTTCGAGCAGGTGGCGGTGGTGGTCAACACCTGGCCCACCAGCCGCTGGCTGGGTGAGCAGCTGGCGCTGCACCTGGGCGGGGTGGCCGCCAACCTGCGCTTCCCCTTCCCGGGCAGCCTGCTGCGCTCCCTGGTGGATAGGGTGCTGGCGGAGCCCGCCGGCGAAGGCGGGAGCGGCGCCGAGGATCCCTGGCGGGCCGGGCAGCTGGTGTGGGCGGTGCTGCGCCTGCTGCCCGAGCTGGCGGCCCAGCCCGACGGTGCACCGCTGCGGACCTGGCTGGGGGAGCGCGACCTGGAGCGGCGGCTGGAGCTCGCCGGCTGGCAGCTGGGCCGCGCCATCGCCGATGCCTTCGACGACTACGGCCTTTACCGCCCCGCCCTGCTGCAGGCCTGGGAGTCCGGGGAGTGCTGCGATGAGCGGGGCCGGCCCCTGCCCGACGGCCAGCGCTGGCAGCCGCGGCTGTATGCCGCCCTGCGCCGGCGGCTGGAGCGGGATCCCTTCGGGCTGAGGGTGGCGCGGGCCATCCAGCGCCTGCGGGATCCGGACCCGCTCCCCGGGATCGACGGCGGCCACCTGCGGCTGTTCGGCCTCAGCAGCCTCGCGCCCGTGCAGGTGCAGCTGCTCCAGGCCCTCAGCGGCCGGATGCGCATCGACCTGCACCTGCTCACCCCCTGCCGCGACCTCTGGCAGCGCTGCGAGGACCGCCGCCGTCGCCTGAGCGACGCCCTGGCGCTGGAGCTGCCCTTCGATGCCGACTGGCTGCTGGAAGCCCCGGGGCTCGACGCCCGCTTCGGGCGGCTCGGCGGCGAGTTCCAGCAGCTGCTGGAGGGGGATGGCGACGCCCAGCTCGGCACCGCCCGGGAGGGCGATCTGTTCTTCCTGCCGGCCGACGTGGCCCGCCGGCGTGCCCCCGGGACACCGCCACCGCTGCTGGCCCAGCTGCAGCAGCAGCTCCTGGAGGCCCGGAGCGACGAACCGCTGGAGTGGGCGGCGGCAGACGACTCGCTCGAATTCCATGCCTGCCCCGGCGATCTGCGCCAGGTGCAGATCGTGCGCGACCGGCTGCTGCAGCTGCTGGCAGCCGATGACAGCCTCGAACCGCGCCACCTGCTGGTGATGACCCCGGACGTGGAGCGGTTCGCGCCGCTGGTGGCGGCGGTGTTCGGCGATGCCGGCGCCACCGGCGTGGAGCTGCCCTGGCGGCTCACCGACCGCAGCCAGCAGAACCAGGCCGGCATCGGCCGCACCCTCCTGGCCCTGCTGCGGCTGGGCGGCGAGCGCCTGACGGCCTCCGCCCTTGAGGCCCTGCTGGAGTGCCGGCCCCTGCAGCAGCGCTTCGGCCTGTCGGCGGAGGAGGCCGGCCGGCTGAATCCCTGGCTCCAGGAGTGCGGCTTCCGCTGGGGCCTCGATGGCGCGGAGCGGGGCGGCGAACCCACCCACAGCCTCGTCTGGGCGATCGACCGCCTGCTGCTGGGGCTGGTGCTGCCCGACCGGCCCGGTCTGGCCCCCTCGGATACCGCTCCGTTCCCGCCGCCGGCCGACCTCGACCTGCTGGGCCGCTGGCTCCAGCTGCTGCTGCGCCTGCGGCACTGGCTGCAGGAGCTGCGCCGCCCCCGGCCCTGCCCGGCCTGGGAGCCGCTGCTGGCGGAGCTGCTCGACGACCTGTTCGGCGACGGCGGCGACGCCGCCTGGGAGCTGGCGCCGATCCGCCGGGCTCTGGCCGCCAGCTTCGAGGCCGCTGGACCGGAGGAGACCCGGCTGCTGGAGGCCCCGGTGCTGGCGGCGGTGCTCGACGAGGGCCTCTCCGTCGACAGCGGTCGCTTCGGCCACCGCAGCGGCGCCCTCACCGTGAGTGCCCTGGAGCCGATGCGCGCCATCCCCCATCGGGTGATCGTGCTGATGGGCCTCGATGCCGGCCACTTCCCCCGTCAGCGGCCGCGTCCGGGTTTCCACCGGATGGAACAGGAGCGGCGGCTGGGGGATCCCCATCCCGCCGATCAGGACCGCTACGCCCTGCTGGAGGCCCTGCTGTCCGCCCGCGACCACCTGCTGATCACCTGGAGCTGCCGCGAGGACCGCAAGGGGGAGGAGCTGCCGCCGGCCGCGCCCGTGCGCCAGTGGCTGCAGTGGCTCGAGCAGCGCCTCGGTCCCGGCGCCGGTCCGCTGGTGCGGCGCCATGCCGCCAGCCCCCTGGCGCCGGCCAATTTCCTGCCCGAAGACGGCCGCCCGCCGGCCAGCTGCGACCGGCGCCTGCTGGCCACCCGACGGTTGCTGGACGGTGAGCTGCCGCCGCCCTCCCTGGGGCTGGCGCGCACGCCGGCGCCTGCGTCGGTGGGCGCGGCGGACGTGGATCGGGCCGAACCCTTCACCGACCTGCGCAGCTGGCTGATCGCCCCCCAGAAGCAGTGGCTGCGGGATCTGGGGCTGCGACCCGGCGAGTGGGACACCATCGTGGCCGATCTGGAGCCGCTCGAACTCGGAGAGAGGGAGCGGGTGTCCCTGCTGCGCCGGGCCTTGCTGGAGTCCGCGTCGTCGCTGGATGCCGCCGCGCCCCCACCGCCCGACTGGTGCGAGGAGAGTCGGGGGCGTGGGGTGCTGCCGCCGGGCACCGCCGCCGAGCTGGAGGCCCGGCTCCTGAACACGCGTTGGAGCACCATGCACAAGGTGCTCGAGTCCCTCGGCCCGGCCCGGCACCTCCCCCCACTCCCTTGGGGTTCCCAGGGTGGGGCGCCCGAGCGCCGCGGGGATTCGGTGGTGCTGGTGCACGTCGGCCGGGAGAGGGCCCCGCAGCGCCTGGAGCTCTGGCTGGCCCTGCTGCTGGCGGTCGTCGAGACCCCGGCCGAGGACGACGCCCCGGCCCGGGGGGTGCTGGTGGTCCGCGACGGCGAACGGTTCAAGCCCGGCTTCACCCTGGCCTCCCCGGACCGGCAGACCGCCGCCGGCCTGCTCGACGCGTGGCTGACCCTCAGGGCCGAGTGGCGGTCGGCCTGCTGGCCCGTGCCCCCCGCCACCGGCTGGGCCTGGCTGAAGGCGGAGCGCAAGCAGCCGGGGTCGGGCATCGAGGCTGCCCGCAGCGTCTGGGAGGGGGCGGACAAGGTTCCCGCAGAGCGGGAAGAGGCGGTGATGGCGCTTTGCTTCGGTGCCGATCTGCCGGTGGAGGACCTGCTGAGCGGCCCCTTCGAGGAGGCCGCCACCCGCCTGATGAACGAGGTGCAGAAGGCCGAGATCCGCACCTCCCGCTCCGGCGGGACGGGCCCATGAGCCTGCCCTGCTTCGACGCCAATGCCTTCCCGCTCGATCCGGGCCAGCGGCTGCTGGAGGCCAGCGCCGGTACCGGCAAGACCTTCGCCCTGGCCCATCTGATGCTGCGGCTGGTGGCCGAGGAGAGCGTGGGTCTGCGCCAGCTGCTGGTGGTGACCTTCACCGACGCGGCGGCGTCGGAGCTGCGCGATCGGATCGGACGGCGGCTGCAGCAGGGTCTCCTCGCCCTGGAGGATCCCGCCGGCCCGGCTCCCGATGGGGTGCTGGAGCAGTGGAGCGCCCAGGTGCTCGGGCGCAAGGATCTCACGACCGATCAGCTGCGGGGGCGGCTGCTGCTGGCCCTGGAGGACCTGGATGGGGCCGATATCACCACGATCCACGGCTTCTGCCAGCGCACCCTGCGCCGCCAGGCCCTGGAGGCCGCCCGGGCCCCGGAGCTTGCCATCGATACCGATGCCCGGGCCCTGATCGACCAGGTGGTGCACGACTACTGGCAGCAGCAGGTGCTCGCCCTGCCGCTCCCCTGGCTGACGGGTCTGAAGCAGGCGAAGGTGACCTCCGACCTCCTTACCTCCCTGCTGCTGGATCTCGACAGCGATCCGGCCCTGGGTCTCGACCCGCTGCCGCCGGGCCTGTCTGTGGACGAGCCGCTGCGGGAAGGGTTGCCGCTGCTCTGGCAACGGCTGTGGCAGGACTTCCGCGTCCTCTGGCAGCGGGACGGCCAGGCCTTGCAGGATGACCTCTGCCTACAGGTGAAGGACTGGCGTGCTCAGGGCGACCAGAAGACCACCCCCTACGGAATTCGCGTCTCGCGGAACCGCGTCGGCGAAGTTGATCGCTTGCTTGCTGCCACCGCTGACGCGGTGCCTGACTACGACGCGGTGACCGAGGTCGAACCGCTGAGGGATTACTTCCACCCCGGGATCTACTGCACCCGGGCCCGCAAGATCGAGGGCGAGGATCGACCGATCCGCCCTCCCCGGCCGGAGCTGATGGCTGCGGTGGGCGATCTGGTTGACGGACCGGCGGAGGCGGTGCTCGCCCATGCCTGCGCCTGGGGCCGTGCGGAGCTGCGCCGGCGGCGCGAGCGGGCCGGCAGCCTCTCCTACGCCGATCTGCTCGCCAGCCTCGACCCGGGGCCTCAGGCCACCGGCCCCACACCCCTGCTTCAGGCGGTGGGCGAGCGCTACCGGGTGGCCCTCATCGACGAGTTTCAGGACACAGACCCTGTGCAGTGGCGCCTGCTCCGCTGCGCCTTCGGCGGCGGTGAGCATCTGCTGGTGATGGTGGGCGATCCCAAGCAGGCGATCTACCGCTTCCGCGGCGGCGACATCGCCACCTACCGCCAGGCCCGCGCCACCACGGCGGAGCAGTACGGCCTGATGGAGAACCGCCGCTCCACCCCGGAGCTCATCCAAGCCCTCAACGGGTTCATGGGGCCTCCGGGGCTGCGGCGCTCGGAGTTGGCGGTGCCGCCGGTGGAGCCGAAAGCCCGACGCCACGGGCCCCCGGGCCCTGCCCTGGAACTGCTCTGGCTCGGAGGCGAGCGGCCCGCCGGAGCAAGCCCCCCGTCGAAGACCGCACTCGCGCAGCAGGTTCCGGAGCGGACCGCCGCCCATGTGCTCTCCCTGCTGCGGCGTGGGGCCGAACTCGAGGAGGACGGGCAGCGACGCCCGCTCCAGCCCGATGACCTCTGCCTGCTGGTGAACCGCCATCGGCAGGCCGAACGGCTCAGGCAGGCGCTTGAGCGGGTCGGTCTGCCCAGCCGGTTGGTGAGCCAGGCGGATGTGTTCGCCACGCCGGCAGCCACCGCCCTGCAGCGCTTTCTCGATGCCCTGGCCGATCCCGCTCACGGCGGCCGGCTGCGGCTCCTGGCCGCCTCGCCGCTGATGGGCTGGAGCGCCGCCGACCTGGCGTCCTGTCCGCCCGAGCGCTGGAGCGAACTGGCGGGCCGGCTCGACCAGCTCGCCCGCGCCCTGCCCCGCCAGGGGCTGCTCGGGGTGCTCTCCGAGCTGCTCGGCAGCCGCACCCTGGCCCGCCTGGCGCGCAGCGGTCGGCTGCGGGCCGATCTGCAGCAGGTGGCCGAACTGGTGCAGCGGCGCATGCACGGCGATCAGCTCGGGGTGGAGGGTGCGGCCGACTGGCTGCGGCGCCTGCGCCTCGACGAACGGCGCCGCGACCGCCTCGTGCCCGACGACCAGCAGCGCCACAGCGACCGGGAGGACGGTTGCGTGGCCGTGGTGACCGTGCACGCCAGCAAGGGTCTGGAGTATCCGGTGGTGATCTGCCCCTATCTCTGGCAGGCCCCCGGGGGCGGCGGGGCGCGCCCGGGGGTGCGCTGGCATCCCCACGGTGCGTCCGGGCCCGTGCTCGATCTCCACGTCAGTCCGGCGTGGGGAACCGGCTGGGAAGCCCGGCGGCAGCAGCAGGCGGAGGAGCAGGCAGAGGCCGAGCGGCTCGCCTACGTGGCCGCCACCCGGGCGCGCCACCTGCTGGTGCTGGCCTGGGGCCCCGCCGCAGGCCAGCAGGCCTCGCCGCTGCTGCCCTGGCTCTTCCCCCACCTCCAGTTCCCCGACCACGGTGAGCCGCTGGGGGAGCGCTCCGATGCCGAGTGGCTGGCGGAGCTCGAGAGCGCAGCCGCCGAGCGTGGACTGGGCCTGCGGGTCGTCAGCGGGGCCGACGCCCGTCCGGAGCCCTGGGTCGCCCCCGCCCCTGCTCTGGAGCTGGAGCTGGGGCCCGTGCCGGATCGTCGCTTCGACCGCAGCTGGGGCCGCTCCAGCTACACCGGCTGGACCCAGGCCAGCCATGGCGCCGCTGCCCCCGCCGCCCTCGATGAAGGGCGCGACACCAGTGACCCCAGTCCCGGGGACCTGGTGCCGGCCGTGGAGGACGGGGCGGCGTGGCCCGAGCAGGGGCCCCTGGCGGAGGTCCCCCGCGGGGCCGAGGCCGGCGATGCCCTGCACCGCATCCTGGAGGCGATCGACTACGGCGACGACCTGGCGGATCCCGCCAGCCGTTCCCTCACCGATCAGGTGCTGCGGGGCAGCGGCATCGACGAGTCCTTCTCGGAGCCCGTGCGCCAGGGTCTGGCCCGGATGCTGGCCACACCCTGCGGTGGGGAGCTCGGTGCCTTCCGCTTCGCCGATCTGCCCCGGGAGCGGCGGCTGAACGAGATGAACTTCGATCTCTCGCTCGAGCGGGCCCGCAGCGCCGCCCTGGCGGCGGCCTTCCGCCGGCATCCCGGCGGCCTGTTCGACGCCGCCTATGCCGAGCGGCTGGAGGCGCTGGCGATCGACAGCCGCGGCTTCCTCACCGGCTCGATCGATCTGGTGTTCACCGCCCCGGACGGGGCGGGGCGGGAGCGCTGGTGGGTGGCCGACTGGAAGAGCAACTGGCTCGGCCGCCGCGACGCCGATGGCCGTCCCGTGGCCTGCGGGCCGCGCCACTACGGCACCGCCGCCATGGCCGCCCTGATGGTGGAGAGCCACTACCCCCTGCAGGCCCACCTCTATCTGGTGGCCCTGCACCGCTACCTGGGCTGGCGCCTGAGCGACTACCGGCCTGAGCGGGATCTTGGCGGGTATGTCTACGTGTTCCTGCGGGGAACCCCGGGGCCGGAGGGGGAGCGGGCGCTTCCCGGAGCGGTGCCGGGGATGGTGGTGGAGCGCCCCCCCCTGGAGCGGGTGCTGGCCCTCGACGCCGCCCTCGGCCTCGGCCGGCCGGAGGAGGAGGGGGGCGGCGATGGCTGAACTCCGCCGCGAGCTGCCCCCTTGGGTGGGGCCGGTGGCCGGGGCCCTGGTGGAGGCGCTGCCGCGCCTCCACGGCACCGCCGGCGATGCCAGGCTCGCCGAGCTGATCACCGCCCTCACGTCGGCGCTGGTCGCCGGCGAGACCGACCTCGACCTGGCCGGGCCGCCGCCGGCGGGGCTGGAGACCGCGGGCTGGCCCGGCGAGCACCTCCGGGCGCTGGAGGAATCGCCGCTGGCCCGCGATCCCGATGGTCCGCTGGTGCTGCACGACGGGCGCCTCTGCTGGCGGCGCTGGCACGAACGGCGCGAGCAGGTGCTCGAAGCCCTGCGGCGGCGGGCCGCCGCCAGCCCCGCGGAAGATCCGACGGCGGATCCGGCGGCGGCGCGGCGACGGGCCGCCGCGATGGCGAAGCAGCAGGGGCTCGACCGCCACCAGGCCGGGGCCGTGCGGGCGGCGGTGGAGCGGCCCCTGGTGCTGCTGGAGGGGGGGCCGGGCACCGGCAAGACCAGCACGGTGGCGGCGATGCTCGCCGCCCTGGAGCTGCAGCGCCCCGGGCTCCGGCTGCAGCTGGCGGCCCCCACCGGCAAGGCGGCGGCGCGGCTCCAGGCCGCCACCGGCGGCCGCTACCCCTGTTCCACCCTCCACCGCCTGCTGGAGAGCCGCGGCGATCGCTTCGGCCGCGACCGTCACCATCCCCTCGCCCTCGATGCCCTGGTGGTGGATGAGGTGTCGATGGTGGATCTGGAGTTGATGGGGGCCCTGCTGCAGGCCCTGCCCGCCAGCTGCCATCTGGTGCTGGTGGGCGATCCGGCCCAGCTGCCGCCGGTGGCACCCGGCGCCCTGCTGCTGGAACTGCAGCGCCCGGCCCTGCGCCGGGCCCTGGGCAAGGGGGTGGTGACCCTGACCCGGGTGTACCGCAACGCCGGGGCGATTGCCGAGGCCGCCGAGGCCCTGCGCCGCTCCCTCACCGCCGGCGACGGTCTTCCCGCGTCGGCGGCCCCGGAGACCGATCCCCTGGCGGGCCTCCGGCCCCTGCTCGAGAGCCTGCCCGCCGACGCCAACCTGCAGTGGCGGGAGGCTTCGCCGCTGGCGGTGCCCGAGATCGTGCAGCAGCGGATGCGCCGCCATCTCGAGGCCCTGGCCTCCCTCGCCGACGCCTGTGACCCCGCCAGCAGGGTTGGGGCCGAGGCGCTGCTGGCGGAGCGGGAGCGGCTGCTGGTGCTCGCGCCTGTCAGGCACGGGCGCTGGGGGTTGGAGGCTCTCCATCGCAGCGTGCTCGGCGAGGCGGCGACGGCCCCGCCGCTGACCTGGCCCCAGGGGTTGCCGGTGCTCTGCACCCGCAACCTCGGCGAGCTGGGTCTGGCCAATGGCGACGTGGGCGTGCTGGTGGGGGACGGCGACGATCCCCAGGGGCGACGTCTGGTGTTCGCCAGCCCCGGCGGTGCCCCGATCTGGGTCCATCCGGCCCAGCTGGCCGGGGCGGCGCAGCCGGCCCTGGCCCTGACGGTGCACAAGGCCCAGGGCAGCGAGGCCGAGGAGGTGGTGGTGCTGCTGCCCCAGCGGGAGGGCGGCGACCGGCGCCTGCTCTACACCGCCCTCACCCGGGCGCGGCAGCGGGCGCTGCTGCTCACCCCGCCGTTGCGGGACGGCTGAGGCCGGGACCGCAACGGCCGGGACCGTGCCCCCCTCCGTACCCTTTCCGCCGGACCCCGTCGTGCGCTGCCGTGGCTGCTCCCCTGCCGAACGCCCCCGGCACCGGCGACCGCTGCGAACGTCCCTGGGGTTGGTACGAGAACCTGGCCAGCGGCGAGGGGTATCTGGTGAAGCGGCTGTGGATCGCACCGGGCCGGCGCATCAGCCTGCAGCGCCATCACCACCGCAGCGAGCACTGGGTGATCGTGGCGGGAGGCGGCACGGTGGAGATCGACGGCAGCGAGCGGCCGGTTCATCCCGGTGACGCCCTGCGCGTTCCCCTGGGCGCCGTGCACCGGGCCAGCGCCGGCGGCGATGGCCTGGCGATCGTGGAGGTGCAGCGGGGCGAGCAGCTGCGCGAGGACGACATCGAGCGCCTGGCCGACGACTACGGCCGCCTGGCGGCCTCCCCACCGGCGCCGTGAGGGGAGGGAACCCCTGAGTGGTAAAGTTTTGCTTCACCCCTTTGATCGAGGGCGAGGCAGCAGGGAACTTCTTCCCCACGGGCGCTGCCGGCCTGCGTTGAAGGATTCACACGGCCCACGCAGGCCCTGCTTCACCCTTGACCCAGATTCTTGACGGCGCCACCCTCGTGGCCGCCGATTCCTTCCTGTCGGCTGATGCCGCCGGTGAGGCCCCCATCACCACGCCCGTCGCCGCAGATCTCGCCGCCGATGTCGACCTTAAGGTCGTCCTCGAAGCCGAGCTCGGCGGCGACGCTGTGACCGCCGAAGCGGACACCGCCGGCGAGGCGATCCCGGCCCCGACCGCGGGCTTCGCCGCCTTCGGTCTGCGCCCGGAGATTCTCGAGGGCCTGGAGGCGATCGGCTTCCAGGAGCCCTCCCCGATCCAGAAGGCCGCCATCCCCGAACTGCTGCTCGGCCGCGACCTGGTGGGTCAGGCCCAGACCGGCACCGGCAAGACCGCGGCCTTCGGCCTGCCCCTGCTCCAGCGCCTCGATCCCGGCCAGCGGACCCCCCAGGTGTTGGTGCTCACCCCCACCCGCGAGCTGGCGCTGCAGGTGGCCGAGGCCTTCAGCAGCTATGCCGCCCGCCTGCGGGACGTGAAGGTGCTGGCCATCTACGGCGGCGCCGATTTCCGCGAGCAGATCCAGCAGCTGCGCCGCGGCGTGCAGATCGTGGTTGGCACCCCGGGCCGGGTGATGGATCACATGCGCCAGGGCACTCTCGACCTCTCGGGCCTGCGCAGCCTGGTGCTCGACGAGGCCGACGAGATGCTGCGCATGGGCTTCATCGACGATGTCGAGTGGGTGCTCGAGCAGCTTCCGGCCCAGCGGCAGGTGGTGCTGTTCTCGGCCACCATGCCCACCGAGATCCGGCGCATCTCGCACAAGTACCTCAACGAACCCGCGGAGATCACGATCCGCACCAAGGGCGCCGACGGCCGTCGCATCCGCCAGCGCTATCTCAGTGTCAACGGGCCCCAGAAGCTCGAGGCACTCGAGCGCGTGCTGGAGTCCGAGCGCCGCGACGGCGTGATCATCTTCGCCCGCACCAAGGCGGTCACGCTCACGGTGGCCGAGTCGCTCGAGGCCCACGGCTACGAGGTGGCGGTGCTCAACGGCGACGTCCCCCAGGCCCAGCGGGAGCGCACGATCGAGCGGCTGCGCGACGGCCGGGTCGATGTGCTGGTGGCCACCGACGTGGCCGCCCGCGGTCTCGACGTCGACCGGATCGCCCTGGTGATCAACTACGACATCCCCTTCGACAGCGAGGCCTACGTCCACCGGATCGGGCGCACGGGCCGTGCCGGTCGCCACGGTGACGCGATCCTGTTCCTCACCCCGCGCGAGCGCCGCTTCCTGGGTGGCCTTGAGCGGGCGGTGGGCCAGCCGATCGAGCCCATGGAGATTCCCTCCAATGCCTCGATCAACCAGAACCGCCTCGATCGCCTGCGCGAACGCCTCACCGGCGCTCTCGACACTCCCCCCTGCGGCGACGAGGAACGGGCGCTGCTGGCCGAGATCCTGCAGCGGGTGGCCCAGGAGCGCCAGCTCTCCGCCGATGATCTGGCCCTGGCGGCCCTCCAGCTCAGCCTGGGCGGCAAGCCTCTGCTGCTCCAGGGCGAGGAGCGCTGGTTGGCGCCCCGTGCCGGCGGCCGGGAGCGGGACCGCGATGGTGGCGGCGAGCGGGACCGCGGCCGTCGCCCTGGCCCCGAGCGTCAGGACGCCCCGCCTGAACCGCATATGGAGCGTTTCCGCATCGAAGTGGGCTGGCGCGATCGCGTCAAGCCGGGCAACATCGTGGGCGCCATCGCCAACGAGGCGGGGCTCACGGGCCGGGCGATCGGCCGGATTCGCATCTTCGACAGCCACAGCACCGTGGATCTGCCCAAGGGCATGCCGGACGACGTCTTCCAGGATCTGCGCCGTCTGCGGGTGATGAACCGCGAACTCCAGATCTCCAGGCTGCCGGTCTGATCCCAACCCTCCTCCACCTCCTCCGTTCCATGCCGTTCGCCCTCCGACGCTCCCACCCGCTGGTCCGCCTGGGGATGGCGGCGGTCCTGGCCTGCGGCATCGGCAGCGGTGCCGTGGCACCCTCCGCGGCCCAGAGCACGGGCCTGGGCCAGATCGTCCGGGCCATGTGCCTGTCGGCATTCGAGAACGAAGTGGCCCAGTCCGGCAAGCGGGCGCCGGCCGGCATGGCCGACTACGCCTGCGGCTGCGTGGCCGACCGGATCCAGGACGGCAGCAGCGTGGACGCCGCCCGCAACAGCTGCCGGGAGGCCACGGCCCGCCGCTATCCCATCTGAAGCGGGGGAGGCGGGCCCGCCTCCTCTCTCCGCCTCAGGCGCAGCAAACCGCTCTCAGGCACAAGCTCAGGCACACAGTTCCGTGACCTCGGCCGAGGCCACCACGGACAGCTCCACCACCGAGAGCCGCTCCACGGCCGAGATCAGCGCCGGCTGCACCTCCATGCTCTCGGAGGTCACCATCGTCTGCAGGAGGTCGAACAGGTCCTGCGGGGCGAGCTCACCGTCCTCGCTCCAGGCGAGGCTCCAGGGAACGGGGGCCGTCATCGTGGGATCGCGATGGATCAGGGTTTGCTGACAATGGGGCATCCTCGGGCGCCGTGGGTGGGTTCTTCCGTTTCCCTTCGGAACCTCTTCACGGATCTCCACAGCCCCGCCCCACGGGCTGCCTGCGGGCGGGTCCGCCATGTACAGTTTTGCTGATTCCAAGGTTCAGGTTCCCTTCGGCACGCTCAGCCGGCTGCGACCCCGCAGGGTTCGACCCCTTTCAGGCTTCGACACTCAGGTCTTCTCCGTTCACTGGCTTTCCCTGGGACTCCCGGCATCAGACGAATCAGTTCCAGCTTCTTCAGTGAATGACCATTTACGTCGGCAACCTCTCGTTCCAGGCCGAACGCGAGGATCTGCTTGATCTCTTCGGCCAGTACGGCGAAGTCCGCCAGTGCAGCCTCCCCCTCGATCGAGAAACCGGCCGCAAGCGCGGTTTCGCCTTTGTGGAACTCGCCGATGACGCCTCCGAGCAGAAGGCCATCGACGATCTCCAGGATGTGGAGTGGATGGGCCGCATGATCCGCGTCAACAAGGCCACCCCCCGTGAAGGCGGCGGCGGTGGCGGTGGTGGCCGCGGCGGTTACGGCGGCGGCGGCAACCGCGGCGGTGGCGGCGGCTACGGCGGCGGCGGTGCCCGCTCCGGTGG
>JANWUS010000079.1 GCA_024958715.1 Cyanobium sp. FGCU52 | reverse complement strand
ATGTATCAGTCTAGCCTGAGGAGGCCTGTGCGGAGCTTGCTACCTAATCAAGAAACTGGAAGAGCCTGGCTTCGTATGTCGAAAAAACAGGGATATGCTCAGAAGGATGTTTTGCAATGGGCTCCGACGGTCTTCATGATTATTACTTCTCCGGCTCAGGCTCCATAAGAGACCTCAGCCTCGAGAGGGTGGCTGCCGACAATTCTCAAGCTAGAGCATCCTTGGAGGATCAGCTAAAGTATGCAAATAACCTTCCTCATGCCAGGATTCTCGGCTTTCATGGTGCAGGTGCCAAGATTCCTGATCTTTTGTCCGGCAGCAAAGATCGTAAATGCATTCAGCCTATACAGGGCTGGGATGGATCCACGTTCCTGATTCTTCCAAGTGCAGATCTCACCGGTAAAGAAGAGGGTCTTGGAATGCGAAGCTGTGGCATAGTGAATGAGGAAGGTTGACCCCCGAGTTCAGTCACTTCGCTTACCGGCGCAATTTGGACAAGGCTCTATTGCTCCCTAACTTTTATTGTCAGCTCCGGCGCGGCCAGAGCAGACCGCTGCTGGGTCGTCCTGACCCGCTGCCACTGCCCGTTCCATCGCCACCGCCTGGATCACCGCCACCACCGCCGGATCCCGAGAGCAGTGGCCCCTGCTGGGGGTGCTGACGGGCGCCCACCGCGCTCATCGGCGGGAAGTGGCGGATGAAGTCCGCCGAACCCGTTCGGAGTGGTGTGTCTGCTGTGGCGGCCGCGGCGGACGCCGTGAACGCCAGGCGAATCCCCTGGCTGGGCCTGGTCGCCCTGGGCTTGCTCGCCATTGCAGCGGCAGGTGTGGTGCAGCTCCCTGCTGGTCAGCAACAGGCCCTGCTCAAGGCGCTGCAGTCGCTGCTGGTGTGGCTGCCGGTGCTCTACGGGGTGGTGGCCTTGAGCTATGCGGGCCGCTACTGGCGCTGGCGCCTGCTGCTGGGGCGGTTGGGAATCGGCACCGCGAACTGGCCAGATCTGCTGGGCTGGTTTCGGGGCTTTGCCCTCACCGCCACCCCCGCCAAGGTGGGCGAACTGAGCCGGGTGCAGCTGCTGCATGAGCAGCTCGGCTATCCCCGCCTGCCCCTGGTGCACGTCTTCGTGGCCGAGCGCTGCGCCGACGTGATTGCCGTAGCGCTGTTGCTGCTGGTGCTCACGCCGGCCCAGGTGCTCGGCCGGTTGCCCGCGTTGAGTGGCCCCTGGCTACTGGGCATCGCCTTGCTGGCCGGAAGCGCTGTGGTGCTGGCGAGCAGGCCCAGGCCTCGCCGTTGGCTGGCAGGTCGCTGGCAGCATTGGCGCCACCACCTGCCCAGTGGCGAACTGGCCAGGGCGATGGTGCCGGCGGCCTTGATCTCGCTGCTGGTCTGGGCCAATGAAGCCCTGGTGCTCTGGCTGCTGGTGCGCCTGCTGGCCCCATCTGCAATCACCATCCCGGCGGCGATGGCCATCTACCTGCTCTCAGGGACGGCCGGCATGGCCTCCTCGCTGCCGGGCGGGATCGGCGTGAACGAGGCGGCCACGGTGCTGCTGCTGGGTCAGCAGGGGGTGCCGGCAGGGATCGCACTGCCGATTGCGGTGCTGCGGCGACTGATCACGCTGTGGTCGATGGTGGCGCTGGCCGCTGCAATCGGTATCATTCCGCTACCTGCAGGAGCCCAACTCAGGCGAGACTCCTAGCGATGGCCGCAGCAGTTCCGATCGCAATCCGTAGCGCCTTTGTGCTGGGCAGCACCAGCGAGGTGGCCCTGGCCATCTGCCGGGAGTTGGCTGGTCGCGGCTGCCAGCGCTTCCACCTGGTGGCTCGTAATGGGCAAGCCTATCAGCAGCTGGCCGCTGAGCTGCAGCAGCGTTCTGGAGCAGCTGTCAGCACCGAGACCACCGACCTGCTGGCCGATGCCGCCCTGGAGCCAGCCCGGTGCCCGGAGGTGGGGGAGTTCGACCTCTACCTGATCACTGCCGGATCGCTGGGCGATGCCGAGCTGGCCCGCGGTGATGCCGCCGAAGCCCTGCGGATCACCGCAGCCAACTACGCCGGCCTGCTGCCCTGGCTCACCGCTATCGCCACCCCCGAGCGCCTGGCGCGGCCTGGCCGCCTCTGGGTGTTCAGCTCGGTGGCCGCCGATCGCGGCCGGCCGTCGAACTACCACTACGGCGCCGCCAAGGCCGCCCTCACGGCCTTTTGTGAGGGCTTACTGCTGCGCTGCCACGGCAAGCCGTTTGTGGTGCGGATCATCAAGGCGGGATTCATGGCCACACCGATGACGGTGGGTAAGGCACCTCCAGCCCTCTGCGCCAGTCCTGAGTCGGTGGCACGGGACCTGCTGCGCCGGCCCAACCGCCGGGGCATCGAGTACCTGCCCTGGTGGTGGTCGCCCTTGATGCGGCTGATCCGCTTGCTGCCTGCTCCACTGGCCTCCAAGCTCTGAGCTCCTGTGACCATCACCTTGCCCGCGGGCCTCACGGCCGAAACACGAACCCTCAGCGGCTGGGGCCGCACCAACCCGGTGAGCGCCCGGGTGGTGCAGCCCGCCTCGGTGGAGCAGCTGCAGGAGCTGATCCGTGGTGCGCCCCCAAGGTCGCTGATCGCCCGGGGCCTGGGACGCTCCTACGGCGATGCAGCGCAACTGAAGGACGGCACGGTGATCGAGCTGCCGGCCTTTGATCGTATTGAGCTGGATCCCGCCAGTGGAACGGTGACGGCTGGAGCCGGAGTGAGCCTCGATCAGATCCTGCGGGTAATCGTGCCAGCGGGCTTTTTCCTACCCGTCACCCCCGGCACCCGCAACGTCACGGTGGGCGGTGCGATTGCGGCTGACGTGCACGGCAAGAACCACCACGTGGACGGCAGCTTTGGCAACCACGTGCAGCGCCTGCTGCTGGTGGATGGCACCGGCACCCTCAGAGAGCTGACCCCCAGCGGCCGGGGGAGCTTTGACGAAGCGGAGTTCTTCTGGGCCACCGTCGGTGGCATGGGCCTCACGGGGGTGATTGTGGAGGCCACCTTCTCACTGATCCCGATCACCAGCTCGCTGATCAGCGTCGACACCACGCGCTACTGGGATCTTGAGTCTCTGATGGCGGCGATGGTGGAGGCCGATACGAAGTATCGGTACAGCGTGGCCTGGGTCGACAGCCTCGATCCCAAGGGGCGTGGGGTGCTCACCTGCGGTGATCACGCCCCCGCCGAAGCACTACCACCCAACCTGCAGACTGATCCACTCTACTACGACCCGAAGGCCCTGGCTTCCGCACCTCCGTTCCTGCCGGGGGGCTTGCTGAACAAGCTCACGGTGCGGGCGTTCAACGAAGCCTGGTACCGCAAGGCGCCAAAGCACCGGGTGGGCGAGCTGCAGGCGATTGCGCCGTTCTTCCATCCACTGGATGGCGTGCAGGACTGGAACCGGATTTATGGGCCGGCTGGTTTCCTGCAGTACCAGTTTGCTGTCCCCAATGAAGCGGCGCATCTTGTCCCTCGCACGCTGGAGGCCTTGCGGCAGGTGGGCGCACCGAGTTTCTTGACGGTGCTCAAACGCTTTGGCCCCAGCAACCCGGCACCGTTGTCTTTTCCGATTCCGGGATGGACTTTGGCCGCTGATGTGCCGGCTGCTGTGCCGGGACTGCTGGAAGTGCTGAATGAATTAGATGAAGAGGTGGCGGCGGCTGGGGGGCGATTGTATCTAGCAAAGGATTCTCGGCAATCACGAAAAGCCACAGCGGAAGGTTACAAGAAGCTAAAGACGTGGAAGCTAATGAAGTTGGAGATGGATCCTTGCTGGAAAATTCTATCGGATTTAGCCCTTCGTTCTTATATCATCCCCATATAAACCATTCAGCGTCTATCCACGCAGCAAGGCAGATTTTTAGCAAGCCTCCCACGACCGGGAAGCATCACCAGCCGTGCCACCCTGAAGTCATTCATGTCCCGCAGATTCTCCCTTCTCATCTGGACTCATGAACATTCACCAGAAGCAGCTCTCAACGAGAATAGCTTTTTACGCCTTCTTTGTTGCTTGGACGGCATCTTGCCTGTGGATTATCAACTCAAACCCAGTTATATCCTTAAGCGATGTATTTGGATTTATAAGCCGCGCCGAATCCCTGAGTCTAAATACTATCGATCCCTGGGTTGATGGCCTTTATCCACTTGGCTACCCATTGCTGCTAAAGGCTTTCCTGATCAGCAATAAAGCTCCGCAGACCTGAGCAGCCGCTCTGGCTGAGGTT
>JANWUS010000078.1 GCA_024958715.1 Cyanobium sp. FGCU52 | reverse complement strand
CTGCGAGGCCAGAGCGCCTCCTGAGGGACGCGGAGCTTGCTACCTAATCAAGTTGAGGTTTGTGCTGAGCGTTTCATGATTCGTGTGGCAGCTCGTTGTGAAGACACTGCCTGTAGGTTATTGGCTTTCCGAGGCTTTGCAGAAACAGGTGTCAACATGCTGTTTACTTTTATTGCGAAGACTGAGTTGCCTTGCTTCCGGTTGGCAGCTCCATCCTCGGCATCGGCTCACGACAGCTCACAGGGGCACTGATCCTGCCTGCCGGCGCGGTGCCTTTGCGGCCGATTCGACAGTGGCCCCTGGGGCCCGGAGGCACGCCGTCTCGCTGGCGATGGCATGAGCAGGGAGACTGAGCCCTCTCCCTTGACGAACCGCTGCAACAGCCCCTGTGCATGGCGGGCCAGTCCTGAAGCCACCGGCACCGCGTGTGGATCCAGTTGCCGTTGCCGTGCCCGCCCTGGGCACTGCCCACGATCAACCAGAAGGAGCCCGTCGTGCGACCTTCCGAAAATGCCGCCGGATCAAGGCCTGATCGGATCCCGCCTGCTTCTCACCAGAGGCTGCACTGCCCCTGCTGACGCAGCAGGTGATCGGCCAGCACCAGCGCCACCATCGCCTCCACCATCGGCACGGCGCGGGGCAGCACGCAGGGATCGTGGCGGCCCTTGGCGGCCAATGTGGTGGCGTTGCCCTCGGAATCGATCGTCTGCTGCGCCTTGCGGATCGTGGCGGTGGGCTTGAAGGCCACCCGCAGGCGGATCTCCTCGCCATTGCTGATGCCGCCCTGGATGCCGCCGGAGTTGTTGGTGGCGGTACGCAGGCGGCCTGCCTCACTGGGCAGAAAGGCGTCGTTGTGCTCACTGCCCCTGAGCAGGGTGCCACCGAACCCCGAGCCGATCTCGAAGCCCTTGGTGGCCGGCAGCGACATCACCGCCTTGGCCAGATCAGCCTCCAGCTTGTCGAACACCGGCATGCCCAGCCCCACCGGTGGGTTGCGCACCAGGCACTCGATCACGCCGCCGCAGGAGTCGCCCTCGCGGCCGATCGCCTCGATCCGCTCGATCATCCGTTCGGCGACCACCGGATCGGGGCAGCGCACGATGTTGCTCTCGATCGCCTCCAGGGTCACCGCGGCGGGATCGATCTGGGCCTCGATCGTGTGGATGCGCTGCACCCAGGCCAGTACCTCGGTGCTGTGGGCCCTGGCCAGCAGCTGCCTGGCGATGGCGCCGGCCGCCACGCGTCCGATCGTTTCGCGGGCTGAGGCCCGGCCACCACCGCTGCGGGCCTGGATGCCGTATTTGGCCTGGTAGGTGGCGTCGGCATGGGAGGGGCGGAAGGCCACCGCCATCTCCTTGTAGTCCTGAGGGCGCTGGTCCTTGTTGCGCACCACCATGGCGATCGGCGTGCCCAGAGTGACGCCATCGAGCAGGCCGCTGAGGATCTCCACCCGGTCGTCTTCGTTGCGGGGGGTGGTGATCCTGCTCTGGCCGGGTTTGCGCCGGTCGAGTTCGGCCTGGATCGCTTCCAGATCGAGCGCCAGCCGCGGCGGGCAGCCGTCCACGATCACCCCCACGCCACCGCCGTGGGATTCGCCGAAGGTGCTGATGCGGAACAGGGTGCCGAAGCTGCTGCCCATGGTGGCTGTTGGGTTGGGTCGAGCGTAGGAGCCGATGCCCTTGGGCCGATTCCGTGCCGGAGCAGGGGGTGGGGAGCCATAAACTCCGCCGTGGCACCGCGCTTCTGCCGATGAAGTTCATGATCACCTGGCAGATGAAGCCGGGCCGGCTGCATGAGGCCCTGGAGCTCTTCTCCGCCATCCCTGCCGAGGTCCTGACCCAGGAGCCCGGCCCGGCGATCCGCCTGATCGGCCGCTGGCATGACCTGGTGCGGGGCAAAGGGGTCGTGATCTGTGAATCGGATGATGCGGCGGCTGTGTCCCAGTGGTGCCTGACCTGGAACACCATGCTCGATTTCGAGATCGGCATCGTTCACGATGACGCCGAGACCCAGGCGATCGGTCGGGCCCGCCGCCAGGCCGGCTGACGCCTTGGCGGCGCGGGTCAAGAGCAAGCCGATTGGAGAGCTGCGACGTTGAGAAAGGCAGAACGGGCCGCCCTGATCCTGCAGCGGCTGGCGGAGCTCTACCCCACCACGCCGATCCCCCTCGATCACTGCGATGCCTTTACGCTGCTGGTGGCGGTGGTGCTCAGTGCCCAGTGCACCGATAAGAAGGTGAATGAAGTCACCCCCGCCCTGTTCGCGGCTGGCCCGACGCCTGCGGCGATGGCTGCCCTCAGCGAGGAGACGATCCTGGGCCACATCCGCCAGCTCGGCCTGGCGCGCACCAAGGCCCGCAACGTGCGGCGGCTGGCCCAGCTGCTGCTGGAGCGCCATGGCGGCGAGGTGCCCTGCAGCTTCGAGGCTCTCGAGGCCCTGCCGGGGGTGGGCCACAAGACGGCCTCGGTGGTGATGGCCCAGGCCTTC
Organism: Cyanobium sp. FGCU52; assembly: GCA_024958715.1. Lineage (GTDB taxonomy): Bacteria > Cyanobacteriota > Cyanobacteriia > PCC-6307 > Cyanobiaceae > Cyanobium. Next base: position 1,813 of record JANWUS010000078.1, on the reverse strand, counting down.
GGCGTGCCGGCCTTCCCAGTGGACACCCACATCCACCGGCTGGCCCAGCGCTGGGGTCTGAGCGACGGCCGCAGCGTCGAGCAGACCGAACGCGATCTCAAGCGTCTGTTCCCACGTGAGGCCTGGAACGCCCTGCACCTGCAGATCATCTTCTACGGGCGCGAGCACTGCACCGCCCGTGGCTGCGATGGCCGTGGATGCGGCCTGTGCCGTGAGCTGTATCCCGGGCGGCGTCAGCCGGTGGTCTGGCGCAAGCCATGAACGGCGCTCAGTTCAGGGCTGCCCTGCGGGCGCTGCGCTGCAGTTCCATCATCAGTGCCGGTGTCTCCTCCAGGGGAGTGGGCCGGGCAAAGAGATAGCCCTGGCCGCGGATGTATCCAACCTCCTCAAGAATGCGGCGCTGTTCCGGGGTCTCCACCCCTTCGGCGGTGACCTGAATGCCGTAGGCCTTGGCCATCTCGAACATCGCCCGGCAGAGGGCGAAGGCCTCCTCCGACTCCTCCACCTCCTGGACGAAGGTCTTGTCGACCTTGACGTGGCGGAAGGGAACCGAGCGCAACCGCAACAGGGAGGCGTAGCAGGTGCCGAAGTCGTCGAGGGCCAGGGAGAACCCCTGGTCCACCAGGCGGTTGAGGAGCACTCGCGAGGGGCCATCGGGATCCAGCCAGCGGCTTTCGGTGATCTCCAGGCAGATCCGGCTGGCATCCACCGCTTCGGCCGCCAGCAGCTGGGCCACCTCATCGGGGAAGTCCTCCCGCAGCAGCTGATGCACCGAGAGGTTCACATTGATCACCAGATCGGAGCCGGCGATCGCCGGCTCCTTCAGCAGACGGCAGGCTCCACGCAGCATCTCGAAGCCGATGGCATCGATCAGGCCGACCTCCTCCGCCACGTTGATGGAGAGATCAGGCCTGATCCCCTGCAGCACTCCGGGGCGGGTGCGGAACAGCAGTTCCATGCCCAGCGGCGCACCGGTGCGCAGATCCACGATCGGCTGCGCATGGGGATGGACCATGCCGTAACGCAGAGCGTCTTCCAGCTCCTTCCCCACCTGCAGTCACTGCTGCACGGCCGTCAGCTGGGCCGGGCCCACCATCTGGACGCGGCTGCGGCCGTGTTCCTTGGCCTGACGGGCCGCGGTATCGGCCTGGAGAATCGCCTGGCCGATGTTCCAGTTCACATCGGCCAGGTCGACCACACCGGAGGAAAAGCCAAGCCGGGCGCGGACATGATCGATCAGCAGGGTGTCCTGCACGAGATGCCGGAGCAGATCCTCCAGGCGTTCGCTCACCAGCTGAGCGGACTCGGGGACGATCCCCACGAACTCATCGCCACCGAAGCGAGCCAGCAGCTGGGCCGTGGGAGGGCTTCCTTCAGCTTGCCGCTGAACTGAAGCAACAGCTTGTCCCCGAGCAGGTGGCCGAAGTTGTCGTTGAACAGCTTGAAGTGATCCAGATCAAGGAACAGCAGGCAAAGGGGCTGTTGCGCCTCCTGGGCTCTGGACACCAGCTCCCCGGCCTGGGTCTGCAACAGGTGACGGTTGCCCAGGCCGGTGAGGGCATCTTCCATGGCCTGGCGGCGCCGTTCTTCATCGCGCCGATGGCGCTCCGCAGCCAGGGTCGCCAGGTGCGTCATGTGGTCCACCAGCTCGAGATCACTCGACGAAGGCAGGCGGGTGTCGGGGTAATACATGCCGAACACCCCCAGCAGGCTCTGATCGTTGCTACGGCCCGCTGCCAGCTTCTGCTCAGACACCAGCAACAAAAACCCCCTCGCCGAAGCGAGGGGGCGATGCCGGCCGCAGCCGGTGGGG
>JANWUS010000077.1 GCA_024958715.1 Cyanobium sp. FGCU52 | reverse complement strand
TGATCTAGGTCAGTTTATCGGGTCTCTATCGCTGAAACAAGCTGCGCTGCAGTGGGTTTCCCTTTTTCAGGAGGCCCTAATTACAGATTTTGTATCATTATTTTGTCAAACCCCCAGGTTGTATGGTCAAGGCTCAACACCACAGGTTGGGAGATATTGAAAACCACGACGATATTGGTAGTTTCAGAGCAATCCAGCACAAGTCTTCGAAAAAACGCTTTGTAATCGCTTGTAGATGGTCTCTTTCAGAGCTTTACCGCGACATCCCAGCGCTAGCTCACGCACACTGATGGTTTTGACTAAGATTAATGGGATTAAGATAAATGCCAGAACCGAAATTCCGGCTCCAACCCATACGAGATGGGTTGAGGGGCTATAGAATGTGCTCCTATGTTAAAATTGAACCTATGTCTGTCTGGGCATGTAGCGCCTGATCCGCACCCAGTTCCAGGGAAAGCGCACGATCCCTTTCGTGGAAACTGCTCACGACAAGAGCCATGGCCGCGACATCACCTGGCCGCTGCAGGCTACGGAGGCACAGGAGCACATTAGGCAGGCCTGGATCGGCACCAGCTGGATCGGCGATGTGAAGGCCGAGTGCACAAGGGATAGCACTTGATCCGATATACCCAGCTCCAGGTAGGCAACAATCGCTACCGGGGCAACGGCGCCGGTGTGATGGCCACTTTGCAAGCAGCTACAATAAGTCTTCTGCGGCTAGAGGGATTCAGTCGATCCGTGCGTGGATGCGGGCGGTGATGCACGATATCACGGCACTGCTGGCGATGGGGCTACGACAGCACAGGCATTGAGACTGGCTGCACTCTGAGCTGGCCCTGGCTATACTAAATTATAGAGTTCCTGATATTGACTTTACTATTCAAGAGACCCTACCTTGCCCTCACATTAACATGAAACTATTTCACTCCCAATATCTGTTAATTGTTTCCTTATTGGGATTGTCAACGTTTTTTGATGGTTTCTATCCTTTGGCTAAAGCACAATCAGTAAACAACATCCCTTTTCAAATGTGCTTTAACTCTGATAACTTTGTTCGACCGAGTAGAGAGACATACACCAAGCTTGTAAAACAAGACGACTACTTAAGTTATAGGGTTAACTCAAATTTTCGTAAGAATATTTCTAATCTCTTTAATGGTGACTATTGGAGAGCAGACATTCTTGTTTTCGATTCTTATTACGGAATCAGTGGAGGAAAGGACATGGAACTCTCTTCGGGAATTGAGTACATAATCAGGCGCGATAAAAATGCAGCTTTAGGCATAGGCAAATGCTGGGGGAGATTCGCCGAAACAAATGGGTATGGCAAACCCAACTCCCACATCGAAGTTAGATTGATTAAGCATGTACTAACGGAAATCAGATTTCTTAACAATAGATATACCTTTGTTGTGGAGCCCCGTAAATCCGGATTGCAAATACTCCACTTCAGCAAGGCTCCCCAAGATTTAGTATCAGGGAATACCAGCCCCATTGAAGTTATAGATACAAAAGGTCGCTTTTTAGGCAAATGTAAACATACTTGTCAGCTTTAATAACCATAGCTATGAACAATCTTAAAGGCTCAAATATCCACTTTAACAACTTAAACCAATGACAATCAAATCTCACCTAACTAAAATCATCTGTACTTTCAGCTTCTTAGCTTTGATTGCTAATCAACAGCTAGACACTAAAGCCGAAAATCAATTACGAGAAATCCCCAGAGATACTATCGCTCAAGCTCAAGGAACTAATATACCTTTTGATGTTTGCTTTTACTCTGATACTTTTGTTCGCCCTAAGCCAACAGAACAGATTAACTTAATTAGAAAAGAATTCAGTCACAGAATTAATCGGAGCGACACTGATGCAAAATTACTTAAAGATGGAAGATGGAAAAGTGATATCTTGACTTTTTCTGAATACCAAGGTGCAAGTGGTAGCCAAGACTTAGATCTCTTTACAGGCCTTCTCTATACCAAGCGGAATAATCAATCTCTTGCTGTTGGCTTGTCAGAATGTTCAGGCATTTTCTCTGCAGGCAATACAATGCGCCCCAATCCACGAACTCAAGTTTTTTTGTTTAAGTACATATTAAAACAGATTAGACTGGAAAGGAGTGGTTATGTCTTTATTGTTGAACCTGTTAAGACTGGATTGCAAATTTTACACTTTAGAAAAGCACGCCAGCATTTAGCATCGACAATGCCTTTGCCAATCAAAGTCATAGATGTCAGTGGTAATAGGCTGGCGCAGTGTGGAGATGTTTATTTCTGCGAGCTTCTGCTCAAAAAATGAATGTTGTGGAATTTTGCTATCTTGTGCCCAGCTCTTTCAGGTTCGCTGTAATATGCAATTCCCTTGTGGCACAACTTGCTTGACCGATCTGGATCCAAAGGCTGCTTAGGGACTTCGAGGTATTTGCTTGTTGCAGCTGCCAATCTTTATCTTTAAGGTCTCAATAACATATCGGCTAGTAGTCAATAAATGCATGCCACTTCTCCTTTTTCCGCAAACTTGATCCAGCGCTTTTACAATTATGAAGACGGTGATAGTCCCAGGCGAGCGGATGGGTGAGAGCTTCCTGATGGCATCTATAGTTTGACACCATCGCCCTGCCTGGAGTTGTCAATCGACCAACGCTGCCGGTTCAGGCGCAGCAGGCTTCTGGGCTGTCGAGATCCAGGGTGCTCAGCAACTCCTTGAGGGCTGCGCGCTCGCTGGATTCACGAGTGTCGTAAGCCTTCTGGGCCAGGGCGACGCCGAGCACTCGGGCGTACACCGTGACCTCGGCGACAACGCGGTGGTTGCCGTCCTCCGTCTCAACCGCAGAGCCGCGCAACGTTTTGCCATCACAGACCAGCTGGTCCAAATCCTCTGCGCCACCAGGAATATGGCTGATCATCCAGGCCTGCAGCACCTGGCCCAACTCCTTCAGGTGAGCCTTGTTGAACAGCTAGAGAAAGGTGGCATCCGTTGGCCAGTGCCTGTACCCCAGCCCCAGCGTCTGGTTGAGGGACCTACGAGGAGGCTCGACAGAAGCATCCTCAGCGCTGGAGCCGACCTCCTCGCGACTGGAAGCAGCCCGAAGTTGTACAGATAAACCATCCCCTTCCAACGCAACCTGCAGCTGCCTGAGGATGAATAACCCGGGCCACCGTGGCTGTTGCTGGTCTTGGCCCCCCATAGGGTGGCGTCAGGGTCGGGGAAGGCTGAGGCGGGCCTTCGCCACCCTTCCTTGCCGCGCACGTCCCAGCAGCGCAGCGGCGACTTCGCCGAACAGCGGGCCCTGAGGCTGCTGCAGCAGCGCGGCTGGCGGCTGCTGTCGCGGCAGTGGCGCTGCCGCTGGGGCGAACTCGACCTGGTGATGGCCAAGCCGGGGCGGCTGCTGGTGGTGGAGGTGAAGGGGCGCCGCCAGAGCGGGGGCAGCTGGAGCAGCGATGGCCTCGATCACCGCAAGGGCCGCCGGATCAGCCGGGCCTGGGCCTGCTGGTGCGCCGCCCATCCCGACTGGGCGGAACGGCCCGTGGAACTGGTGGCGGCCCTGGTGCCCCTGCCGCCGCAGGCGGGCCCGGTGCGCTGGATCCGCCTGCTGGTCTGAGCTGGGGATCAGGGGGCCGTGGAGGGGGCCGTGGTGGGTGCTCCGGTGGGCGGCGCCGGGGTGGCCTCGAAGAACACCGTGCAGCGGTAGCGGTCGTTGTTGCCGGACATGCCGATGTCCTGGCAGGCGGTGCGCGTCACCGTGGCGCCGCGGGGCACCCCCTGCAGGGCCCGCTGCTGGGCGTCGCCCCGGTCCCAGGTGGATTCGGCGGTGGAACTCCCCGCCCGGGCCTGCCCGGCGGCCAGGGCCAGCGCCAGCAGGGGCAGGAGCAGCGCCGCCCGCGCGCAGCGGCGGACGGGGGGGAACGGGGCAGGCATGGCGGCAGGGCACACATCCGCTTCCATGCTGGCCAGGGCGGCGGCCGGTGCCACGGCCCTGCAATCTGGAGGCAGTCGAAGGCCTGCCATGGGGTTCCAGGGTCATCGGGCGCGCAAGCGTTTCGGCCAGCACTGGCTCACCGATGCCACCGTGCTGGATCGGATCGTGGCCGCCGCCGAGCTGGAGGAAGGCGAACGGGTGCTGGAGGTGGGCCCCGGACGGGGCGCCCTCACCGAGCGGCTGCTGGCCGCGCCGATCGCCGCCCTGCGGGCCGTGGAGCTCGATCGCGACCTGGTGGCGGGCCTGCGCACACGTTTCGGCAGCGATCCCCGCTTCACCCTGGTGGAGGGCGACGCTCTGGAGGTGCCCCTGATCCCGCAGGACGGGCCTGCCCCCCGCACGGTGGTGGCCAACATCCCGTACAACATCACGGGCCCGCTGCTGGAGCGGCTGGTGGGCCGGCTCGACCGGCCCCACGACCCTCCCTACCGGCGGCTGGTGCTGCTGGTGCAGCAGGAGGTGGGGGAGCGGATCCGGGCCCGGCCGGGCAGCACTGCCTTCTCGGCCCTGAGCGTGCGCATGCAGCTCCTGGCCCGCTGCACCCCGGTGTGCGCCGTGCCTCCGCGCTGCTTTCAGCCGCCGCCGAAGGTGATGTCGGAGGTGGTGCGACTCGATCCCCTGCCGCCTGAGCAGCGGCCCGAGCCGGCCCTGGCCGCCGCGGTGGAGCAGCTCCTGCGCCGCTGCTTCGCCGCCCGCCGCAAGATGCTGCGCAACACGCTCGCCGGCCTGCTGCCCACCCCCGAGCTGCTGGCGCTGGCGGAGGCCGCCGGGGTGCAGCTGGAGCAGCGGCCGCAGGAGCTGGCGCCGGAGCGCTGGCTGGCCCTGGCGGCCGGCTTGAATCGGGCCACCCCTGCCGCCGCTCCGGCGGAGGCCACCGCCCCACCCCATGCCTGACCTGCGCGTCACCGCCCCCGCCAAGATCAACCTCCACCTGGAGGTGCTCGGCCTGCGCCCCGACGGCTTCCACGAGCTGGCGATGGTGATGCAGACCCTCGATCTGGCCGACACCCTCGTGCTGGCGCCCACCGCCGACGCTGCCATCAGCCTCCGCACCGACGCCGAGGGCCTCCCCACCGATGCCGACAACCTGATCGTGCGGGCGGCGGAACAGCTGCGGCAGAGGGTCGGCTTGCCGGAGCTCGGTGCGGCGATCCGGCTCGAGAAGCGGATTCCCATCGGCGCCGGCCTGGCCGGTGGATCCAGCGACGCCGCCGCGGCCCTGGTGGGCCTCAACGAGCTCTGGGGCTGCGGCCTGGCGGCGGCCGAGCTGCACGCCATCGCCGCCTCCCTGGGCTCCGACGTGCCCTACTGCCTCGAGGGCGGCACCCGGCTCTGCTTCGGACGCGGCGAGATCCTCGAACCGCTGCCGGGGGCAGCCTCCGCTGAGGCCCCGGATCTGGGCGTGCTGCTGATCAAACATCCCGAGGTCAGCGTCTCCACCCCCTGGGCCTACGGCCGCTGCCGCGAGCTGCGCGGCGATTTCTACCTCGAGAGCGAAGCCGATTTCGCCCAGCGCCGCGACGCCCTGCGCTGCGGCCCCCTGGCGGCAGCCCTGCGGGGCGAGGGGCCGCTGCCGCACCTGCGCAACGACCTGCAGGTGGTGGTGGAACCGGAGGTGGTGAGCGTGCGCGAGGGGCTGGCTCTGCTGCGGCGCGCCGAGGGCGCCCTGGCGGTGGCGATGAGCGGCTCGGGCCCCAGCCTGTTCGCCCTCTTCCCGGAGCCCGCCGCCGCCGAAGCGGCCCACCGGCAGCTGGCGGCCGAGCTCGCCGCCGCGGGGTTCGAGGCCTGGTGCTGCCGCTGCACCGGCTCGGGTGCCAGCCTGCTGCCAGATGCCCCGCAGCCGTGAGCGACGCCGACGCCCCCAGCCCCACCGAGGCCGCCAGTCCCGCCGATGCCGAAGCCGCCGCGCCCCGCAAGGGACCGCTCAGCTTCCTCAGCGGGGCCCTCACCAGCAGCCTGCTGGCCTGGCTCTGCTTCGGCATGAGCGGCCGGGTGGTGCATCACTACGCCCTGCACCCGCCCCACTACAGCTCCCAGGTGGCCCAGAGCATCGCCACCGCGGTCAAGACGCTGGTGGTGGGCATGTGCTTCCTTGCCACCTTCAGCTTCGCCTTCATCGGCCTCGGTCTGCTGCTCACCTTCTTCCGCAGCCTGCTGCCGGCACGGCCCGCCGACCCTGCCTAGCGTGGGCGCCCACCCCGCCTCGGCCATGACTCCCCACGACCTGGGCCTGCTGGTCACCCTGCTGCTGCCGGGGATGCTGCTGTCGGTGCTGCTGCTCAGCACCTTCGCCGCCGGGGGCTGAGATAGGTTGGCCGCGCGGCGGTCTGTGCGGATCCGCCGATCCGAGTCCCGCGACGCCCTCCACGCGACGCCCTCCAATCGTCTCCCCACCGACTTCCGACGTGGCCGAAACCCTGCTGTTCAACGCCCTGCGCGAAGCCATCGATGAAGAGATGGCCCGCGATCCCCATGTCTGCGTGATGGGTGAGGACGTGGGTCAGTACGGCGGTTCCTACAAGGTCACCAAGGATCTCTACGAGAAATACGGCGAACTGCGCGTTCTCGACACACCGATCGCCGAGAACAGCTTCACCGGCATGGCGGTGGGCGCCGCGATGACCGGCCTGCGGCCGATCGTGGAAGGCATGAACATGGGCTTCCTGCTGCTGGCCTTCAACCAGATCTCCAACAACATGGGCATGCTCCGCTACACCAGCGGCGGCAACTACACCATTCCGGCCGTGGTGCGGGGCCCCGGGGGTGTGGGCCGTCAGCTGGGGGCGGAGCACAGCCAGCGCCTCGAGGCCTACTTCCATGCCGTGCCCGGCATCAAGATCGTGGCGGTCAGCACCCCCACCAACGCCAAGGGTCTGATGAAGGCGGCGATCCGCGACAACAACCCCGTGCTGTTCTTCGAGCACGTGCTGCTTTACAACCTCAGCGAAGACATCCCCGAAGGCGACTACATCTGCGCCCTTGATCAGGCCGAGGTGGTGCGTGAGGGCAGCGATGTCACCATCCTCACCTATTCGCGCATGCGCCACCACTGCCTCAAGGCCGTGCAGCAGCTCGAGCAGCAGGGTGTGGATGCGGAACTGATCGATCTGATCAGCCTCAAGCCCTTCGACATGGACACGATCCGCCGCTCGATCCGCAAGACCCACCGGGTGCTGATCGTGGAGGAGTGCATGAAGACCGGCGGCATCGGCGCCGAGCTCATCGCCCTGATCACCGAGGAGTGCTTCGACGATCTCGATGCCCGGCCCGTGCGCCTCTCCTCCCAGGACATCCCCACGCCCTACAACGGCAACCTCGAGAACCTCACGATCATCCAGCCCCACCAGATCGTGGACGCCGCCCAGAAGATCACGGCCGGGCTGCTCTGAGATGGCACGTCAACAGGGGTGGTTCGCCCTGATCCTGGCCCTGGCGATCGCCGCCGGCGCCTTGGTGGCCACCTACGGCCTGCAGCTCGGTCTCGACCTCCGCGGTGGCAGCCAGCTCACCCTTCAGGTGCTGCCGAACGCCGAGATCCGCTCGGTGGGCCGCGAGCAGCTCGAGGCCGTGAAGGAGGTGCTGGAGCGCCGCATCAACGGCCTCGGGGTGGCCGAATCCACCCTGCAGACCGTCGGCGACGACCAGCTGGTGCTGCAGCTGCCCGGTGAACAGGATCCGGCCCGGGCGGCCAAGGTGCTCGGCAGCACCGCCCTGCTCGAGTTCCGCGCCCAGCGGCCCGGCACCGAGAAGGAGATGGAGGGTCTGCTTCCCCTCAAGCGCCAGCTGGAGGCGGTGATCGCCTCCCGCGACCCCGCCCATGCCGCCGCGGCGGCCGAGGCCGCCGCCTCCCAGACCGGCCAGCCCAAGCCCCCCAAGCCCACCCTCTCCGATGAGGAGCGGGCCAAGGCATTCCGTGCCCTCGGCCTCTCGATCCCCGAAGGCAGCACCGAGGCCAGCCAGCTCGAGGCCCTGAGCAACGAGGTCAACCGTCGGGTCGTCGCCCTGTTCGGTCCCACCCTGATCACCGGCAAGGATCTGGTCACCGCCGGCCGTCAGCAGCAGCAGACCGGTCAGGACTGGGAGGTCACCCTCAACTTCACCCGCGCCGGTGGCGAGAAGTTCGCCGCCCTCACCCAGGGGATCGCCGGCACCGGCCGGGTGCTCGGCATCGTGCTGGATGGCCGCAGCATCAGCGAGGCCACGGTGGGCCCCGAGTTCAAGGCGGCGGGCATCACCGGTGGCGCCGCCACCATCTCCGGCCGCTTCACCGCCGAGGAGGCCCGCGACCTGGAGGTGCAGCTGCGCGGCGGTTCCCTGCCGTTGCCGGTGAAGATCATCGAGCAGCGCACGGTGGGCCCCTCCCTCGGGGCCGAGAACATCCGCCGCAGCCTGGCGGCCGGTCTGGCGGGCCTCGCCCTGGTGGCCCTGTTCATGCTGCTCGTCTACCGCCTGCCGGGGGTGGTGGCGGTGCTGGCCCTGAGCCTCTACGCCCTGTTCAACCTCGCCCTCTATGCGCTGATCCCGGTCACCCTCACCCTGCCGGGCATCGCCGGCTTCATCCTCTCGGTGGGCATGGCGGTGGATGCCAACGTGCTGATCTTCGAGCGGGTGAAGGAGGAACTGCGCGCCGGCAACACCCTGATCCGCTCGATCGACACCGGCTTCTCGCTGGCCTTCTCCTCGATCTTCGACGGCCACGTCACCGGTCTGATCAGCTGCGCGGCCCTGTTCTTCCTCGGCACGGGCCTCGTCAAGGGCTTTGCCGTCACCCTGGCGATCGGCCTGCTTCTGAGCCTGTTCACCGCCCTCACCTGCACCCGCACCCTGCTGCGGCTGCTGATGAGCTATCCGGCCCTGCGCCGCGTCACCTATTTCCTGCCGGCCCGCCAGCTGCCCTCCTCCACCCCTTCCCCGGCGGCCTGAGCTCCCTTAACCCCCGCCCGTGACCTCCACTCCCCTTCCCAGCTTCCGCTTCTTTCGCATCAACCGGCATCGCCGGCTGGCCTGGATCGGCTCGGGCCTGGCCTGTGCGCTCAGCGTGCTCGGCCTGGTGCTCTCCTGGCTGAATCCCACCATCGGTCTGCCGCTCAAGCCCGGGCTCGACTTCACCGGCGGCACCCAGATCCAGATCGAGCGGCGCTGCGGCACCGACTGCGGCGCCCTCACCGCCCCCCAGGTCCAGGAGAAGGTGGCGGCGATCCAGCTGCCGGCCCCCGAGGGCGGGCCGGCCCCCAATCTCTCCAGCGCTTCGGTTCAGGTGCTCGACGGCGGTCGCTCCCTCACCCTGCGGCTGCCGGCCCTCGATCCCGACGAGAGTGCGGCGGTGGTGAAGGCTCTGGAAGGGGATGTCGGCCCGCTCGATGCTGCGGGCACGTCGGTGTCCACGATCGGCCCCACCCTCGGCTCCCAGCTGCTGCGCACCAGCATCATCTCCCTGATCGTGAGCTTCGCGGCGATCGCCGCTTACATCACCTTCTCCTACAGCGGTGTGTTCGCCTTTCTGGCCCTGGTGGCCCTTGCCCACGACGTGCTGATCACCTGCGGTGTCTTCGCCTGGCTCGGCCTGCTGCTGGGCGTCGAGGTCGACACCCTGTTCGCCGTGTCGCTGATCACCGTGGCCGGCTACTCGGTCACCGACACGGTCGTCGTCTACGACCGCATCCGTGAGCAGCGCAAGCTGATCGGGGAGCTTCCGCTCACCGATCAGGTGGATGTGGCCGTTGATGCCACCCTCACCCGCTCTCTCTACACCTCCCTCACCACCCTGCTGCCCCTGCTGGGGCTGATCTTCTTCGGCGGTTCCAGCCTGTTCTGGTTCGCCGTGGCCCTCACCGTGGGCATCGGTGTGGGCAGCTGGTCGAGCATCGGTCTGGCGCCCACGCTGCTGCCGGTGCTCTCCCGCCGATGAACTCCCCCACTCCATCGACGGATTCCGCCTCCCCTGAAGCCCCCCGGTCCAGTCCCTGGCCCCTCGTTCCCCTGGTGCTGCTGATCCTTGCCCTCGGCGATCTGCGGGTGGAGTTCCAGCTCCTGGCCGACAGCTTCACCGTCACCTCCCTGGTTGAGGCCCTGCGCACCCACCCCCTGGCGGTGGCGGTCCTGGTGGCCCAACCGTCCCTGTGGCGCCGTTACCGTCGTTCCCACCGCCGGCGGCTGAGGTCCCAGGCAACCTGATCAGCGGTCCCAGCGGTCCATCACGTCGCGCACCAGCACCTCCTGGCCGATCACCTGCAGCACCACCACCAGCGGCAGGGCCAGCAGGATGCCGGGCAGCCCCAGCAGGGCCCCCAGGCACAACTGGGACATCAGGGCCACGGTGGGCAGCAGATTCACGGTGCGGCTCAGCAGCATCGGCGTGAGCAGGAAGGCCTCGCCGTTCTGCAGCACCAGCCGCAGCACCAGCACCTGCACCACCTTGGCGGGGGACACCAGCAGGGCCACCGCCAGCGGCAGCAGGGTGGCGGCGGTGGGTCCGATGGTGGGCACGAAGGTGAGCAGGCCGCACACCAGAGCGCTCAGCAGCGCCAGGGGCACCTTGAGCAGGGCGAGGCCGGCCCAGGTGGTGAGAAACACCACCACGGCCGAGAGGGTCATGCCGGCCAGCCAGCCCCCCAGGGCCTCGCGGCATTCCGCCAGCAGCGTTTGCATCCGCGGCCGATAGAAGCGGGGCGTGGCGGCGATCACCAGCCGCTGGTGGCTGCGGGGATCGAGGGCGAGCAGGATCGCCAGCAGCACCATCAGCAGCAGCTGCACGGTGCTGTTGGCGGCGCCGCCGGCCACCCCCAGCAGCTGGCTGCCCAGGGGCTGGAGACGCTCCCAGGGCTGGTCATTGAGCAGGTGGCTGTCGATCTTCGGCAGGCCCGGCACCGACCTGAGCAGGTCGGTGAGCCGGTGGGCGAGCACCGGCAGCAGCAGCGAGAACTGCCGGGCCTGCTCCACCACCTCGGGCAGCAGCAGGCTGCCCAGCCAGCCCCCCAGCACCACAAGCACGGTGAGCACCAGCAGCAGGGCCGAGGGCCGATTGAGCGGCAGCAGGCGCCGCACGAGGCTGATGGGCACGTCGAGCGCCACGGCCAGCACCACGGCGCCGAAGAGCACCAGCAGCACCCAGCGCAGCTCCCACACCAGCAGCCCCAGCACCACCAGGGCCAGGGTGCCCAGCAGGGTGCGGGCGTTCATCGCGAGAACCGCCGGGGTTTCCAGCGATCGAGGATGTCATGGATCAGCAGCTCCCGCACGATCACCTGCAGGCACACCGCCAGGGGCAGGGCCAGCAGCAGGCCCAGGGGCCCGAACAGCAGGGTGAACGCCAGCTGGGCGGAGAGGGTGAGCCCGGGCAGCAGCTTCAGCTGGTGGTGCATCACCGAGGGGGTGATCAGATAGCTCTCGAGGTTCTGCACCACCACGTAGAGCACCAGGACGGCACCGGCCTTCCAGGGGGCATCCAGCAGGGCCACCGACATCGGGAACAGGGTGCTGAGGGTGGGCCCCACGTTGGGGATCACGTTCAGCAGGCCGGCCAGCACGGCATTGGCCGCCACCAGCTTCACCCCCAGCAGTGACAGGCCGATGGCGGCCAGGGTGCCGACGCACAGGGAACTGATCAGCACGCCGGCCATCCAGGCGCTGAGGGCCTCGCCGCACTGCAGCAGCACCTCGCGGGCCCGGCGACGGTAGAAGGAAGGCAGCAGCAGCAGCAGCACCTCCCGGTAGGCGGTGGGCTGCACCGCGATCATCAGCGCCACCGCCACCACGAACAGGGTCTGCAGCAGGCCGGTCCCCAGGTTGCCGGCCCAGCCGGCCAGCCGCAGGGCTCCTTCGCCGAGGCTCGTGGCCAGGGCCCCCTTGTCCTCACCCAGGCCGCCGCTGCTCAGGTCGCGCAGCCAGTCGAGGCCGCCGTCGCTGCTGCCGTAGAGCATGCGCGAACCCGCCTCCAGGGCCTGCTGCAGCAGCCTCAGCACCATGGCGGCGGCCTGGGGCAGCTTCTGGATCAACTGGCCGAACTGGTCGATGAAGGGCGGCACGATCGCCGTGGCGGCCACCACCACCACCACCAGCACCGCCAGCAGGGACAGCAGCAGGGCCAGCGGCCGGGGGCAGGCGAGCCGCCGCCTCACCGTGCCCACCAGCGTGCAGAGCGCCATCGCCAGCACCACGGCGGCGAACAGGAGCACCACCGCCTCGCGCAGGCTCCACAGCAGCAGGAGCGCGGCGACGAGGGCGAACAGACCCAGCCAGCGTCCGAAGGTCACCCTTCCGTCGCTTCGCCGCCTTGCTCCTCACCCTGGCCCGAGAAGCCGAGGTCGTGGCTGTCGGCGTAGCGCTGGGCGAAGCGCATGAAGCGCTCGAAATCCGCCGTGCTCTTCCAGGTGTAGGTGGCCTCCAGGGCCGAGGCCTTGCCGTTCACGAAGCGGGCCTTCACCTCCCGGGTCACCAGTTCGCCCTCCTCGTCGACCATGAACATGCCGGTGATGTCGCCCATGGCCTCGGGGGCCAGGGCATCCGGTTCCTCGAACACGAACATCGCCTGGCCGGTCCGGCCGTCGCGGGAACGGGTGAGCCGGATGTCGGGCACGACCGGCTCGTCGGTGCCACGGAAGAACTGGATGGCGGCGGCCATGGCGATCCTCGAAAGCCGGATCCTAGGCAGTGTCCGCCTCCCGGTCCGCCGGCCCTCCCCCACCCTGACCCTCCTGACATAGTGGGCCGAAGCTGACTGCTGCTGCGGCCCGTCCATGCTCTCCGGCCCACCGGTCACCGGCACCCTGGCACCCGACCAGCTGCTGGATCGCTTTCTGGCTGCGCCTGCCCGTCAGCGCCGCACGCTGCTGCGCCAGATCGACCAGCGCGCCGCCGACCTCCTCCCCCTCATCCCCGACCGTCTCGATGCGCTCGATGCCACGGGCGACGACTGGGGAGCCGGCTGTCTGATCCAGCTGCTGGCGGCCGGGCCCGATGGTGCCCGCCTAGAGGCCCTGCTGCAGCGCTATCCCGAGGGCTGGCTGGCCACCAGCAGCGGCGCGGCGATCGACTACGCCCCGCTGCAGCGTCACCTGATCCTGCAGGAGTTCGAACAGGCCGACCGGATCACCAGCGCCCTGCTGCGGCGCCTGGCGGGCCCCGATGCCGAGAAGCGGGGCTACGTGTACTACAGCGAAGTGGCGGCGATGCCGGGGGTCGACCTCGAAACCCTCGACCGCCTCTGGGTCTGCTTCTCCCGCGGCCGGTTCGGCTTCTCGGTGCAGGGTCGCCTGCTGCAGGCCTGCGGCGGCCAGTGGGAGCGGCTCTGGCCCCGGCTGGGCTGGAAGCAGGACGGCATCTGGACCCGCTATCCAGGCTCCTTCACCTGGAGCCTTGAGGCCCCGGAAGGCCACATGCCCCTGATCAACCAGCTCCGCGGTGTGCGGTTGATGGATGCTCTGCTGAGCCATCCCGCCCTGGCTGCCCGCATCGCCCAGGCCGGTTTAGGTTGAAGCCGATCGGTCGGTGCTCCGGATCTCCCACGGCATGACGCTTCGCTGGGCCGACTTCATCACCCCGTCCACCCTGCAGCTGGCTCCGCTGCTGGAGGTGCTGCTCGAGCCGATCGAGTGCGCCCTGCGCCAGGCGGAACTGCAGCTCGGCCTGCATGAGGCCCTGGTGAATGCGGTCCGCCACGGCAACGGCTGCGATCCGGGGAAATGTCTGCGGATCCGCCGCATCGTCTCCCCCCGCTGGGTGGTGTGGCAGGTGCAGGACGAGGGCCCCGGGGTGCCGGACCATGCCCGCAGCCGCTGCCTGCCCGAGCGTGAGGATGCGGTGTCGGGGCGTGGCCTGTTCCTGATCCACCACTGCTTCGACGACGTGCGCTGGAGCCCGCGGGGCAACCGGCTGCAGCTCGCGGCACGGCGCACGCCTCAGCGGCCGTGATCCGGGCAGGCCGGGGCGCTGAGGTCGGCCCGGAGCCAGCCCAGGGCATGTTCGGTGAGGGCGATCGCCCGTTCCCGGGCCGGGCCGCTGGCCACCTGGGCCGGCTGGTCGGCTGCCAGCAGCTGCACCAGGGCGGCCGCCAGTTGCTCCGCCGCCCGCCGCGAACGCTGGCACTTGAGCCGGTGCCAGTCCCGGTCGCCGATCGCCAGAAGGCGCTGCAGGGCCTCCGCCTGCTCCAGGGCACCGGCGGGCCAGTCCCGAGCGGAGTGGGCGGGGGCGGTTCCCATGGGCACGGCGGTCGGCAGGGCGGACGGAAGGGAGGCCTCCACTGGACGTTCGGCAGCGTTGGGACCCATCCTGGCGGCAACACCCCCGCCTGCGGGCCACCGGCCTGAACCCCTCCCCCGATGGCGCGCCGCCACCCCCGCTCCTCCCGCCGCGCCGGGCTTCTGGTGCAGCACCTGCCCCTGAGTTCCCGGCCCTCGCTGCTCCATCACATGGTGGCCGTGCTCGATCTGGCCGGCCGCCGGCGACCCGACGACGAACGGTCGGCCTCGCAGCGGCGGCGGCGCCAGCGGCTGGCCCTCGCCCAGCAGCTCTTCGATCCGCTGCCCCCGGCGCTGCGGCCCGCCGATGAGGGGGCGGAGCGGTTCTGGCGGGCCCTGCGCTGGGGTGGCGTGGGGCTCCTGATGGCCTGGTGGCTCGGCCGCTGATCAGCGTCTGAAGAGCTGTGAAGTGGACGTGCCCGGGCCGCTGATCCTTCGGAGGCCGAGCGCAGAATGAAGGGGTCCGGCCCGCCTGGCCCCGGTCCGGAAGCGCTCGTCGCACCCGTCGCGCCACCCGTCGCAGCCCGTCCCATGTCCGATCCTTCCGCGACCACCCCCGATCCCGCCGCACCCGAATTCGTGGCCTGGGCCGCCGAACACCAGCGGGAGCAGCGCCTGCACGAAGCGGAACTGGCCCAGATCACCGAGCATCCCGATCCCGATGCCAGCCACGACGTGATCGGGCAGCAGCAGGCCTGGGCCCGCCGCCAGGAGCACGAGAAACGTCTGCACGACAGCGCCATTGCCCAGATGAAGCCCCAGCCTCCCGCCAACCCCTGAACGGGAACGGCCCCGGGTCTCCCCGGGGCCTGGTGGGCCTCCTGGCCACGTGCTACTCGGCGATCAGGCGTCCCATCACGCGTCCCATCACGCGTCGTAGTACATGGTGAACTCGTGGGGGTGGGGCCGCTGGCGCAGCTGCTGCACCTCCTCGTACTTCATGGCGATCCAGTTGCTGATGAAGTCCTCGGTGAAGACGCCGCCGGCCAGCAGGTAGTCCTTGTCGGCGTCGAGGGCCTCCAGGGCGCCGTTGAGCGAGGCGGGCACGGTGGAGATCTTCGCCAGCTCCTCGGCCGAGAGTTCGAACAGGTCGACGTCGGTGCCGTCGCCCGGATCGATCTGGTTGCGGATGCCGTCGATGCCGGCCATCAGCATGGCGGCGAAGCCCAGGTAGGGGTTGGAGAGGGCGTCGCCGGAGCGGAATTCCAGGCGCTTGGCCTTCGGGCTCGGGCCGGTGAGCGGGATGCGCACGGCGGCCGAGCGGTTGCCCTGGGAGTACACCAGGTTCACCGGCGCTTCGAAGCCCGGCACCAGACGCTTGTAGCTGTTGGTGGTGGGGTTGGTGAAGGCCAGGAAGCTGGGGGCGTGCTTCAGCAGGCCGCCGATGTACCAGCGGGCGGTCTGGGAGAGGTTGGCGTAGGTGCCCTCGCCGAAGAACAGGGGAGCGCCGCCCTTCCAGAGGCTTTGGTGCACGTGCATGCCGCTGCCGTTGTCGGCGAACACGGGCTTGGGCATGAAGGTGGCCGTCTTGCCGTACTTACGGGCGATGTTGCGCACCACGTACTTGTAGATCATCACGTTGTCGGCCGCGCTGATCAGCTCGGCGAACTTCATGCCGAGTTCATGCTGGGCGGTGGCCACTTCGTGGTGATGCTTCTCGATCGGCACCCCGAGGGAGGCCATGGTGAGAATCATCTCGGTGCGCATGTCCTGCAGCGTGTCGTTCGGCGCCACAGGGAAATAACCTTCCTTCAGCTGGATCTTGTAGGCGAGGTTGCCGCCGCCTTCCTCCCGGTCGGTGTTCCAGGGGGCTTCCACCGAATCCACCTGGTAGAAGCAGCCGCCGTTGCCGCTCTTGTAGCGGACGTCGTCGAAGACGAAGAACTCGGGCTCAGGACCGAAATAGGCGGTATCGGCGATGCCGGTGCTGCCGAGGAAGTCGAGGGCCTTCTGGGCCAGGGCGCGGGGACAGCGGGCGTAGGGCTGGCCGCTGCGGGGCTCCTGGATCGAGCAGATCAGGCTGAGGGTCTTGTGGCTGTAGAAGGGGTCGATCCAGGCGGTGGCCGGATCGGGCACCATGGCCATGTCCGATTCGTTGATCGCCTTCCAGCCGCGGATCGAGGAGCCGTCGAAGGCCACGCCATCGGTGAAGGCGTCGGCGTCGATCAGGTCCTTGCAGACGGTCAGGTGCTGCCACTTGCCGTGCAGATCGACGAACTTGAGGTCAATCAGTTCGATGCCGTCGTCCTGGATCTGACGCAGGACGTCCTGGGCGGTCTTGGCCATGACAGATGGGGGCTTGGGGTGCGCCCTGAGGTAGGGACGCGTCAGGCGGGAAAGTACGCAGCGATACCGACCAGTCTTTGTAGCGGTTGTGACCGATCCCCCGGTTTGCAGCCGCTGTCTCCGGCCCGTTCCCCCCTCCCCCCTCACGTCCACGCGGGCGAAGGCGAGCGCGTAACCGTTTCTGTCAGATCGCCGGAATCCTCGCTGTGGACAGGAATCTGACGGTTCGCGAGTGCTACCTTCCCGTGAGGTGCGTCGATCCGAACCTTCCATGCGCGATGCCATCACCGGCCTGATCGGCCGGTACGACCAGCTCGGCCGCTACCTCGATCGTGCGGCGATCGACCGCATCGACACGTATTACGGTCAGGCCGCGGTGCGTCTGGCGGCCGTCGAGCTGATCAACCGGGAGGCGGCCGCGATCGTGCGCGAGGCCTCCCAGCTGCTCTGGCTGGAGGATCCCGAGCTGATCCTCCCCGGGGGCAACGCCTACACCACCCGTCGCCTGGCGGCCTGCCTGCGCGACATGGACTATTTCCTGCGCTACGCCAGCTACGCCCTGCTCGCCGACGACGTCAAGATCCTCGACGAACGGGTGCTCAACGGCCTCGACGACACCTACAAGAGCCTGGGGGTTCCCACCGGTCCCACCGTGCGCAGCATCGCCCTGATGGCCGAGGTGATCTGCGACAAGCTCGCCGAGGAGGGCATCAGCGACACCGCCGTGGTGCGGGCCCCCTTCGACCACCTCTGCCGCGGCCTGGCCGCCACCAACGTCCGCGCCCGCTGAGGCAGGGGCGCGCGCCGCGCGCGTCGCCGCTCCCCCGTTCCCTAATCTCGGCTCCAGCACCGCCGCCCCGCCCTTGTCCGTCCCCGTCCCGCCCACCGTTTCCACCACCCATCGCTTCGGGCTGGACCCCATCGCCACGCCGGACCGGCTGCTGCTCGGCCCCGGGCCCTCCAATGCCCACCCCACGGTGCTGCAGGCCCTGGCCCGTACGCCGATCGGCCATCTCGATCCCCTCTACGTTGAGCTGATGGGCGAGGTGCAGGAGCTGCTCCGCTACACCTGGCAGACCGACAACCGGCTCACCATCCCGATGAGCGGCACCGGCAGTGCCGCGATGGAGGCCACCCTGGCCAACACCATCGAGCCGGGCGACAAGGTGCTGGTGGCGGTGAAGGGCTACTTCGGCCATCGCTTGGTGGACATGGCCGGCCGCTACCGGGCGGAGGTGGCCACGATCGAGCGCCCCTGGGGCGAGGCCTTCTCCCTCGAGGAGATCGAGCAGGCCCTGATCACCCATCGGCCGGCGATCCTGGCGATGGTGCATGCCGAAACCTCCACCGGCGTGCTGCAGCCGATGGAGGCGATCGGCGAGCTCTGCCGCCGCCATAACTGCCTGCTGCTGCTCGACACCGTCACCTCCCTGGGGGCCGTTCCCCTCTTCCTCGATGAGTGGAAGGTGGATCTGGCCTACAGCTGCAGCCAGAAGGGGCTGAGCTGCCCGCCCGGCCTGGGCCCCTTCACCATGGGCCCCCGGGCCGAGGCCAAGATGATGGCGCGCCAGGGCAAGGTGCCCAACTGGTATCTGGATGTCACCCTGCTCAACCAGTACTGGGGCAGCGACCGGGTGTATCACCACACGGCGCCGGTCAACATGAACTTCGGCATGCGTGAGGCCCTGCGCCTGCTCGCCGAGGAGGGTCTGGAGAACGCCTGGGCCCGCCACCGCCGCAACGCCGAGGCCCTCTGGAGCGGTCTGGAGAGCCTGGGGCTGGAACTGCACGTGCCCGAGGAGCTGCGCCTGCCCACCCTCACCACCGTGCGCATCCCCGAGGGCGTCGACGGCAAGGCCTTCAGCCTGCACCTGCTCAACCGCCACGGCATCGAGGTGGGCGGCGGCCTCGGCGCCCTTGCCGGCAAGGTGTGGCGCATCGGCCTGATGGGCTACAACAGCACCCCCGAGAACGTGGAGCGGCTGCTCCATCTGTTCGCCACCGAGCTGCCTGCCTTCCGGCCTACGGCGCCGGTGGCTGCTGCCGTCGCCTGAGTTCCTCGCGCCGACGGCGGAACCAGCCCTCCAGCTGAAGGCGGGCTTCCTCCTCCCGCACCCCGCCCGTCGCCCGCAGCCGGTGATGGGCGCTCGGGTCGCTGGCCAGGTCCAGAACACCCCCCAGGGCCCCGCGCTTGGGGTCCGGGGCGGCAAACACCACAGCGCCCACCCGCGCCTGGATCAGGGCGCCGGCACACATCGGGCAGGGTTCCAGGGTCACCAGCAGGGTGCAGTCGTTGAAGCGCCAGTCGCCCCGCGCGGCGGCGGCCTGGCGCAGGGCCACCAGCTCGGCATGGCCGAGGGGGTCGCTCCCCTGCTCGCGGCGGTTGCTGCCCCAGCCCAGGGCCCGTCCCCGGCTGTCGAGCAGCACCGCCGCCACCGGGATTTCGCCGTCCTGCCCCACGCGTTCAGCTCGCCGCAGCAACCGGTCCATCCAGGCCTCGAGCACCGGATCCGGGAGCAGGGGAGGGGTCTGCAGCGGCTGGAGTCGAGCAACCCCCACCCTTGCAGACGTCCAGCCCCGGCGTGGCCTGCGGGCAGAATGCCGCCATGCCGCTCTCGCCGTTGGCCTCCTCCATCCCAGCCGCCCCGGGCCTGCGGGGAGCGGAGCCCCTGGCCCCCTTTCCCGATCCCCATCGCCACGATCCGCTGCTGGAGCGGTTCCTGCACGATGCCTCCTCCCAGCTCTGCCGCTGGCTGGGATCGGCGGCGGCGATGAGCCCCCTGCCCGGCCTGAGCGTGCTGCCGCCGGTGGAGCCCGAAGCCACCGGCCTCTCGCCTGATCGCCTGCTGGCCGATCTGCAGCTGGTGATGGAGGGGGCCTACAACCCCGGCCATCCAGGCGCGATCGCCCATCTGGATCCGCCGCCGCTGGCAGCGTCGGTTGCGGCCGACCTGATCTGCGCCGGCCTCAACAACAACCTGCTGGCCGAGGAGCTCTCCCCCTCCCTCAGCCGCCTGGAGCGCAGCCTCTGCGGCTGGCTGGCGGAGCGGCTGGGCCTGCCCGCCGGCGCCGGCGGCGTGGCCGCCAGCGGCGGCAGCCTCAGCAACCTGATGGCGCTGGTGGCCGCCCGCCAGCACCGGGGGCTGGTGGAGCGCCGCGATGCGGTGGTGGTGGCCAGCGCCGAGGCCCATGTGTCGCTGGCGAAGTCCCTGGTGGTGATGGGTCTCCCCGCCTCCGCCCTGGTGGCGGTGCCCACCGATGCAGGCGGCCGACTGGACATCGACGCCCTGGAGCAGGTTCTGGCTGAGCTCGAACGGGCGGGGCAGCCCGTGATCGCCGTGGTGGCCACCGCCGGCACCACGGTCCGGGGCGCGGTTGATCCGCTGGACAGGATCGCCGTGCTCTGCCGCCGCCACGGCCACTGGCTGCACGTGGACGGGGCGATCGGGGCGGTGTTTGCCCTGGCTCCGGATCATGCGCCGCGGGTGGAGGGCTTGGGGCTGGCGGATTCGCTCACGGTCAACCCCCAGAAGCTGCTGGGGATCACCAAGACGTCCTCTCTGCTGCTGCTGGCCCGCCCCGCCGTGCTGCTCGAAACCTTCCGCACCGGCCTCCCCTACATGGAGGCGAGCTGGGGGGGCGGCCACGGTGGTGAAGCCGGGCTGCAGGGAACCCGTCCGGCCGAGATCCTCAAGCTCTGGCTGGGCCTGCGTCAGCTGGGGGAGGCGGGGATCGCCGCTCTGATCGACGGCGCGATCGAGCGGCGCCGTCACCTGGAGCGATTGTTGAGCCCGCTGGCCGATCTGGAGCTGGTGAAGGGCTCGTTGCACCTGCTGGCCTTCCGGCCCACCGGCCTCTGCGCCGAGGCCAGCGAACGCTGGAGCCAGGACACCCGCCAGGCCCTGCTGAGCCGGCAGCTGATGCTCTCGAGGCCCCTGTACCGCGGCCATCACCACCTCAAGGCCGTGCTCGGCAATCCCCACACCCGGCCGGCCGAGCTCGAGGCGGTGGCGGAGGTGGTGGGCCGCAGTCTCCCCTGACCCTTCCCCCTGTTCATGGCCGACCCTTCCACGCCACCGCCCACCCCGACCCCCAGCCGCCGCTCCCGCTGGGTGGCGATCGTCACGGGCGCCCTCTCGATCCTGATCGGCCTGCTCTACCTCGCTCTTGTCACGGTGCTCGATCGCTCCGGTCCCCTGCTCCCCCCGCCTCCGGAGGCTCTGGCGACCGCTCCGGCCGCCGAACGGCAGCGCGCGGATTCGCCCGTGGGTCTGCCGGCCTCGGCGGCAGCCGGCCCTGACTCCGCTGCAGGGGCTCCACCACCCGCTGCAGCGCCGCCGTCAGGAAGCTCTTCAGCGCCCCTTCGCGCCGGTTGAGCTCGTACTCCTTCTGCAGCACCTCGGGCAGACCGCCGTCGCCCCAGTCCTGGTCCTGGCGGAAGTAGGTGATGAAACTGCGGCCGGCCACGCGGGTGAGCCAGGCCACGCTCACGGCCTGGATGGCGCGGCCCACCACCACCGCCGGCAACGACAGGCTGAGGGCGCTGCCCAGCAGGCTCACGCCGCCCTTGATCAGCCCCAGGCCCGCCAGGGTGCGCCCGACCGACACCGCCAGGTCCTGGGCGGCGGCGCGGCTGAGGGTGACGCCGTAGACCCGGCCGATCTCCAGCACCATCTGGGCGTGCACGGCGGCGGTGCCGAGCAGGTCAACCCCGGGCAGGGGGGTGACCATCACCACGCCGGCGCCGATCCACATGAAGCGATCCACCACCGCCTCCGCATCGCTGCGCCGCTGCCGATCCAGCAGCTCCCGGCTCGCCTCCCCCAGCCGCCGGCACTGCAGCAGCAGGTTGTCGGCGATCAGTTCCTCGCCGTCGGCGTGCAGCACCGACGCCATGCGCCGCAGCAGGGCCTCCACCTCGGCCGGCGGCTGCAGCGGACGCCCCCCGGGCATCGGCACGCTCTGGGGAGCGGCGGCGGCGGGGATCACATCCTCCGGGGCGATGCGGCCGCCGCAGCGGCCCCGCAGCAGCGCCAGCAGCCGCTCCTCCTCCTGCTCACCGCGCAGATCGCACTTGTTGAGCACCAGCAACAGCCGCTTGCCCAGCGAGGCCAGGGTGTCGAGCACCTCCTGCTCCGAGGCCCGCAGATCGCCGTCCACCACCAGCAGCAGCAGGTCGGCCCGGGCGGCCTGCCCTCGGGCCAGTTCCTCCCGCTCCCTCCCCTCCGCTCCGGCCTCAAGGATGCCGGGGGTGTCCTCCAGGATCACCGCCCGCTCCAGACCCTTCAGTCGCAGCCGGTAGCGGGCGGTGCTGCGGGTGGAGCCCATGGGTGCCCCCACCTCCCCCACCAGCTCCTGCAGCAGGGCCCGGATGAGGGAGGTCTTGCCGGCCGAGCCGGTGCCGAACACCACGATGCGCAGGTCGCCGCGCTCCAGTTCCGCCTGCATCCGCTCCCGTTCCTGGCGCAGGGCCTCGGCGTCCACCGCATCGCGCACCCGCTCCAGGGTGCGGTCGATCGCCTCCAGGTTGCGGGCGGCCGCCTCCCGCCGGCTGGCGGGGGGCCGGACCGCTGCCGCGCCCGCGCTGCCGGGTTTACCGCCGCGCCGCAGGGCCTGCCACCAGGGCAGACCCAGCTGCACCAGGGCCACCAGCAGGGCGGCCACCACCGCCAGCAGCAGGGGCCCCACCAGCCAGCCCGGCAACCAGTAGCTCAGCTGCCAGAGCAGCTGGTTCACCGCCTGCAGCACCAGCCCCAGCGCCAGCAGGGCGGCCAGGCCCAGAGCGATCCAGAGCCAGAGGCGGCGGCCGGGCATCAGTCCGCGGCCGGAGCGGAGCGCATGATCTCGCCCCAGAGGGAGGCCGCCAGAGCGCTGGTGGCGTGGCTGGGGCGGTTGTCGTCGTTGCCCAGCCAGATGCCCATCACCCAGTGGCGGCGGGGGTCGAAGCCCACGAACAGCAGGTCGCGGGCGTCGTTGGTGGTGCCGGTCTTGCCGCCGGCGCCGCCGGGAATCCAGGCGGCCGTGCCGGTGCCCCCGTTCACCACGGCCTGGAGCATCGTCTGCATCTGCTTCGCCACGGCGGGCTTCAGCACCCGGCGCCCGGGGGAGAGGGCACGGCGCTGGCCGGAAGGGCCGGGACGGCAGTCGCTGCGGCCGGCGGCGGTCGCGCCGGGGCGGCCGCAGCTCTCGGCGTCGGTGAGCCGCCTGATGGTGGTGGGGGCATGCCAGACCCCGTCGGCCGCCACGGCGGCGTAGGCCGCGGTGAGCTCGAGCAGGGTCACCTCGCTCTGGCCCAGGGCCAGGCCCGGCACGGGGTTGAGCGGGCTGGTGATCCCCATCTCCCGGGCCTTCTGCACCACCGCCTCCAGCCCCACCTGGCGGGCGGTGCGCAGGGCGGCGGTGTTGCTGCTGATCGCCAGGGCCTGACGCAGGCTGAGGCTGCCGCCGCAGCCGCTGTCGAAGACCTGGCCCTGCCAGCGCAGGGGGGCGCAGCTCACCGGATCCGTGGGCCGGCCCCCCCGCTCCAGGGCCACCAGGTAGGGGATCAGCTTGAAGGTGCTGCCGGGCTGGCGCAGGGCCATCGTGGCCCGGTTGAACTGGCTGCTGCCGTAGTCGCGCCCACCGGCAATCGCCAGCACCCCTCCCGTGCGGCTGTCCAGCACCACCACCGCCCCCTGGCTGACGCCGGCGCCCTTGTTGAGATCGATGCGCTGGCGCAGCAGCCGCTGCACCAGCTCCTGGAGCGCGGGATCGAGATGGGTGTCCACCAGGAAGTTGCCCTCCGCCGCCACGTCCGGCCCCACGAGGGCATCGAGATCGCGCCGCACCTGGTCGCTGTAGAAGGGGGCGGCCTTGCGTTCGCTGCTGCGACAGGCACCGCTCGCCAGCCGGATCGGCCGGCGGCGGGCGGTGCGGGCGGCATCGGCGGAGATGCGGCCGGTGTCGGCCATCTTCGCCAGCACCTGGTTGCGGGAGCGCAGGGCCTCCTGGGGGGCGATGCAGGGGTCGAAGCCGTTGGGGGAGGGCAGCAGACCCACCAGCAGGGCCGCCTCCTCCAGCTCGAGCTGGGCGGCGGGTTTGGCGAACAGCCGCCGGGCGGCGTCCTCGAAGCCCCAGCCCGCCCCGAGATAGGCCCGGTTCAGGTAGCTGAGCAGCAGGTCGTGCTTGCTGAAGCGGGCCTCCAGCTGCAGGGCCACCAGCAGCTCGCGCCACTTGCGGCCCAGCGTCTCCCCCTGACCCACCTGCTCGGGATAGAGGCTGCGGGCCAGCTGCTGGGTGAGGGTGCTGCCGCCCTCCAGCACCCGCCCGCCCATCAGATTCACCATCAGGGCGCGGGCGGTGCCGATCGGATCCACCCCGGGGTGCTGCCAGAAGCGGCTGTCCTCGCTGGCCAGCAGGGCGTCGATCAGCACCCTGGGGTAATCGTCGAGCCGGGCCAGTTCGCGGTGGCGGCGATCGTCGGCGGAGGCGATCGGCCGGTCCTGCCGGTCGTAGAGCACCAGCGGCCCCCGCACCGTGGCGAGGCTGCCGCGGATCGGCAGGCTGAGGAACGAGAGCGCCAGCAGCAGCAGGCCACCGGCCGAGATCCCGGCCAGGGCAAGGGCCGGCACCGTCAGCACACGGGGCAGCCAGGGCCGCGGATGCTGCACGAAGCTGAACTCGGGCACACCTGGCTCGGCGTCGGGGCCGAAGCGCACCCGGTCGCCGTCGCGCAGCACCAGCTCCCGCACCCGTCGGCCCTGCCACCACAGGCCGTTGGTGGAACCGTTGTCGCGCAGCAGCCAGCTGCCGCCCCGGCGCTCCAGCAGGGCATGGCGACGGCTGACGGCGCCGTGGTCGATCACGATGTCGCTGCTGGGATCGCGGCCGATGCGGTAGCAGGCGCCCGGCAGGCGCTGGCGGCGCTCCGGCTCCTCGCCCTGGTGCACCACCACCTCCGGCGGCTCCCCCACCGCCCCGGGCCGCAGGCGACGTTCGAGGGTCTCAAGCATCGGAGGCTGCCTGGGGCCGGAGCAGATCGATCAGGAAGCAGAGCACGGCGAGATTGATCGCCACGTCGGCGAGGTTGAAGATCGGGAAGTGGATCGGCACGAACTCGAGGAAATCCACCACCCAGCCCAGCCGCCAGCGATCCAGCCCGTTCCCCAGGGTGCCCCCGAGCAGAAATCCCGCCCCCAGCGACAGCCACAGGCCTGTGGGGGGGCGAAGCACCAGCCAGGCCGTCACCCCGAGAGCGGCCAGGGCGCTCACCAGACCCAGCAGGGCCGTGTTGCCGCTGAGGAGGCTGAAGGCGGCTCCGGTGTTCGCCACACGCCGCAGTTGAAGCAGGCCCGGCAGGAAGGGCTGCACCACACCGCTGGCCAGGTGGTCCATCGCCCAGAGCTTGCTGGCCTGATCGACGATCACCACGACCAGGGCCAGCAGCCAGGCCTGGAGCCGGCGGAATCGCAGGGCCGGCCGGCGGCGCTTGCCGGTGGCGCTCACGATTCGATCAGCAGCAGCCGGCGCATCAGCCAGGCCAGCACGCCCACCGCGCAGCAGAGCAGCAGCTGGGGGAGCAGGGCGAGGCTGTAGCTGAGCACCAGGGGCAGCAGAGCGGTGTCCCAGCGCCCGGCCAGAGCGCCCAGCAGCAGATTCACGAGCCCGGTGAGGTGGAGCACCAGCAGGCCCACGGCCGCCGCCGCCGCCAGGCTGAGGGGATCGTTGAGGCGTCCCTGCCGGGCCAGCCGGCCGGTGAGCCAGGCCGCCGGCACGAAACCCGCCAGGTAGCCGAAGCCCGGATCGAGCAGGTAGCCAAGTCCGCCGCCTTCATGGAACACCGGCAGCTGGAACAGGCCGATGCTCAGGTAGGCCACGGCCGCCAGCATGGCGCTGCGTGGACCGCAGACCAGGGCCGTGAGCAGCAGGGCCGGCACCTGGAGGGTGATGCCGAGCGGCCGGATCGCCCAGCCGGCGGCGTCGTGGAACGGCACCGCGGCGGGCACCAGCCCGCCCACCACGATCAGCAAAAGACCGGCGATGGCGCCGCTCCAGGTGGCAAGGGCCCGCAAACCACAGCGTCCAGACTGGCGCCCATCCTGCTGCAGCTAGGGTCGCCTGAGAAGGGTGCGCTACAGGTGGCGACGACAGCATTCAACGCCCAGGGAGACCTCAATGACGCGCACGCTGATGTGCAAAGTGACGCGCAGCGTGATCCGGATGGCGGCGAGCCGCCGTTGCCCTCGTTTGCGGTTGGGGACCCGGTGCAGCTGGCCGGCGCCCTGCCCTACGTCAAGACCGCCGATCCGATGCCCATGCTGCGCCCCCCGGATCTGGTGGCTTCCGATGAGCTCGGCCGGGTGGTGGAGATCCGCCCGAGGGGATGGTTCGCCGTGGCCTTCCGCCGGGGCACCTTTCTGATCAGCGGGGCGGATCTTCGCTCCCCCACCCCCGGTGGCAACCCGGCGGGCTAGGCGCTGGCGCCGAGGGGGTGACGCTCCCAGGCTGTCCTGGCGGCAGCCAGGGCCTCGGCCGGTCCCACCAGGCTGAGGCAGGGCGGGCCGAGCCGGCGGCGGGCTGCCGCCCGCAGCGCCCGGGCATCGAGGGTCGGTGCCTCGGCCAGCATCCGCTCCACGTGGTCGACCGGCAGGCCGTGGCTGAGCACGAGGGCGTCGCGCTCGGCGATCTGGGAGCAGGTCTGGCGCCCCATCGCCTCCTGGCCCACCAGCTTGGCCAGGGCCAGCTGCCGTTCCTCCTCGCTCAGAAGCTCGTCCCCCAGCCTCTGCCATTCGTCGAGCAGGCAGCTGGTGGCCTCCGCGGCCCGCTCGGCCGAGGTGGAGAGGTGCAGCACGAAGGGGGCGGCTCCGCAGCGGGCCGGCAGGTGCACCCCCACGTCGTAGGCCAGGCCCCTCTCCTCCCGCATCACCACGAACAGGCGGCACGACATGCCCATGCCGAGATGGGTCTGGAGCAGCCGCAGGGCCAGGGCATCCGGGTGACCCAGGGGAACCGTTGTGGTGCCGAGCATGAGGACCAGCTGCTCGGTGTCCTGCTCCTCGGCGGCCAGGCGCGGCCCCGCCGGCGCGCCGGTGAGAGAGGGGGAATCACGGAAACGGGGCGGACCGGGCAGATGGGTGGGCCAGGGATCGGCTCCGGCGGAGGGATCCAGCAGCTCCTCCACCCCGGGGGGGACTTCGCCGCAGAGCACCAGCACCGCACCGTCGTCACCGAGTCGGTGCTGCAGCGGCCTGAGGTGGCTGGCGTCGAGGTCCGCCAGGTCGGCTTCGATCCCCAGGGGGTCGTGGCCGTAGGGCCCTTGGCCGTAGAGCTGGTGGCGGAGCTGGTCGTGGGCCAGCTGGAACGGATCCTCCCGCTGGCGCTGCAGGGTCTGGAGATTGAGCTGGCGCTCCAGCGCCACCTGATCGGGGTCGAGCGTGGGCCGCCGCACCATCTGCGGCAGCAGGGGCAGCAGCTGCTCAGCGTCGGCGGCGGCGCACTTGAGCCCGATCACGAGGGCGTCCTCATGGGCCTCGGCCCGCAGGGCGGCTCCAGCGCCCTCCACCCGATCCGCCAGGGCCTCGGCGTCGAGATCGCCGCAGCCGCGCGTCATCAGGCCCGCCAGCAGCTGGTGGGCGCCGCGGGCCCCGGCCGGATCACGGCTGCTGCCGCCGCGGATCACCAGCCGGGCGGCCAGGATCGCCGGCCCGCGGCGGGGATGGATCACCAGGGGCAGTCCGCCGGCCAGGGTCAGGCGTTCGGTCGGGGAGGGAGCGATCGGCAGGCTCATGCGGGCAGGGCCTCCAGCACACTGGCCTGCGCCGGATCCAGCAGGTTCAGGGTTTCCCGCTTCAGGCGGCCCGGATCCCAGCGCTCCAGCAGTTGCAGGGGCCGCTCCAGATCGTGATGACGGCCCCAGAGCTGGCTGTTGCCGATCAGGCCGGCGACGGCGCCGGCGGATTCCAGGCCGAAGCGATAGCTGTTGGCCACCAGCCGCTGGCTGCGTTCCCACTCGCTCGCCTGAAT
The DNA here is from genome assembly GCA_024958715.1 of Cyanobium sp. FGCU52. Taxonomy (GTDB): domain Bacteria; phylum Cyanobacteriota; class Cyanobacteriia; order PCC-6307; family Cyanobiaceae; genus Cyanobium. The sequence continues at coordinate 27,104 of JANWUS010000077.1, read as the reverse complement.
CGGACCCGCCATCAGCTCCTCCCACACCTCCGTCACGGAGCGCCGCACCCGGGGCAGCTCCTCCGGTTCGCAGACCGCCTCCAGCAGGGCGAGGCTGCCGAACTCCATGGCGTGGAGATCGAGGTCGATGCTCTCCACGATCCGCAGCCGCTCCCGCAGCTGCTCCACCAGCCGGCTGCGGCGACCCTCCGCCAGCAGGGTGGTGGCCAGATCGGCCCCCATCACCGCCTCCAGCTCCCGGGCGGGCGGCAGCCACCAGGCCATCAGCAGGCGGGCGGCCTCCAGCCGCGGCAGCTCAAGCCGTTCCTCCCCCGGCTCGATCCGCAGCGACGGCGGATCGTTGACCCGCCCCGCCGGGGCCAGGCCGGCCAGGGGGCCTTCGGCGGCGCGGCGCAGCAGGCTGCCGTCGCCGATGGCACCGCCGAGGGCCAGCACGCAGCGGTCGGCGGTGTACAGGCGGCGGTGGAAGGCCGCCATGGCGGCCGGATCGTGGGTCTGCAGGGCCGGGCGGCGGCCCAGGATCGGCAGGCCGTAGGGGTGATCCGGGCAGGCCCGCTCCAGCAGCCGCTGCAGGGCCACCTCCTCGGGCTGGTCCTCGCTCTGGGCCAGCTCCTCGAGCACCACCTGGCGCTCCATGGCGAAGGCCTCGGCCTCCAGGCGGGGGGCCAGCACCAGATCCAGCAGCAGATCGAGGGCCTCGCCGGCGGCCTGGGGTGGAATCAGCACGTGGTAATGCACGTCGTCGAAGCCGGTGGCGGCGTTGCTGCTGCCCCCGAGGGCCTCGATGCGCCGGTCGAACTCGCCCGCCTCCAGCCGCTCGCTGCCCTTGAACACCATGTGCTCGAGGAAGTGGGCCATGCCGCTCTCGGCGGCCGACTCGAACACGCTGCCGGCGCGGCACCAGAAGTCGATGCAGACCACCGGCGCCTCGGGCATCGGCAGGGCCACCACGTTCACCCCGTTGGGGAGCCGCTGCCGCTGCGGTTCGGCCAGCCCCGGCAGCAACGGCTCACAACGGGCCTCGGTTTTGCTCATGCACCCATGGCAGGATCTGCATTCTGCTGGCCCCGTGGCCGCAATGACTTCGAGCGCGTCCCCCGCACACCCCTCCGCCCCGACCAGCGGCGGCATCCACCCGCTGGTGGATGCCCTCGCCCAGCGCATCCGCCAGCACTGGAGCGAGTTCCCGGAGCTGGAGCCCCTGGCGATCGATCCGGAGCTGGAGGCCATCAGCGGCAGCCTCGACGGCGAAGACCTCTTCATTCGCAATGAGGTGCACCGCTGCCGCGGGCTGCGCAAGCTGCACCTCGAAACCGCCCGGCTGGGGGCCGGCCTGCAGATCCTGCACTGCGTGTTCTTCCCCGACCCCCGCTACGACCTGCCGGTGTTCGGTGCCGACATCGTCGCCGGCCGGGGGGTGGTGTCGGCGGCGATCGTCGACCTCTCGCCCGTAACGGAGCGCCTGCCGGCGTCGATCGCGGCCGCCCTGGCGGCCCGCGACTGCGGCCCCTTCTCCCAGCGCCGTGAGCTGCCGGCCTGGGGGTCGATCTTCTCCCCCCACGTGCTGTTCGTGCGTCCGGCCGATGCGGCGGAGGAGCAGGCGTTCATCGAGCAGGTCGACGGCTTCCTGGCGGTGCTGGCGGAGGCGCTGGCGCAGGCCCGACCGCAGGCCCCGGACGACCCCGCTACGGTGATTCGCCTGGAGGGGCAGCTCCGCTATTGCAAGCAACAGAAACAGAACGACAAGACCCGGCGGGTGCTGGAGAAGGCGTTCAACCCCACCTGGGCGGACCGCTACATCGAGGAGCTCCTCTTCGACGACCCCGTCGCACCCTGATCCTCGGGGTCGGGGCCGCCGCCCTGGCCACCGTGGTGCTGGGGGTGGTTCTGGTGCGCGCCCCCTGGCGACAGCCCGCAGCAGCCACCCGCACCGCTGCGCCCGCGCCACCGCAGCCCGACCGACAGGCGGTGGCCGCCCTGGGGCGCCTCGACCCCGCCGGTGACATCCGCGTGCTGGCGGCCCCGATCACCGGCATCGGTGGCAGCCCGCGCATCACCCGCCTGCTGGTGAGGGAAGGCGACCGGGTGCAGGCCGGTCAGCTGCTGGCCACCTTCGACAACGGCCCCAACCAGCGGGCGGAGGAGCGGCTGGTGATCACCCGCATCGCCAACCTGGAGCGGCGGCTGGGCCTGCAGCTGCGCGACCTCGAGCGCTATCGCAAACTGGCGGCCGCCGGTGCCTTCGCCGCCAGCGAACTCGACCTGCGCGAGCAGCGCACCCTCGAACTGCAGGGGCAGCTGCAGGAGTCCCGCGCCGAGCTGGCTCGCATCCGCACGGATCTGGTGAACACCGAACTGCGCGCCCCGATCGACGGCACCGTGCTGCGCATCCAGGCCCGGCCCGGCGAGCGCCCCGGCGACAAGGGCATCCTCGAACTGGGCAACAGCGAGCGGATGGAGGCCCTGGTGGAGGTGTACGAGAGCGACATCGGCCGGGTGCGCCTGGGCCAGACCGTGCGGCTCACCAGCGAGAACGGCGGTTTCGACGGCACCCTCACCGGCCGGGTCAGCCGCATCAGCCCCCAGGTGCGCCAGCGGGAGCTGCTCTCCACCGACCCCACCGGCGATGCCGATGCCCGCATCGTGGAGGTGCGGGTGCGGCTGGATCCCGAGGACGCCCGCCGCGTCCAGGAGCTCACCGGACTGAAGGTGATCGCCAAGCTGGAGCCCTGAGGCCGGCCATGTTCTCGTTCTGGCAGTCCCGCCGCATCCCCCTCTCCTGGCTGCTGCTCACCCGCCAGCCGGCCCGCCTGGCGGTGGCCCTGGCCGGGATCGCCTTCGCCGGCATCCTGATGTTCATGCAGCTGGGCTTCCGCGACGGGCTGTTCGACGCCAGCGTCACGATCCACAAGCTCTTCGACGCCGACCTGGTGCTGATGAGCCCGCGCACGATGAGCTCGATCGGCATGGCGGGCTTCCCACGGCGGCGGCTGATCCAGGCGATGGCCGATCCCCAGGTGGAGGGCACCACGCCGGTGCACTGGAATCTGCTGCTCTGGCGCAACCCCCAGACCCGCACCACCCGCTCGATCCTGGCCCTCGGTTTCGACCCCGGTGACCCCCTGTTCACCGATCCCGGCCTGTCCGCCAAGGCGCAGGTGCTCAGCCAGCGGGGCCGGGTGCTGTTCGATGAACTCTCCAGGCCCGAGTTCGGCCCGATCGCCGATTGGTTCCGTCAGGGCAAGGTGGTGGAAACGGAGGTGGCCGGCAAGCGGGTGCGGGTGGCGGGGCTGGTGGCCCTCGGCCCCTCCTTCGGCGCCGACGGCAACATCATCACCAGCCGCGAAACCTTCCTGCGGCTGATGCCGAACACCCCTCCCGGCAGCATCGAACTGGGGCTGATCCGGCTCACCCCCGGCGCCGATCCCGCCGCGGTGACCGCCCGCCTCAAGCGCATCCTCCCGGAGGACGTGACCATCTACACCAAGAAGGGCTTCGAGGAGTTCGAGAAGAACTACTGGCGCAGCAGCACCGCCATCGGCTTCATCTTCACCCTTGGCGCCGCCATGGGCTTCGTTGTGGGCTGCGTGATCGTTTACCAGATTCTCTACTCCGACGTGAGCGATCACCTGCCGGAGTACGCCACGCTGATGGCGATGGGCTACAGGCTGCTCACCCTGCTGGGGGTGGTGGCCCGCGAGGGGCTGATCCTGGCGGTGCTCGGCTACGTGCCGGCCTGGCTGGCCGGCCAGGGGCTCTACGCCCTGGCGCGCTCCGGCACCCGCCTGCCGGTGGAGATGGACGGCCAGCGCTCCCTGCTGGTGTTCGCGATGATCTTCACCATGTGCATGGGCTCGGCGTTCATGGCCATGCGCAAGCTGGCCGACGCCGATCCCGCCGAGATCTTCTGACGGCATGACCCTCCCCCACGCCGATCCCGACTCCAGCGTGGCCGTCAGCGACCTCTGCCATTGGTACGGCAGCGGGGTGAACCGTCGCCAGGTGCTGCAGGGCATCGATCTGGAGATCCGCCCGGGCGAGGTGGTGCTGCTCACCGGGCCCTCCGGCTGCGGCAAGACCACCCTGCTCACCCTGGTGGGGGCCCTGCGCCAGGTGCAGCAGGGGTCGGTGCGGGTGTTCGGAAGGGAGCTGGCGGGGTCCAGCCGGGCCGAGCGCCAGCAGCTGCGGCAGCGGATCGGCATGATCTTCCAGGGCCACAACCTGCTGCGCTGCCTCACCGCCGAGCAGAACGTGCAGATGGGGGCCGACCTGCTGCAGGGCCTCAGCTACCGGGCCCGGCGCGATCTCGCCCGCGAATGGCTGCGGGCCGTGGGCCTCTCCGATCACCTGGGCAAGCTGCCCCACGATCTCTCCGGTGGTCAGAAGCAGCGGGTGGCGATCGCCCGGGCCCTGGCGGCCGAGCCGCGTCTGCTGCTGGCCGACGAGCCCACCGCCGCCCTCGACAAGACCACAGGCCGCGAAGTGGTGGATCTGCTGCAGCGCCTGGCCCGCGAGCAGGGCTGCAGCGTGCTGATGGTCACCCACGATCCCCGCATCCTCGATGTGGCCGACCGGCTCGTGCAGATGGAGGACGGCCGCCTCTGGGACGCTCCGGTGCCCCGCACCGGCAGCGGCACCGTCCTGGTGGGCGCCGATTGAGTAGGGTGAACCCTCACGACTCTCTCCCAACGCCGCTCGCATGGCCAAGCGCAGGAATCTCAAGAAGGAAAAACAGGAGCGGAACCGCGCCTACGCCCGCAAGTTCAAGAAGCGCAAGCTGCGCAACGACGGCCGCGGTGAAGGCGCCGGCAACGGCGTCACCGGCACGGCCAACAACGGCGGCGCCGCCGACTGAGGCAGGGTCGGCCCTGCCTGTGCAGCGGGGGACCCTGAACGGGTCCCCTTTTTGCTGAACGGCCTGTCGCACAACGGCCCTGTTCCAACGTCAGCCCGAGTGTCCCGGATGTTCCTCAGCGTCGTCATCCCCACCTACAACCGGCTGCCGATCCTGCGCCAGTGTCTGGAGGCCCTTGAGCGGCAGAAGCTGGAGCCCCCGATCGAGCGTTACGAGGTGGTGCTGGTCGACGACGGCTCCACCGATGACACCGTGCACTGGCTGGACACCCACGCCACCGCCTTCCCCCATGTGCGCCTGATCCGCCAGGACCACGGCGGGCCGGCCGAGGGCCGCAACCGGGGGGTGGTGCAGGCCCACGGCGATGTGATCGTGTTCATCGACAGCGATCTGGTGGTCACCCCCAGCTTCCTGCTCTGCCATGCCCGGGCCCTGGAGGCCGGCTGGCGGCGGCGCGGCGATCGCCTCTGCTTCACCTACGGCGCGGTGATCAACACCGCCAATTTCGAGGCCCCCACCAGCGAACCCCACAAGCTGCGCGACCTCTCCTGGGCCTATTTCGCCACCGGTAACGTGGCCATCGACCGGCAGGTGCTGGAGCGCGCCGGCCTGTTCGACACCGGCTTCCGGCTCTATGGCTGGGAGGATCTGGAGCTGGGCGAGCGTCTGCGGCGGATGGGTGTCGAGCTGCTGCGCTGCCCCGAAGCGGTGGGCTACCACTGGCATCCGCCCCTGCGGCTCGAGCAGATCCCCGATCTGGTGCGGGTGGAGCGGGAGCGGGCGAAGATGGGGCTGGTCTTCTACCGCAAGCACCCCACCCGGCGGGTGCGCTTCATCATCCAGTTCACCTGGCTGCACCGGCTGCTGTGGGAGCTGCTGACGCTCGGGGGCCTGCTGAACGAACGCAGCCTGCGGCCCCTGCTGGCCTGGCTGATCCGCAGCGGCCGTCCGGGACTGGCGATGGAGCTGCTGCGGCTGCCGCTCAACCGCCTCGGCGTGCGCGCCCTGTTCGCCGAAGCCCGGGAGGCGGGTCTGGGCTGAGACGGGTCCGGGCGGAGGCGGGAACACCGTTTGATAGGTTGGAAGGGTTCACCCACACCGCACACCTGCGCGTTTCGGGTGATTCGTGCCGCCGCCCCTTCCTCCGGAGGGATCAGCGTGGTTCGGATCCCTGGCAGGTGGAGGCCAACCCGAAACCTCAACACAAACATGGCTGTCGTCACTCTCGCCGAGATGATGGAGGCTGGCGCCCATTTCGGGCACCAGACCCGGCGCTGGAATCCGAAGATGTCGCGCTACATCTACTGCGCGCGCAACGGCGTTCACATCATCGACCTCGTGCAGACCGCCGTCTGCATGAACAACGCCTACAAGTGGGTGCGCAGTGCCGCCCGCAGCGGCAAGCGTTTCCTGTTCGTGGGCACCAAGAAGCAGGCCTCCGAGGTGATCGCCATCGAGGCCACCCGCTGCGGTGCCTCCTATGTCAACCAGCGCTGGCTGGGGGGCATGCTCACCAACTGGACCACGATGCGCGCCCGCATCGACCGCCTCAAGGACCTGGAGCGCATGGAGTCCTCCGGGGCCATCGCCATGCGTCCCAAGAAGGAAGCGGCCGTGCTGCGCCGTGAACTCGATCGCCTGCAGAAATACCTGGGCGGCCTCAAGAACATGCGGCGCCTGCCGGATGTGGTGATCCTGGTGGATCAGCGCCGCGAAACCAACGCCGTGCTCGAGGCCCGCAAGCTCGACATCCCCTTGGTGTCGATGCTCGACACCAACTGCGACCCCGACCTCTGCGACGTGCCCATCCCCTGCAACGACGATGCCGTGCGCTCGGTGCAGCTGGTGCTCGGACGCCTGGCGGATGCCATCAACGAAGGTCGCCACGGCGCCCAGGACCGCCCGGCCGACGACGAGGGCTGATCCCTCCCCGACGGGGCACTCCCCCTTCCCTTTCCGGTCGGCCTGAGGGCCGGCCGGAGTCCCCACCTCCGACGTTTTCCTTTCCTCCCTCCCCCGCCGACCGATGGCTGAGATCTCCGCCAAGCTCGTCAAGGACCTGCGCGACAAGACCGGCGCGGGCATGATGGACTGCAAGAAGGCCCTGGCCGAAACCAAGGGCGACACCGAGAAGGCCATCGAGTGGCTGCGCCAGAAGGGCATCGCCAGCGCCGAGAAGAAGGCCGGTCGCACCGCGGCCGAGGGTGCGATCGGCAGCTACATCCACACCGGCGCCCGGGTGGGTGTCCTGGTGGAGGTGAACTGCGAAACAGATTTCGTCGCCCGCGGTGAGATCTTCCAGGAACTGCTGCGCAACGTGGCCATGCAGATCGCCGCCTGCCCCGGGGTGGAGTACGTCACCACCGAGCAGATCCCGGCCGAGGTGGCCGAGCGCGAGAAGCAGATCGAGATGGGTCGCGACGACCTGGCCGGCAAGAAGGAGGAGATGAAGGAGAAGATCGTGGCCGGCCGCATCGGCAAGCGCCTCAAGGAACTGGCGCTGATGGATCAGCCCTACATCAAGGACAGCAGTGTCACGGTGGCCGAGCTGGTCAAGCAGGTGGCCGGCAAGGTGGGCGAGAACATTCAGGTGCGTCGCTTCACCCGCTACACCCTCGGTGAGGGCATCGAGGTCGAGCAGGCCGACTTCGCCGCCGAGGTGGCGGCGATGAAGGCCGCCTGATCCCCCGCTCCCCTGCTCCGTGGCACCGGTGTCCGACCAACCCGGTTCCGACCTGCCCGGGGCCCTGGAGGCGATCACGCGCGACGTGGCCGCCTCCAATCCCCAGCTCTACCGCCACCTCGCCCTCTACCTGCAGGTGCTGCGCGATGTGCTGCCCCACCGGCTGGAGCAGACCGTCTTCCATCTGGTCACCCGGGTCCATGCCCCGCGCTATCTGGCCCTGGAGCCCAGCGTCCGCCAGCACCTGCGCCAGCGCCTGGCCCTGCATCTGAGGCGCTGCGGCAGCCTGCTCACGGTGGAGCAACTCGCCGCCCTGGCAGCCCAGATGGCGCGCGAGTCAGACCGTCGGCGTCGCCTGGCCCAGCGACGGCTTCTTGAGCGGCTCACGGAGGGGGCCGCCGAACTCGCCGATGGCGCCCCACCGCCTGTGCCCCAGGGCTCCGTGCACCTCGAGCGCAGCCTTCCCCTGGCCGGCGATCCCCCCCGCTGGGGCGCTCCGGCTGCCGGGGGGCAGGCCCCACGCTCCGAACCGGGACTGGCCCTTCCCTTCGCCTTCCCCTTCAGCATCAGCTTCGCAGACGGCGGTGATGCTCTCCAGGAGCCCCCGGAGACGGAGGGGCCGTCGGGGGACGCGGGCGGCGGGCCCGAGGGCGCTGAAGAGCCCATCCACGACCACCCAGGGCCCGACAGCCTCGGCGAGGCGGACGAAGCTCCGGAGTTGGACTTCGATGGCGGCGATCCCGGTCCCTGGGAGCGGGGAAGCCTGCCCACCGATCCTGTGGAGCTGCTGCGCTGGCTCGATGGCATGGACCACGCCCTGCAGCGGCGCCTGCGCAACCTCTCCCATGCCGTGAACGTGGAGCTGCTCCGGGCCGGAGTCAGTCCCACCCTGCTGCCGGTGAGCCTGCTGGATGCGGCCCTGCATGGCCGCGTGGACAGCGCCCCCGCTCCCCCCCATCTGCTGCGGCTGCCCCTGCCGTTCCCGCTGCCGGGCCTGCCGCCGGGGCTGCCGGCGACCGCTGTCCTGCTGCGCAGCGCCGATCTGGAGCTGGAGGAGCCGAGGCTGCGCACCTGCCGCCGCCGGCTGCAGCAGCATCGCCAGGAGCTGCGCAGAATGGCAGGCCGATTCCGTCGCCTGCAGCGACGGCTCGCCATCCACCAGGCCGAACGCCTTTGGCTGCAGGATCTGCCCCCTCCCTCCCCCCCGGCGGACTGAACCCGGCCGCTGCGGCGGACCCGTCCCCGGACGACTGGTGCGCGCCGCTGCAGCAGGCCGCGCGCCTGGAGGCGGAGCGTGGCTTCGAGGATCTGCTCGGACGGCGTGAGACCTTCAGTCGTTTCGTCAGTCGCAGCCTCGAGCAGCTGCCCTCCTGGCTGCCCCAGGACCAGCGGCGCCCCCTGGCGGCACTCCAGGCCGGTTTCGCCGCCTACCCCCAGCAGTCCCTGGCCCAGCGGCAGCGGCTGGTGCAGAGCCTGCGCCAGACCCTCCACGGCCTGCGGCGGTCCCAGGAGCCCCCGCCGACAGTGGCGCCCCCCCGGCTGCGACTGGCGGATCCCCCGGCCGGCACACCGCCGGGATCCGCTGCGGTGAGTGCCCGGCTGGCGCCCGACGATCCCCTGGCCTCCGTTCCCGGCATCGGTCCCCGCACCGCCACCCGGCTGGCGGCGCTGGGCCTGCTGGTGGTGCGGGATCTGCTTCATCACTTCCCCCGCGACTACCTCGACTACGCCCACCGCGTGCGCATCGCCTCCCTGGAGCCAGGACGCACCGCCACGATCGTGGCCACGGTGCGCCGCTGCCACGCCTTCACCAGCCCGCGCAATCCCCAGCTCTCGATCCTGGAACTGCACCTCCAGGACATCACCGGACGCCTGCGGGTGAGCCGCTTCTTCGCCGGCCGTCGCTTCGCTTCCCCGGGCTGGCTGAAGGCCCAGCAGCGCCAGTTCCCCCTCGGCGCCACGGTGGCGGTGAGCGGCCTGGTGAAGGAGAGCCCCTACGGCCCCGGCTTCAGCGATCCCCTGATCGAGGTGCTCGATTCGCCCGGGGCGGTGGTGCGCTCCCAGCAGATCGGTCGGTTGGTGCCGGTCTATGCCCTCACCGAGGGCCTCACGGCCGACCGCCTGCGCCAGGCGGTGCAGGCCCTGCTGCAGGGAGTCCGCCACTGGCCCGATCCCCTGCCCGCGCCGCTGGTGGCCCGGCTGGGCTTGCCGGCGCGGGCCGAGGCCCTGGTGGGCATCCACCAGCCCACCGACCGCGAGGCGCTCCAGCGCTGGCGGCATCGCCTGGTGTTCGATGAGTTTCTGCTGCTGCAGCTGGCCCTGGGCCTGCGGCGCGAGCGGCTGCGGCGCCGGCCGGCCCCGCCCCTCACCCTGGCCGGCGATGCCGACGACCTGGTCGCCCGCTTCCTCGAGCTGCTGCCTTTTGCCCTCACCGGCGCGCAGGAGCGGGTGCTGGCGGAGATCCGCGCCGACCTGAGCCGCCCCCAGCCGATGGCGCGGCTGGTGCAGGGGGACGTCGGCAGCGGCAAGACCGTGGTCGCCCTGGCGGCCCTGCTCACGGCGATCGCCGCCGGCTGCCAGGGGGCCCTGATGGCCCCCACCGAGGTGCTGGCCGAGCAGCACTTCGCCAAGCTCGCCGCCTGGCTGCCGCGGCTGCACGTGAGCTGTGCTCTGCTCACCGGTTCCACTCCCGCCCGCCGCCGCCGGGAGCTGCTGCAGGATCTGGCCAACGGCCAGCTGCATCTGCTGGTGGGCACCCATGCCCTGCTGGAGGATCCGGTGCAGTTCCTGCGGCTGGGGCTGGTGGTGGTCGACGAGCAGCACCGCTTCGGGGTGCGCCAGCGCAACCGCCTGCTGGCCAAGGGGCTCCAGCCCCACCTGCTCACGATGACGGCCACGCCGATCCCCCGCACCCTGGCGCTCTCGATCCACGGCGATCTGGATGTGAGCCAGATCGACGAGCTGCCCCCCGGCCGCACCCCCGTGCGCACCGAGGTGCTGAGGGGCTCCGAGCGGGCCCGGGCCTGGGGGCTGGTGCGGGAGCAGGTGGCGCTCGGCCAGCGGGCCTACGTGGTGCTGCCGCTGGTGGAGGAGTCGGAGAAGCTGGATCTGCGCTCGGCGGTGGAGGTGCATCGCCACCTGGCCGAGGAGGAGTTCCCCGACCTGGCGGTGGGGCTTCTGCACGGGCGGCTCAACAGTGAGCAGAAGCAGCGGGCGATCGGGGCCTTCGCCCGGGGCGAGAGCCAGATCCTGGTGAGCACCACCGTGGTGGAGGTGGGGGTGGACGTGCCGGAGGCGAGCGTGATGGTGATCGAGCACGCCGAGCGCTTCGGCCTGGCCCAGCTGCACCAGCTGCGGGGTCGGGTCGGCCGGGGAGCGGCCGCCTCCCACTGCCTGCTCCTGCACGACGGCGACAACGCCCTGGCGCGCCAGCGGCTGGAGGTGCTGGCCCGCAGCAGCGACGGCTTCGAGATCGCCGAGATGGACCTGCGCCTGCGGGGCCCGGGCCAGGTGCTGGGTACCCGCCAGTCGGGTCTGCCCGATCTGGCCCTGGCCAGCCTGGCCGACGACGGGGCGGTGCTGGAGCAGGCCCGGGAGGTGGCCCGCCAGCTGCTGGCGCAGGATCCGGACCTGGCCAGGCATCCAGGCCTGCGCCAGGCGCTGGAGGAGCAGCGCCGCCGCCAGGTGGATGCGGCGCGCCTGAACTGAGCCGAACGTGCGCAGCCCCATCCGGCCGCTGCGGTCACCCGCGTAGCAGGCTGGGGCCGTCCCGCCGCCCGCAGGCATGGCCGCCCCCCGACCCTGGAGCGCGATTCCGATCCACGACGACGGCGAGCCGCTTGTGGAGCTGCCGCCAGCCCTGCTGCGCCTCGAACCCCATCCCTACGCCAGCCTCGGAGCCCCCTATGGCGAGGGCGCCAGCCCGTTCCGCCTGCGCCTTGGCGTGATCCGCCGACTGCTGGCGGCCCAGGAGGCGCTGCAGTGCCTGGAGGAGGGGTGGCGGCTGGCGATCTTCGACGCCTGGCGCCCGGTGGCCGTGCAGCGGTTCATGGTGGCGCACAGCATCGAGGCCGAATGCCGGGCCCGGGGGTTCGATCGGGCTGGAGCCTCCCCCTCAGCCCTGCGCCAGGTGGAGGAGAGCGTCGCCCGGTTCTGGGCTCCTCCCAGCACCGATCCGGCCACACCCCCTCCCCACAGCACCGGCGGCGCGGTGGATCTCACCCTCGCGGATGCTGATGGCCGGCCGCTGGCGATGGGTGGGGAGATCGATGCGATCGGGCCGGTCTCCGAACCCGACCACTACGCCGCGGTGGCCGCCGCCGATCCCGGCTCCGAAGCCGCCCTCTGGCAGCGGCGACGCGACCGGCTGGCGTCGGTGATGGCAGGAGCAGGCTTCGCCCGCCACCCCAACGAGTGGTGGCACTTCAGCCACGGGGACCAGCTCTGGGCCTGGAGCTGCGGTGAACCGGCGGCCCGCTACGGACGCACCGGCGAGCCGGAGGGCTGAGGCGTTGGCGTGGTGGTCGGCTGGGGCGCCTGTGCCCCGGCAGCGGGGGTGAGACCAAGGCGCGCCTCCACCTCCTTCACCTGCTCCGGGCTCATCAGACCCTTCTGGCGGCAGCGTTCCAGGGTGCCGCGGGTCAGCTCCCCCTGCAGGATGCGCAGCCGCTGCTGCACCGCCTCCGGCTGGTCGGCCCAGGGGGCCATGTGGCTGCGAAAGCCGGCCTCGATCACCGCCGGACGGCAGGTGAGCGGATCGGCGTCGTAGATCTTCACCCGTGAGCGGGGAGGGTCGGGCATGTCCGGTTCCGCCCGCAGGGGCGAGCCGCTCGCCAGAACGGCCAGCAGGGTGCCCGTAGCCAGAGCAAGGGGAGAGAGCAGGAAACCCCGGCTCACGCCACCTCCAGAAGAGCGCGAACACGCTCGTCGTTCAGAGCGGCCACGAAGTCGCCGAAGCTGCTGCGCACCCCTCCCTCCTGCTTCCAGGTGAGCAGGAGCGGCTCCAGCGTGGATTCCAGCTCCTCCAGCGGCATCTTCTCCAGCCAGGGGCGCGCCAGACGGGTCAGCCCCGGGCTGCCTCCCAGCCACAGCTGGTACTGATCCACACCGCTTCCCACCAGCCCGATCTCGGCCATGTAGGGCCGGGCACAGCCATTGGGGCAACCGGTCATGCGCACCAGCACCGCCTTGCTGATCTCCAGACGGGCCATCAGCGCCTCCAGCCGCTCCAGCACGCTGGGAAGGATGCGCTCCGATTCGGTGATCGCCAGTCCGCAGGTGGGGAGCGCCGGACACGCGATCGCATGGCGCACCAGCGGGGCCGGCGGCTCGGCGGTGTCGAAGCCGAGGGCGGCCAGGGACTCCCGCAGTCCCCGCCGCTGGCTGCTGCCGATGTTGGCCAGCAGCAGGTCCTGGTTGGGGGTGAGCAGCACCTCCAGCTGGTAGGTCTCCACCAGCCGGCGCAGCCCCGCCTTCCGCTCCCCCTCCAGACGGCCGCAGAGCAGGGGCAGGCCCACGAACCACAGGCCGTTGCCCTGGCGATGCCAGCCCAGGTAATCCTGCAGTTTCGCCTTCGGCTCGCGGCGCATCCGTCCGATCGGGTGGGGGAAGTAGCGGCCCAGTTCCTGGCGGAACCAGTCGATCCCCCGGTCGTGGATCAGGTACTTCATGCGGGCGTGGCGGCGCTGCTGGCGGTCGCCGTGGTCGCGCTGCAGGGCGGCGATCGCCTGCACCAGATCGAGCACGTGCTCGGCCGCCACCCAGCCGAGGGGATCGGCGGTGCGGGCGAAGGTTTCCTCCTTGTTATGGGTACGGCCCATGCCGCCACCCACGTACACGTTGCAGCCCAGAGGCCGGCCGCTGCCGTCGCAGAACAGCACCAGGCCGATGTCCTGGGTGAGCAGGTCCACCGAGTTGTCCCCCGGCACCGTCACCGCGATCTTGAACTTGCGCGGCAGGTAGGTGGAGCCGTAGAGCGGCTCGGCGGCATCGCCGCTGAACAGGGCACCCTCCTTCTGCCGCTCCTTCACCCGCCGCACCGCCGCCTCCGGCTTGATGCGGTAGCTGAGGTCGCCGTCGACCCAGAGATCGAGATAGGCCCCCTGGGCGGCCTCGGGGGTGAGCAGGTCGGCGATCCGATCGGCGAGCTGCCGGGCTTCGGGGTAGCCGCCGGTCTGGAAGGGGGCGGCGGGGGCCATCACGTTGCGGTTGATGTCACCGCAGGCCGCCAGGGTGGACCCCATCGACCGCACGATCGTGCCGATCACCTCCTTGAGGTTGGCCTTCGCCACCCCGTGCAGCTGGAAGGCCTGCCGGGTGGTGACCCGCATCGTGCCGTTGCCGAGCCGATCGGCCAGTTCGTCGATCGCCAGATAAAGAGAGGCTGGAATTCGACCTGCCGGGCTGCGCAGGCGCAGCATCATCTGCCAGTCCTTTTCCTCACCCTTGCGCCGGTTGTCCCGGTTGTCCTGCTGATAGCTGCCGTGGAACTTGAGGATCTGAACCGCACCTTCGGTGAAGTTCGGTCGGTCGTTGGTGAGTTCGCTGGCCAGGGGTTCGTGCAGGTGGCCGCTGCCGGCCTTGAGCTGCTCGAACTTCGTGGGGGCCTTTCCCGTCTCCTGGCCGCCGGAGGCAACGGTTTCCGCGGGGCCCGAACCGGAGCCTGCGGTGGGTTTGGAACGGCCGGCGACGGGCGACGAGGGCATCGGCACGAAGCGAACGGAAGCCATCGAAGCTAGCGAACGGGACGGGGACCTCCGTTTCCATACAGTCGTGCGCATTCGCCCACACGTCGGCTCCCCCATGGCCACCTTTCTGCTGGAGATCGGCACCGAGGAGCTGCCGGCGGATTTCGCCCGGCTGGCCCTGCCCCAGCTGGAGAAGAAGGTGACCGCCGATCTGGAGGCGGTCCGGCTCGCCTGCACGGGCGTCCATGCCACCAGCACCCCCCGGCGTCTCGCCCTCACCGTCGAAGGGTTGCAGGAGCACCAGGATGACCGGGCCGAGGAGCGCAAGGGGCCACCGGCGGAGCAGGCCTTCAAGGACGGGGTGCCCACCGGTGCCGCCGTCGGCTTCGCCCGCCGCTGCGGCGTCGATCCTGCGAACCTCGAGGTGCGGCAGACCCCGAAGGGCCCGTTCGTGTTCGCCTCGATCCGTGAGCCAGGTCGCCCGGCCCTGGCGGTGCTGAGCGAGCTGATCCCGGCCTGGATCCGCGGCCTGCAGGGGCGGCGCTTCATGCGCTGGGGTGAAGGCGAGGCGCGCTTCAGCCGCCCGGTGCGCTGGCTCGTGGCCCTTCTGGATCAGCAGGTGGTGCCGGTGGTGCTCGATGACTGCGATCCGCCCCTTGCGGCCGATCGCCTGAGCCGGGGCCACCGCCTGCAGAGCGAAGCGGTGGCGATCGACGATGCGGGCCTCTACGCCGCCACCCTCGCGGCGGTGGACGTGCAGGTGGAGCGCAGCGCCCGGGCCGAATGGATCCGTCGCCAGCTCGCCGAAGCCGCTGCGGAGGCCGGGGCGGGGGTGGACCTGCCGGCGGAGCTGTTCGAGGAGCTGGTGGATCTTGTGGAGTCCCCCCAGCTGATCGAAGGGCGGCTGGAGGAGCGTTTCCTCGCCCTGCCGCCCGAGGTGCTCAGCACCGTGATGCGCGCACACCAGCGCTACGTGCCCCTGGTGCGCCACGACGCCGCCGCCGATCCCCTGGCCCTTGATGCCCGCGCCACCCTGCTGCCGCGGTTTCTGTGCATCGGCAACGGCCGGGCGGAGGCGGCCGACACCATCCGCCGCGGCAATGAGCGCGTGCTGCGGGCCCGGCTGGCCGATGCGGAGTTCTTCGTGGACGCCGATCGGGCCGTGGCCAGCATCGACCGCCGCGACCAGCTCGAGCGCGTGACCTTCGCCGAGGGGCTGGGCAGCCTGCGCGACCGCTGCGAGCGCCTCGAGTGGTTCACCGACGTGCTGCTGGAGGCGCTTGAGCTGGCGGAGCCCACCGCCTCGGCGGCCCGTCGCGCCGCCCACCTCTGCAAGCATGATCTGGTCAGCCAGATGGTGGGCGAATTCCCCGAGCTCCAGGGGGTGATGGGCGGCAAGTATCTGCTGGCGGAGGGGGAACCCCGCGAGGTGGGCCTGGCGGTGCTGGAGCACTACCTGCCCCGGGGAGCGGGCGACCAGCTCCCCAGCTCCGAGGCCGGGGCCCTGGTGGCGCTGGCGGAGCGTCTGGAACTTCTGCTGAGCATCTTCGCCAAGGGTGAGCGCCCCAGCGGCTCCTCCGACCCCTACGCCCTGCGCCGCGCCGGCAACGGCCTGCTGCAGATCCTCTGGGACCGCGACTGGGCCCTGGATCTGGTGGCGCTGCTCCAGCGGGCCACCGCCCACTGGGCCTCCCTGTTCCCAGCCTTCGCCGTGAAGCCCGACGAGCTGGCGGCGGAGCTGGTGGAGTTCCTGCGCCAGCGGCTGGTGAGCCTGCTGGAGGAGGAGGGCATCGATGCCGACCTGGTGCAGGCGGTGGCCGGTGAGGGCCTCGATGCCGCCCGGGTGCTGCGGGATCCCGCCGACGCCCGCCGCCGCGTCGCCCTCCTCGAGGCCCTGCGCCGCAGCGGCGAGCTTGCCCCCCTGCAGGCGGTGGTGCAGCGGGCCGCCCGCCTCGCCGAGAAGGGCGATCTGGCCCCGTCGGCTCTCAACGCCGAGGGGCTGGTGGATCCGGCCCTGTTCGAGAAGCCTTCGGAAGCCGCCATGCTCTCCGTGCTGCAACGGCTCGAGCCGATCGCCGCCGGAGGGGGAGCGGAGCGCTATGGCGAGCTGGCCCGCGGCCTGAGCGCCAGTGCCGACACCCTGGCAGCCTTCTTCGACGGCGATGGCAGCGTGATGGTGATGGTGGAGGAAGCGGCCGTGCGTCGCAACCGTCTGAACCTGCTTGGGCTGCTGCGCAACCAGGCCTCCGTGCTGGCCGACTTCAGCCGCATCGAGGGTTGAGGAGCGGCCCGAGGGTGCCCGAGACGCGTGATAGCGTCCGGATTCGATTCACCGCTCGAGCGTGACATCTCTGCTGGTTGAGAGTGCTCTGATCCTGGTGCTGATCGTTGCCAACGGAGTCTTCTCCGGCTCGGAGATCGCGATCGTTTCTGCTCGCAAATTGCGGCTGGAACAGCTGGCCACCCGCGGCAATCGCAGGGCCGCAACGGCCCTGCGGCTGGCCTCCTCTCCCAACGATTTTCTTTCCACCGTCCAGATCGGCATCACCCTGATCGGCATTCTCAGCGGTGCGGTCGGTGGTGCCACCGTGGCCCAGCGCCTCCGCCCTCTGCTGGCTTCCGTTCCGGTCCTGGCCCCCTGGAGTGACCTGCTGAGCGTGGTGATCGTGGTGAGCGCGATCACCTATCTCTCGCTGGTGATCGGTGAACTGGTGCCCAAGCGCATCGCCCTCAATGACCCGGAGGCGATTGCCTGTCAGGTGGCTCCGCCGATGCGCCTGCTCTCGCGCTGGGCCGCCCCTCTGGTGCATCTGCTGGGCGTGTCCACCGATGGCCTGCTGGGCCTGCTGGGGGTCAAGGCCTCTGGAGAGCCCGACATCACCGAGGAGGAGATCAAGGCGATGATCCGCCAGGGGGCCGAGTCGGGGGTGTTCGAGGAGGCGGAACACGACATTGTGCAGCGGGTGCTGCGGCTGGGTGATCGCACCACCCGCTCGTTGATGACCCCCCGCACCGACGTCTGCTGGCTGGACCTGGAGGAGCCGCTCGAGGAGAACCTGCGCCTGGTGATGGCCAGCCCCCACTCCCGTTTCCCGGTCGCCAGAGGCGCCCTCGATGAATGCCAGGGGGTGGTGTTCGGCCGCAGCCTGCTGGCGGCGCGCCTCTCCGGCGACACGGTGGACCTGGAAGCCCTGGTCCAGCCGCCGCTGTATGTCACCGAAAGCACCCGGGTGTTGAACGTGATCGAGCGGTTCAAGCGCACCGGCGTGCACATCGCGCTGGTCACCGATGAGTTCGGAGGCATCGAGGGGCTGGTCACCCTCAATGACGTGATGGAGGGGATCGTCGGCGATCTGCCGTCCCAGGAGGAGAAGGAGGATCCGCCGATCATCCGCCGCGACGACGGCTCCTGGCTGCTCGATGGCGCCCTCGACGTGGGCGACTTCAAGGAGCTGATCGGCTGCGGTGTGCTGCCGGGAGAGGCCAGCGCCGGCTACCACACCCTCGGGGGCCTGGTGCTGCATGTGCTCGAGCGCGTCCCCCACGCCGGTGAGCATTTCGACTGGAACGGGCTGCGCTTCGAGGTGGTGGACATGGACGGCAAGCGCATCGACAAGGTGCTGGTCAGCCGCCTCGAGGAGGGGGTGGCGGAAAGCCTGCCCCCCGTCAGTCGGCACGACTGATACGGTCGGCGCCCCCAGAGGGCGGGAACACTGAACAAGAAATAGCCCGGAGCTCATCGCCCCGGGCTCTTTCAGCGGATCATTGATCGTGCTGTTGGCTCATTTGCCGGCGAGCACGAGCTCGCGCTCCTCCTCCTGGGTTCCTGGGGACACCGCCGTGGCGGTATCCGAGGGGATCGAGCCATGGGAGCGGGCGGCCTGGGGGCTGCGGATGCCGCCCTTGATCGCGGCGCCGACGGCCTCCATCGCCTCAACCTCCGCTTCACTGCGCACGGCGCTGGGCACCGGCCGGTAGCCGGAGGGCGCCAGAGCCTGCCCGCGCAGTACCGCCCCCAGGGTGAGGAAGGTGAGCTTGATCTGCTGCCAGGGGTTCATTGCCACCACCCGCTTGTAGAGGTAGCTGTCGAAGGTGAGACGCTGCACGTCCTTGTCATCGCACATCTCCACGAATGCCTCGCGGGCGGCATCGTTGCTGTAGAAGATGTTCTGCAGAATCTCCAGCACCTTGTAGGTGGGGCCGTAGAGCTTGTCCCACTTCTTGATGTAGAGCTTCAGATCCGCCTCCGTGGGCACGCGGCTGCCGCCGGCGCTGCTGGCCACGATCTGCTCGGCGCACATCCGCCCGCTCTTGGCGGCGAAATAGATGCCCTCACCGGAACTCTTGGTGACGTAGCCGGCCGCATCACCCACCAGGGCCATGCGCCCCACCACCCGGCGCGGGCGGGGGTGTTCGGGAATCGGGTGGGCTTCCACCTTGATCACCTCACCCTTGAGCAGCCGCTTGGCGGCGCGCTCGCGGATGCCCTGCTGCAGTCCCTTGATCAGGGACTGATTCTTCTGCATCGTGCCGGTGCCCACCGCCACGTGGTCGTACTTGGGGAACACCCAGGCGTAGAAGTCGGGAGAGACGTCGGTGCCGACGTACATCTCCGCCAGATCCTCGTAGTACGCCATCTCTTCGGGCGGCAGCTTGATGCGCTCCTGGAAGGCGATGGCCACGTTGTAGTCGCCGGCATCCATGGCCTTGGCCACCCGGCTGTTGGCACCGTCAGCCCCCACGATCAGGTCCACCTCCAGGGTGCGGGGCTCGCCGGTGGCCTCGCCGCTGCTGTAGTCGGTGTAGTGGAGCGTGTAGGGACCCTGGCGTGCGGTGCCGGTGTCGATCTTGGTGACCAGACCGTTGACGAGGTGGGCGCCAAGGTCGGCGGCACGGTTGCGCAGAAAGGCATCCATCACCTCCCGGCGGCACATGCCGATGTATTCGTCCTGGTTCTCCAGATGGATGTCCACCTCCCGGTTGGAGGGGGAGATCATCCGCATGTTGCGCACCTTGCGATCGATGATCGACTCGGGCAGGTCGAACTCGGAGACCATGCACAGGGGGATCGCGCCGCCGCAGGGCTTGGCATTGTCGAGTTTGCGCTCGAACAACCAGGTTTCGATCCCGGCCTTCGCGAGCACTTCAGCAGCACAGGAACCGCTGGGGCCGCCACCCACAACCGCGACTCGCAACATCTTGAAACCTGCTCCACCAAAGGGATCTCGGTCGGACGCTAACACTGCTGAGCGGGGCTCCGCTGGTCGCTCCGGCAGGTCGGGATACCATCGGCCGGCTCCGTCGCCGCCGGGGTTTGGCCTCCCGTTCCACCAGCAGGTCCTCCGGTCGCCGCGCCGCGCGGGCGGCAGCTCGCGCGGCGGTGGACGACATTCCCCTCGCCCGGCGCTCCCAGCAGCCCGCCGCCTCGGGATCCCGCGCCGGCGCGCGGCTGCGCCTGGTCCTGCTGGCCGGGGCCCTGGTGCTCGCCGGCGCCGGCCTCGTTGTCTATGTCTACGGACCGTTGCGCCGATCCCCGGCTCCACCGGTGGCCGGTCTCGATGCCCGGCCCAGCGGTGACGGGCGTCTGCTCGGCCACTTTCCCTACCCGGAGGCCCGGGCCGATCAGCTCGCCACCCTCGCTCCGGGGGTGCAGCTGCGGCCGGAGGCGGCCGAGAGTCTGCGGGCTCTCCAGCGGGATGCCCAGGCCCAGGGCGTGCGCATCGAGGTTCTCAGTGCCTTCCGGCCGGTGGAGCTGCAGCGGAGCCTGTTCTTCGACGTGAAGTCGGAGCGCAACCAGAGCGCCCGCACCCGGGCCCGTGTCAGTGCCCCCCCCGGCTACTCGGAGCACAGCACCGGCTACGCGGTGGATCTTGGCGATGCGACCCGACCGGATCTCCATCTCAATCCGGCCTTCGACACCACCGCCGCCTACCGCTGGCTGAAGGCCAACGCCCATCGCTATCACTTCCAGCTGTCCTTCCCCCGGAACAACCCCCAGGGGGTGAACTACGAGCCCTGGCACTGGCGCTACGAGGGATCGACCACGGCCCTGCGGCTGTTCGAGCCCGCCCAGCGCTTCGCCCGCTGAGCCTTCAGACGACCCCGAGGGGGTGATGGGGCGGGTGCTGGGATAAGATCAAGATTCGCATCAGCCTGCCGGCAAGCAAGAGCCGCCTTTCCCAGCCGCAACCCGCGCACAAGCCTTTCGCGCCCCAGTGGCGCCCGGGCCCAGCGCCCATGCCCCCGATGTTCCTGCGCCCCCAGGGTGCCTGACCACTCCGGTGCTGCCCGCGGACCCGCCCCGTAACGGGCCGAGCGACGACCGACCCATCACCGACCCTTCACCAAGGACAGATAGCCCATGAGTGGCGAGCACAAAGGCACACCGATCCGCAACATCGCGATCATTGCCCACGTCGACCACGGCAAGACCACCCTCGTCGACGCGCTGCTCAGCCAGTCCGGCATCTTCCGCGAAGGAGAGGCGGTTCCCACCTGCATCCTCGACTCCAACGACCTGGAGCGGGAGCGCGGCATCACCATCCTCTCCAAGAACACCGCCGTCGATTACGAGGGCATCCGCATCAACATCGTCGACACTCCGGGCCACGCCGATTTCGGCGGAGAGGTGGAGCGGGTGCTCGGCATGGTCGATGGCTGCCTGCTGATCGTCGACGCCAACGAGGGCCCGATGCCGCAGACGCGCTTCGTGCTCAAGAAGGCCCTCGAGAAGGGCCTGCGCCCGATCGTGTTCGTCAACAAGATCGATCGGGCCCGCGTGGATCCCGAGCAGGCGGTCGACAAGGTGCTCGACCTGTTCCTCGAACTGGGCGCCGACGACGACCAGTGCGATTTCCCCTACCTCTTCGGCAGCGGCATGGGCGGTTACGCCAAGCCCGACATGGCCACCGAGAGCGAAACGATGAAGCCGCTCTTCGACGCGATCCTGCGCCACGTGCCGCCGCCGGTGGGCGATCCCACCAAGCCGCTGCAGCTGCAGGTCACCACGCTCGATTACAGCGATTTTCTCGGCCGGATCATGATCGGCCGCATCCACAACGGCATGATCAAGGCCGGGCAGCCGGCAGCCCTGATCCGCGACGACGGCAGCATCAAGCGCGGCCGGATCAGCAAGCTGCTCGGCTTCCAGGGTCTGCAGCGCGTCGAGATCGACGAGGCCCGCGCCGGCGACCTTGTCGCCGTGGCCGGCTTCGACGAGGTGAACATCGGCGAGACCATCGCCTGCCCCGATCACCCGGAGGCCCTGCCTCTGATCAAGGTGGACGAGCCCACCCTGCAGATGACCTTCGTGGTCAACGACTCCCCCTTCGCGGGCAAGGAGGGCAAGTTCGTCACCAGTCGCCAGATCCGCGACCGGCTGCAGAAGGAGCTGCTCACCAACGTGGCCCTGCGGGTCGAGGACACCGATTCGCCCGACCGCTGGGCTGTCAGCGGCCGCGGTGAGCTGCACCTCGGCATCCTCATCGAAACCATGCGGCGCGAGGGCTACGAATTCCAGGTGAGCCAGCCGCAGGTGATCTTCCGCACCATCGACGGCACCCCCAGCGAGCCCTACGAAACCCTGGTGCTCGATGTGCCCGAGGAATCGGTGGGGGCCTGCATCGAGAAGCTCGGCATCCGCAAGGCGGAGATGCAGAACATGGAGAACACCAACGACGGCCGCACCCAGCTGGAGTTCGTGGTGCCCTCCCGTGGCCTGATCGGTTTCCGTGGCGAGTTCATCCGCGCCACCCGGGGCGAGGGGATCATGAGCCACTCCTTCCTCGACTACCGGCCGATGCAGGGCGACTTCGACGCCCGTCGCAATGGCGTGCTGATCGCCTTCGAGGAGGGCACCGCCACCTTCTATGCCCTCAAGAACGCCGAAGACCGCGGTCAGTTCTTCATCACCCCAGGCACCAAGGTCTACAAGGGCATGATCATCGGTGAGAACAACCGGCCCCAGGATCTCGAGATCAACGTCTGCAAGGCCAAGCAGCTCACCAACATGCGCTCCGCCGGCGCCGAGGAACTCGACACCCTGCAGGCGCCGGTGCAGATGACCCTGGAGCGGGCTCTGGAGTACATCGGACCCGACGAGATGCTGGAGGTCACCCCGGAATCGATCCGGCTGCGCAAGCTGCCGGCCCGCAAGCCCGCCAAGCGTTGAGCGGAGCGCTCCGGGAGGAGGACCTGCTGCAGGCCGACCCTCGCCTGCAGCAGGCCATCGATCTCTTCAACAGCGGCGACTGGTACGCCTGCCACAACGGCCTGGAGGAGCTCTGGCATGAAACCCAGGGGCCGATGCGGCCGGTGCTTCAGGGCCTGCTCCAGATCGCGGTGGCCCATCTCCATCTCGAGCGGGGCAACCGCCATGGCGCCACCGTGCTGATGGGCGAAGGTCTCGGGCGCCTGGCCGGCTGCGGAGAGGAGGCCCTGGGGCTTCGCCTCTCGCCCCTCCGGGATGGCGTGGCGGCCCGGCTCACCGCCCTTCAGGACGGCAGCGATCCCAGCCTGCTGCCCCCTCCCCGTCTGGAGAAGACCCCTACCCAGCGCCGGTAGATTGATCCGAATGCCCACCCGCCTCACCCGAGTCTTGCCAGCCCCGGCGCGTCTGTTGGCCATCGTCGTCGTCGGTGCCCTGCCCCCCCTGGCCTTCGCCATGGCCAGGGCTCTGGTGTCTCCTTCCCTGGCCGCTCCGTCTGCCCTCGCCACCGCTCAGGCCGCCCCGGCGATTCCCTCCCCCCCGGCCGCAGCCGCCGCCGCCGCACCTGCCCCCGCCGCCCCTGCTCCCACGGGCATGGTCACGATCGAGTCCGACAGCCAGCAGGCCGACAACCGCACCGGCATCGTCACGGCCACCGGCAACGTGCGCATCACCTACCCCGACAAGAGGATGGTGGCCACCTCGCGGCAGGCCCAGTACTTCTCGAAGGAAGGCCGGCTCGTCCTCAGCGGCGATGTGGATGTGGTCGATGAAGACGGCCAGAGGATCCGGGCCGAGCGGATGGTCTACCGCCTCGACGACGAGCGCCTGGTGGCCGAGCCACCGGCCGGTCGGCAGGTGTACAGCCGCCTTCGCCTGCAGACCCGCCCCGCGGCCGCTCCCGCACCGATCGTTCCATGAGCCTGGCCCTCTGGCAGGTGGCCATCACCCTCGGTGGCCGCCCCCTCGTCAGTGATGTCAGTCTCGATCTGCATCCCGGCGAAGTGGTGGGTCTGCTCGGTCCCAACGGAGCCGGCAAGACCACCACGTTCAATCTGGTCACCGGCCTGCTCACCCCCGATCAGGGGGACGTGCTGCTCGATGGCGCCTCGGTGGCCGATCAGCCGATGCCGAAGCGGGCCCGCCTCGGCATCGGCTACCTGCCGCAGGAGGCCAGCGTGTTCCGCAACCTCAGCGTGCGCGACAACCTTCGCCTCGCCCTCGAGCAGAGCGGCACCTCAAAGGAACGGCGCACTCATCGTCTCGAGGAGCTGATCGCCGATTTTCATCTCGGACCGTTCCAGATGCGCAAGGGGTTCCAGCTCTCCGGCGGCGAACGCCGCCGCTGCGAGGTGGCGCGGGCCCTGGCGGTGGGCGATCAGGGCCCGCGCTATCTGCTGCTTGATGAACCCTTCGCCGGCGTCGACCCGATGGCGGTGGCCGACCTTCAGGAGCTCATCGGTGGGCTCCGGCGCCGCGGCATGGGCGTGCTGATCACCGATCACAACGTGCGGGAGACGCTCGCGATCACCGATCGGGCCTACATCCTCACCGACGGACGGATCCTGGCTTCAGGCTCCTCCGAGGAGATGGCCCATGATCCCCTGGTCAGGCGCCACTACCTCGGCGAGGCCTTCCAGCTGTGACGGTGCTTCCCCTGCCCCGCTGGGCGTCCCAGGTTCGCCAGCTTCGCTGGCGCAGGCTGCCCCTGCTGGATCGCTGGCTGGTGCAGGAGCTGGTGGGGCCGCTGCTGTTCGGCATCGCCGCCTTCACCGCCGTCTCCCTTTCGGTGGGGGTGGTGTTCGAGCTGGTGCGGCGGGTGGCCGAATCCGGTCTGCCCCTGCTCGCCGCCCTCCAGGTGCTGATGCTGCGCCTGCCGGGATTCCTGGTGCTCTCCTTCCCGATGGCCACCCTGATGGCCACCCTTCTGGCCTACAGCCGCCTGTCGGGCAGCAGTGAACTCACCGCCCTGCGCAGCATCGGCGTGAGCACCCGCCGCATGGTGGTGCCGGGTCTGCTGATCGCTCTGGTGATGACCCTGCTCACCTTCGTGTTCAACGACATGATCGTGCCGCAGGCGAATCTGGAGGCCACCAACAGTCTGGAGCGGGCGCTGGGCAAGGCGCTCACCACCGAGAAAGGCAACAACGTGCTCTATTCCCGCTTCGGCCGTGCCAAGAGCATGGAGGGGGAAACGGTGCGGCAGCTCACCCACATCTTCTATTCGCGCAAATACCTCGCCGGTCAGATGCTCGACATCACCCTGATCGACTTCTCCCGTGTCGGTCAGCGGCAGATGCTCAACGCGGAAACAGGGCGCTGGAATGAAGAGAAGTCGATGTGGGAGTTCCGCAACGGCCGCATCGTCAACATCGATGAGAAGAACGGCACCACCACCTCGGCTAACTTCGATCGCTACTTCTACCCCCTCTCCCGCGATCCCCTCGAGGTGGCCAAGCTGCCCACCGATCCCGGCACGATGACGGTGGGTCAGGCCAGGCGGGCCGAGCGTCTGCTGCGGGAGGCCGGCAATGCCAAGGAAGCCCGCCGCATGCGCGTGCGGATCCAGGAGAAGTTCGCCTTCCCGGCGATCTGCCTGGTGTTCGGCCTGATCGGCAGCAGCCTCGGCGTTCGCCCCCACTCGCGCACGAGCCGCAGCCAGGGTTTCGGCATCAGCGTGCTGCTGATCTTCGGCTACTACCTGATGTCGTTCATCTTCAGCTCCCTCGGCATCACCGGAACCCTGCCGCCGTTCCTGGCGGCCTGGCTGCCGGTGGCCATCGGTCTGGGGGGTGGCCTCTGGCTGCTGCGCAAGGCCAGCCGCTGAGGTCAGGCGAGCGGCTCCGCGGCGCGGCAGACTGGCCGGGCCTGCAATGTCTCCGTTGAACGATCCGGTCGTCGGCCTGGGCCTGGTGGCTTTCGCCCTGTTGCTGTTGGTGCTGCCCCTCTCCTTCTGGTTCCTGAGCGGGGGGCGCAACAGCACCGCCGTTCGCCTGCTGGTGGCTGCGGCCAACCTCTGCCTCACGGCCCAGCTGCTGCTGCGCTGGTGGGATTCGGGCCACTTCCCGATCAGCAACCTCTACGAATCGCTCTGCTTCCTCGCCTGGGGCTGCACCCTCACCCAGCTGCTGGTGGAGCGGGCCTGGCCGAGTCCGTTGGTGCCCGCCGCGGCCACGCCGATGGCGCTCGGTTGCGTGGCCTTCGCCAGCTTCGCCCTGCCGGAGCGTCTCCAGGAGGCCTCGCCCCTGGTGCCCGCCCTGCGTTCCAGCTGGCTGGTGATGCACGTCAGCGTGATCATGGTGAGCTATGCGGCGCTGCTGGTGGGTTCCCTGCTGTCGGTGGCCGTGCTGTTCACCGACCGCGGCCAGGCCCTGGAGCTGCGCAGCAGTTCGATCGGCAGCGGCGGCTTCCGCCAGGCCCAGCTCGCCTCGGACGGCCCCGGCGCCATGAGCCTGAGCAGCAGCAGCTTCCGCATCAGCGAGCAGCTCGACAGCCTGAGCTACCGCACGATCACCGTCGGCTTCCTGCTGCTGTCGGTGGGCCTGGTGAGCGGCGCGGTCTGGGCGAACGAGGCCTGGGGCAGCTGGTGGAGCTGGGACCCGAAGGAAACCTGGGCGCTGATCACCTGGCTTGTGTATGCCGCCTACCTGCACACACGGCTGATCCGCGGCTGGCAGGGCCGCCGCCCGGCGCTGGTGGCGTCCGCCGGGCTGGTGGTGATTGCGGTCTGTTACATCGGCGTCAACCTGCTCGGCATCGGCCTGCACAGCTATGGCTGGTTCTTCGGCTCTGAAGCCTGAAGCCGGCTCGCCCCGCTGAGCCGGATGCGGCTTCTCAGACGGCGGCTCCAGCCGAGCACCACCACCACTCCGGCCGCCGGCAGCGGGCCGGGAACCTGTTCGTAGACCGCCTGATAGAAGCGCTGGCCGATCAGCGCGTGGCCGGCGGTGGTGGGATGGGAGCCGTCCCAGAAGAGAAAGCTGGATTGGTCCTCCGCCGAACCATTGCCGCAACCGGCGGTTGTCTGGCAGCGATTGGAGACATCACTGAAACCGAAGGCCCCGGGATCGGCGCGAACCTCGGCAAACAGATCATCGGTCTGGAAGGCCTCGATGGAAAGATCCGGCCGGCTCACGGCCAGGCCGTGGAGGGCCGTGGCCAGGTTCGTGTTGAAGGTGCTGCTCAGCTGGGTGAAGCTTGCCTCGGACGGGCTGCCGAGGAATTCGGGGATCAGACCCAGGTCGGGGGAATTGGGTACCAGGAAGTTCCTGGCTCCGAAGCCGGCCAGTTCCTGGATCGTGCCGATGATGTTGTCGACGGCGGTCGGCAGCACGATGCCGTTGGTGGACGCGCCACCGGCGAAGGTGCCCACCCCCAGCCCACTGCTGGCGCTGAGATAGAAGGGGTCGTTCGGGAACAGCCAGACCATGAACAGCGAGGTTTCCGGGTCAAAGGCTGGGGAGGCAGCGCTGAACGAACTGAGCTGCCAGGCGTTGCCTTTGTTGGCGTAATCTGGTTTCAGGTCACTCGGAGTCACGTTCCAGACTTCGACGAAGTTCTCCACTCCCGTGGTGGCGCCCCCGACGGCGTAGTTGGTGCCACCGGACAGAGAAGCCCGGACTTGATCAGCAACAAAGCTCCGCAAGCCCCTGGCACCCCGCCAACAAGACGCTA
>JANWUS010000076.1 GCA_024958715.1 Cyanobium sp. FGCU52 | reverse complement strand
TATGTATCAGTCTAGCCTGAGGAGGCCTGTGCGGAGCTTGCTACCTAATCAAGTTCCCCTGAGGGTTCCAGCTGATGCGCGCCGCGCTCGACACCAATCTGCTGGTCTATGCCGAAGGCTTCGGGGATGAAGCACGGGTCGTCGCCATTCGCCTGCTGCTGGATCAACTGAGGGACGCTGACCTCATGGTGCCGTTGCAGTGCCTCGGCGAGCTGTACAGGGTGCTCACCGGCAAGGCCGGTCGGCCGGCCCAAGAGGCCCAGGAGGCGGTGCTCGCCTGGATGGATGCCTACCCCGTTGTGGAGAGCAGTGCGGCTGCCTGGCGTGGAGCCATGGATCTGTGCGTCGCCCACCAGCTGGGCAGCTGGGACTCCCTGGTGCTCAACGTGGCGGCAGAGGGGGGTGCCCGCCTCCTTCTCACGGAAGACCTTCACGCGGGATTCAGCTGGCGCGGCGTAAAGGTGGTCAATCCGCTGGCCGAGGACGTGGATCCGCTGCTGGCTCAGCTGCTCGGCGCCAGATCCTGTAAGTGACCACCAACCGCCCCAAGCCCTGCAGACCCGTGCTCCACGGATCCTGTGTAGTCTGAAGCGATGGCCAACCTCACCCTCGCCCTCGACGACGCACTGCTCCAGCGGGCCCGCGAAGCGGCCCTCCGCGAAAACACCTCGGTCAATGCCCTGGTGCGGGACTTTCTGACCCGCTACGTCGAGGTCCGCAGCCGGCGCCTGGAGGCTCTCTCCCGGTTTGAAGCCGTCGCTGCCACCAGCCAGAGCTCGAGCGAAGGTCCCTGGAGTCGTGACTCGCTTCATGAACGCTCCTGATGCGCGTGTTCATCGACACGAATCTGTGGGCCTACCGACTCGACCAGCGGGAGCCCGAAAAGTCGAAACGCATCTCCTCCTGGCTGGCAGAGATCACCGTTGACCATGTGGTCGTGATCAGCACCCAGGTGTTGATCGAACTGCGTTCCGTTGCCACCCGCAAACTGCAACCGGCACTCAGCGAGCGACAGATCAGCTCGCTGCTGGAGGCCCTCAGCGGATTCGAAGTCGTGAGCACCGACGCGACCCTTGTGCTGGATGCCCATCAACTGGCGATCACGGAACAACTCAGCTGGTTCGATGCCTTGATCATCGAAGCGGCAGTCCGCAGTCGCTGCGATGTGCTCTTCTCGGAAGACCTCAGCCACGGACGCCGGATCTCAGGACTGCGGCTGATCAATCCGTTCCTGAGCGAGAACCCTGATCCCGCCGTTTGAGCGGGATCACTGATTCAGCTTGAGCACCGCCATGAACGCCTCCTGGGGCACCTCCACCTTGCCCATGGCCTTCATGCGCTTCTTGCCCTTGGCCTGCTTCTGCAGCAGCTTCTTCTTGCGGCTGATGTCGCCGCCGTAGCACTTGGCCAGCACGTCCTTGCGCATGGCGCTGATGCTTTCGCTGGCGATCACGCGGCTGCCGATCGAGGCCTGGATCGGGATCTTGAACTGCTGGCGCGGAATCAGCTCCTTCAGTTTCTCCACCAGGCCCTTGCCCACGCCGTAGGCCTTGTCGCGGTGCACGATCGTGGTGAGCGGGTCGGCCTTCTCGCCGTTGATCAGCACATCGAGCCGCACCAGCTCATTCTTGCGATAGCCGATCAGGTGATATTCCATCGAGGCATAGCCCTTGGTGCGGCTCTTCATCTGATCGAAGAAATCCGTCACCACCTCCGCCAGCGGCAGCTCGTAGTGCAGCGTCACCCGGTCGGTGGTGATGTACTTCATGTCGATGAACTCACCGCGCCGCTCCTGGCACAGCTCCATCAACGTGCCGTTGTAGCTGTTGGGCGTGTAGATCTCCAGCTTCACATAGGGTTCCTCGATCGATTCGCGCTTCTGCGGATCGGGCAGGGTGGCCGGGTTGTCCACCATCAGCGTGCTGCCGTCGATCATGTTCACCCGGTAGATCACCGAGGGCGCCGTCACGATCAGGTCGAGGTCGTACTCGCGCTCCAGCCGCTCCTGCACGATCTCCATGTGCAGCAGGCCCAGGAAGCCGCAGCGGAAGCCGAAGCCCATGGCGCTGCTCGTTTCGGGTTCGTACTGCAGGGCCGCATCCGAGAGCCGCAGCTTGTCGAGCGCCTCGCGCAGATCCGGGTACTGGTCGGCGTCGGTGGGGAACAGGCCGCAGAACACCATGGGCTTGGCCTCGGTGTAGCCCGGCAGCGGCGCCTCCGCCGGGGCGGCGGCCAGCGTGATCGTGTCGCCCACCCGCGCGTCGGCCACCGCCTTGATCGACGCCGCCAGATAGCCCACCTCGCCGGCGTGCAGGCTCTCCACCTGCCGCTGGTCCGGCGCCATCACCCCCACTTCATCGAGTTCGTAGGTTTTGCCGCTGGCCATCAGCAGCACCTTGTCGCGGCGGGCGATCGTGCCGCTGATCACCCGGAAGTACACGATCACGCCGCGGTAGGCGTCGTAGTAGGAGTCGAAGATCAGGGCGCGCAGCGGCTCCTCCACCCGATCGGGCGGCGGCGGCACCCGATCCACCACCGCCTGCAGGATCTCCGGCACCCCCAGCCCCGTCTTGGCCGAACAGGGGATCGCGTTGCTGGTGTCGAGGCCGATGATCGCCTCGATCTCCTCGCTGATCCGCTCCGGATCGGCACCCGGCAGATCGATCTTGTTCAGCACCGGAATGATCTCGAGATCGTTCTCCAGCGCCAGATACACATTCGCCAGCGTCTGCGCCTCCACGCCCTGGCTGGCATCCACCACCAGCAGCGCCCCCTCGCAGGCCTGGAGCGAGCGGCTCACCTCGTAGGAGAAATCCACATGGCCGGGCGTGTCGATCAGGTTGAGGATGTAGGCGTGGCCGTCGGCGGCCTTGTATTCCATCCGCGCCGCCTGCAGCTTGATCGTGATGCCGCGCTCACGCTCCAGTTCCATGTTGTCGAGGAACTGCTCCTGCATGTCGCGCGCCGCCACCGTGCCCGTGTCCTGCAGCAGCCGATCGGCCAGGGTGGATTTGCCGTGGTCGATGTGGGCAATGATGCAGAAGTTGCGGATCCGGGAAACGGGAACGTCGGTCATCGGGCAGGGATCAGGCGCGGCGGGCGCCGCGACGCGCCGGTGGTGGGCTTGATCCTAGGCAGCGGGGCCTGTCCCCCCCGGCCCTCACGATCGAGAACGTGGAGGGCACCCTCGACGTACTGCGCCCCCCTACCTGATGGCCGAGTGCGGCAATCTGAAAGTGGTGCAGGGGCTCTGAACCCACACTGCCGTCACAGCCAGCACTGATCCAACAGGTGGCACTGATGAAAGCGGCAGCCCGTCTGCCTCCTCATCGGTGCCTTGTTGCTGGGGTCCCCGCCGCCGTGATCGACGACTTCTGCAAACGCCTGGTGGCCCGCCACCCGGCCAGCGTCAGCCGCTGGGTGCTCAGTCTCATCGCCCCTGCCACCGCACCAACACCACTCACCGGAGCCTGGCGGCTCCTGGATCGCGAACTGAGCAGCGAACCCCTCCATGCCGATGCGGTGATCCTTCTACCGCAGGCCCCGGCTCCGATCCTGCACCTGGAGTTCCAGACCCGCCCGGATCCGGCCATGGCCGAGCGCATGCTCGCCTACTGGATCCGCCTGCATCAGCGGTTCCATCGCCCCATCCAGCAGGTGGTGATCCACCTCAAGCCCACCACCAGCCCCCTCGCCCGCATCGACCACCTGGCGATCGGACGCACCCGGCACCACTTCCACTGCCTCCGTCTGTGGGAACTGGATGCCGAGCCCCTGCTGGCCGACCCTGCTCTGCTTCCCCTCGCCGTGCTGGCCCGATCGACCGACCCACAGCCGGAGCAACTGCTTCTGAGGGTGCAGCAGCGGCTGCAGACCATCGCCGATCCCGATCAGCGCCGCACCACCACCACCGGTTGCCAGCTGCTGGCCGGCCTAACCTTCACCCCTGACGTGATCCAGCGTCTTCTCGCCATGAGCATCCTCGAGGATTCCTCCGTCTACCAGCTGATCGTGCGCAAGGGCATGGAGGAAGGCCGCCAGCTCGGGTTGGAACAGGGACTTGAGGAGGGACGGCAGCAAGGGCTGGAGCAAGGGCTGCAGCAAGGGCTGGAGCAAGGGCTGCTGCAGGGGCTGGAACAAGGCCGCCGGGACGAGGCCGCGACACTTCTGCTGCGCCAACTCGAACGCCTCTGCGGGCCCATCAGCGATGCCCACCGTGCTGCCATCCGTTCACTCCCCATCGACCGCCTGGAGCAGCTCGGGGATGCGGTGCTCGGTTTCCGCGGACAGCCCGACCTTATCGCCTGGCTGGAATGCAGTTAGGACAGGACTAAATCAGCCTTGGTTCGTGCGTCCGTGCCTCCCTGGACCCTTGCCTGTGGCCATGGAGTCCCCATCGTTCACTGCTGGCTGCAAGGGCTACCTCGCCCGTTTGTCCGTGGATCTGCGGACCATCGCCAGTAGGACTGCTAAGCAGGGCCTCCTGAAAAAGGCAAATCCACTGCAGCGCAGCTTGTTTCAGCGATAGAG
>JANWUS010000075.1 GCA_024958715.1 Cyanobium sp. FGCU52 | reverse complement strand
GAACCTCAGCCAGAGCGGCTGCTCAGGTCTGCGGAGCTTTATTGCTGATCAGGATCTCTGTTGACTGGATTGCACGAAGTGTCAGTCAGTCCTCGAGCTTCTAAGTCCTTCCAAGAACTACTGATCGTGAGACACTCTGCTTCTTTGCCTGAAACGGGATTTACGATTCTTGAACTTGTTGTCAGCGCCCTTGTGTTCACGCTTGCTGCGTCGATGGTTGGGGTGTTGGTTGGCGTATCTTCCCGCTCAACACAATCCACCCAACAAGTTGCCGAAGCTTCTTCGGCAATTGAAAGCGATATCGCAAGGGTGCGAGCCCTGGCCGAGAGTTATACTTGCTGCGCTGGCACTTGTACGACGACCCCTACGGCAAGCGCGGATTGTATCGGCACTCTTGGTGACTCCTCTTACTATTTTCCTCAGCAGTCCGCCGGGGTGACGGCATTTACAGCCCTTTGCAGCAATGGTGGCTTGACCGACGCCTTGATGACATCAATTGATGGACTCAGCCAGCCCACTGGCGTCACGCGTGCTGCTGTTGTCAAGGAGGATGCTGCTGCCCATCGCTTGAGTATCACCTACAGTGGCAGTAATGGTGTGAACAAGGTGGTGAAAATTGTTCCCACCGTTGCGGGGTGGTGCCCTTGAAGATCCTTTTGCCGAAGCGTGCCTGCTCTGGGTTCACTGCCACTGAGCTCATTGTGACTGTTGCCGTCATCGGCATCCTTTCCAGTGTTGCCATTACGATCACAGGGAATGAATGGCGCCGAGAGCGCGTGAATGCTGCTGCCATTGATTTTGCAGGTTGGCTTGAGCAAGTGAGGACTGCTTCACTTCGCCAGATAAATACTTCGCCCAATGCTGGTGGTTGTGTCGTGACCGTCAATGCTGTTTCGTCCGTGGCTCCGGGTGCGGCCTTGGCCTCGGTGACGCCAACATCCTGCTCTCCAACACCATCATTTGTTATCCCAGGGGTTGTGGGGAGTGGAACTCTTTATGATTCAAGCTTGTCCAATGCCTCTACAATCACCTTCACCCAACGCGGCTCCGTTCTTCTTGCGAGCAATTCCACGGATGCGGTTGTTCGGCTATTTCTCAGGGGCTCAAACCTTGTTCGATGTGTGCGGGTTGGTGCTGGTTTGGGCGTGATTCGGATCGGTTCCAATAATGCCGCATCCAGCGCCTCTTCTGATTGCCTGTCCACTGCCTACTCAAGCTTCTGAATGTGACAATTACGCAAGCCCTGCACACTTCCCCGCTGAAAAGCCATGCCACTCGTTCTGAGTCGGCAAAGGCGCGATCGGGGTTCACGCTTCTTGAGTTGTTGGTAAGGGTGGGTCTTAGAACCGTCATCTTTGCGGCGGCTGCGGCGCTTATCACATCCCATATCAGAAGCACTACGGCTGCAGAGATCGCGCAACGTGTTCGCGATGATGCCAATCGGTTGAGTTATTTTATCCAGACGGAAGCGAATGAAGCCGCCTTGGTTCAGACGGGACAATCCTTGGCTGCTTGTTCGGGCGCAACGGGTTCATCCCTCTTCAGCCTTGTGATCCCCCGGCCGGATGGAGTGGCTGGCGATGGTGCGAATGTTGTCAGGTCGCACTATTACTTAAACGGCGGCAATTTATGGAGGTGCGGTCCATCCATCAATCGGAACGGCTCGTTGAACTATGACGCGATCGAAAGTGGCATCCTGAACTCGAATACCACTGTTGCTCTGGTTGCCTGCCAGGGGATCACCACGGTCAGCCCTGGTCGCGTGGTTGCTTATCAGGTCACCTTCAATGACGCCCCATCAGGGTTCACGCCGCCATGTGCAGTCGCCCGCGCCAAATCGTTTTTTGTTGTTGATCCATAATCGTTGTGTGACTGCGGATCTGCGCTGGCTGGATTGAGGCGCACAAGCGATGGTGCTTCCGTGGGCTCGATGGCTCCGTCGGCCTCCCGTACCGCCTTCTGTCCTCCGTTCCACGGACCGCCCGGGGGAACGCTGGCTGCGAACCGCGAAGGACCATGGCCTTCCAACCATCCCGCCCACCCGATGGCTTCGCCCTGCCGATGGCCCTGGTGGCGGCCCTTGTGCTGCTCCTGGGCAGCCTGTCGCTGCAGACGGCCGGCCTGGCGGAGCGGCGCCGCACCTTCGGAGCCTGGCGGCTGCAGCAGGCGGAAGACCTGCTGGTGTCGGCCGCTCAGCAGCTGGTGGGCGCCATCCAGCTGCACCATCCCTGCCTGGCGGGCCTTCCTCTGGCGGCCTGGCCGTCGGCGGCGGGGTCGTGCGCACCCCTTGCCGTGCAGCAGGCCCTGCTGCAGCCCGTGGTGTTCGGCCGGTCCGTGCGCCTGCTGACGTGGCAGCCCGGGGTTGGCGCGGATGGACACCCCCGGGTGGAGCTGCTGCTGGAACTCGAGGCCCAGGAGAACCAGCCCGCCCGCCGGGGCGCCTTCACGGTGGCGCTGGACGGTACACCGCTGCGCGTCAGCGATCTGCAGGCGCAGGGCCTGCGGGGAGTGGGGCCATGAACCTGATCGAACCCCTGGTGGCGAGCCTGGTGTTCTGCGGGGTGGCCAGCGCCTCCCTGCAGATCTGGGCCCTCGGCCTGGAGGCTGGCCAGACCCAGCAGCAGCTGCAGAGCCTGCACGACCGGATCGATGGAGAGCTGATCGCCAGCGAATCCCGGCTGCGGCAGCTGCCCCGCCCCTCAGCGCCGCCCCCCTGTTCGCAGCTGGTGCCGCAGTTGGTCGCCAGCCTCGAAATGGGCGCGCCGGCCGAAGGCCTGCAACGGCAGGTGGAGGCCAGCGCCGATGGCCAGGCGCTGCTGGTGCGGGTGGTGGGCCCCACCGAAGACGCCAGCCGCGTGCGGCTCCTGCATCCGGCCGCCCTGGGGCTGTGTGGTGCGGAGGGGGGCCATGGCCCGTCGTGACGGCTTCAGCCTGGCTGAAGCACTGGTGGCCGTGGCGGTGCTGATGCTGATCGCCGCTCTGGCGATCGGGGCCGGTGGACGCACCCTGGCCCGCCTGCAGCTGGAAGCAGCCGCCCGGAGGGTGTGGCAGGGGCTGGATCAGGGGCGCACTTCCGCGGAGCGCCTCGGGCGCCCCTGCGGGCTCCAGCTCAGTCCCCAGGGCTGGCAGGCCCCGGAGGCGGGAACGCTTCCCGCCTGTGAAGGGGTGGAGCTGGCTCTCGATGAAGGCCTGCTGCCCGGCGCGGTGTGGATCGAGCACAACCTGCCGGCCACCGTGCGCTTCAGCAGCAACGGCCTGGTGCTCGATGGCGGCACCGTGCGCCTGGGGATGGAGGGCGAGGAGCTGGTGCGCTGCGTGGTGGTGTCCCTGCCCCTGGGCGTCACGCGGGTGGGGCGCCAGGGCGACAGCGGCTGTGAGCCCGATCCTTCGCTCTGAGACCGATGGACCGTTCCCCTACCCCCTCCCCTGGGTTCTCCCTGCTCGAAGCCCTGCTGGCGCTCTGCCTTGGGCTCGGGCTCTGTGCCGTGATCCTGCAGACCCTGCTGGTGGATGGTCGCAACCTCGAGCGTCTGGTGCGGCGGCAGCGGGAAGGGGGGCTCCAGCGCCGCACCCTCGATCTGGTGCGGGCCGACCTGCTGCGCGCCCATCGCCTCGACCCGGCGGGGGGCGGTGGCGCGGCCTGCAGCCTCTCGGGGCGCACGCCGGTGCTGCAGGTGCGCACCGCCGAGGGGCCGATTACCTACAGCCATGGCGCCGCACCCAGCGCCATCTGGCGCGGGCGGGTGCTGATGCGCTGCGGCCCCGCCTTCGGCCTGCACGGCGAACCCAGTGGGGGGGCGGCTCAGAACCGGGTGCTGATCGATGCTCTTCCTGTCGATGGCGTGGCGGCCGAGCCTGTGGCCCCGGGCCGGTTGCGCCTGCGGCTCACCCAGGAGTTTGTGCTGCCCGAGGGCACGGCCCAGCGGATCGAAACCGTGCGGGAGCTGGCGGCCCCTCCCGGCTGACCCTCAACTCAGCGGAACGCCTCACGCTCGCAGCGGCGGAAGCGGTTGAGGGCATCAGGGAACAGGGGCTCGCCGCCGCGCATCGCCGGCGGGATCAGGCGCTCCACTTCGGCCACGGCCTGGCGGTGAGCCTGGCGGGCGGTCTGATAGCGGGGGTCGTCGTCGGGATAGACGCTGTCGGCGTAGGCCCACAGCGAGGTGCTGCGAGTGTAGGCGTCGTAGGCCTTGGCTATTTCCTCGCTGCGCAGGCGGCAGTGCAGATAGCGCTGCTCGGCGCTGGCCAGCCGCACGGGCTCGGTGGTGTCGGGGCTGGTAGCGGCGGCCCGGCTGGCCATTTCGCGATCGATCGTACGCAGACACTCCACATACACCCCTCGGGCCTTCATGGCGGTGGTGCCGGGGGGCAGGTCGGCCTGGCGTTCGCGGCAGATCCGCTCGCCACGATCGCTCACTGCGTTCGGTGCCCTCCCGGCATCGGTGACGCACCCCCCTGCAACCACAAGCAGCACCAGAAACAGGCTCCGGCCTGCCGCCATGGCCGCCCCCATCAGTTGATCCGGCGGCTGCGCATCATCGCCCCGGTGGGCTGGGTGCCGTTGGTGTACGTGGGGGCTCCTGAAAAAGGGATCCGCCGGTTGGATCCAAATACTGCGAACGA
>JANWUS010000074.1 GCA_024958715.1 Cyanobium sp. FGCU52 | reverse complement strand
TTTCAGGCATGGAGTCCTGCGACGGAGCGTCCTGCCCCCTGAACGCATACAGCATCAAAAACCCCTGCCGCCTTGTCGGTGCAGGGGTTGCGGGCAGCACTGACGGGGTCAAGCCTTCTCGTCTTCGTCGTGGGCGAAACGGTTGTAGAGGAAATCGAGGGCCTGGTTGCGCAGCTCGTAGTAGCGGGGATCTTCCATGATGTCCTCGCGGCTGCGGGGCCGAGGGAAATCGATGGAGAGGATCTCGCCGATGCCGGCGGCGGGACCGTTGGTCATCATCACCAGACGATCGGCGAGGAACAGGGCCTCGTCGATGTCGTGGGTGATCATCAGCACCGTGCACTTCTGGGTGTTCCAGATCTTGAGCAGCTCCTCCTGCAGCTCCTCCTTGGTGATCGCATCGAGCGCCCCGAAGGGTTCATCGAGGATCAGCACCTCCGGGCGGATCGCCAGGGCGCGGGCAATGGCCACGCGCTGCTTCATGCCGCCGGAGATCTGAGTGATCTTCTTCTCGGCCGCCGCGCTCAGGCCGACCATTTGCAAGTGTTCCATGGCGATGTCGCGCTTCTCGTGCTCGGGCAGATCCGGCTTCACCGAATCAACGCCCAGATACACATTCTCGTAGGCGGTCATCCAGGGCAGCAGCGCATAGCCCTGGAACACCACCATCCGATCGGGGCCGGGCTTCTCGATCGGCCTGCCGTTGAGCAGCACCTGACCGGAGGAGGGCTTGGCGAAGCCCGAAACCATGTTCAGCAGGGTGCTCTTGCCGCAACCGGAGTGGCCGATCACGCAAACGAATTCAGCCTGGTTGACTTCGAAGCTGATGTTCTCCAGCACCGGATAGGGGCCGGCGGGTGTGGGATAGACCTTGCCCAGCTGCTCGAAGCGCAGCAGGGGAGAGCCCCCCGCCGAAGCGGGGGTGGTTGTGGGATGTTGCAGAACGGATGCAGACATCGGGTTCGCGAAAGATGGGTTCAAAGGGTGGGGGGTGCCCAGTTCAGGCCGCCAGCGGGCGGGGAACTCCGAGCGGAATTTCGGCGACGCTGAAGTCGCGGTGCACACGGACGCTGTTGAGATAAGCGATCGGGTCGTTGCCATCGAAGCTGCGGCCATCGAACAGTTCGATCGGCCCGCGTTGGTAACTCACATCCTCGATGCCCAGCTCCCGCGCCGCCGTGCTGAACACGCTGATGTTGCAGATCCGCTCGAGGATCTCCACGTAGTTGCGCGGGAAGGGGATCTCGGCCCAGCGGGCCAGCTGGGTGAGGATCCAGAGGTGCTCCGTGCGGCTGGGTCGGTTCACGCCCGCTCCGAAGAACAGGTGGTGGGGCTCGCCGTGGGGGGCGAACTGGCCCTCGCTGTCCTTGCCGCCGCCGAAGCTGATCAGCTCTCTCTTCATGCCCAGGTAGCGGCGATCGGAGAGCAGCTCGGCCATCTCATCCCAGTGGGCCGGATCGGCGCAGAACTGGCAGGCCTCCAGCAGCGCCTTGGTGAGGGCGATGTGGGTGTTGGGATAGGCCAGCGCCCAGTCTTCGCGCACACCCAGCACCTTGCCGGGATGGCCGTTCCAGATCTCCAGATCGCCGACGATCGGCACGCCGTGGCCCTCGCGCGTCGCGCGCAGGTTCCAGGGCTCTCCGATGCAGTAGCCGTCGATCGAGCCGTCCTTGAGGTCGGCCAGCATCTGGGCCGGCGGCAGGGTCTGCAGGTGCACATCCTTGTCGGGATCGATGCCGCTGGCGGCCAGCCAGTAGCGCAGCAGCAGGTTGTGCATCGAGGCCGGATGCACGATGCCCAGGGTGTGGGGCTCGCGGTTGTGGCTCTGCAGCCAGTTGCGGTAATCCTCCACGGAACGCACGCCCTGCTCCGCCAGACGCTTGGCCAGGGTGACCTCGTTGCCGTTGCGGCTGATCGTCAGGGCCGTGACGATGGGCACAGGATCACCGCCGTGCCCCCCCGCGGTCATCCAGGTGGGCATGCCCGAGGGCATCAGCGCCGCATCGAGGGTCTGATCCAGGAAGCCGTCGGTGACGCCGCGCCAGCTGGTCTCGCGCACCAGATGCACGTCATCGAGACCGTGCTTGCTGAAGAAGCCCTTGGCCTCGGCGATTGCCATCGGGGCACAGGCGGCCAGGGGGATGAAGCCGAGATCGACATTCACCTTCTCCAGGCCATGGCGGGCCAGCACCTTGTGGGGCTTGGCCTGCCACTGCTTCACCCGCTTCTGGCGGGTGAGGAAGTAGATGATCTCCGAGCGCAGGCTGTAGTAGCTGGGGTGGTGCACCACGGTCATGCGCTGGCGCGGCCGCGGGATGTCCACCTCAAGGATGCCGCCGATCTTCGAGCCGGGGCCGTTGGTGAGGCAGACGATGCGATCCGAGAGCAGCACCGCCTCATCCACGTCGTGGGTGACCATCACGGCGGTGAGCTGGTGCTCGTTGCAGATCTGCATCAGCTTCTCCTGCAGGTTGCCCCGGGTCAGGGCATCGAGAGCCCCGAACGGTTCATCGAGCAGCAGCAGCTTCGGCTTGATCGCCAGGGCGCGGGCGATCGCCACCCGCTGGCGCATGCCGCCGGAGAGCTCGCGGGGCAGCTTGTGGCCAGCATGGCCGAGGCCCACCATGTCGATGTGCTCGTCGATCATGGCCTTGCGCTCATCGCCCGAGAGGCCCGGCATCACCTCATCGATGGCGAGGGCGATGTTCTGCTCCACTGTGAGCCAGGGCAGAAGCGAGTAGTTCTGGAACACCACCATCTTGTCCGGCCCGGGGCGCTTGACCGTCTCGCCATCGACGAGCACGGTGCCGGCGGTGGGCAGATCGAGGCCGGCGATCATGTTGAGCAGGGTGCTCTTGCCGCAGCCGGAGTGGCCGATCAGGGAGATGAATTCGCCCTTGCGGATCTCGAGATCGATGCCCTTGAGGGCCAGGTAGTTGCCGCCGCCGCTGAGGGGAAAATTCTTTTCAAGCTCCTGAACGTTGACCAGGGTTGCTGTCGTCATGGGTACGCAGTGAAGGGGATCAGGGACTGAGGTGCAGGGCCCACCAGCTGAAGCCCACCACCATGGCGCTCATCAGCAGGAACCGAATCAATAAGAACGTGAATGTGTTGGCCGGTCGGGCCATCGCTTCTTCAAGCGATTGCAGCCGCTGATTCAGTGACTGGAACGGATTGAGATGGAGACGCTGCATGGTGAACTCGGCATGAGAAGGGCGGATTGGAAGAGATCACTGGCCCGGGGAGATGCGCTGCTGAAGCCAGGCCATCAGGCGGTCGAGAACCAGACCGATGGCACCGATCCAGATCACACCAAGCACGATGTCGGAGACGTAGCTGTTCTGATACGCATCCCAGATGAAGAAGCCGATGCCGGGGGTGCCTGGCATCACGATCTCAGCGGCGATGATGGCCAGCCAGGCCAGTCCGATGGAGATGCGCAGGCCGGTGAAGATGTAGGGAAGCGCCGAGGGGATCAGCACCTTGGTGAAGAAGCGGCGGCTGGACATCTGCAGCACCAGCGCCACGTTGCGGTAATCCTGGGGGATCTGGCGCACACCTTCGGCCGTATTGATCAGAATCGGCCAGATCGAGGTGATGAAGATCACGAAGATGGCGGCCGGCTGGTTGTTCTGGAACAGCACCAGCGCGATCGGCACCCAGGCCAGCGGCGCCACCATGCGCAGGAACTGGAACAGGGGATCAAAGGCGCGGTCGAGGCCCTTGTTCAGACCGACGGCGATGCCCGCGGCGATGCCGACGACGGCAGCCAGGGTGTAGCCCAGGGCCACGCGGCTGAGGCTGCTCATCGAATGCAGGAACAGGCCTTTGTCAAGGCCGCCGCGATCGAAGAAGGGATAGAAAAGCAGTTCGCGGGTGCGCTCCTCGGTGAACAGGCTGAGGGGGCCGGCCAGTTTGGTGAGGCCGAGGCTGGCGCTTAGCTGCCAGAACAGCAGAAAACCACCGATTCCGAAAATGGGGGGAAGGATGAGTTTGCGGTTGTTTTTCCACCACAGTGCCAAACCTGTGGGTGCAGAGCGATCGCCGCGATTGGCGATGGGTGTGGTGCTGGTGGTCATGGGACAGGTCCTGGAGGTCGGGAGGACAGGGTGTTTCAGAGACGTGGGACAGACCAGGCTTTGAGGCCATCAGGGTCAGGACCCGCCGCCGGCCTGGGGGGCGGCGGGCCCTGAGGTTCACTTCTTGATCTTCAGAGAATCGAGGTAGGCCTGCGGATTCTCCGGGTCGTAGACAATGCCGTTGAAGAAGGTTTCCTTGCCGCGGCTGGAGCCGGTGGGGATGTCCTTGGCGGGGACGCCCACCTCCTGGGCGGCCTGCTTCCAGAGATCCTCACGCGTTACCTTGTCGGTGATCGCCTTGGCCTGCTCGATCGTGTCGACCGTGCCGGGGTAGAACTTCCAGCGCAAGGCCTCGATCAGGAACCACTGGGTGAGGCTCTTGTAGGGGTAGGAGATCACACCCCGGTCGCTGTTCCAGTACAGCGGACCGAGCTTGGGATCATTAACCGGTGTTCCCTCAGCGCCGAGCTTGTACTGACCCTTGAGCGACTCCGCCAGCACCTCCTGGGGCACGTTGTACCACTTGCGCGAGCTCAGGATCTTGGCCGCTTCATCCTTGTTCTCCGGTTTGTCGAGCCACATCTGGGCCTCGATCAGACCCTTGAGCAACGCCACGGCGGCCTTGGGATGCTTGTCGACCCAGTCGGCCCGGACTGCGAGGTATTCCTCCGGGTGCACCGGCCACAGCTGGGAGGTGGTGGCGGCCAGATAGCCGATCTTGTCGCGGGCGATGCGTGACGGCCAGGGATCACCGGTGGAGAAGGCCTCCATCGTGCCGTTCTTCATCCCCTGCAGCGTCTCAGGGGTCGGCACAGTCAGCAGTTCGACCTGCGTGTCGGGGTCCACGCCACCGGCAGCGAGCCACCAGCGGATCCAGAACTCCTGGTTGGCCTTGGGAAAGGTGTAGGCGGCCCGGAACTTGCGGCCTTCCTTCTGATTGAACTTATCGAAGAAGCCGGGAGACGACTTGGCCAGATCCACGGTGAGATTGCCATCCTTGACGGCATCAGCTGCGGCGATGCCGTTCCCCTGGCTCATCAGCATCGCCAGGATGTACATCGGCACCTTCTTGCCGTTGGTGATCGCACCTTCGCTGATCATCTGGGGCATGGGCAACTGCCACTGGCCGCCATCGATGCCGCCGCCGGCCGAGCCGAGTACGACGTTGTCGCGGGCGGCACCCCAGTTGGCCTGCTTGGAGAGTTTCACATCCAGGCCATGCTTGGCGAAGAACCCCTTCTCCACCCCGATCACCAGAGGAGCGGCTTCAAGGATGGGGATGAAACCAAGGCTGATCGTCTTGGTTTCGATGTTGGCGTTGCTGACCGCTGGTGCCGAAGTGGAGCCACCACCAGCGGATGTGCTTCCCTGAGGATTGCCCAGGCAGCCGGTGAGCACGACGGTGCTTGCGAGGGTGCCGCTGAGAAGCGCAAGAAAACGACGACGCTTGGCCATGATGTGGTTGGGGAAACGAACCGTGGGTCGGAAAAGAAATCAGGAACTGGAGCGCAATCCAACAGAGGGCAACCATGGCTGCACCCTGGAGAATCTGGTGACTGGAATCCAAGCAGTCGCCCGTTCGGCGACTGCGTTGTTCAGATAGCTGAGCGTGATCTGTTGCCTGCCCTGGCTTCTGAGGTGCGATTCGATGTCAGAGGAGGAAGGGTTGAGTTCCTCTGCGTTGGTCTTGCTGAAGCTGCATCAACCTTGGTGATCAGTCGACCTGATCGAACGCCATCGGGTGTTCAACGACGTCGCTGCCGCCGCGTGGTGGGTGGACCTCGCTTGCATCGGCTGTTGTGCGTCATGGCAGTGCTCCTTTGGCCTGGCGTTGCAGATGGGGCAGGGCCTCGCGCAGGAGGAGTTCATCCGAACCCTCCTTGCAGAGA
This sequence comes from Cyanobium sp. FGCU52, assembly GCA_024958715.1. Classification (GTDB taxonomy): domain Bacteria; phylum Cyanobacteriota; class Cyanobacteriia; order PCC-6307; family Cyanobiaceae; genus Cyanobium. The sequence goes on along the minus strand of JANWUS010000074.1, from coordinate 52,462 downwards.
TAGCCTTCGTGGCGGAAGTGGGAGATGGCCTTGGTCACGGTCACCCGCGTCAGCCCCGAGATTTCCGCCAGGTGGCGATGGGTGAGATTCATGTCATCAAAGGAGAGGCTCACCCCCCGGCTGCTGATGCGTCCGAAGCGTTCGCCGATCCAGAGCAGCAGCTGAAACAGCCGTGATTCCGCTGGCCGGATGCGGCTCAGCCGCAACAGGGTGGCGGTCTGCAGGCTCTGATCCAGCAGGAAGGCCTCCCGCTCCGCGGGGCTGGGATCTACTTCCTCCACCCGTGCGGAAGACAGGGCGAGAAGCTGCAGCGGTGCCACGGCGATCAGCGAGGAAATCACCAGATCGCCCGGTCCCCAGAGGCCGAAGGTGCAGGGTTCGCCCTGTTCGCTCCAGCTGGCCACTCTCAGGTAGCCGTCTTCAATCCGCCAATTGAGGTTGCAGGGCACCGTCGCGGCGGCCTGCAGGCTCAGATGCAGATCTCGGGCTGTCATGGCGGGATGCATGGCAGGGAAGGCGGGCAATGAATCGGGTGCAGTTGTGCTAAGGGCGGGAGTCATGTGCGCTCCTGCCGATCGCTGGCTGTGGCTGGATGCAGTCGCCTGAATCCAACTGGCAAGCCAGATGGATGTTCTTGCAATGAGTCAACCTCGCAATGTCTGCCGAGGAGGATCAAGCGGGTGGCTGAAATCCTGCAGAAATGGCCACTGTCCGGGATCCTGATCGGAAGCCCTGGCCAGTGGCTAGGGATGGCCAGATGTCATGCGGGAGGGGGGTGAGGTGACGTGCGCAAACCATAGGGAGTGTGTGGCGACACCTGGGTCGCGCGTCACGAACCATCTCTCATTGGGGCGATAAGACTGTCTGATCAGGGCGTCTGAATGCACTCAGAACCATTGCAATGACTAGATTTCTGCAATGGCAAGAGTGCTGTCATCGGGGTGCGGCCGCCTGTAATCAATCCCGCGAATCCACTCCTGGTTGTCGTGACAACATCCTCTGGTGTGCTGGTTCAACCCATCACCTTTCAAACCCTGCTTGCATCACTGCTCCTGGAGAACTGGATCCGCTGCGATGCCACGCAGCGGATTCTTTCCTTCCCTCCAGCCTCCCTCTCCCTCCTGAGACCCGTGACACCAGTGCTCAGGCCAACCTGGAGCCGTTCTGTCGGCAAGGCATGGGTTCTGCGGCCTGCAGACGCTGCCTTGCGCAGCGGCTCAGTGTTGGCCGTGCCGTTGGCGCTGCCGCCCAGGCATCAGGGTGCGTCGCCATCGCCTGGATGCCCTGCTGGGCCAGCCGGCGGCGCTTCCGTTGCGGCACCCCCGGTTATCTGCTCGCTGCGGCCCCCGTCTACGGCCGACCACGCCGGTCGCTACAGCCGGCAGGCCGCCGCAAGCCTCAGCCAGCCCGCTGGAGCATCGTCCGGGGTGAGCCGCTCAGCTTTGGTCCAGGCTGCGAATGGCCAGGCTGGCAGGGGGAGGCCCTCAGGCTTCCAGGTAGTCGACGAACCCCTGCGAGAGCTGCCGGATCGCGGCATTGGCCCGCCGCTCCAGCCCACGGGCGGTGTCGCGGGTGATGCCCATGCGCCTTGCCGTGGCACTCAGGCTCAGCGGTTCCTCGGCGGTGAGGCCGTAGCGAAAGCGCAGCAGGGTGGCCTCCGCCGCGGGCAGATCGTCCAGCAGACGCTCGATGTCCTGCTGCATCAGGCTCGTGGTGACCTCGTTGTGGGGATCGGTGCGGCGGCATGGCAGGGTTTCCACCAGACGCAGCTCACTGTCGGCACCCTGCTGCGCGTCGAGGCTGAGAGGTTCCTGGGCGCGGAACAGCACCTCACGGATGTCGAGGGCTTTGAGCCCGCTCGCCTCCGCGAGTTCGGACAGACTGGGATCACGACCCAGTTTCTGGCCGAGGGCCTGCTGGCACTGCCGCAACCGGTGCAGCTGGTCCACCATGGTGGAGGGCAGGCGGATGGTGCGGCCCCGGTTGATCAGGGCACTGCCGATGCCATCGCGAATCCACCAGGTGGCATAGGTGGAGAAGCGATAGCCGCGGCTGGGGTCGAACCGCTCGACCGCCCGGATCAGGCCGATGGTTCCATCCTGGATCAGATCCTCCAGGTCGGCCGGTCGGTGCTGATAGCGCTTGGCCATGCTGATCACCAGGCGCAGATTGGCCACCACCATGCGGCTGCGGGCCCGTTCCGCCCGATGCAGGCAGCGTTGCAGCTGCCGCACGCTCATGCCGCTTTCCAGCGCCCAGGCCTCAAGGCTCGGGCTGGACCCGCCGGAGCGAAGGGTCATTTCCTCCTTCGCCTCCAGCAGTTGCCGGCCTTTCTGCACCTCCCGTGCCAGGGCGATTTCCTCGGACGCTGTCAGCAGGGGGATTCGCCCAATGGCGCGCATGTGCAGACTGAGTGCGTCGCAGCGGCCCAGGGGGCGCTTCTGTGGCGCAGGCATCGGATGGCTGGCTGTAGTGGGTCGGCGAACGTTAATGACTGAGACTGGGGAGTGGGTGTGGCCTCTGCCCTCCCGTTGCTCAGCAGCCTGAATCGGGATGATCAGTTCCACTGATCAGTCCACCACTCAGGCCGCGACAGTTATGGGCTAAGCCGATGGATTGGTGCTGGTGTCATGGGCGCGATTGCCGCTCTGGCCGGCTTGGCGGATCAGCCAATAGGCGGCGGCCAGGCCCACAACAATCAGGCCGAAGCTGCCCATCAGCGGCGCTTTGTTCTCGGTACCCGGTGGCAGCACGATCACCTTTCGAGCCACTGCCGTGAGCGCTGTCAGCAACACGAGTTCGATCTGAACCACCTGATCACGCAGGTAGGCCGTTACGTTCTGCAGGACTTCCAGTGCAATGAAGATCAGCAGAAGCCGATCGAGCAGTTTGATCAGACTGCCGTCGAACCAGTCGGTCTGCCATTGGACGATCTTGACGCCTGATTGGAGCACCAGCTCGACGGTGGCAAAGCCGATGACGACCGCCAGCAACAGGGCGAGAATCTTGGCGAGCTGGCGCTCGTAGCTGTGGATGGAACCAAGAAAGCGCTTGTCGCTGAGAAAGTCCATGGAAATGTCCGTCGGGCCTGGCAGGTCGGATCGAGGCGATGGCCTGGTAGCTCTCGGCCATCGGGTCGGTGAAACCTAGGCAATGAAGCCAGTTGGCGGTGGCGGATAGAACAGGATTGACATCAACAATGGTGATCGAAGCCTCCTCCATTCCAGGCGTTCGTTCGTCCTCATCCAGCGAAGGTGTTCCGGAGGTCAAAAAAAAGCAGCCGCAGAAGCGGCTGCTGGACGAGGGGCTCTGCGAAGGGACGGATCAGAACTTGTGGTCGCGCAGTGCTTCGACGGGGTAGATGTACGTGATGATCGAATAGTCGGCGTAATATTTCGCTTCGATCTCGCGTGTGATCTTGTCCGCCAACTCGCGGGTGCCGGTGAGCACCTCGATCTTCACGTTCGACAGGGTGTGCGACACGCTGGGCTCGCCGGTCGAGCGCACGTTGCGGCTGCCTTCACCGCCGGCAGCATTGACGGTATAGCCGGTTGCCCCAGCCTCCTTGATCAGCTTGGTGAGCTTCTTGGAGAGGATCTCCTCGGCGACGATCACCAGTTTCCAGACTTGTTGACTCATGGTTTGGAAGTCCGATGGTTTGGTTGGTAAGGTCTCAGCGACCCAGCATCATCTCGGCGATGCCGATGAACAGCGGGATGCAGATGGCGATGGCCACAGGCGTGCCGATGGCCGTTGAAGCGCCAATGTAAGCAGAGGGGTTCGCTGAGGGGATACCGGCCCGCAGGGTGGGCGGGCCGGAGATGTCGGAGCTGGAGGCGGCGATCACCGCCAGCACCACGGCGCCACCGATGCTGAATCCGGTGATCTTGTGGATGATCAGGCCAAGGCCGAAGGCAATGAAACCGTGCAGGATCGGAGCGATCAAGGCGTAGATGGCGAACCATTGCGCCACTTTGCGCAGCTCATTCATGCGCTGGGCAGCTTCCATGCCCATGATGATCATCAGCACCGACAGGAAGCCTTTGAACAGAGGGTTGAAGAAGCTCTCATACACCGGTTCGGGCCGGGTCAGGATGCCGAGGGCCACGCCCATCAGCAGAGCCGTCACGGCCGAGCTCTGCAGGCTCTCCTTGATGATCGGCCAGATCTCCACTTTCTCGGCCTGGCCGGTCTTCTTGCTGAGATACACGCTGGCCACCACGATCGCCGTCACCAGCGCCGGGATGTCCATGAACGGATAAAGAGCAGCAGTCCAGGCCTCGTAGGGCACCTTGGCGGCGTCCAGACCGGGCAGGACGGCGGCCAGGGTGGAGCCGCTGACCGCTCCGAACAGGCCGCCTGTGGCCACGGCATCCTGCACTTTGATGCCGGGCAGACGGCCGAGCGTCCAGCGGCTGATGAACACAATCACAATGCCGATCAGCACCGCCGCCAGTGCCGGCAGGAAAATCTCGGTCGGATTGGAGTTCCGGATGGCGATACCGCCCGTGAGACCGATCTTGATCAGCAGGAAGAAGCTGATGAACTTATAGATCGAGTCGGGAATGGCCAGCTGGCTGCCGAGCGAGGCGACAACGATGCCCCCGATCAGGAAGCCCAGCGTTGGCGACTGAAGCTGTTGTACAAAGAGTGTGACGAACTCAGACACTTCTAATCCTCAAGGTGTGCAGGCGGTTGGTGTTTGGGTTGTGGAGTGCCGAAGCAGGAAGGTGGTGCGAACCCAGATTCGGATGACTGCCACGGTTGACCCGTTGGGCTTGCATGGCAGTTCCGTGAAATCAGGCACGTTCATCTGCAACGATGGCCCGGATGCACCCCTCGAGAGAGGTTCCGAACACCGGTGCTTTTCTGGAATCGGCTCTGGCGGTCAGTCGCTGGAGCCGAGGTCTGAGCCCCGGCCCTCCTGCACCGCAGTGATGCGGATCTGCTCCTCAAACGGCGTGCAGCGCGTTGGCGCCGCTGAGCGACGTGGGGCAAATGGGGTAAGCACCGCTACAGCAGGGAGTAGGCGCAGAACCATAGGCAGGAGGACGGACAGTTGGGTCAGCCCCGCGGCAAGCCTTGAGATGGGGAACGGTTTTCAGAGCAGGCCGCAGTAGCGCACCAATCGCTGCACCATCGCCCAGGAACCCAGGGTGACCTTCAGGGCCACGAAAACGTTGAGCAGCGGGATCCAGCCGCCGCTGAGCAGTTCGCCAAAGGATCCCGCTCCAGGGGTCATCCCCAGCAAGGCCAGCAGTGCCACCAGCAGAAAGCCGAGCACCGCACCCTTTTCCAGCAGGTCGGCCCGGTAGCGGACGAACAGCCGCTCGCTGCGTGCGGCGCCGCCGCTGATCAGCTGCAGCCCGATGGCCGTGCCTCCCGCCACGCCGGCGGCGAAGCCACCTCCGGGGCTGAGGTGCCCTCTGAGGGCCAGCTCCGCTGCCACCAGAGCCGCGATCGTGGAGCCGAGTTCACACAGAACCTGGGAGGGGGGATCCTCCAGACCCCGGATCTGCTGGTGCCCCGGCTGACCGCTCAGCACAAGCTTCACGCCGATGGATGCCAGGGTGAACACCACCACCTCGGCCACGGTGTCGAACAGGCGGGTCTGGAGGATCACGCCCGAGACCAGGTTGGGCACCTGGGTCTGCTCGGCCAGCGAGCGGATCAGTTCCCCCACGGCCGACGCGCCTGGCAGTGGGCTGGCCAGCGGCGCGGCGAACAGGGCGATGGCCGCCAGCAGATACAGCCAGGTCATGGCGTCAGCTCCGGATCAAGGAGGAGCGCACCGCCCGCATCGCACCACGGGCCATAACCGGGGTATCGCTGCAGCCGCTCCAGCAGCGCCCGCTGGCGCAGCACCAGGCGCCCGCCATCCTCCAGCCAGCCGTGGCAGCGGCCCGGATCGGCGCCGGCCTCCACGAGCCGCAGGCGCAGATGCAGGGCACTGATCCATTGAGAGAGTCGCTGCTCCGGCTGCGGATCGGGACTGCTGCGGCGGTCCTCCAGGCGCAGCGCCATCGACGAGCGCAGCGCCACGGCATAGAGCGTGGTGGAGAGCAACGTGCCCACCAGGGCTTCGGTGATCGCCACATCAGGCGCCCCGAGCAGGGCATACACAAGCGTGGCCACCGAGCCAAGGATGCCGCGCAGCACGAGCGTCTGATACGGATTGCTCTGGCTCACCAGCAGCACGGCGGTGAGCGGCAGCAGCGCCGTGATCGGCAGCAGCAGATCGAGTTCGCCGCTGAGGCTCAGCGGCAAAGTCGGAACGACGCCGTTCATGGACGCAGGGTGGGAGACGCCAGCCGAGCCGCAGCCGCAGGCTCGGATTGTTGTGGAGGGAGAGAACAGCGCGCCAGCACATAGCCGAAGATGGTGTTCCACACCAGCAGGCCCAGCAGCGCCAGGCAAAGCAGGGGCCACTGCCCTGGAATGCGTACAAGAAGTCCGAGCAGCATCAGGGTGGAGCCGAGTGTGTCGGAAACCGACAATTTGTGGAGTTTGCTGAGATAACTGCCTGCTTCCAGCAGTGGCCAGGTTCCCCAGAACCAGAGCAGCAGTCCGGCTCCGAGAAGCAGCAGGCTCACGGGGTCGGCGAAGGGTTCAAGCGCCTTCAGAATCGTTGTCATCGTTCCACCTCCCGCAGAACATTGGCGAGCAGCAGCATTCCGGAATTGCCGGCGCTGAGGCTGATCGCCCCCACCAGCCCCAGCATCCAGTCATTGCGCATCACGCCCACCACCATCATCATCAGCGCCACCTTCGAGGCGATGCTGCTGAAGGCGGCCATCCGGTCCCAGACGCTGCAGGGCCGGCATACCACAGCGATCGGAATCAGCAGGGCCAGCAGCATCCCCCAGATCAGCACATTCATGGTTCAATCCTCCTCGTGTCGGCCGGGTTGGGTGTGCTGGGCCGGGGCCGCAGCTGGTGAATGCGGTAGATCGGCCGGCCCTCCACGCGGCTCAGGCCAAGTACGAGCGTGAAGGGAGTGAGGGTGATCGCCAGCACCTCCAGAAAGATCACCAGCCGCTGGCTTGGAGCGCTGGCCGGCTGCTCCAGCCAGCGCTCCTCGTCACCGCCGCCGCGGATCAGGGACAGGGCTTCGCCGTAGGACACCGGAATCGCCACCAGGGCGCCCCACAGCGCTCGCAGCAGCGGGGCGAGCGGTTGGCGGGGCCCCCTGGCATGGGGCAACAGCACGGCCAGGGCCAGACCGATCAGCAGGTTGATGGCACTGGTTTCGGCCGTGAGCAGGCCCCACAGCACCAGCCGCAGCAGGCAGCTGAGCAGAAACCCCATCAGAGCGCTCCCTCCGTGACCAGAGGCAGGAAGCCGCTGCGAATCGCCACCACCAGGCCGGCCCCGATCAGTCCCAGACCCCCCAGCAGGTCGGGCAGGCGATCGAGCTGGGGCAGGGAGATCCGCTCGCGCCAGCGCAGCCGCTCGAGGGACTGATCCAGCACCACGCCGAGGAGCAGCACGGTGACGGACTTCAGCAGGCCGTCGGCCGTCAAGCCTCCGGCGCTGAAGGCCACACCGGTGATCAGCAGCGGCAGGCTGAGCAGCAGGGCTCCCCAGGACAGGGGCGCTCGCGGGCTCAGGTCCCAGGGTGCCCGGCACAGGCGCGCGTAGAGGGCCACGCTGCCGATCGAGAGCAGCAGCACCGCCCAGGCCAGCGGCGGGGTCAGGGCCGTCTCCAATTGCTTCTTGGCGGAGAAACCGATCAGCGGTGGCACACCGGCGATCGAGAGGGCGCCCAGCCAAAGCGGCAGCTGCAGGTTCCAGGCCAGCGGCCTCCCCGACCAGCCCTGCAGCGAGCGGCTCGGCCAGTGGCGAGCAGTGAGAAAGAGCCCCGCCTTGGCCAGGCCATGGCTGAGCGCCATCGCCCCGCCGGCCGCTGGGGAGAGGATCACCAGCCCCATCTGGGCCAGGGTGCTCCAGGCCAGGAGGCGTTTGGCATCGTCGACCACCAGGGCGTACACCACCCCCAGCGCGGCGCTGGCCAGGGCGATCGGGGTGAGCAGAGCGATCACGGCGGTGCTGAACTGCTCGAGGCGCAGCAGTGGCAGCGCGCCGGCGCTCACCACCACACCCGAGAGCAGGGCCGACACCTCCGCAGGAGCTTCGGCATGGGTGCGCGGCAGCCAGAGCCCATTGAGGAACACGCCCGACTTGGTGAGCAGCCCCACCAGGACCAGGGCCAGCGGGGCCCCGGGCGGCAGGGCCGCAAGGGCGGCGAACTGGAAGCTGCCGCTCTGCGAATACACCAGCGCCGCACCGATCAGGTAGAGCCCCATTGCCGTGTTGCTCACAAGCAGGTAGCGCAGGGCGATCCAGTCGGCCCTGGCGGTGCGGCCTTTGAGGATCAGCAGAAAGGCGCTGATCGCCACCACCTCCAGACTCACGTAGAGGCTCACCAGATCGGTGGTGAGGAAGCTGGTGTTGAGCGCTCCCAGAAGCACCAGCAGCAGCAGCCAGCCGGTGCGGTCCCAGCCCTGCCTGCGGCCCTCGATCCACACCGCCAGGCAGACCAGGCCGTTGAGCAGCAGAAACCAGCCGGCCAGACGGTCGAAGCTGAGGCTGACGCCGTACTGCTGCAGCAGGAGCAGCTGCTGGCCGGCACCATCAAGCAGCAGCCAGGCCCCGAGCAGCGCGGTGGCGAGAACGCACACCAGGATGAGGGGCAGGCACAGCGCCGGCAGCAGCGCCACCAGAAAGGCGGCGATGTAGGGCGCCAGCAGCCAGATCACCAGTTGCTGGCTGCCCGGGCTCCAGAGGTCGCTCATGGGCGATCGGGGGGGTCGAAGCTGGACGCATCCAGGCTGGGATCGATGCGCGCCAACTGGGTGATCACCACCAGCAGCAGCGCCTGGATCGACAGGCCGATCACGATGGCGGTGAGGATCACGGCCTGAGGGATCGGATCAGCGAGATCGGCGATGGCCAGGCCCGGATCGGCAGGGCCTGTCAGGCGCGACAGGATCGGCGTCCGCAGACCCGAGCGGGCCCCCAGCAACACGAACAGCGCCACCACCGCGCTGCCGGTCACATCCATGGCCAGCACCTTGAGAAACAGGTTGCGGCGCAGCAGCAGCCCCGTGAAGCCGGCCAGGGCGGCCAGCAGGATCAGCAGCTCCAGCAGTCGGATCGCAGGCATGGGCCAGTCCGCGTGGCGGAGAGCGGCCCGGACGGTAGCGATCGCAGCAGCATGGCGGGGGAATGCCGAGCGGCTGGGGCCCCGCCGATCCCCTCAGCCGTCCATCGCGCAGGAGTGCCCCAGATCACCCGGCGGCACCCCTATAACCCCGTCACCTCTGCACGGATCTGATGCCTCCGCTGCCCCCGCTGTTGATGGAGTTCAGCTCCCATCAACTGGAAACGGCCGAAACCCTGCTCCAGGTCGGCCGGTTCCTGGTGATCTTCATCGCGGCGCGGGCGATCGCCGAACTGATGGTGCGGCTGCAGCTGCCGACGATCCTCGGCGAGCTGGTCGCCGGTGTGGTGATCGGCGTCTCCGGTCTGCATCTGATCGTGCCGCCCGGCGCCCAGGCGGAACTGAGCGCCGCCGCCTCCGGCCTGGTGGCCACCCTCTCGGAGATCACTCCCGAAGCGGTGCGCCACGTCTACGACGAAACCTTCCCCAGCCTGCAGACCGTTTCCCAGCTGGGGCTGTTCGCGCTGCTCTTCCTCACCGGCCTGGAGAGCGAACTCGATGAACTGGTGGCCGTGGGGGTACAGGCCGGCACCGTCGCGGTCACCGGCGTGGTGCTGCCCTTCGCGCTCGGCACGGCGGGCCTCTACTACCTCTTCCACGTGCCGCTGATCCCGGCGGTGTTCGCGGGCGCGGCGATGACGGCCACCTCGATCGGCATCACCGCCAGCGTGTTCGGCGAACTGAAGTGGCTCAAGCGCAGCGAAGGCCAGATCGTGATCGGTGCCGCCGTGCTCGACGACATTCTCGGCATCGTCATCCTGGCGGTGGTGGTGGCGGTGGTCGGCGGCGGTGCCTTCAGTGTCGGCCCGGTGGTGAAGCTCTGCCTGGCCGCCGTGGCCTTCGTGGCGGTGGCGCTGTTCCTCAGCCGCACCGCCGCGCCGCTGTTCGACTGGGTGGTGGATCGGCTCAAGGCGCCCGGCGATGTGGCCGTGGCCAGCTTCGTGGTGCTCACGCTCTGCTGCTTCGCCGCCCAGGCGATCGGCCTGGAAGCCGCCCTGGGGGCCTTCGCCGCCGGCCTGATCCTCAGCGCCTCGAAGCACACCCACGACATCGATGCGGCCGTCAAGCCGCTGGTGGCCCTGTTCGCCACCGTGTTCTTCGTGCTGATCGGCACCGGCATGGACCTCTCGGTGCTCAACCCGCTCGACCCCGCCAACCGCGAGGGCCTGATCGTGGCCGGCTTCCTGCTGGTGGTCTCGATCATCGGCAAGATCGCCGCCGGCTGGAGCTACGTGAGCAAGGAGCCCACCAACCGTCTGGTGGTGGGCCTCGGGATGATGCCGCGGGGCGAGGTGGGCCTGATCTTCCTGGGTCTCGGCCGCCAGGCCGGCATCCTCACGCCCGCACTGGAGGCCGCCATCCTGCTGATGGTGATCGGAACCACGTTCCTGGCACCGATCCTGCTGCGGCTGGTGATCCCCGCCGAGCCGGAGCCGGAGGTCGTTGCCGCCGCTCAACCCACCCCGGCTCAGTAGCGCGTGATCGCCGGATCCACCTCCTGACTCCAGGCATCGATGGCGGCGGCCAGATACAGGTGCACAGCCTCGATCGCCTCGCCGCTCTCACTCCGTTCCAGCGGAGAGATCACGCCTGCTCGCTATCGAGTTCCTGCTCCTCGAGCATCTCCACCTCCTCCGAGGCGATGAAGCGGCCCAGCAGCAGACCCACCAGCAGCGTCACGTACAGGGTGCTCGCCACGCTCAACAGGATCACGAAGCGCTCCCCCACCGCGTTGCTGGGCACCACATCGCCGATGCCCAGACCGGCGATGGTGACGAAGCTGAAGTAGATCAGACGGTCGAGCAGCACCTGGTGGCTGGCGGCGGGGCCGAGGCTGAAGCTGCCGGGCACGACCACCTGGGTGGCGGTGGCGAGCACGCCGCCGGTGAGGCCGAGCAGCAGGTAGCCCGCCGCGGCGCCGGCCAGCACCTTGCCGTTGACGCGCGGCACCCGGGCGAGCACATGCACCAACCGCATCGACGTGCCCAGGAAGAAGAGGCTCAGCAGCACCATCTCCAGGGGGCGGAAGATGCCGGGAGGCCAGGCGCCCAGCACCACCGGCAGCCACAGCCCCAGGCCGGCCAGCAGCCCGCCGCCGAGGAACAGCCCCTGGCGCAGCCGGGCGGTGGTCGTCGAGCCCATCGCCGGCAACGTGAGGATCGCCTGGAGAATCAGCAGATCGACGAGCAGAGCGAGCAGTGCCAGCCCCTGCCGCCCCTGCTGCGCCGTGAAGGGCATCAGCAGGATGGGCAGAAGGGTCGTCAGCAGCAAGGGCAGGAACCGGTTCTCCAGGGCGATCAGCCGCCGGACTTCCTTGCGTCGGTGCTGCAGCCACCGCTGCCTGGCGGCGGAGAGGGGCTCAGTAACGCGGAACGGCAGGATCCACCTCCTGGCTCCAGGCGTCGATGCCGCCGGCCACGTTCACCCCCTCGATGCCATGGCGGCCGAGGGCGATCAGGGCCTTGGCCGAGCGCCCACCCAGCTTGCAGTGCACGTACAGCTTCTTGCCCCGGGCCAGCTGGCGCACGTCCTCGATCGCCTCGCCGCTCTCGATCCGGTCGAGGGGCATCAGCACCGAGCCGGGGATGACGGCGATCTCAGCCTCCTGGGGGTTGCGCACGTCGAGCAGGAGCACGTCCTCGAGGCGGCCGTCGATCACGGTCTTGAGTTCGGCCACGGTGATCGTGGGCACGGCACCGGCCTCCTCCTGGCCGGGGGCGGTTCCGCCCACGCCGCAGAACTCCTGATAGTCCACCAGTTCCTCGATCACGGGCCGCTCGGGGCTGGGCCGCAGCCTCAGCTCGCGGAAGCTCATCTTCAGCGCATCGAACAGCAGCAGCCGGCCGCTGAGGGTGGTGCCGATGCCGGTGATGATCTTCACCGCCTCGGTGGCCTGGATCACGCCGATGATTCCGGGCAGCACCCCCACCACGCCGCCCTCGGCGCAGGAGGGCACCATGCCCGGCGGCGGCGGCTCGGGGAACAGATCCCGGTAGTTCGGGCTTTCCGCATCCAGGTTGAACACGGTGGCCTGACCCTCGAAGCGGAAGATCGAGCCATACACGTTCGGCTTGCCCAGCAGCACGCAGGCGTCGTTCACCAGGTAGCGGGTGGGGAAGTTGTCGGTGCCGTCGCAGACGATGTCGTACGGGCGGATGATCTCGAGGGCGTTCTCGCTGGTGAGCGCGGTTTCGTAGAGATCCACCTGGCAGTGGGGGTTGATCTCCAGGATCCGCGCCTTGGCGGATTCGATCTTGGGCTTGCCCACCCAGCTGGTGCCGTGGATCACCTGGCGCTGCAGGTTGCTGGTATCCACCACGTCGAAGTCGACGATGCCGATCCGGCCCACGCCGGCGGCCGCCAGATAGAGCAGCAGCGGCGAACCCAGCCCGCCCGTGCCCACGCACAGCACCGAGGCGGCCTTGAGCCGCTTCTGCCCCTCCATGCCCACCTCGGGGAGGATCAGGTGGCGGGAGAAACGAGCCACCTCGTCGGGACTGAGCTGAACGCCGCTGGTGTCGGGAGGGAGCATGGGATCGGTGGGCAACCCGGCACCTCCACCGACGGAGGCGCCTCAATCCTCCATTCTCCACGGCAGCGGCCAGGCTGGAGCGTCCTCCGGCAACCACCAGCACGCCAGCTCCACACGCCCCTGGGTTGAGCAGCCGCGGATGAGCATCAGGGCCGGTGCCACCGTGAGGGCCCGGTCGGTGGCCGAGGGCACCGGCTCCGCCGCGGGATGGCTGTGGGCCGAGCCGAGCAGCAGCAACTCCTGGCCGCGGCCCCACTTCTGGGCATGAAGCTGCTCCCGTGGATCCACGGCGAAACGGCACTTGCGCTCGGCCTGCGGTTCCCACACATTCAGACAGGGCCAGATCCTCTCGATGCGCCACAGCACGCCCTGGCGCCAGCCGAGCAGCAGGGCGCAACCCTCCTCCGGCGCCGGCAGCGCGAGCAGGTGGTGAAGCAGCGTCAGCGCGCGCGGACGGAGGGAAATCGCCTCTGGCGTGAACTCGGCCACAGCGGGTACCTTAGGCAGCGTTTCCCGTCCGGCCTTCTCCATGAGCGATCTCAGCACCGAAGCCAAGGAGACGGTGGACAAGGCCGCCGATGCCGTGAGTGATGCCGGCTTCGACTTCCAGCAGCGCTACGGCGAGGTGATCGGCAAGGTCAACGAAACCCTCGACAAGGTCGACTGGGCCCAGATGGGCAAGGTTGGCAAGGCCGCCGGCATCCTGCTGGCGGTGATCGTGGCCCAGATCCTGATCAAAGGTGTGCTCGACACCATCAATCTTCTGCCGATCGTGCCGGGGCTGCTGGAGCTGCTCGGCCTCGTGGTGGTGGGCAAGTGGAGCTGGGACAACCTCACCACCAGCGAGAAGCGCGCCGCCGTGGTCGACAAGGTGCAGACCATCAAGAAGGAGTATCTGGGCTGATCTCAAGCCCATCCCGCAGTGCCGCCCCCTTGGGGCGGTTTTTTTTGCCCCCTCCCCTGGCAAGGGCCATCAGCCGGGCGGCTGGCTGAGGAGGCTGGCGATGCAGGCCCGGGAGCGGGCCACGTAACCGCCCCCGAACAGCTGGGCGTGGTTGAGCAGGTGGTACAGGTTGTAGAGATCCACGCGGCTGTGGTGACCCGGCGGCAGGGGCCATTCGCGCTCGTAACCGGTGAAGAAGGCCGCGGGGAAGCCCCCGAACAGGCGGGCCATGGCCAGATCCACCTCCCGGTCGGCCCGATGCACGGCCGGATCGAACACGGTGCCGGCGGCCCCCGCCAGCAGCGAGGCATTGCCGCTCCAGAGATCGCCGTGCACCAGGCAGGGTTCGGCCCCGTGACCCGCCAGCCAGCCAGGCACCCGCTCCAGAAGCTGCTGCGCGCCCGGCAGATCGATGCCGCGGCGGGCCAGTGCCTCCAGCTGGGGGGCGAGCCGGCGGCTGGCGAAGAACGCGCCCCACTCCTCGCTCCAGTCGTTGAGCTGGGGCGTGGAACCGATGACGTTGGCCTGCCCCCAGCCGAAGCAGGCCGGCCGATCCTGGGGGGCCAGGCAGCCATCGAGGCTGCGGCGATGCAGACGGGCCAGGGCGGCCCCCATGGCGTCCCAGTCGCCACCGCCGCCGAGGGACAGCCAGGGGAGCACCAGCACCGCCAGGCTTCCGCTGAGCCCCAGGGCCAGCGGTTCCGGCACCACCAGGCCCGTGTCGGCGGCCGCTCCCGCCAGGGCGCGCAGGCCGTCGGCCTCCGCCTCCAGCAGGGGCAGCTGCTCGGGGGGGCAGGTCTTGGCGAACAGGCGCGCCGGCTGGCCCTGCCGCCGGGCTGCCAGCTCCAGGCACCAGGCCTGGTGGATGCAGCCTCCCCCCACCGCCTGGCGCCGCAGCAGCGCCACGCCCAGCCGCTCCTGGAGCCACGGGGCGAGGGGATCGGCGGCAGGCGGCATCACACCGGAATCGGACCCGCCCCAGCCTGACGCCTCGCGGTGGCCGCATGCCGGTTGCCACCATGCCTGGATGGCGCCCGACCCTTCCCCCGGCCCGGGGGCTCCTCTCGATGTGGCCGTGGTGGGAGCCGGCATCGCCGGCCTCACGGCGGCGGCCCTGCTGGCCCGTGAAGGGTTGGAGGTGGAGCTGCTCGAGGCCCACGGCCAGAGCGGGGGATGCGCCGGCACCTTCCGCCGCGGCCCCTACACCTTTGATGTGGGGGCCACCCAGGTGGCGGGCCTGGAGCCGGGTGGGGTGCACGAGCGGCTGTTCCGCCACCTCGGGGTGGCGGCGCCGCCCGCGACTCCACTCGATCCCGGCTGTGTGGTCGACCTGGCCGATGGGCAGGCGCCGGTGCGGCTGCATCGCGATCCCGGCGCCTGGCGGGCGGAGCGGGAGCGCCAGTTTCCCGGCAGCGACCGCTTCTGGGAGCTGTGCGCCGCGATCCACCGGGCCAGCTGGGCCTTCGCCGGCCGCGATCCGGTGCTGCCGCCCCGCTCCCTCTGGGATCTGGGCCAGCTGCTGGCGGCCCTGCGGCCGGCCAGCCTGGCCAGCGGTCTGCTGACCACCGCCACCATCGCCGACCTGCAGCGCCTCTGCGGCTGCGCCGACGGGCCAGTGGGGGCAAGGCTGCGCCGCTTCCTCGACCTGCAGCTCCGCCTCTACTCGCAGGAGCCGGCCGACCGCACGGCCGCCCTCTACGGCGCCACCGTGCTGCAGATGGCCCAGGAGCCCCTGGGCCTCTGGCATCTCGAGGGGTCGATGCAGGCCCTGAGCACCGGCCTGGAGCAGGCGCTCGCCCAGGCGGGCGGCCGGCTGCGGCGGCGGCACCGGCTGGAGCGGCTGCACCCCCCGGCCCGACCGGGCGACCCCTGGCGGCTGGAGGGCCAGGCCGCCCCAGGTGGCCGCTTCCTGCTGCGGGCCCGGGAGGTGGTGCTCACCCTTCCCCCCCAGAGCCTGCCCGCCCTGCTGGGCGATGCCCTGCCGGCGGGCTACCGGGGGCGACTGGAGGGCCTGAGCGATCCCAGCGGGGCGCTGGTGTTCTACGGGGCGGTGGAGCGCGATCGGCTGCCGGCGGACGTGGATCCGCACCTGCAGCGGGACTGGGACGATCCCGGCCCGCTGTTCGTGTCGGTGAGCCGGGAGGGGGATGGGCGGGCGCCGGCGGGGCAGGCGACGGTGATCGCCAGCGTGTTCACGGCAGCCAGGCCCTGGTTCGCTCTGGAGAAGGCCGCCTATCTGGAGCGCAAGCGGGGGGCCGAGGCCGGCATCCGCCGGGGCCTCGAGCGGCTGCTGGGCGTGAAGCCGGAACACTGGAGCCACGGCGAGCTGGCCACGCCCCGGGGGTTCCAGCGCTGGACCGGCCGGCCCTTCGGGTTCGTCGGTGGGCTGGGGCAGGCTCCCGGCCGCTTCGGACCCTTCGGCCTCGCCAGCCGTACCCCCATGGCCGGCCTGTGGCTCTGCGGCGATTCGATCCACCCCGGCGAGGGCACCGCCGGCGTGAGCCTCTCGGCCCTGATGGCCTGCCGCCAGCTGCTGCAGGGGCGGGGAATGAGCTGGCGCTGGCGGGACGCGTCCGCCACCTGAGAGGCTGGGGGTACCGCTCCGACCACCGATGTCCCCCTCCGCCCGTGCCCTGGTGGCACCCCAGGCCGCCCCGTCGGGCCGCCGGCGACGAACGCCCGAGCCCGACCAGGGGGGCCGCGGCTTCGGGGCGGGCGGGCGCCGGGAGCCTGCCGCGGCCCGGGGCAAGGGCCGCAAGCGGCGGGGTTCGGGTCTGAGCGCCGCCGACCGCTCCCCTCTGGGCCGCAGTCCGGATCTGGCGGCGCTGGAGGCGCGCGCCAGGCTGGGGCTGGCGCTGGCGGGACGCCTGAGCGAGGGCGACGTGAACCGGGCCTGGAAGCGGGCAGCCGGCGAACACCACCCCGATCGCGGTGGGCTGCACGACACCATGCAGGCCGTCAACGCGGCCCGCGACCTGCTGCTCGGCCGCGGGATCGAGGCCTGAGTCAGCCCCCGGCCAGCACCGGCGGCGGGGCGCTGGCGGGGAAGCGGGCCAGGTAGGTGGTCACGGCGATCGGACGGGGCTGGTCGTAGCCCACGGGCAGCCAGAGATCGCCGGCGGCCGAGGCGAAATGGACCTCCCAGTGGTAGAGGCCCCGGAAGGCGCGGGGATCCTCCCGCAGGAGGCCGGCGTAGAGCAGCACCGCCTTGCCGTAGTGGTCGCTGTTGTTGTAACCCCACAGCCCCTTGCGGATGTCCTTGAGACCACCGCGGCGCACCAGATAGCGGGCGGCGGCATGGATGGCGGTGCGGGGATCGCGGATGTCCCCTCCCTTGCCGATGCCGGGCTCGGCCCAGGTGGTGGGCAGGAACTGCATCGGCCCGCGGGCATCCGCCACCGACACGCCGTCGATGCGGCCCATGCCCGTTTCCACCAGGTTCACCGCCGCCAGCACCTCCCAGGCGATGCCGGTGGCGGCGGCGGCCTCTTTGTAGTAGCGGAGGAGGTTCTCGGGGGGCTCGGGGGGAATGATCCTCCAGGCCGGCAAGACGGCCGCCTTGTTGCCGCGGTGCATGGCCAGGAACTCCCGCCGGGCGGCCAGGTGCCGATCGAAGACCGACTGCCAGCGCTCGCTCAGATGGGGGCGCACCTGGGCGGCCAGGGCCGGCGCGCGTGAGAGGGTGCGGTAGAGCACCTGCTGCTGATGCCCCAGGGCCGGCAGATCGGCCTCCGGGGTGGACGGGGCGCGCACCAGCTCCTCCACCTGGTCCAGCAGGGTGGCGATTGCGGCCGGATCGGTGGGCACCAGGGGATAGTGGCGGCCGTCGGCGGCCCGGGGCAGGGCCGGATCGGTGGGAAGCAGGGCGGCGGCCGGCGGAGGCGGCAAGGGCTGGGCGGCTGGCGCCTCAGGCGAAGGGATGCGCAGCTGCGACTCCGCCGCCGTGGCCCCCGCCCCGCCCCGGGACTCCCCGCAACCCACAAGCACCGGGCCCAGCAGCAGCGCCAGGCCACCGCAGACGGCCACGAGCGGAGGGAGGGGGCGGCGCATCGGCAGGGGGCGGCTGCGGACGACGTTAAGCGCTCCGCGCGCGGGGGCCCTTCAGGGGTGGGGCGGCAGGAGCTGGATCCGGTACAGCACCTCCTCGAGGGCATCGGCCGCCGTGATTCCCGGCCACCGCTGGGGAGTCTCCGCTGTGCAGCAGGAGGCAACCGGCGCCAGCACGGTCCAGGGCCGGGCATGGCAGAACTGCACCACGCTGTGGCGCTCGCCGCTGCTGCCCGCCGGAGCGACCACCCGATGCCAGCCCGCCGGGATCGTGCCGTTGCTGAGCCGCTCCAGCATCAGACCGCTGTTGATGATCACCCGGCCCTCCGGCGGCAGGGCATCGATCCATTCGCCCTCCACCAGCACCTGCAGCCCCGGAGCCGTGGCCCGGGGCAGGGCGGTGATCAGGTTGATGTCGCCGTGGGGCGCAGCCCACACGTGGCCTTGCGCCGGCGCCTCGGGCATCGGCGGGTAGCGCAGGGCCCGGCTGAGGGTGGGGGCCTCCAGGGTCATCTCGTCGAAAAAGGTGTCCGCGCAGCCCATCGCCACCGCGATCACCCGCAGGAAGCGGCGCTGCAGGTCCGCCAGGGCCGTGTGGAAGGCCAGCAGCACCTCGGTGATTCCGGGCAGCTCCGGCTCGGGCAGCAGCAGCTCGGGGTAGAGGAGGGGATGGCGGCGCCGCAGGGGATGGGCCGCCGGCAGCGGCGCCGACCAGTTGAGCATCTCCTTCCAGTCGGCCCTGGCACTGCCGGCGGCGGTCTCCACCAGCAGGCCGGTGTACCCCGTCTGCCCCGCGCTCTGCGGGGCGTGGAAGGCCTGCTTCCGCTCGGGCGCCAGGGCGAAGAAGCGGCCCAGCAGGCCGTAGGCGTCATCGAGCAGGGCCTCGGGCAGATCGCTGCGGGTGTACACGAAACCGGTGGCCAGGCTGCGGCGCACCCCATCCACCACCGCGTCCCGCGCCGAGGCGCTGCCGCGCTCGAAGGCCAGCAGATCCACGTCGAGGATGGGGGAGGTGCCCATCAGCGCGACGGCCCGGCGGGGCTGCTCATGACAGGCGGGCGATCTCCTGCTGGAGGGATTCGGTGAAGCCCCGCCGCTGGGCGGGATCCCCCACCACCATCAGCGTGCCGTTCCCGGGCCACCAGTTGAGGCGGAGGTTGGAGACGCCGTCCTCGACGACGAACATCTCGAAGTCGCCCTCGTGCACCCAGCGGCCGGACTGGCCGGTGCGGGCCACCAGCACCTTGAGCTCATCCAGCGATCCCCGGAACTCCACCAGCCCGCTGCATTTGGCAGGACTTTAATCAGATTCGACCGCCCTGCCCTGCCGGCACGGGGAGGTCAACCGGGAAGCTCCTGAGAAGCCGGCCCGGGTGGTTCGAGGAAGGCCGGCCGCAGGTCGTGGGTGCGATGCAGGAAACGGTGCAGCTCCGGCCAGTCCCCGGCCTGCACGAGCTGCTCCAGGGCGGCGATCTCCCGCCGATAGAGGGCAAGGGCCGCCAGCAGGGCCTCCCGGTTATGGCGGGCCATCAGGGTGCCCAGGTCGGGGTTGCCGCCGCCCACCCGGGTGGTGTCGGCGAAGCCGCTGGAGGCCAGGCCCCGCACCAGCGCCGCCAGGGGCCCCTCGCCGCCGCGGTCGGCGGTGCCGATCAGGGCGGCACTGACCAGCACCGGCAGGTGGGAGATCAGCGCCACGGCCGCGTCATGGTCGGCCGGCGCACAGGTGAGCCAGCGGCCTCCCACCGCCTCCGCCAGCTCCCGCACCGCCGCCAGGGCGGCAGGGTCGGTGCCGGCCACCGGGGTGGCGACCCAGGGCCGATCGCGGAACAGCCCCGCCTCGCCGGCCTCCACCCCCGCCGCCGCCGTGCCGGCCATCGGATGGGACGCCACGAAGCGGATCCCCGGCCGCTGCCCCCAGGCCTCCAGCACCGGGCCCTTCACCGACCCCACATCGGTGACGACCGCATCCCCGGGCAGGGCCGCCAGCAGGGCCGGATCGGGAGCGAGCAGGCGATCCAGGGGCAGGGCGATCACCACCAGGCCGCAGTCGTCCAGCACCGCGGGGTCGGTGGAGACCGTGCCCGCCAGGCCCCGCTCCCGGGCCCGCGCGGCGGTGCTCTCCCGGTGCACCAGCGCGCGCACGTCGGCACCGAGCGCCTGCAGATCGAGGCCCAGCGAACCGCCGATCAGCCCCAGACCCACCAGCCCCACAGGCCGGTGCTGCCACAGGGGCACCGCCCCGTCCCCCTGCCGCTGGTTCGCCATCCCCGCCACCTCGCGCCTGGGCCCCATCGTCCCCGATGCCCGGTGGCCTGCCGCGCGCCGGGGGGCGCTGTCGCCGCTGCTGCGATCCGCTCCGGGGCCGCTGCCTACGATCCGGCGATGTTGGAAGCCCGCGCCCACCACCAGCTCAAGGCCCTGCTGGCGGGGGAGGGGGCGCGCCGCTGGCCGCACCATCTCACCCTGAGCCGCCTGGTGGCCCGAAGCCTGCGGCGGGCGGATCACACCCTGGTGCGGCTGGCGCCGGGCACCGATCCCAGCTGGTGGATCAGCCTGCTGGTGCCGCTGGTGCTGGGGGAGACGCGACTGGCCCTGGTGGTGGGGGATGGGCTGCGCCAGCGCCTGCTCCAGGTGGAATGGCCCCGGCTGCGCGGGGTGGGCCTGTCCCTCTCCTGCTGGGAGGGTCCGGATGCTCCGGCCGAGGCCAGGCTCTGGCTGCTCAATCACCGGGAGCTGCTCGAGGCCTGGCGCAACGACAGGCTGGGCGATCGCCAGCTGGTGATCCCCGAGGCGGAGAGCCTGGAAACCGCCCTGCGGGAGGCCCTGGCAGTGCGGATCGACCCCACCGACTGGGACCGGCTTCGGCGCGCCCTGCCGGCCGCGGAGGAGAGCCTGCTCAGCCTGCACGGCCGGCTGGGGCGGCGCCTGCTGCGCCACCCGCGCACCCCCCACGGCCTGGTGCCCCTGGCCGACGACGACGAGGCCCCGCTGCGCCATCTGCTGGCCCTGCTCAAACCGCTCCCCGATCCCTGGAGGGCCTGGCTGGAGGCCGCGGGAGCCGGCTGGAGCAGCTGGGCCCATGTGGATGCCGAGCAGCTGGCGTGGCAGCTGCATCGCCAGCCGCTCGACCCCCTGGCGGAACTGGAGGGGCTGCTCCAGGGCCGGGGCGCCGTGCTCGCGGGCGAACTGGCGATCCCCAGGGGCAGTGGCGAGGTGGCGCCGGGGGCCGCCATCACCGGCCTGGGCCTCACCCCCCAGGTGGTGGTGGAGCTGGGCGATCCGCCGCTCGCCGATCCCCTCCCCCTCTACGCCCCGCTGCGCCAGCCCCTGCCGAACAGCCCCCACTACGCCGAGCATCTGCTCGACCACGCCCGCCGCCTGGTGCTCGCCCAGGCCGGACTCACGGTGGTGCTGATCGACGACCCGGCCCTGCGCCGCGGCCTGGCCAGCGGCCTGGCCGCCGAATTCGGCAGCCGGGTGGGAGAGGAGTGCACGGCCCCGGAGAGCAACGGCGTGCTCTGCTGCCGCTGGAGCTGGTGGCTGGAGAACCAGGCCCGCCTTCCCCTGCCCTGCCAGGTGGTGGTGGCGCTGCTGCCGATCGCCAGCCTGGAGGATCCGCTCACCGCCGCCCGGGTGGCACGCCTGCGCCAGCAGGGCCGCGACTGGTTCCGCGAACGGCTGCTGCCCGATGCCCTCAACCGGCTGCAGCGGGGTGTGGCGGGCCTGCGGCGGAGCGGCGGCCGCCTGGCGGTGCTCGACGGTCGCCTGCGGGGGCGGAGCTGGGGGCGGCAGGTGTTCAGCGCCCTGGAGCCCTGGATCCAGCTCACCCGCCTGCTGCCGGATTGAACATCCCCGCGGCGGCCGGTGGCAGGCCTGGCCCCTAGCCTCGGGCCATCCGCACCCGAGTTCCCATGGGGGAAGCCAAGCGCCGCGCCGCCCAGGGCCTGCCGCCTCGCCAGAAGAAAGTCGATCGCCCCGCCGCGGGGGCGGACACCTCCCCGCGGCTGATTCCCTGGCTGCCGTTCACCCGCCACCAGGCCGACCGCTTCGTGGCCGTGAGCACCCGGGGGGCCTGGATCGGCATCGCCGCCCTGGTGGCGTTCTGGGTGACCGTGCGGTTCATCGGGCCGGCGGCCGGCTGGTGGACCCTGGCCGACGGCTGAACCTGCGTGATGCAGGCCGATGGCCGGTGGCCGGTGAGGGGATGCCCACCGGCCCAAGGGGGCTCGCGACAAATCGGAAGAAAACCTTAGGATTGGTTCATCGCTCTTCAGAGGGCCTGTGTTCTCACGCCTCGCCAATCAGTACCGCTCGGTGGTCCACGACCTGGTGCTGAGCCTCCAGGCCCTGGCCGACTGCCTCGACCAGCGGGGCCAGACCGCCAGCTGCTACGTCTGCGGCGACGGTGAGGACAACCATGGCGCCTCCTTCGTGGCCGAACTCGAGGACAACCACATGGTTCGCTTCCTCGTCTCCGACTTCGGGATCAGCTGGGTGGAATCCCGCGACGGCCGCGAACTGGTGAAGCTGGAGGGCGCCGAAGCGATCCAGGAACTCCAGCGCGTAGCCGCGGTCCTGCAGAGCGGACCCGCCAGCCGCTGGCCCCGCTCTGCCTCCACCCTCGCCGGGCCCGATACCCACCTGGACTCCGCTCTTGCGGAACCCGCCTGAGGGTGCCGCCGACGGCCCTCAGGCCGCCGGCACCTCCTCCCGTTCCACCGCCAGGTTGATCGGAGCTTCCTCAACCGCCGCAGGCTTGGCTGTGCCACGGGCCGCCGCCTGTCGGGCTGCTGCGGCCAGGGGCTTCATCGAGTTGGCCGTGACCTCGGAGCCCTCGGTGAGCCGGCGCCGGGTGAGCTGCTCGATCACCTCAGCCTGATCAGGGTTCTGCTCCAGCCAGGTGATCGTGTTGTCGCGGCCCTGGCCGATGTTGTCGCCCTCGTAGCTGTACCAGGCGCCCTTGCGCGTCACCACCCCGGTTTCCTCCGCCAGGTCGAGCAGGCAGCCCAGGGTGCTGATGCCGCGGCCGAAGAGGATGTCGAACTCGGCGATGCGGAAGGGAGGGGCCACCTTGTTCTTGGCCACCTTCACCTTGGCGCGGATGCCGTACTCCTCGGTGCCGCGCTTGAGGGTCTGGATGCGGCGGATGTCGAGGCGCACCGAGGCGTAGAACTTCAGCGCGTTGCCGCCCGTGGTGGTTTCCGGGTTGCCGTAGGTGACGCCGATCTTCTGGCGGAGCTGGTTGAGGAAGATCACCGTGCAGCCCGACTTGCCGATGTTGCCGGTGATCTTGCGCATCGCCTGGCTCATCAGCCGGGCCTGGCTGCCCACCGCCAGATCGCCCATCTCGCCCTCGATCTCC
Organism: Cyanobium sp. FGCU52; assembly: GCA_024958715.1. Taxonomy (GTDB): domain Bacteria; phylum Cyanobacteriota; class Cyanobacteriia; order PCC-6307; family Cyanobiaceae; genus Cyanobium. The sequence continues at coordinate 29,355 of JANWUS010000074.1, read as the reverse complement.
GCCCGGGGTGTGAGGGCCGCCACCGAGTCGATCACCACGATGTCGACGGCGGCGGAGCGCACCAGCTGATCCACGATCTCCAGGGCCATCTCGCCGGTGTCCGGCTGGGAGACGAGCAGGTTCTCGATGTCGACCCCGAGGGAGGCGGCATAGACCGGATCGAGGGCATGCTCCGCATCGACGAAGGCAGCCACGCCGCCGCGCTTCTGCACCTCGGCGATGGCATGGAGGGTGAGGGTGGTCTTACCCGAACTCTCCGGCCCGTAGACCTCCACCACCCGGCCCTTGGGATACCCCCCGCCCAGGGCGAGATCCAGGGTGAGGGCGCCGGTGTTGATCGTTTCCACCCGCATGCGGGAGGCGTCGCCCAGGCGCATGATCGAGCCCTTGCCGAAGTTGCGCTCGATCTGGTTGAGCACCAGGCCGAGGGCCTTGTCGCGCTCGGCGCTGGAGGGGCCGCCGGCACCGGCGGAGGAGGAGGCGGAGGAAGAGGAGGCGGCCTTGGGATCGAGGGGCATGGAATGGATCAGCGAGGGGACAGGCCGCGACAGACGGGCACCGGGCGGGCACCGGATAGACACCGGACGGGCAGGGAAGCGGGCCCGGAGCCGGGCGCCATCCTGCGACCTCTGGGAAGCAAGTGCCACCGCAGGGGGCCGGCGTATCAATTGCGTTAGTACGAGCGTACTGTAGCGCGTCAGGGCCAGGCCGCCAGGGGGGCGGCGAAGGCGGCGGGCGTGAGCCAGCGGATGCACGCGGCCGCCAGGCCCTCCCCGTCGCCGGGAGCCAGGTACCCCCAGGAGGCGAGATAGCAGCGCACGGCCTCCAGGCCGGCGGTGGCGCGCACCAGCTCCAGCGTGGGACGGCGGTCCTCCACGAACCAGAGGGGCCGCCCCTCGGTGCGGAGCCGAAGCAGCACCTCCGGCTTGCTGCCCTGCTCATGGCCGTAGAGGGCCCAGGGCGTGAGGCCGGCGGCGGCCAGCAGGCGGGCGGCGAAGGCCCCGCCCTTGGTGGTGAGCACCGCCCAGTCGGCCCCTTCGGCCGCCAGGGCCCGCAGCCGATCCGGCACGCCGGGATAGAAGCGGTGGAGGGCCAGCCAGGCTTCCGGCCCCTCGGCGATCGCCGTGCGCCGCACGACCTCGAGGGCCTCCTGCAGCCGATCGCTCCGCCAGCCCCGCGCCGCCAGGGCCGCGGGCATGGCCCGGTCGTAATCGGCGGCGGCCGCGACGGGGTCGAAGCCGGGCCGCCCCAGTTCGGCCGCCATCAGCACCATCTCCCAGCCCTTGTGGATGCGGGGGCGCAGAAGGGAGAAGCCCGGGGGCGCTGCTTCCGGCAGGGTCAGCCCGGGATCGAGGCGCAGGGCGGCATGGCGCGCCGACCACCAGTACTCGGCCATGCCGTCGACCAGCACGCCGTCGAAGTCGAAGACCAGCAGCGGAGCCGCAGCCAAGGAAGGGGAGAAAAAACTGGGCCGCTAGGATTCGAACCTAGGAATGGCGGGACCAAAACCCGCTGCCTTACCGCTTGGCGACGGCCCAACACGCCGGCGGTGCCGGTGCCTAAATAGTTACCCACAGCGCCGGTGCCTTCGTCAACCGGAGGCACCGGCGTCGGGCCTTCAGGGCGGGAACACCCGCAGCCGCTGCTGCGGACCCCGTCCGAACACCGAGCAGCGGAGCCGGTAACGGCCCACCAGTTCGCTCTGCATCTCCCGCACCCGTTCACTGCGGGGGAGCAGTTCAACCGGCCGTCCCTGGGGCAGCACCACCTGCTCCACCGCCAGCCGGCACTCCTCCAGGGCGGCATGGTCATCGTCGAGGCCGCCGGCGGGATCGCCGGCATCGGGCTCCGCCGGGGACCGCCGCTCCACCAGCCGCTCCAGCGCCCGCTGGAGCTGGTGGGGGGAGTCGGACTTGATCACCAGGATCGGCACGCCCCGCACCCGCGCCCGGCGCCGCAGGTCGGGATCCCGTCCCAGCTGGCCGCGGAGGCTCAGCAGCACGTCCGCCGCCTCCGGCTCCTCCACCACCTCCACCGGCAGGGCCCGGCCACGGACCGCCTCCCGCAGCAGCTGGGGGGCCATGCCCACGCCGCACACCCGCAGGGGGGCCGCGGGCTGGCGGGAAGACACCTCAGGAGAGGGGGTGGGCTCCGCCGGCAGCACCCGGGGGCCAGCGGCCGCCGGATTCGGCAGGGGCGGGGCCACCAGGGCCCGGCCGCCGCGCAGAGCGATCGGGCTCTCCCGTCCCCGTGGCGGTGCCGACGGGACGGGGAGGGGCGGCGGCGCATCCCGCAGCAGCAGCCGTCCGTCGGGGGCGAGCTCGCGGATCTGGGGACGGGCCTGCTGGCCGCGCAGCAGGGCATCCACGGTGCCGGCCACGTCAAGGTGCACGAGCCAGCGGTGGCGGCTGTGCATCTCCACCGCCAGCGGGAAGGTGGGTTCGGCGGCCCGCTCCAGGACCGTTTTCTGGGTGCGGCGCCGGCGGGCCTCCTCATCGCCCAGGGTCACCGACTGGATGCCGCCCACCAGGTCGCTCAGGGTGGGGTTGCGGATCAGGTTCTCGAGGGCGTTGCCGTGCGCGGTGGCCACCAGCATCACGCCCCGCTCGGCGATGGTGCGGGCCGCCTGGGCCTCGAGTTCAGTGCCGATCTCATCGATGACGATGACCTCGGGCATGTGGTTCTCCACCGCCTCGATCATCACCTGGTGCTGCAGCTCCGGGCGGGCCACCTGCATGCGGCGGGCCCGGCCGATGGCGGGATGGGGGATGTCGCCGTCGCCGGCGATCTCGTTGCTGGTGTCGATCACCACCACGCGCCGCTCCAGCTCGTCGGCGAGCACGCGGGCGATCTCGCGCAGGGCGGTGGTCTTTCCGACCCCCGGCCGGCCCATCAGCAGCAGCGACTGGCCCGAATCCAGCAGATCCCGCACCATCGCCACCGTGCCGAACACGGCCCGACCCACCCGGCAGGTGAGCCCCACCACCTCACCGGTGCGGTTGCGGATCGCGCTGATGCGGTGGAGCGTGCGCTCGATCCCGGCCCGGTTGTCACCGCCGAACGGCCCGAGCCGCTCCAGCACGGCCGCCAGATCCGCCCGCTCCACCGGCGCCTCCCCGAGGGCCACGGCCCGGCCGGGGTAACGGGCCTCCGGCACCCGGCCGAGGTCGAGCACCACCTCCAGCAGCTGGTCGCGCCGCTCGGGCAGCTCCAGGGCCCGGCGTACCGGGGACGGCAGCACCGCAAGCAGCCGATCGAGATCGTCGGTGACCCGCTGGGTGGGAGGCAGGGGCGCGCCGGCGGGGTCGGCGCTGGGGGTGGGACGCGGATCCAGCGGAGGGGGGCCGGGGCGGGGCGTTCGCTGTGGCCGTTCTAGCCGGACGGGATGGCGGTGGAGAGGCGTTGGCGCCGCAGCCAGGGCGACACCAGCGCACCGGCGGTCGCCAGGGCCTGGGGCAGCAGATCCGGGAGGTCGAGCAGCCGCCGGCCGCGGGCCTGGGCCTCCAGCAGCAGCGGTTGGAGCCGGTGGCGGGCCACGCTGCCGAAGGCCACGCCGCAGGCCCGCCCGCCCGCGGGCCCGAGCCGCTCCAGCAGCGGCAGGGTGCGGTCGTTGGTGCCGCCCGCCAGCTGCAGGGGCCCCGGGGGGGCGAGGGGGGCCAGCCGCTGGAGCAGCCGCACGGCGGCATGGGCCGTGCCGGCGCCCACATCACCGCTCATCGGCCGGCCATCGAGCTGCCAGAGCGGCCGGAACCCGGCCTGCCGCAGCTGCCGGTGGCGCTCCTGAAGTTCGGCAGCCAGCTCCGGCGGCCCCGGCGGCTCCCCCCCGCCGTCACGCTCCAGACCACAGCTCACCGCCAGCCGCCGCAGGGGGACGCCGGAGGCCAGCACCTGCTCCAGCCGCGCCGCGAAGGCCGCCGAGCGGCCCAGGCGCGTGTGCAGTTCCACCGCATCGGGCGCCAGCTGCGCCAGCAGCGGCGCCACCGCCTCCGGCGCCAGGGTGTGGGGGCGCTCCGCGATCAGCCCGAGCGGGCAGGCCGGCAGGCAGCGGCCGCAGCCATAGCAGCGCTCGCTGAGCACCCCACCGGCCCCGGCTGGCGCGATCGCGTGGGCCGGACACACCCGCTCGCACGGCCTGGGGCAGTCCGCCGGACAGCGGCGGGGATCGAACCAGGCCTTGCGGAAGTGGGGATCGGCCCCGTCACTGAGGCTCACCATCAGCCAGGGAGCCGCTTCAGGAGGTCGGTCCGGGTTCCGCTCGGCCGCCCAGCGAAGGCCCCGACGGGCTGCGGCCACCACGGCCGGATCCGCGGCCACGTCGATGCAGTGGACGCCGGCCAGGGCATAGATGCCGGCGAGATCCTCGATCGAGGCGAGGTCCTGGTTGCTGGCGCCGCCGATCAGCTTCACCCAGCGCCCCGCCGCCAGGGCGGCTTCGGGCCCGAGCACGGGGTCTCCGGCGGTGGCGGCCGGGCCGATCAGACGGTGGCGGCGAGCAGCTGCTCGAGCGGCTGCCAGCGCAGAGCCCGGGCTCCCCCCATCTCCACCACGATCTTGAGGCGGGCCTCCCGGCGGCAGAGCTGCACCAGCGAGGCCAGCTCGGCCTCCGAGAGCACCTGGCCCTCCAGCAGCCAGAGCAGGATCGGCGCCGTGCCCTCGAGGTCGCTGCCGAGCAGGGGCATCACCCGCTGCACCTCGCCCACGGCCGCTCCGCGGCCCACGCTCTGGTGACCGAGGTGGGGCGGACGGATTCCGTGCAGCTGGAAGAGGAAGGCCTCCGGATCACCGAGTCCCCGCGCCGAGGTGAGATGGGTGCGATAACCGGCAGCGCGCATGCGGCGCAGCAGGCGGGTCTCGGTGCCGCCCTCCAGCGGCGCGAACAGTGCAAGGGCCCCCTCCTTCTCCAGGTCGTTGCGGAAACCGCGGCCGGTGAGCAGCAGGGGCATCGGTGCGACGAAGTCAGTGCGGGCAAGTCTGGCAGCCCTGCCCCGGATCGGGGTCCTGGGGGAGGGGTAACCCCATGGGGTATGGTGGCCTCTTGTGCCGAAGATCTGTGCCCGTCCGCTAGCCGGGCCTCCAGAACTCGGTGCAGGGTCGTCGTTGCGGCGGCCCCCCCGGCCAGCACGGCCCGGGCAGCCCTTACGGGGCTGTACGGAACCGTCGGGAAACTGCCAGACCGGCGCCCGGAGCTTGCTCCGATCACGTCCAGTCCCGCAAGTCCCAGCCTGCTGATTCGTCTCGCTAGCCCCCGGTCGCGCGGTCCCGCCGCCGATCCCTCTGCGATTCCCCGAACTCAGCGATCGTCGCGTTCCCGGTGCCTTGCGGCACGGGGTGCGCAGGGTCTCCACGGAAGCTCTCCCAGGGGAGTTCCGCCGGCCCCTTCCGACGACTGTCCAGCTGGCGTCATTCCCCTCCCATGTCCATCGGCATTCTCGGGAAGAAACTGGGCATGTCCCAGTTCTTCGATGAAGAGGGCAGGTCCGTTCCGGTCACCGTGATCGAAGCGGGTCCCTGCCGCATCACCCAGCTCAAGAGCGAAGACACCGACGGCTACACCGCGGTGCAGGTCGGCTTCGGCGACATTCGCGAGAAACTCGTGAACAAGCCGGCCAAGGGTCACCTGGCGAAGTCCGGCAGCGAACCGCTCCGGCACCTGCGCGAATACCGCGTCGACGCCGTCGACGGGCTCGAGCTGGGCGCGGCGATCACCGTGGCGGCCTTCGAAGCCGGCCAGAAGGTGGACGTCAGCGGCGACACCATCGGCCGTGGCTTCGCCGGCTACCAGAAGCGCCACGGCTTCAGCCGCGGTCCCATGAGCCACGGTTCCAAGAACCACCGCGAACCCGGTTCCACCGGCGCCGGCACCACCCCCGGCCGGGTCTACCCCGGCAAGCGGATGGCCGGCCGCTACGGCGGCAAGCAGATCACCACCCGCGGCCTCACCATCCTCAAGGTGGATGCGGAGCGCAACCTGCTGGTGGTCAAGGGCTCGGTTCCCGGCAAGCCCGGCGCCCTGCTCGACATCCGCCCCGCCAACCGGGTGGGCGGCAAGGCCGCGAACTAAGGAGGAAGGACATGACTCACTGTGTTGTTCGCGACTGGCAGGGCAAGGAGAGCGGCAAGGCCTCTCTCGACCTGAAGGTCGCCAAGGAAACCTCCGCCAACGATCTGCTTCACCGCGCCGTGGTGCGGCAGCTGGCCAACGCCCGTCAGGGCACGGCCAGCACCCTCACCCGTGCCGAAGTGGCCGGCGGCGGCCGCAAGCCCTACAAGCAGAAGGGCACCGGCCGGGCCCGCCAGGGTTCGATCCGCACCCCGCTCCGCCCCGGCGGTGGCGTGGTGTTCGGTCCGAAGCCGCGCAGCTACGAGCTGGGCATGAACCGCAAGGAGCGTCGCCTGGCCCTGCGCACCGCGCTGATGGCCCGCGTCGACGACCTGATCGTGGTGAAGGGCTTCGGCACCGGCCTGGACACCCCTAAGACCCGGGAGATCACGGCCGCCCTCGGCCGCTTCGGCATCGAAGCGGGCACCAAGGTGCTGCTGATCCTCGATGGCGCCTCGGAAGCTGTGAAGCTTTCGGTCCGCAACCTCGAGAAGGTCAAGCTGATCGCCGCTGATCAGCTCAACGTCTTCGATCTGCTCCACGCCGGGAAGCTGGTGGTGAGCGAGGAGGCACTCGCGAAGATTCAGGAGGTCTACGGCGATGGCTGAACGTTTTGCAGGGCGGCTGGCGGATGTGATCCGCCGCCCGCTGATCACGGAGAAGGCCACCCGGGCCCTCGAACTCAACCAGTACACCTTCGAGGTGGACCACCGGGCTGCCAAGCCCGACATCAAGGCGGCCGTCGAATCGCTGTTCGACGTCAAGGTCGTCGGTGTGAGCACCATGAATCCCCCCCGTCGCACCCGTCGGGTGGGACGCTTCGCCGGCAAGCGTGCCCAGGTGAAGAAGGCGGTGGTGCGTCTCGCCGAGGGCAACGCCATCCAGCTCTTCCCTGAGTCCTGAGGGGGTCCCGAACGACATGGCAATCCGTACCTACCGACCGAACACCCCCGGCACCCGCACGCTGGTCGTCACCGACTTCAGCGAGATCACCGGGCGCGGTCGCGAGCGCGGCCTGGTGGTGGCCAAGCACCGCCGCAAGGGCCGCAACAACCGCGGTGTGATCACCTGCCGCCATCGCGGCGGTGGCCACAAGCGCCTCTACCGCATCGTCGACTTCCGTCGCGACAAGCACGGCGTGGAGGCCCGCGTGGCCGCCATCCACTACGACCCGCATCGCAACGCCCGCCTGGCCCTCCTCTATTACGCGGACGGCGAGAAGCGCTACATCCTGGCTCCGGCCGGGGTGAGCGTGGGCCAGACGGTGATCTCCGGCCCCGACTCCCCGATCGAGAACGGCAACGCCCTGCCCCTCTCGGCCATCCCCCTCGGCTCCAGCGTCCACAACGTGGAGCTCTATGCCGGCCGGGGCGGCCAGATGGTGCGCACCGCCGGTGCCAGCGCCCAGGTGATGGCCAAGGAGGGGGATTACGTCGCCCTCAAGCTGCCCTCCACCGAGGTGCGCCTGGTGCGCCGCGAGTGCTACGCCACCCTCGGTGAGGTGGGCAACAGCGAGCAGCGCAACACCAGCCTGGGCAAGGCCGGCCGCAAGCGCTGGCTCGGCCGCCGGCCCGAGGTGCGCGGTTCGGTGATGAACCCCTGCGACCACCCCCACGGTGGTGGTGAGGGCCGCGCCCCGATCGGCCGCTCCGGCCCGGTCACCCCCTGGGGCAAACCCGCCCTGGGCCTCAAGACCCGCAAGCGGAACAAGCCCAGCAACCGGTTCGTGCTCCGGAAACGTCGCCGCACCTCCAAGCGGAGCCGTGGCGGACGCGACTCCTGATGAACCACACCGCTCTGCTGTACGCCTGATCCGCCATGGGACGCTCACTCAAGAAAGGCCCCTTCGTCGCCGACAGCCTGCTCCGCAAGGTCGAGAAGCAGAACGCCGCCGACGACAAGACCGTGATCAAGACCTGGTCACGGGCCTCCACCATCCTGCCGATGATGATCGGCCACACCATTGCCGTGCACAACGGCAAGGCCCACGTGCCCGTCTACGTGACGGAGCAGATGGTGGGCCACAAGCTGGGCGAATTCGCGCCCACCCGCACCTTCCGCGGCCACATCAAAGACAAGAAGGGAGGCCGCTGAACCGATGGCAAACATCAACTCCACCACCCAGGCCATCGCGCACGGCCGCTACATCCGTGGCTCCGTGTCGAAGGTGCGCCGGGTTCTCGATCAGATCCGGGGTCGCACCTACCGCGACGCCCTGATCATGCTCGAGTTCATGCCCTACCGCTCCACCGGCCCCATCACCAAGGTGCTGCGCAGCGCGGTGGCCAATGCCGAGAACAACCTCGGCCTCGACCCCTCCACGCTCGTGGTGAGCCAGGCCAGCGCCGACATGGGTCCCTCCATGAAGCGCTTCCGCCCCCGCGCCCAGGGCCGCGCCTACGCGATCAAAAAACAGACCTGCCACATCAGCATTGGTGTGGCGGCTCCTTCCGCCTGAACCCCGAGGACACCGACCGATGGGACACAAGATCCATCCAACCGGCCTGCGCCTGGGGATCACCCAGGAGCACCGGTCCCGCTGGTACGCCCCCAGCAAGACCTACCCGACCCTCCTCCAGGAGGACGATCGGATTCGCAAGTTCATCCACAAGAAGTACGCCGCCGCCGGCATCTCCGACGTGCTGATCGCCCGCAAGGCCGATCAGCTCGAGGTTGAACTCAAGACCGCACGCCCCGGCGTGCTCGTCGGCCGCCAGGGCAGCGGCATCGAGGAGCTGCGCAGCGGCATCCAGAAAACCCTCGGCGACGCCCACCGTCAGGTGCGCATCAACGTGGTTGAGGTGGAGCGTGTCGACGCCGACGCCTACCTGCTGGCCGAGTACATCGCCCAGCAGCTCGAGAAGCGCGTGGCCTTCCGCCGCGTGATGCGCATGGCGGTGCAGCGGGCCCAGCGGGCCGGCGTGCTCGGCCTGAAGATCATGGTGGGCGGTCGCCTCAACGGCGCTGAGATCGCCCGCACGGAATGGACCCGCGAGGGTCGCGTTCCCCTGCACACCCTGCGGGCCGACATCGACTACGCCACCAAGGTGGCCACCACCACCTACGGGGTGCTGGGGATCAAGGTGTGGGTGTTCAAGGGTGAGGTGCTCCCCGGACAGACCCAGCAGCCGGCGGAAGCCGCGCCGCGTCGTCGGGTCGGACGGCAGCGCCAACAGTTCGAAGACCGCTCCAACGAGGAGTGAGGGAGGCCTGAATCATGCTGAGTCCAAGACGCGTCAAGTTCCGCAAACAGCAGCGCGGCCGCATGCGCGGCATCGCCACCCGCGGCAACACCATCGCCTTCGGGCAGTTCGCCCTGCAGGCCCAGGAATGTGGCTGGATCACCTCCCGCCAGATCGAGGCCAGCCGCCGGGCCATGACCCGCCACGTCAAGCGGGGCGGAAAGATCTGGATCCGGATCTTCCCCGACAAGCCGGTCACCATGCGTCCCGCCGAAACCCGCATGGGTTCCGGTAAGGGCAACCCGGAGTTCTGGGTGGCGGTGATCAAGCCGGGTCGGATCCTGTTCGAGATGGGCGGTGCCGAAATCACCCCCGAGATCGCCCGTGAAGCCATGCGCCTGGCGCAGTACAAGCTTCCGGTGAAAACCAAGTTCCTCACCCTCGAGGATCAGGAAGCGGCCGGCATCGAGCCGGAAGCCATCCCTGAACCCGCCGCTCTCGTGGAGTCCTGACCATGGCACGTCCCTCCATCGCCGACGTCCGCAAACTCGACGACGGCGAGATCACCGAACGGATCAACGCCACCCGGCGTGAGCTGTTCGATCTCCGCTTCCAGCAGGCCACCCGCCGCCTGGAGCATCCGCACCGCTTCAAGGAAGCCCGCATCAAGCTGGCCCACCTTCTGTCGGTGCAGCAGGAGCGCCAGCGCTCCTCCGCGTCCTGATCCCCCCCTCCAATCCCATGGCAGTCAAGGAAAGGGTCGGCACCGTCGTCAGCGACAAGATGGACAAAACGGTGGTGGTCGCGGTGGAGAACCGCTTCCCTCACCCCATCTATCAGAAGACGGTCAGCCGCACCACCCGTTACAAGGCCCACGACGAGCAGAACAACTGCCGCGTCGGCGACCGGGTCCGCATCACCGAAACCCGCCCCCTCAGCCGCACCAAGCGCTGGACGGTGGCCGAGGTGCTCTCCACCTCCACCAGCTCCTGAGGAGGAACTCCCGATGATCCAGCAGGAAACCTTCCTCACCGTCGCTGACAACAGCGGCGCCAAGCGCATCCAGTGCATCCGCGTGCTGGGCACCAACCGCCGCTACGCCCACGTGGGCGATGTGATCGTGGCCGCCGTCAAGGACGCCATGCCCAACATGGGCGTCAAGAAGTCGGATGTGGTCAAGGCCGTGGTGGTCCGCACCCGGGCCACCCTTCGCCGTGACACCGGCAACTCGATCCGCTTCGACGACAACGCCGCCGTCATCCTCGGCAACGACAACAACCCCAAGGGCACCCGCGTCTTCGGGCCGGTCGCCCGTGAGCTGCGCGAGCGCAACTTCACCAAGATCGTGTCCCTCGCCCCGGAGGTGATCTGAGATGGCCACCGCCACCCCGAAAGCCAAGGCCCAGGTGCGCATCAAGATGCGCATCAAGAAGGGCGACACCGTCCAGGTGATCAGCGGCAAGGACAAGGGCAAGACCGGTGAGGTCCTGCGCACCCTTCCCTACCAGAACCGTGTTGTGGTGCAGGGCGTCAACCTGCGCACCCGCCACGTCAAGCCCACCCAGGAGGGCGAGACCGGCCGCATCGTCACCGAGGAAGCCTCGCTGCACGCCTCGAACGTGATGCTCTACTCCACCACCAAGAAGGTGGCCAGCCGCGTGGAGATCGTGGTCGACAAGGACGGCACCAAGAAGCGCCGCCTCAAGAAGACCGGCGAAATCCTCGACTGATCGCCAGCCCCCGAGCCTTCTTCCCCCTACATCTCCCTTTCCCCATCCCGCTCACGTCCGCCTTCTGACCACGTCCAGAAGCGCACCCCCTCCCTCCGTCATGTCACTGAAACAGCGCTACCGGGAGACGATTCAGCCGAAGCTGCTGAAGGATCTCAACCTCTCCAACGTCCATGAAGTCCCGAAGGTGGTGAAGATCACCGTCAACCGGGGCCTGGGCGAAGCCGCCCAGAACGCCAAGGCCCTGGAGGCCTCCATCGCCGAGCTGGCCCAGATCACCGGCCAGAAAGTGGTGGTGACCCGGGCCAAGAAGGCCATCGCCGGCTTCAAGATCCGCCAGGGCATGCCGATCGGCGTCACCGTCACCCTCCGGGGCGAGCGGATGTATGCCTTCCTGGAGCGCCTGATTCACCTGGCCCTGCCGCGCATCCGCGACTTCCGCGGCGTGAGCCCCCGCAGCTTCGACGGCCGCGGCAACTACACCCTGGGGGTTCGGGAGCAGATCATCTTTCCCGAAATCTCCTTCGACAAGATCGACGCCATCCGGGGCATGGATGTGACGATCGTGACCAGCGCCCGTAACGACGAAGAGGGCCGGGCCCTCCTCCGCGAAATGGGGATGCCGTTCCGCAGCAACTGAGCCCTCTTCCGGACACGACCATGGCCAACCACGACCCGATTTCCGACATGCTCACCCGCATTCGCAATGCGAGTGAGAAGCGCCACGAGAGCACCAGGATTCCCGCCTCCCGCCTGTCGCGCAGCATCGCCAACGTGCTGCAGCAGGAGGGCTTCATCGCCGACATCAGCGAGGAAGGCGAGGGCATCCAGAAGCAGCTGGTGCTCCAGCTCAAGTACAGCGGCAAGCACCGTCAGCCCACCATCCGCCGCGTGCAGCGGGTGAGCAAGCCCGGTCTGCGCATCTACAAGAACACCCGCCAGCTCCCCAAGGTGCTCGGCGGTCTCGGAGTGGCGATCATCTCCACCTCCAAGGGTGTGATGAGCGACCGCGACGCCCGCAAGCAGGGCGTCGGCGGCGAAGTGCTCTGCTACGTCTACTGATCCAGGGAGGTCACATCCATGTCACGTATCGGCAAAGCACCGATCCCCGTTCCCGACAAGGTGAACGTCAGCCTCGACGGCCTCACCGTCACCGTCAAGGGACCCAAGGGGGAACTCAGCCGCACCCTCCCGGATGGCGTCACCATCAGCCAGGACGGCGCCCAGCTCGTGGTGGCTCCGGCCGGCACCAACCGCCGCTCGCGTGAGCGGCACGGCCTCAGCCGCACCCTCGTCGCCAACATGGTCGAGGGCGTGAGCCAGGGCTTCACCCGCAAGCTCGAGATCGTCGGCGTGGGCTACCGCGCCCAGGTCCAGGGCAAGAAGCTCGTGGTCAGCGCCGGCTACAGCCACCCGGTGGAGATGGTGCCCCCCGAGGGCGTCACCTTCGCTGTGGAGAACAACACCACTGTTCTGGTCTCCGGGGCCGACAAGGAAGTGGTGGGCAACGAGGCGGCCAAGGTCCGCGCCATCCGTCCGCCCGAGCCCTACAAGGGCAAGGGCATCAAGTACGAAGGCGAGCGGATCCTGCGCAAGGCCGGCAAGACCGGCAAGAAATAGAGGTCTGCCCTGCACCCTTAGCCTGTACCCCCATGTCTTCCCTCTCCCGCAAGCTGCAGACCCAGAAGCGTCATCGCCGTCTGCGTCGCAATCTCTCCGGCACCGCCGACCGGCCCCGGCTGGCGGTCTTCCGCTCCAACAATCACATCTACGCCCAGGTCATCGACGACGACGCCCAGAACACCCTGTGCTCGGCGTCCACCCTCGACAAGGATCTGCGCCCCAGCCTCACCGTCGGTGGCACCTGCGAGGCCTCCGTGGCCGTGGGCCAACTGGTCGCCAAGCGGGCCCTGGCCAAGGGCATCCAGCAGGTGGTCTTCGATCGCGGCGGCAACCTGTACCACGGTCGGGTCAAGGCCCTGGCCGACGCCGCCCGGGAAGCGGGCCTTCAGTTCTGATCCTGCTCTCACCATGACCGAAACCAACGACCAGATCCAGACCAGCGACATTCCGGGCGCTGCCGACGTTCCCGCCGCCGCCGAAGGGCAGCAGGAGCGCCGCGGCGGCCGGGGTGAGGGCAAGGGCGACCGCAAGGGCGGTCGCGGGCGCGACAACCGTCGCGGCCAGGAGCGTGACTCCGAATGGCAGGAGCGGGTGGTTCAGATCCGCCGCGTCTCCAAGACCGTCAAGGGCGGCAAGAAGATGAGCTTCCGGGCCATCGTCGTGGTCGGCAACGAGCGCGGGCAGGTGGGCGTGGGCGTCGGCAAGGCCGGCGACGTGATCGGCGCCGTCCGCAAGGGCGTGGCCGATGGCAAGAAGCACCTGGTGAAGGTGCCCCTCACCCGCCACAGCTCCATCCCCACCCTCAGCAACGGCCGTGATGGCGCCGCCAGCGTGCTGATCCGCCCGGCCGCTCCCGGTACCGGCGTGATCGCGGGCGGTTCGATCCGCACCGTGCTTGAACTGGCCGGCATCAAGAACGTGCTGGCCAAGCGCCTGGGCTCCAAGACTCCCCTCAACAACGCCCGCGCCGCCATGGAGGCCCTCTCGGCCCTCCGCACCCACAAGGAGACCGCCAAGGAGCGGGGCATCTCCCTCGAGCAGATCTACTCCTGAGGTCCCCGATGACGTTCCAGCTCAACAGCCTCCAGCCCAACCCCGGCGCCCGCCGCCGCAAAACCCGCAAGGGCCGCGGTATCGCCGCCGGTCAGGGTGCCAGCTGCGGTTTCGGCATGCGGGGTCAGAAGTCCCGCTCGGGTCGCCCCACCCGCCCCGGTTTCGAGGGCGGCCAGATGCCCCTCTACCGCCGGGTGCCCAAGCTCAAGCACTTCCCCCTGGTGAATCCGAAGGAGTTCACCGTGATCAATGTCGGCAAGCTCGCCGACCTGGCCGCCGGCAGCACCGTCGACATCGACGACCTGGTCAAGGCCGGTCTGGTCACCAGCCCCAAGCATCCGCTGAAGGTGCTCGGCAATGGCGATCTCAAGGTCAAGCTCACGGTGAAGGCGGCTGCCTTCACCGCCACGGCCCGCGAGAAGATCGAGGCCGCCGGCGGCAGCGTCGAGATCATCGGCTGAGGCCGGTGCCCGCCACCCTCTAGCTTCAAGGCCGGCCGTCGGACATCCAGTCCCGCGGTCGGCCCTTTTCTTTCTTTCCCCTCACCCCCACCGCCGTCATGGTCGTCAGCCGGGGGCGCAACCCCAGCGCCGCGGAAATCCTCAGTCAGCTGGTCCAGGCCAAGGGACTCAGGGACCGGGTGCTGATCACCCTGGGCCTGCTGCTGCTCGTGCGACTCGGCATCTACATCCCGGTGCCGGGGATCGACCGGGTGGCCTTCCAGTCGTTCATCGCCCAGGGCGGACAGCTGCTGGGCTTTCTCGACATCTTCACCGGCGGCGGCATCTCCACCCTGGGGGTCTTCGCCCTGGGGATCCTGCCGTTCATCAACGCCTCGATCATCCTGCAGCTGCTCACCGCCGCCCTGCCCCAGCTGGAGGATCTGCAGAAGAACGAGGGCGAGGCCGGCCGCCGCAAGATCGCCCAGATCACGCGCTACGTGGCCCTGGGCTGGGGCGTCATCCAGAGCATCGTCTTCGCCCTGATCCTGCGCCAGTACGCCCTGCCCGGCCTCAGCGACTGGCAGTTCGTGCTGCAGACAAGCCTGGCGCTGGTGGCCGGCTCGATGGTCGTGATGTGGATCAGCGAGGTGATCACCGAACGGGGCATCGGCCAGGGGGCTTCGCTGGTGATCTTCGTGAACATCGTCGCCACCCTGCCCAAGGCCCTCGGGGCCACGATCCAGCTGGCCACCACCAGCCGCGATCGCAGCACCGTGGGCGGGATCGTGATCCTGCTGCTTGTGTTCCTGGTCACGATCGTGGGGATCATCTTCGTCCAGGAGGGCAACCGCCGGATCCCGATCGTGAGCGCCAAACGCCAGGTGGGGGGCGCCGGCATGCTGGCGGCCCGGCAGAGCTATCTGCCCCTCAAGCTCAACGCCGGCGGCGTGATGCCGATCATCTTCGCTTCGGCCGTGGTGTTCCTGCCGCTCACCATCGCCAACTTCACCAAGAATCCCCTGCTGATCCGCGCGGCCGGCTACCTGAATCCCAACAGCAGCACCCCCTGGCTCTACGCCCTGGTGTTCTTCGCCCTGATCCTCGGTTTCGGCTACTTCTACGCCTCGCTCACGGTGAATCCGGTGGACATCGCCACCAACCTCAAGCGCAGCGGCGTTGCGGTGCCGGGTGTGCGACCCGGCTCGGCCACCGCCACCTACCTGTCGAATGTGCAGAACCGGCTGACCCTGCTGGGGGGCCTGTTCCTCGGTGCCGTGGCGATCATCCCGTCGGCCGTGGAAGGTGCGATCCAGGTGCGCACCTTCCAGGGACTGGGGGCCACCTCGCTGCTGATCCTGGTGGGCGTGGCGATCGACACCGCCAAGCAAGTGCAGACCTACGTGATCTCCCAGCGCTACGAGGGCATGGTGCGCCAGTGAGTGGCCTCCGCTCCTCGTCCTGAACGGCCCTGTCGCAGGGCATCCTTTCCCTCCTTCTCTCCCTCGCCCATGAAGCAACGCCTCCTCTTCCTCGGTCCTCCCGGTGCCGGCAAAGGCACCCAGGCCCAGCGCCTTGCAGGCTCCCACGGCCTGCTCCACCTCTCCACCGGCGACCTGCTGCGCGCCGAGGTCAAGGCCGGCACGCCCCTGGGTCAGGAGGCGGAGGCGGTGATGGCCCGCGGCGAACTGGTGAGCGACCAGCTGGTGCTGGCGATCGTGCGCAGCCGGCTGGAGGGCCACACCGGTGGCTGGCTGCTCGATGGCTTCCCGCGCAACCTGCCCCAGGCGGAGGCCCTCGATGCCCTGCTGGCCGAACTCCGGCAGGAGATCGAACTGGTGGTGCTGATGGAACTCGACGACGCCGTCCTGATCGTGCGCCTGCTGGGCCGCGGGCGGGCCGACGACAACGAGGAGGTGATCCGCAACCGGCTGGAGGTCTACCGCGAGCAGACCGCCCCCCTGATCCACCACTACCGCGAGCGCGGCCAGCTGGTGGCCGTGGAGGCGAGCGGCACGGTCGAGGAGATCGGCTCCCGCATCGAGGCCCTGCTCAGCTGAGCCCGGCCTGCATGGGTGGTTGACCCATGTGATAGGGTGGCTGTTTGCAAATTCGGAGAGCACACGGCCCATGAAGGTGCGTGCCTCAGTCAAGAGAATGTGCGACAAGTGCCGGGTGATTCGTCGCCACGGCCGGGTGATGGTGATCTGCACCAACCCCAAGCACAAACAGCGTCAGGGCTGATCAGCCCCACGCCTTGCTGCCCCCCCCCCCCTGAGGGCAGCCCCTTTTTCTTCCTTCCCTTCGACAGTTTCCAGACGTGGCTCGGATCGCCGGTGTCGACATCCCTCGTGACAAGAGGGTCGAGATCTCTCTCACCTACGTGTACGGCATCGGGCTCACCCGTGCCCGCAAGATCCTCGCCAAGACGGGGGTCAGCCCCGACATCCGGGTGAAGGATCTCAGCGACGCCGACGTGCAGAAGCTGCGCGGCGCCGCCGAGGCCTACATCCTTGAGGGCGACCTGCGCCGCGAAGAGGGCATGGCCCTCAAGCGCCTGCAGGACATCGGCTGCCTGCGGGGTCGCCGCCACCGCATGGGTCTGCCCGTGCGTGGTCAGCGCACCCGCACCAATGCGCGCACCCGCCGCGGCGCCCGCAAGACCGTCGCCGGCAAGAAGAAGTAAGGCCCCGGCCTTCGGCCCCCACCCTGCCGCCCGCTCCCCGTCGCCCGCCCCCTCATGGGGGTCGGTCCACCGAGCGGCGTCACCAGGGTGTCCCCCCAGTCCCCCGATCACCTCCCTGCCACCGCAGGGCTTTTTCCATGGCCAAGCCCGCCAAGAAGACCGGCCCGAAGAAGGCCAAGCGCAACGTGCCCAACGGCGTTGCTCACATCCAAAGCACGTTCAACAACACGATCGTCTCGATCACCGACACCGCCGGCGAAGTGATCGCCTGGTCGTCGGCCGGAGCCTCCGGCTTCAAGGGCGCCCGCAAGGGAACCCCCTTCGCCGCCCAGACGGCGGCCGAAGCCGCCGCACGCCGCGCCCTCGAGCAGGGCATGCGTCAGATCGAAGTGCTGGTGCGCGGCCCCGGATCCGGCCGTGAAACCGCCATCCGCGCCCTGCAGGTGGCCGGTCTCGAGATCACCCTGATCCGCGACGTCACCCCGCTGCCCCACAACGGTTGCCGCCGGCCCAAGCGCCGCCGCGTCTGAATCCTCTCCTCCCGAAGTCTTCCTGGCCCCGCCCAGCCCCCTTCGGTTCCCGTTCCTTCTTTCGCTTCCTCAGACCGTGCTGCACTACCAGATCGATCGGGTCGAGCATCAGGTTGCCGACGACCGTTCCCAGACGGGCACGTTCCTGATCGGCCCCCTGGATCGGGGCCAGGCCACCACCCTGGGCAACGCCCTGCGCCGGGTGTTGATCGGCGGCCTCGAAGGCAGCGCCATCACGGCGGTCCGTCTCGCCGGCGTCAACCACGAATACGCCACCGTTCCCGGTGTGCGCGAGGACGTCCTCGACATCCTGCTGAACTGCAAATCGGTGCCGGTTGCCAGCCGCAGCCGCGAGCTGGAGATCGGCCGGCTGGTGGTCAACGGTCCGGCCACGGTCACGGCCGCCGATCTCCAGTTCTCCTCCCAGGTCACCGTGATCGACGGCGACCGTCCGATCGCCACCGTGGCCGAGGGCCACACCCTGGAGATGGAGGTGCACGTGGAGCGGGGCATCGGCTACCGGCCGGTGGACCGCCACAACGAGGACACCAGCGCCATCGACCTGCTGCAGATCGACGCGGTGTTCATGCCGGTGCGCCGGGTGAACTACACCGTCGATGAAACCGCCGTGGGTGAGGGCGGCTCCGCCCGCGAGCGGCTGCGCCTCGAGATCGAGACCAACGGCAGCGTCACCCCCGACGACGCCATGGCCCAGGCGGCCAACCAGCTGATCGCCCTGTTCCAGCCCCTCGCCAGCCTCACGATGGCCGAGGAACCGGGTCTGGAGCCCGAGCCCTCCGCCGAGGCCCAGATCCCCCTCGAGGAGCTGAACCTCTCGGTGCGGGCCTACAACTGCCTCAAGCGGGCCCAGGTCAACTCCGTGTCCGACCTGATGGGCTTCAGCTACGAGGATCTGCTCGAGATCAAGAACTTCGGCTCCAAATCGGCCGACGAGGTGATCGAGGCCCTCGAGCGCATCGGCATCTCCCTGCCCCAGAGCCGTACCGGCGCCTGATCCCTCTGCCGCCAGGCAGCCTCCCTCTTCCGCGTACCGACCCGTCCCGATCCATGCGACACCAGTGCCGAGTCCCCCTGCTGGGACGCCCCGCCGACCAACGCAAGGCCATGCTGCGTGGCCTCACCACCCAGCTGATCCGCGAAGGTCGCGTCACCACCACCAAGGCCCGTGCCAAGGCCCTGCGTGACGAAGCCGAGCGGATGATCACCCTGGCCAAGGACGGCAGCCTGGCCGCCCGTCGCCGCGCCATCGGCTACATCTACGACAAGCAGCTGGTCCACGCCCTGTTCGACAAGGCCCAGGACCGTTACGGCGACCGCAGCGGCGGCTACACCCGGATCATCCGCACGGTGCGGCGCCGCGGCGACAACGCCGAAATGGCCATCATCGAACTGGTCTGATCCGTCGAGTCCGGGTCGCGATCCACCCTTCCCGCCGCGGAGGACCACAGGTCCCCGCGGCTTTTTTCATGGCTTCTCCCTCCAAGTCACCTGCCCTGCCGACCCGCCGCATCGCCCTGTGCCTGCAGTACGACGGCGCGGCGTTCTGCGGCTGGCAGCGGCAGCCCCGGGATCCCAGCGTGCAGGAGACGCTGGAGGCGGCGATCGAAGCCCTCGATCCCCATCGACCGGCCCTGGCCGTGGCGGCGGGTCGCACGGACAGCGGCGTGCACGCCGCAGCCCAGGTGGTGCATTTCGATGCCGCCGGGCCCATCCCCGCCGGGCGATGGCCCAAGGCGCTCAACGGCCGGCTCCCCCCCACGATCCGGGTCCGCGCCGCCGCGGAGGTGCCCCCCGACTGGCACGCCTGCCACTCGGCCCGCTACCGGCGCTACCGCTACACCATCCACAACGGCAGGGCCCCGAACCTGTTCCTGGCCCCGTGGAGCTGGCATCGCTACCGGCACCGCCTCGACGAAACCGCCATGGCCGCTGCTCTCCAGGAGATGCTCGGCCACCACGACTTCGCCGCCTTCGAGCGGGCCGGCAGCAGCAGGTCCCACAGCCGCACCACCCTGCAGGAGGTGACCCTGGAGCGCCGCGGCGATCTGGTGGTGACGGAGCTCCAGGCCAGCGGCTTCCTCTACGGCATGGTGCGCCTGCTGATGGGGCAGCTGGTGGCCCTGGGGGAGGGGCGCCTGAGCGCAGCCGAGCTGCGGCGTCGCTGGCGCTCGTGCGATCGGGCCGCCGTGAAGGAGGCGGCCCCTCCCCAGGGACTGTGCCTGCTGCGGGTGGGCTACGGACAGGAGATCTTCCCCAGAGCCGCCTGGTATGATTGCCAACCGCGGTTTCAGCTGGCAGGCTCCGATTCGCCGGAGCCCACCTGCTGACATCCCACCCGCCCTGGATCCCCAGGTCAGCCATGGCGCGGCCGCCCCTCCCTTGCCCCTCGGGCCAGGACGGAACCGGCGGCGCGGTAGGTTCGAACATTCCGTTCGATCCCACCAGGCTGGGATGGGCCCCCACCCAGGCCCGCCGGTGATTCCCCCGCTGACCCCTCGCCGCTTACTCCGTAGGTGGCAGCCCCTCTAGGCGCAATGAACAAGACAACCCAGCCCTCCATCGAGTCGCTTGATCGCCAGTGGTATCTGGTGGATGCCGCCGATCAGACCCTCGGTCGCCTGGCCAGCGAAGTGGCCCAGGTGCTGCGCGGCAAGAACAAGCCCTCCTACACCCCCCACCTCGACACGGGCGACTTCGTCGTGGTGATCAACGCCGACAAGATCCGGGTCAGCGGCAACAAGCCCACCCAGAAGCTCTACCGGCGTCACTCCGGCCGCCCCGGCGGCATGAAGACCGAAACCTTCGCTCACCTGCAGGGCCGCCTGCCGGAGCGGATCGTGGAAGCCGCCATCAAGGGCATGCTTCCCCACAACGCTCTGGGCCGGCAGCTGTTCCGCAAGCTGAAGGTCTACAAGGGCAGCGAGCATCCCCATGCCGCCCAGAAGCCCCAGGTCCTCGCCCTCGATCCCGCCACCACCGCCACCAAATGACCAGCACCACCAATCGCGTCGTCTACTGGGGCACGGGTCGCCGCAAAACGGCCGTCGCCCGCGTCCGTGTGGTGCCCGGCAGCGGCAGCGTCACCATCAATGGCCGCCCCGGTGACAACTACCTGAACTACAACCCCGTCTACCTGGCGGCGGTCAAGGCTCCCCTGCAGACCCTCGGCCTGGAGTCCCAGTACGACCTGCTGGTCAACGTGCGCGGTGGCGGCCTCACCGGCCAGGCCGATGCGATCAAGCAGGGTGCTGCCCGTGCCCTCTGCGACCTGTCCCCCGACAACCGCAAACCTCTCAAGACCGAAGGCCACCTCAGCCGCGACCCCCGCGCCAAGGAACGCCGCAAGTACGGCCTCAAGAAAGCCCGCAAGGCCCCCCAGTTCTCCAAGCGCTGATCGCGTTCCCTTCGTCCCGCAGTCCCGTCATGCCGAAGCCCGACATCCACCCCACCTGGTATCCCGAAGCCAAGGTGATCTGCAACGGAGAGGTGGTGATGACCACCGGCTCCACCCAGCCCGAGATCCACGTCGACGTCTGGAGCGGCAACCACCCCTTCTACACCGGTACCCAGAAGATCCTCGACACCGAGGGTCGCGTCGATCGCTTCATGCGCAAGTACGGCATGGCAACGGGCGAATCGGCTTCCGGAGCCAAGAAAGCCGCCAAGAGCGAAGCAGCCGCCGAGGCCACCGAAGCCGCTCAGGCCTGATCCGTTCTGGATTGCAGGGGGCCGGATGCCGCAGGGCATCCGGCCCTTTTTGATGTCCTCCTGCCCTCCGCCACCGCCATGGACCGCGCCCTGCTGAGCGAACGGCTGGACACCGCCTGCCGCACCTTCGAAACGCTGGAGCGCCAGCTCGCCGACCCTGCCCTGGCCTCCGACCCCGGGCGGCTGCAGAGCCTCGCCCGCGAGCGGGCACGCCTGGAGCCCCTGGTAGCCGACTACCGGCAGCTGCAGCGGCTGGAGCGGGAGGAGGAGGAGGCCCAGTCGCTGCTGCGGGAGCATCGGGGCGATCCCGCCATGGAGGAGATCAGCCAGCTCGCCGCCGAGGAGCTGGTGAGCCTGGCCGATCAGCTCGCCACCCTGCGCCAGCGGCTCACCCTCGCCCTGCTTCCCCGCGATCCCCGCGACGAGCGCAGCGTGATGCTGGAGATTCGCGCTGGCGCCGGTGGCGATGAGGCCTGCCTGTGGGCGGGCGATCTGGCCCGCATGTATGAACGCCATGGCCAGACCAAGGGCTGGCGGGTGCAGGTGGTGAGTGCCTCCGAAGCCGAACTGGGCGGCTTCCGCGAACTGATCCTCTCGATCCAGGGGGAGGGGGTCTACAGCCAGCTCAAGTTCGAGGCGGGCGTTCACCGGGTGCAGCGGGTGCCCTCCACCGAGTCCCAGGGCCGGGTGCACACCTCCACCGCCACCGTGGCGGTGATGCCGGAGGCCGATCCGGTGGAGGTCCGCATCGAGCCGGGCGATCTGGAGATCAGCACGGCCCGCTCCGGCGGAGCCGGCGGCCAGAACGTGAACAAGGTGGAAACGGCGGTGGACCTGCTCCACAAGCCGACGGGCATCCGCGTGTTCTGCACCGAGGAACGCTCCCAGCTGCAGAACCGGGAGCGGGCCCTGGAGATCCTGCGGGCCAAGCTCTACGAGCGGGAACGGGCCGCCGCCGCCGCGGCGGAGAGTTCCCAGCGCCGGGCCCAGGTGGGCTCCGGTGACCGCAGCGAGAAGATCCGCACCTACAACGTCAAGGACAACCGGGTCACCGATCACCGGCTGGGCAGGAACTTTTCCCTGGAAACCGTTCTCAACGGCCAGCTCGACGATGTCATCGGTGCCTGCGTGGCCGCCGAGCAGAACCGCCTGCTGGAGGAGATGGCGGAGCAGGCCAGCGGCATCGCCCCCTGAGCAAGCGCCTCCCGAGGCGACACCGGATCGGCCGGAATCAGAACCCGATCACGTACTTGGCCCACTCCTGGTGGCGACCGGCGTGGATCTGGCGCCGGGCCTCGAAGGCCAGACCGCTCACCGGGCGGCGGGGCTCCCGCCGCAGGCGCATGCCGGCCTCCCGGGGCGTGCGGTTGCCCTTGCTCACATTGCAGGGCAGGCAGGCGGTGGTCACGTTCTCCCAGACGTCGCCGCCGCCGCGGCTGCGGGGGAAGACATGGTCGATCGAGAGCGGCTCGCCGGCGCTGCCGCAGTACTGACACACATGACCATCCCGCTGGAACACGTTGCGGCGGGTGAGGGGCAGGGGCTTGTAGGGCACCCGCACGAACTGGCGCAGGCGGATCACCGTGGGAAGCAGATGATCGGGGCGGATCGGCCGGCTGCGGTCGTGCTCGAGGCCCTCGGCCTTGCCCTTGAGCAGCAGGCCCATCGCCCGCCGCCAGGTGGTGATGTTCAGGGGCTCGTAGGAGGCGTTGAGTACGAGAACGTGGCCCATGCCCGTTCGCCCGGTTGGGCGCCATGCTAGGCAGGATCCCCGGTCCCGACGGTGTCGGCCGCGACCGGCTGGCTAGCGTTGCGGCGCGATGGCGCTCCCCACCCTCTCCACGCTGGCCGCCCTGCTCGGAGGACAGCTCCTGGGCGCGGACACCCCTGAGGCTCGGCAGACCCCTCTGCGGGGGGTGAGCCTCGATTCCCGCCGCGTCCAGCCCGGCGACGTGTTCGTCGCCCTGGGCGGCCGCCTGCACGATGGCCATGCCTTCGCCGCCGCCGCCCTGGAGGCAGGGGCCGGTGTCGCCGTGGTGCGCCGCGACCGGCTCGGCGCTCTGGCCGGGGACGTCCGGGGGGCGTTGCTGGCGGTTGACGATCCCCTGGAGGCCCTGCAGAGCCTCGCTGCCTGGCATCGCCAGCACCACATCCCACGGGTGGTGGCGATCACGGGCAGCAACGGCAAGACCGTGGTCAAGAACGCCCTCACCACCCTGCTGGCCAGCCGCTGGCGCGTCTCGGCGAGTCCGGGCAGCTGGAACAGCCAGGTGGGGGTGCCGCTGGCGGTGCTCGCGGCCCCGGCCGGCACCGAGATCGGCGTGTTCGAGGCGGGGGTCTCGGCGCCCGGGGAGATGGCCCGCATCGCCGCGATCCTCCGACCCGACCACGGGGTGCTGGTGAACGTGGGACTGGCCCACCTGGCCGGCTTCGGCAGCCGGGAGGTCACCGCGCGGGAGAAGATGCGCCTGTTCCGGGATGTTCCCGCCAGCGGCTGGGTGATCGTGCCGGACGACCCGCTCGTGGCGGCCCATCCCCTGCCCTGTCCCCGCCTGTTCGCGGGGCGCGAAGATCCCCGGGAGATCGGCCGGCGGCTTGTTCCCGCCGGGCAGGTGCTCACCCTGGCCTTCGGGGATCGGATCGAGCAGCTCACGGTGCGCACCCGCTCCGGCCCCCTGGCCGACGATCTGGTGATCGCCATCACCGCCGCCCGGCGTCTTGGGGTGGAGGTGGACGCCATCCTCAGCGCCCTGGAGGACTTCTCCTTCGGACCCACCCGGATGGAGACCTGGCGCACCCCGGACGGCATCACGATCGTCAACGACACCGCCGCCGACGATCCCCTCTCGGTGCAGGCCGCCCTCGAGGCGGTGGCCGCCGATCCGCAGACCCAGGGCCGGCGCATCTTCGTGTTCGGCGGCATGGGCGAGCTGGGCGGCCGGGAGGCCAGCGAACATGCCCTCATCGGCCGCCTGGCGGCGCAGAGGGGCTTCAGCCACCTGCTGCTGCTGCCCCACCCGGCCCGGCGGCAGACGGCGGAAGCCTGGCGGTCGCTCCTGCCCGGGAGCCCGGCGCTGGAGCTGGCCGACGGCAGAGAACTGCGCAACGCTCTGCGGGATCTGGCCCGCCGGGGCGACACGCTGCTGCTGAAGGGACCGGCCCGTCAGGGTCTGGCCGCCGCCGCCTGCGCCGTCTGGGAATCCATGGCGCCGCGGCGATTCCTGGTGGATCTGGGGGCGATCCGCGAGAACATCGCCCGGTTCCGCGTCCTGTGCGGGCCCGACGTGGCCATCCTTGCGGTGCTCAAGGCCTGGGCCTACGGCACCGAGCTCGCCCGACTGGCGATCGCCCTGCAGGAGGGGGGCGTGGACTGGATCGGCGTCTCGGCCGCCGACGAAGGGGCCACGGTGCGCCGCTCCGGGGTGCACCTGCCAGTGCTGGTGATGCTGATGGACATCGAGGAAGTCGACAAGGTGGTGCGCTACCGGCTCACCCCGGTGGTGTATTCCCTGGCCTTTGCCCAGGCGCTGGTGGAGGCCCTGCGGGCCATGGACGCCAGCTGCGACGTCCATCTCGAGATCGACACGGGCATGGGCCGCCTGGGGGTGGCCCCGGAGGAGGCCCTGGCGGCGGCCCGGCTGCTGCGGGGCTCCGGCGTGACTCGCCTGTCGGGTGTGATGACCCACCTGGCCGGTGCCGACGACCCGGCTGCCGATGAACTCACCAGCTCCCAGCTGGGAACGTTCGATGCCGCCGTGGAGGCGATCCGGGCCGAGGGGGAGGAGGAGCTGGTGATCCATGCCGCCGCAACGTCCGGCGCAGTGCGCTTCCCCTCCTCCCGCCACGACATGGTGAGGCTGGGCCTGGGGCTCTACGGCATCGCCCCCTCACCGGCGGTCGCGGCGGCGATCGAACTCGAGCCTGCCGTCGCCTTCGTCAGTCGCCTGGCCCAGGTGGCGGTGCGCCGGCGCGGACAGCGGGTGGGCTACAACGGCACCTATGTGGTGGAGGCCGAGGAGCAGCGGATCGGCATCGTGGCCGCCGGCTACAACGACGGCGTTCCGTGGCGCAGCTCCAACCGCGGCCATGTGCTGGTTCATGGCCGGAGGGTGAGGGTGCTCGGTCGGGTGTCGATGGATTCGATGGCCATCGACCTCGACCCGGTGCCCGATGCCGGCGTCGGCGACGAGGTGCTGATCTTCGGGTCCCACGAGGGGCAGCTGCTGGAGCTGGCGGAGGTGGCCGAGCGGGCCGGCACCATCCCCTACGAACTGCTGGTGAACGTCGACAGCCGCAGGGTGCAGCGCCTGTTCCGGGGCGAGTGAACAGAGCAGGGAACCCTGCCGTGAGCCGGGAGGGATGGTCAGGTAAAGTCGTCGGGCCACTGGAGAGGTGGCTGAGTGGTTGAAAGCGGCTCCCTGCTAAGGAGTTACAGGAGGCAACTTCTGTCGAGGGTTCGAATCCCTCCCTCTCCGTTGCCCGAAACCCCCGGATCTCCCTGCTGAGGTCCGGGGGTTTTCCATGGCCCGGGGTTCAGCCCTGCGGCGATTCCACCGGATGGGAGCGCAGGGCGCGGGCAATGGCCGGCAGCAGGGTCTCGTCGCAGGCACAGCGCTTCCCCTCGCTGAACACCACCAGAAGGAAGGGATCCGCTCCCTCGATCTCCACGTAGGCCGCGTCATGACGGGCCTGGCTCATCCAGCCGGCCTTGCTCCAGAGCTTCGCCCCGGTGGGTAGACCGGCGCCGAGGAAGCCGTCCACCTGGTTCTCGGGATCGGCCGCCCGCTCCCGCAGATCCAGGGAACGGCGCAGCAGTTCACGCATCCGCCGGCAGGCCGGTGGCGACACCAGGGCACCGGCGATCACCGCATGCATCAGACGAGCCGTGGCCTCGGTGCTGAGCCGGTTGCGGTTCTCCAGCTGATCCCCGTAGAAGGCGCGCTCCCGCCCGTAGGGTCCATCCCCCCAGGTCTTCTGACAGGCGTTGCAGCCGTGCAGCTCCGGCCAGCCCAGATCCTCCAGCCAGCGGTTCACCAGCTGGCGCTGCGCCACCCACTCGCCGAAACGCTCCGGTGGCAGGTCCGGGCCGCTGGTGGTGCCGCTGAGGCGATCCACCACCAGCGAGGTGGCGTCATTGCCGGAATCGCGGATCATGTCCGCCAGGGCACGACGCAGTTCCGGTTCGTCCTCGATCAGCTGCAGCTGCAGCCAGGCCTCGGCGGCCACGAGATACACCAGCTTCACGACGCTGGCGGGATAGCGCTGCCGCTCCCCACCCCAGCTGGCGCCAGCGGGGGCCTGGCCCCAGAACTCCTCGGGCTCCAGGCTGGCGGCGCGCCGGCGCAACGATTCCGGATAGCGAACCCAGGTGATCGAGAGCTGCTCGGCAAGACCGGGGCGGCCCTCCTGCTCCAGATCGTCCACCAGCCGGGCCAGCTGCTGGGCCATCCCCGGATCGGGGTTGTAGAACGCCATCAACGGCGACACGGAAGCGATGGCGACATTAGGCACCACCACGGCCCCCGCCGGGATCTGGCGGATGGAGCGGGATGTGGACGCCTACAGCCGGCCCCGGGGGGAGGGCCTGGCCACCCAGGTGGCAGCCGGCCGTCACCTGCGGGTGCTGGAGCCAGGGGGCGATCGCCTGCGGGTGCGCCTGCTCGAAGACGGCTATCCCTGCTGGCTGGAGGCCGACGACCTGCGGCGCCATGCCCGCCCCGCACTGCCGCCATCCCGTCTGCTGCTGGATCGCAGCGGGATCGAAGCCCGGCTGGAGCAGGTGCTGTCCTTCGGCCTGAGCGCCATGGAGCGGCCCAACGTCTACCTCTGGGGAGGCAGCCTGGGCCCCGACTACGACTGTTCCGGTCTTGTGCAGACCGCCTTCGCAGCGGCGGGCATCTGGCTCCCCCGCGACGCCTACCTGCAGGAGCGCTTCTGCCGGCCGGTCGCCGTGCACCCCGGGGAGACGAGCCTGCTGCGACCAGGCGACCTGATCTTCTTCGGCACCGCCCGGCGCTGCACCCACGTGGGCCTGCATCTGGGTGGCGGCAGGTACCTGCACAGCTCGGGGCGCGAACACGGCCGCAACGGACTGGGGATCGATGACCTCCACCCCACCAATCCTGACCCGGTGGCGGTGCACTACCGCCTTGAACTGCGGGGAGCCGGGCGGGTGATGCACACTCACGACGGCAGTCCGCTGCCCCCCTAAGTTCAGAACGCTCATCCGCGTGCGCGGTTCCGATGTCCTCCCCCAGCTCCGAGGCCGTCGCCGTACGGGGACCCGCTCCGGCCACCGCAGCACCGGAGCTCTCCGTGGTGATCCCCCTTTACAACGAGGAGGCCAGCGTGAAGCAGCTGGTGGAGAAACTGCTGGAAGCCCTGCATCCCCTGGGCTTGAGCTTCGAGCTGATTCTTGTGGACGACGGTTCCAGGGATGGCACAGCGGATGTTCTGCGGGGTCTTACCGCCCAGGTGCCGGAGCTGGTGGTGGTGATGCTGCGCCGCAACTACGGGCAGACCGCGGCGATGGCCGCAGGCTTCGACACCAGCCGGGGCGAGGTGATCGTGACTCTGGATGGCGATCTGCAGAACGATCCTGCCGACATCCCCCTGCTGCTGGAGGAAATGGAACGGCGGCAGCTCGATCTGGTCAGCGGCTGGCGCCATCGCCGCCAGGACAACACCCTCAGCCGCCTGCTTCCCTCCCTGATCGCCAACCGACTGATCGCCGGCGTCACGGGGGTTCGTCTGCACGACTACGGCTGCTCGCTCAAGGCCTACCGCCGCGAGGTGGTGGCGGACATGAACCTCTACGGCGAACTGCACCGTTTCCTGCCGGCCCTGGCCTTCATCGAGGGGGCGCGGATCGGGGAAGTGAAGGTGAATCACCATCCCCGCCGCTACGGCAGCAGCAAGTATGGGATCGACCGCACCTTCCGCGTGCTGATGGACCTGCTGACCGTGTGGTTCATGAAGCGCTTCCTCACGCGCCCGATGCACGTCTTCGGCTACGCCGGCCTTGTGGCCCTCGTCACGGGGCTGGTTCTGGCCCTCTGGCTGGTGGGCGAGAAACTGCTGCTCGGCGTCGACATCGGCAACCGCCCCCTGCTGCTGATGGCGGTGCTGGCGATCCTGAGTGGTGTGCAGTTGTTCGGCTTCGGCCTGCTGGCGGAACTGCAGATGCGCACGTACCACGAGAGCCAGGGTCGGCCCATCTATCGGGTGCGCGCCACCGTGCGGGGATCTTCGGCGGCCTGAGACGAACAGGAATGTGGCAGGCGGGAGCGGAGCTGCTGAACTTTTATGTCGTCCATTCCAGCCCCCGGAAGCGCCACGGAAAGGGCTCCGTACAGTAGCGGCGGTTGTAACTGGCCCAAGCCATGACTGGAGAATTCGCCGCCGCCTGGTTGCCTTCGGTGTTCGTTCCCCTGGTGGGGATCCTCGGCCCGGCGGTGGCCATGGCCCTGCTGTTCAACGTGATCGAAGCCCGCGACTGAGGCCCTGCGGGTCGCGTCAAGACGCGATCCCCGCGACGCCACGGCTCTCGCTTCATCCTCGTCACCTCATCCAAGCTCCGTCCCACCCCACCCCATGACCGTGACCCCCGTCGCCGACCCCACCGTCGGCAACCTGGCGACCCCCGTCAACAGCAGCTACTTCACCAAGGCCTTCCTGAACGCGCTGCCGGCCTATCGGCCCTCCCTCTCCCCCAATCGCCGCGGTCTGGAAGTGGGGATGGCCCACGGCTTCTTCCTCTACGGCCCCTTCGCCATCACCGGCCCTCTACGCGCCACCGAGTACGCCAGCACCGCCGGTCTGCTCGCCACCATCGGCCTGGTCTCGATCCTCACGGTCTGCCTGTCGATCTACGGCACCGCCGGCACCGGGCCGAACGTCCAGCCCGCCGATGCCACCATCGACAATCCTCCGGCTGATCTGTTCACCAAGGCCGGCTGGGCCGAATTCGCCAGCGGCTTCTGGCTCGGCGGCTGCGGTGGTGCCGCCTTCGCCTGGTTCCTCTGCAGCACAGCGATCGTCTCTCCCTTGGTGAATATCGCGGGCGGCGTCTGGAGCGTTGGCTAGAGGGTTTACACCCAAGGCACTTCAACCATCAAATCCACCCACGCATGGCTGGTCAGTTTACCCTGGCCAGCCTTAACTATTGTCTCCAAAAAAGCATTTCGCGATTGCCGGGTTGAAGCCCCTACATTCACGCAAGCCAACCCAATACCTGATCAGCAATAAAGCTCCGCAGACCTGAGCAGCCGCTCTGGCTGAGG
>JANWUS010000073.1 GCA_024958715.1 Cyanobium sp. FGCU52 | reverse complement strand
ACGCCAGCAAGATCAAGCAGCGCGACATCAACTACTACGCCGGTCTGTACGCCAAAGGCGAGCTCGACCCGAAGACTGCCGTGGCTGCCTGAGGCCCGACGTCCCGCAAGGGCTGGTTCCTCGCTCCATAAGGGCCCCTGGGCAAGGGGCCCTTTTTTCATGGCCGGCCGCTCTTCCTTGGCCGACGTCAACCCGCGGTCATGGCCCCAGCTCGGGGGGGATCGAAGGGGCCGTGACGGATCCCCCCCGCCCGCTCACCAGTTTCTCCAGAGCCGTCTGCAGGTTGCGCTCCATCACGAAGGTGGTGCCGTCGGTCACCACCACCCGCACCAGGGTGGGCAGATCGTTGCCCTTCGATTGCAGGTAGACCGGCTCCACGTAGAGCAGGCCCGATCCCACCGGCAGCACGAGCATGTTGCCCCGGAACAGCCGGGAGCCGAGCCTGTTCCAGAGGCCGAACTGAAAGCTGATCGTGGGGTCCTGATCGATCAGCGCCGACACCTGCTGCGGGCCCAGCAGCAGGCGCTGCTGGGGGAAGCGCACCAGCAGGAGTTCGCCGTAGTGGGGCGGATCGTTGCGGGCGGCCAGCCAGCCCACGAGGTTGGTGCGCTTCAGCGGCGAGAAGGGCAGCAGCAGCACGAACTCGGTGCGGCTCTGTCCCGGCAGCTGGAGGGTGAGGTGATACGGGCGGACCTGAGCGTTGCTGTTGCCGTAGATCTCGTAGGGCACCGCCCAAACGTCGTCACCGTTGTAGAAGGTGCGCACATCGGTGACGTGGTACCGCAGCAGGCGCTCCGACTGGATCGTGAACTGGCTCTGAGGCACCCTGATGTGGCGCAGCAGGGCCTCGGGCATGGCTCTGAGGGGCCGGAACAGCTCGGGGAAGGCCCGCTGCCAGGTGCGCAGCACCGGATCGGAGGGATCGCTCACGTAGAGCCACAGGCGGCCGTCGTGGGCATCCACCACCGCCTTCACCGGGTTGCGGAAGTAGCGGATGCCCTGGGGATTGGGGTCGCTGTAGGGATAGGAGCGGCTGTTCGTGAAACCGTCGAGCAGCCAGTACTGGTGCTGATCCGGCCGGTAGCCCTCGTGCGGACCCACCCGGGCCGTGACCAGGTAGGGCTCGCTCTCGAAGTGCAGGAAGGGGGCGAGGGCCTCCAGCCGCTGGTTCACCTGGCGCCGCAGCAGCAGCAGCGAGCGGGGGGTGAACGACCCGGTGAACAGCACCCGGGGCTCTCCCAGGTACACCGCCGCGCAGAAGCGCTGCCAGGGGGTGGCCAGGGGCACCCCGCGCGTGCCGTCGTAGTGGGTGTACACATTGAGTTCGCCATCGGGGTAGGCGAACTCCTGCACCTTCGTCGGCGCGATCGCATAAGGCGAAGGGCCCGAGGCGAAGTAGAGGCTGGGCCGTCCCACCGGCAGGGCTGCACGGGCCTCGGCATCGCTCACTCCCAGCTGGGGGATCCCCTGCACCCGCCCGCTGCGCCCGAGGTCCTTCACGAAGAACAGAGGCAGGCCGTCGGGTCCGGCGATGTTGACCGGCGACACCGTGAAGCCATGGCCGTTGGTGAACACCAGATGGCGGTTCAACCAGGTGCGCGAGCCCTTCGGCAGGGCGCTGCTGTCGAGCTCCCGGGCCGAGATCAGCACCTGCCGACTGCTCTGGCGGCCGTCCTGGTCGTTGAGGGGATAGCGATCGACGGCGGCCGAGGAGAAGCGGTAGTAGAGGCGCAGCTGCTGCAGCTGGCGGTTGGCGGCCAGCAGCGGCTGGCTGTCCCACAGGCGGATGTTGTCGAGGGTGCCGGGCGCCTCCGCCAGATCCGCCGCGGTGATCCTCTGCCGCGGCTCCAGGGTGGTGGTGCGCACCCGCTCCAGACCGAAGGCACGGCGGGTGGACTCGATGCTGCGCTGCAGATAGGGCGTTTCCACCGCCAGCTCCCGGGGCTGCACCCACAGCCGCTGGACCAGGGGCGCCAACAGCCACTCACTGATCGGCACGAGCAGAGCGGTGAGCGACAGCGGCAGCAGCGCACCGCGCCTGAGCCATCCCTTGGGCAGGGGCACCAGCAGGCCCAGGGCCGTGAGCAGCAGCAGCAGGGCCAGCAGCAGCCGCAGCGGCAGGCGCACATGCAGATCCACGAACCCCGCCCCGGAGGCGACGCCGCTGCCCTCCACCATCAGATCGAAGGGAGCCAGGGCACTGATCAAGGCGGCCACCACCGCCAGAACGGCCAGTTGGGGCTGAAGAACGCGTTGCTGCTCCCGGCTCAGGCCCGGGAAGGCGCCATCGGAGAGGCTGGTGCCCTCGCTGAAGCTGAGCAGCAGGCAGGCTGCCAGGCCCACCACGCCCTGGGCCAGCACCACGCTCAGCAGCAGCTTGAGGGCCGGCAGTCGCAGCACCGTGAACGACAGATCCAGTCCCACCAGCGGATCACGCTCGCCGAAGGGGGCCGCCAGCAGGGCCGGCAGCCACAGGCTCCAGCCCCGGGCCAGGGCGGTGGCCGAGGCGGCCAGGGCCGCCGTGAGGATGATGCGCAGACTGGTGAGCGGCCAGCGCAGCAGGGGCAGCAGCAGGGCGGCCGCCAGCCCCAGCGGCATCAGGGGGGAGAGCTGGAACAGCACCGACAGCCCGGTGATGCCATGGCCGCTGAACGGGGCCGCGATCAGGTCCCGGGCCTGAAGCACCAGGTAGGACAGACCCGCGGCCAGCAGCAGCAGCAGCGCGATCATCACCAGCAGAAGGGCTCGGCCGCGCAGAAGCAACAGCGGGTCGGGACCGAGGGGTTTCTGAGCGGCCTGCTGGCGCAGGCGCCAGCAGCGCTGCAACTGCTTGAGCTGCAGCAGGCAGCCGCCGCCGAACACCAGCACGAATGCCGTCCACTGCAGCAGCCAGCGGCGGACCAGCACGCTCTGGAGATCGAACTGACCGAACCAGTGCCACTCCACCGCCATGCGGGCGAGCACCACGAGCAGTGCCAGAAAGGCGGCCGCAACGGCCAGGGACTGGGCCACGGCCCTGGTCTGCGGCCAGCGGGCGCGCGGGGGCGGAGAGGGGGGGGCGATCACGGCCCGAGCGTAGGCAGAACCCAGCTGGCGACAAGACGGCTTCGCCATCGACTCAATACCCGATCTCAGCGGTCGGTCTTTCCGGCACCAGTCGGGCGCCGCTGGTAGCGTCGTCTCACCCCATGGGCGTGCCCGTGACCGCGACCCTGTCCCGCTCCACCTTCACCGGCCTGCGCTGCAAGGAATGCGGCCATCCCTACGAGGCCGGAGCCCGTCACGTCTGCGAAGACGTCTGCTTCGGCCCCCTGGAGGTCGTCTACGACTACGACGCGATCCGCAGCCGCGTCAGCCGCGCCACGATCGAGGCCGGCCCCACCTCCATCTGGCGCTATCGCGACTTCCTGCCGATCGAGGGTGAACCGATCGATGTGGGCACCGGCTTCACGCCCCTGCTGAAGGCCAATCGCCTGGCCCGGCGCCTCGGCCTCGCCAACCTCTTCATCAAGAACGACGGCGTCAACATGCCCACCCTGTCCTTCAAGGACCGGGTGGTCTCGGTGGCCCTCACCCGCGCCCGCGAACTGGGCTTCACCACGGTGAGCTGCGCCTCCACCGGCAACCTGGCCAACTCCACCGCCGCCATCGCGGCCCATGCCGGCCTGGAGTGCTGCGTGTTCATCCCCTCCGATCTGGAGTTGGGCAAGGTGCTGGGCACCCTGATCTACAACCCCACCCTGATGGCGGTAAGGGGCAACTACGACCAAGTGAACCGCCTGTGCTCGGAGGTGGCCAATACCTACGGCTGGGGCTTCGTGAACATCAACCTGCGCCCCTATTACTCGGAGGGATCGAAGACCCTCGGCTACGAGGTGATCGAGCAGCTGGGCTGGCAACTGCCCGACCACATCGTGGCGCCCCTGGCCTCGGGATCCCTGTTCACCAAGATCCGCAAGGGCTTCGACGAGTTCATCAAGGTGGGCCTGGTGGAGGAAAAGCACGTTCGCTTCAGCGGCGCCCAGGCCGAGGGCTGCGCGCCGATCGCCCTGGCCTTCGCCGAGGGCCGTGACTTCATCACGCCGGTGAAGCCCCACACCATCGCCAAGTCGATAGCCATCGGCAATCCGGCCGACGGCCCCTACGCCATCGACATCGCCAACCGCACCGGCGGCAGCATCGCCGCCGTGAGCGACGCCGAGATCATCGAGGGGATCAAGCTGCTCGCAGAAACCGAGGGCGTGTTCACCGAAACCGCCGGCGGCACCACCATCGCCGTGCTGAAGAAGCTGGTGGAGCAGGGCAGGATCGACCCCGGCGAAACCACGGTGGCCTACATCACCGGCAACGGCCTCAAGACCACCGAGGCCGTGGTCGATGCCATCGGCTCGCCCTACACGATCGACGCCCGGCTGGACAGCTTCCAGGAGGCCTGGTCGCGCGCCCAGAGCGCCCATCCCAGCAGCTGATGCGCGCGCCGGGTCCTGCCCCGGCCTGAGCCCGATCCCTTCTCCGCCACCCTCTCCACCACCGTCTCCCCGCCCCCACCTCCCCGCCATGCCCGTTCAGGTTCTGATCCCCACCCCCCTGCAGAAGTTCACCGCCGATCAGGCGACCGTGGCCGTGGAGGCCGCCAGCGTGGATCAGCTGCTGCAGGCGCTGGAGGGGCAGTTTCCCGGCATCCTCGCTCGCCTCTGCGATGAGAACGGCAAGCTGCGCCGCTTCCTGAACGTGTACGTGAACAGCGAGGACATCCGCTTCCTCGACAACCAGGGCACCGCCCTCAAGGACGGCGACGAGGTGAGCATCGTGCCGGCGGTGGCCGGCGGCTGATCTCCTGCCGCTCGCCACGGTCCGATCAGAACTCCTGGTGGGGCTGATCAGAGGTTCCGTTCCTGAGCAACCACGGCTCCTGAGTTCTGGTCATAGCGTTGCCGCCACGAAACTTCATCGACCCGACGGGTCGACCGACGCCATGACCCAGACCCTTCCCACGGGTGCGGCCTCGCACGACGGGCTGGCCGCCCCCGAGATCTACGACTACCGCCAGGCCGCTAACCCGGTGCGGCCCGGCCTCACCGAGCCGATCCCCTATCACGCCTGGCCCGCCGCCCTCCATGCCCGCGGCCCCACGGCGATCCTGCCCCTCGATCTCAGCGGCCAGCTGGGATGCCCCGGTCCGGCCACCAGCCCGGCGCTCGCCGCCCATTTCGTACGTCTGCTGGCCGGCGAGGGCTCGAAGGCAGCGGCTCTCGCCAGCAGTTCGCTGTTCTATGTGCTGCGCGGACGGGGTCGGCTGGAGCGCCCCGCTGGCGCTGGATCCAGCGATGGTCTTGAACTCCCGTGGGCCACGGGCGATCTGTTCGTGCTGCCCGCCGGCGAGGCCCCGCTGCTGCAGGCCCAGGAGGAGAGCGTTCTCTACTGGGTGCACGACGGCCCGCTGCTCACCCATCTGGGGGTGGAGCCCAGCCGGCCCCGCTTCCGCCCGCTGCACGTTCCCGCCGAGCGGATCGAGGCGGAACTGGCCCACCTGCTGGCGGATCCAAGCGCCGCACGCAGCAACCGCATGAGCCTGCTGCTGGGTCACCCCGAGTTTCCCAGCAGCCGAACCGTGAGCCACACCCTCTGGGCGATGGTGGGGCTGGTGCCCGATGGCGCGGTTCAGCCCCCGCACCGCCATCAGTCGGTGGCGCTCGATCTGATCATCGACTGCGACCCCGGCTGCTACACCCTGGTGGGCACCGAAATCGACACGACAGGAGCGATCCGCAACCCCCATCGCATCGACTGGGAACCCGGTGGTGCGTTCATCACACCGCCGGGCCACTGGCACGCCCATGTGAATGAGAGCGGCCGCATGGCCCGCCTGCTACCGATTCAGGATGCCGGCCTGCACACCTACCTGCGCAGCCTCGACATCCGCTTCTCGGGGGGCCTGTCCGGCCAGAGCTGAAGCGGTGCGCGGAAGCGGCACCTGCGGCAGGCCCGGATGGGCCTGCTCCCACCCCTGAACCGTGGCGCGGAAGCTGTCACCGTCGATCGTCTCCTCGGCGATCAGGCGCTCCACCAGCTGATCCATCAGATCGCGGCGGGGAGCGAGGGTGGCCACGGCGGTGTCGAGGCCGGCTGTGGCCAGGTCGCGAACCTGGACATCAATCTGATTGCCCGTCTCGATGGAGTAGTGCTGCTTGGAGCTGACCCAGTCGCGGCCAAGAAACACCTCCGTCCCTTCGCCTTCAAGCGCCACCGGCCCGAGGCTGGAGAAGCCGTAGCGGGTGACCATCTCCCGGCAGATCCGGCTCACCATCTGCAGATCCCCGGCAGCCCCCTGGGTCACCTCGCTGGGGCCGAACACCACCAGTTCGGCGGCCCTGCCCCCCAGCACCACCACCAGGCGGGCCAGCAGGTAGGCCCGGCTGATCAGGCCGGAATCGAGGATGTCCTCGTCGGGAACGGTGCGGGCAAAGCCGCCCACCCCGCCCGCGCGGGGAAGCAGGGTCACCTTGTCGAGCCGGTCGGCATGGGGAACCAGGCAGGTGAGCAGGGCGTGGCCCACCTCGTGGTACGCGATCAGCCGCTTCTTGGCGCTGTCCTGGAGCGGGGCGGCCGTGAGACCCATCGTGATGCGCTCGAGGGCGTCACCGATGGCCGCATCGTCGATGCTGCTCTGCTGCCGCCGGGCCGTGAGGATGGCGGCCTCGTTGAGCAGGTTCGAGAGGTCGGCCCCGGAGAAGCCCGGAGTGCGGGAGGCCCAGTCGGCCAGCGAGACGCTGGAGGCCAGAGGCCGGGAGCGGGCATGGACCGCCAGGATGTCCTCGCGGCCACGCCGATCGGGCAGGTCGACGGTGATGCGCCGATCGAAACGGCCGGGGCGCATCAGAGCCGCATCGAGCACATCGGGACGGTTGGTGGCGGCCAGGAGGATCACGCCGGAGTTCTCCTCGAAGCCATCCATCTCGGTGAGCAGCTGGTTGAGGGTCTGCTCACGCTCATCGTTGCCACCACCGATGCCGGCTCCCCGCTGGCGTCCCACGGCGTCGATCTCATCGATGAAGATGATGCAGGGTGCCTTGGCCTTGGCCTTGCGGAACAGGTCCCGCACCCGGCTGGCCCCCACGCCCACGAAGAGCTCCACGAACTCGGAGGCGGCCATCGAGAAGAAGGGCACTCCCGCTTCGCCGGCGATCGCCCGGGCGAGCAGGGTCTTGCCGGTGCCCGGCGGGCCCACCAGCAGCACACCCTTGGGAATCTTGGCCCCCACGGAGGTGAAGCGCTCCGGGGAGCGAAGGAAGGTGACCACCTCCTGCAGCTCCTCCTTCGCCTCGCCGATGCCGGCCACGTCCTCGAAGCGAACCGTGGGCCCGCCCTCGGGCTGGAGGCGGGGCTGGCTGCGGCCGAAGCCCATCGCCTTATTCGCCACCTGGGCGGAGCGGCGCAGCAGCAGCCCCAGCCCCAGCAGCAGAATCAGCACCAGCAGGGCATTGCCCACCAGCCCTGCCGTGGCATCGTCGCGCTGCTCATCGCGCACGGTCAGCGGCACCCGGGCCTGCTCGGCCGTCCGCAGCAGCTGCTGGTTCTCGCTGAACACCGGCACCCTGAGGTTGCGGCCGTCCTTGAACTGCACATCCACCACCCGCTGACGGGGCGAGAGTTCGAGGGAACGCACCTTGCCCGCACCCACGTCCTGCAGCAGCTGGCTGTAGGAGGGTGTGGCCGACTCCGATCCCCAGAGGGTGAACGGGCGGGGCTCGGATGGCCGCGGAGCCGGGGCGGGCGTGCTGCTGCTCACGGGGGTCCCTGGATGGCCTCGACTGTAGCGATTTGACGAAAGGCAAGTCGGCAGCGGAAGATCATTGTTTGGCTCACAAGGAAGCGGGATGGCTGTTCCCAAGAAGAAAACCTCCAAAGGCAAGCGGAATCAGCGCCATGCCCACTGGAAAGCCAAGGCCGGCGTCGCCGCTGCCAAGGCCCTGTCGATCGGCAAGGCCGTTCTGAGCGGCCGGGCCCAGGGCTTCGTCTATCCGATCGCCGAGGAAGCCGAGGAAGGCGAAGCCTGAATCCCGTGCCGGCGGCCCCGCCGCCGGCCATCGAGTTCCACCACACCGAGGAGGGGAACCTCTTCGGGCCCGTGCGTCGCAGAACATCCCAGGCCCGCCAGGGGATCCTGATAGAGGGCAGGCGGCAGCGAAGCGAGCGTGGCCCTCACCAGGGCACCCACCTCCTTCGCCCGCATCCAGCCTCCGCCGGAGCGGCGCTGGCGTGCCTCGGCCTGCAGGCGCCAGCGATAGGGCAGGCCCCAATGGCCCGGTCGCAGCAGCCACAGGCCTGCGGCCTGGCGCCAGAGGGCGCGGTAGGCGAGCAATTCCCGGTTCCAGCGCGGCAGCCAGAGCCGTTCCTGCGGCGTGAGGGCGATCCGCCCATCGGTGAGCTCCACCCCTTCAGAGGTCAGTGGGGCCAGCGCGTCCTCCTCCAGAGACCGGCATCCCATCAGCCACCCCTCCAGCACGAGGGCATCAGCCGGCCGCTTCTGCTCGCCGGCACGATCACCCTGCCCGCCGTGCAGCGTCTTGTCGAAGCGGGGGAGCTCTAGCAGGCCGCTGGACCGCCATGACCCCAGCCGCTCGAGCAGCAGGGGAAGATCGTGGCTGCCCGGCGGCACCCGGCTGACGCCGAAGGGGTTGCCGGCCAGCACGTCCCGCCGCCGCGCCAGGGGTAGGTAGAGATCATCGATCGAGGCCACGGCCAGCCGCAGCCCCGCCAGCGGGGCGAGGCTCTCGAGGAGCCGCCCCAGGGTGGATTTCCCCGCACCCACCGGCCCGTTGAGGAGCATCAGGGGCCTGGCGTCCCCGGAGGACAGGCGATCGGCCACCGCGTCGAGCAGGGGCAGGGCCAGGGCTTCCAGCACAACCGGATCGGTCCGGGAGGCCAGATCGGCCAAGGCGGGCTCCGCGCCGGCCAGCCGCCGGCGCCACGACACAGGCCCCGTGGCCAAGGCGGCTTCAGGTTCCAAGCTTGAAGGCCTCCAGCACCACCGCGAACACCAGGCCGATGCGCAGGTTGTCGGCCACCACCCAGCCCAGGGACGGCTCGTCCCGCACCAGGCGGGTCCGCAGCCTCACGACCACCTCGAGGACCAGCACCAGGAGGAACACCACCACGGGCCTGCCGCCGGGCACACCCGTCCGCAGCAGGCTGGTGACGTTCTGACCGAGGAAGTACCCCGACAGAAGAGCCAGAAGGGCCAGGCTGCCGGCCCGCCAGCTGTTGCGCAGCTGGCCCAGCAACCGCCGGCACCAGCTGGCGGTGAGCCCCTGGTAGCGGGTGCGCTGCAGGGGCGGACGGCTCATGGGGACTGGATCAGCTGCTGCAGCCACGACAGCGTCGCCGGCCCGGGGCGGCCATCCCGGTCGGACGGCCCCGCGACCGGTGCCGGGGGGGGCCCACCGTCGAGGTCGTGCAGCACCGCACGGGCGCGGGCGAAGGCGGAGGGGTGCTCGCAGCGCGACAGCCGGCTCAGGGTGATCACGCAGGCAAGGCCCGCGCCATGAGCGGCCGCAAGGCCACCAACCGAATCCTCCAGCACCACCACGCGAGCGGGATCCAGCGCCAGACGGCTCAGCGCCAGAGCGTACCCCTCGGGATCGGGCTTGCCGGCGGCCACATCCTCACCGCAGATCCAGGTGTGGAAGGCCTCGGCCACCGGCGCCAGCGATCCGGCCACCAGGGCCTCCACGGCGGGGCGGCTGCTGGCGGTGACGATCGCCTGGGTGAGGCCCGCCTCGGCGGCCTCGGCGATCAGCCGCGCCACGCCGGGCCGCAGCGGCAGCCCGCCGGCACGCACCAGGGCCGTGTAGTGACGCTGCTTGGCGTGCACCAGGGCATCCAGCCGCTGCTCCGGCGGATCCTCACCCTCCTGGTCCCGCAACCAGGCCCGCAGGCGATCGCGACCGCCGCTGACCTTCAGGAGCCGAAGGTAGGTCTCGGGATCCCAGCGGTAGGGCTCGCCGCGCTCAGCGAAGGCCAGGTTGAAGGCCGGCAGATGGCCCTCGAACTCGGTCTCGGCGAGGGTGCCGTCCACATCCCAGAACAGGGCCGCGAGCGAGGGAGACATGGCCGTGGGGCCAACACGGGAAGGCGCCTCGAAACTAGGCCCCCCGGCGGGAGGTCCGACCCGGGGCACAATGCCCCCAGCCGGCCGACCGCCCCTGAACCCCTCCCCCTCCGAGGACTGCTGGCTGCTGCCACAGGCGCTGGGGACCGACGCGCTCATCGCCCTGGGGGAGGAGCTGCGGCAGCGGGGGCTGGCGGATCTGCCTCCGGAGCTGCTGGCGGTGCTGCATCGGCGCGGCCTGGCGCGGTGGGAAGCGATCGCCGCCCTGCTGGATCCGGCGCCGGCCCCTGACCCCCTGGAGCATTTCCCGGGCCTCACGATCGCCGTGGAACGGCTGGTGCAGGCCTGCCGCCGGCACGAGGCGCTGGCGATCTGCGGCGACTACGACGCCGACGGCATGACCAGCACGGCCCTGCTGGTGGGGGTGCTGCAGCGCCTCGGCGCCAGGCCGCAGGCGGCGATTCCGAGCCGCCTCGACGACGGCTACGGCCTGAATCCCGGCATGGTCGAAAGGCTGGCCGGCGAGGGGGTGCGGCTGCTGGTGACCGTGGACAACGGCGTCTCGGCCCGCGAGGCCCTGGAGCGGGCCCGGTCCCTGGGGGTGGAGGTCATCCTCACCGACCACCACAGCCTGCCGGAGGTGATGCCGCCCCATCTGGCCCTGCTCCATCCGGCGGTCACCCCCGACGACTCCCCCTACCGCGGCCTGGCGGGGGTGGGGCTGGCCCACCTACTGGCCTGCAGCCTCTGCCGCCGGCTCGGACGGGAGGATGGCCTGGAGATCGCCCACAACCTGTTCTGCATCGGCACGATCGCCGACATGGCCCCGTTGCAGGGGGTCAACCGGCGCTGGCTGATCGACGGACTGCCGGGGCTGCGGCGCAGCCCCCTGGCGGGCCTGCAGGCCCTGCAGCGGATCGCCGGCCTCCAGGACGGTCCCCTGGACGCCGAAGCGGTGGGCTTCCAGCTGGCGCCGCGGATCAACGCCGTGGGCCGCCTCGGCGATCCCCTGCTGGTGGTCGACCTGCTCACCACCGCGGATCCCGAACGGGCCCAGGAGCTGGCCCGGGCCTGCGAGGTGCTGAACCGCCAGCGCCGGGAGCTGTGCCAGGCGATCGAGGCCGAAGCCCTGGCCCTGCTGGAGGCCGACGGGGAACGGCGCCCCGCGTTCCTGCTGCTGGCCCAGAGCCACTGGCACCACGGCGTGATCGGCATCGTCGCCGCCCGGCTGGTGGAACGGTTCGGCCGACCGGTGGCCCTGCTGGCAGGGGATGGGGACGGCCGGCTGCGGGCCTCGGTGCGGGCGCCGAAGGGCTTCGCTGTCGACCGCTCGCTGGCGGCCTGCGCCGAGCTGCTGGAGCATTTCGGCGGCCATCCGGCCGCGGGAGGGTTCACGGTGCGCGCCGAGGCGGTGGCGACCCTGCACGAGCGTCTGGATCAGCTCGCCAGCGCCTGGCTCACCGAGCGGGGCACCGCACTGCCGGTGGAACCGGAGGCCCTGCTGCGCCTCGAGCGGATCGACGCCGACTTCTGGGGGCAACTGCAGCGGCTGGAGCCCTTCGGGATCGGCAACCCGGCCCCGGTGTTCTGGAGCAGCGCCTGCCGCATCGTGGGGCAGAAGCTGCTGCGTGGTGGCCATCTCCAGCTGCAGCTGGAGCAGGGGGGCCGGGAGCTTCGGGGCATGGCCTGGCGCTGGAGCGGTCCGGAGCGGCTGGAGGGACCGGTGGATGTGGCCTACCGGATCCGCAGGGACCACTGGCAGGGAGTCGAGCGTCTCCAGCTCGACCTTGTGGCTCTCAGAGCCAGCCCGGAGGGGGAGGTGGAACTGCGCCGCGGCGGCCGGGCCTACTGGTGTCGCCTGCAGGGGAACAACGTGGTGGTGCGCAACGCCGAGGGGAGAGAAGTGAGCGGCACGGACAACGGCCACCCCCCCTACGTGCGCTCCCTGCTCGAGGAGGCGGCGATGGCCCTGGGGCTGGCGGGCTGAGGTCGAAACCGCCAGAGCTGCTGTGGTGCCTGGGCGGAGCCTGCGCTCAGAGGGCGCCGCGGCGGTAGAAGAGGATGAAGATCACGGCCGGGCCGGCCAGGGTGATCAGGGCCAGGGCTCCGAAGTTGGCGATCAGATGGAAGTCGATGCCCATGGTTCGGTGGCTCTCGCGAGGGGAAGCAGGAGCGACCTTAGGTGCCCGCCGCACCGGCGCAGGTGCCGGGCGGGCGCCGTTGTGACGGCTTGTCACAGCTGTCCCGGCTGTTCCTGTGTCTGAATGGAGGGATGAAGCACTGGCGATGCATCAGCGGCTGCGGGGCCTGCTGCCGCCTCGATCCCGCCCTGCGCGGCGAAGCGCTGGAGGTCCTCAGCGAGGAGCAGCGCCTCCTCTATCTCTCGATGGTGGGCCCCGACGGCTGGTGCGTGCACTTCGACACCGGCGGCCGTCGCTGCCGCATCTATGAGCAGCGCCCCGACTTCTGCCGGGTGGAGAACCTGATGCGGCTGTTCGGGGCTGAAGGCGACGATGCCGATGCCCTGGCGATCGCCTGCTGCACCCAGCAGATCCGCGCTGAGGACGGAGGGCGTGGCAGGGTGATGCGGCGCTTCCGTCGCGCGGTTCGCCGCCAGCCATGAGTCAGTCGCCCCAGAACGACACCCACGCCGACGCAACCGCCGACGCACCGGCCGGCGCTCAGGAGGTCGGCCGCGCCGGCAGCTGGGGGGCGGTGTTCCTCTCCACCGCCACCACGGTGTTCCTGGCGGAACTGGGCGACAAGACCCAGCTCGCCGCCCTGCTGCTCTCGGCCGAATCGGGACGGCCGGTGGTGGTGTTCTTCGGTGCCTCCCTGGCCCTGATCAGCTCCAGCCTGGTGGGGGTGGTGCTGGGCCGCTGGCTGTCCACCGTGATGGAACCCCGCCAGCTGGAGCGCGCCGCCGGGGTGCTGATGGTGGCCCTCGGCCTGTGGCTCGGCCGCCAGGCCGTGGTGCACCTGGCCCCCCTTCCCGCCGGCGTCTGACGCCCCCTGCTTCCCCCTCCTTACGCACCGAT
Source organism: Cyanobium sp. FGCU52 (assembly GCA_024958715.1). Taxonomy (GTDB): domain Bacteria; phylum Cyanobacteriota; class Cyanobacteriia; order PCC-6307; family Cyanobiaceae; genus Cyanobium. The sequence continues at coordinate 45,659 of JANWUS010000073.1, read as the reverse complement.
GCTCGCCCTGCTGGCCTCCACCTTCGCCACGGTGTTCCTGGCGGAACTGGGCGACAAGACCCAGCTCGCGATCGTGAGCATCAGCGGCACCTCCACCCGACCGGGCGCGGTCTTCGCCGGCAGTGCGGTGGCCCTGGTGCTCGCGAGCCTGGTGGGGGCGGCCGCCGGGGGCTCCCTCTCGAGCGTGATCCCCACCGATGCCCTCCAGCTGGCGGCCTCCGTGGGATTCCTGATCATCGGAGCCCGGCTGATCCTGCGCTCGCGCGAGGGGCAGGAACTGGCGGAAGCCAGGGTCGAGGGGGCCCCTGCGGGCGAGGAGGAGAAGGAGGCTCCCACCGCTCCCTAGAGTCACCCCAACACCACTCCTCAGGCCGGCGGTCGCCCACCGCGGGCCCTACCCGGTCGCCCAGCGCGGTTTCCCACTGTTCCGCGATGTCCGGCCACCCGGTGCCTCCCGTCTCCGGACCGCCCGTCGGTCCACCCCACGGTCCACCAGGCTGTCGCTTCGCCACTCCGTCCCTGAGGAGCTGGCCCGGTGGTGCCGCCACCACCCATCCCCCGTCCCGTCCCGCCGATGAAGTTCACGGTCGCCGACCTGCTCGACCAGCTGTCCACCAGCGAAACCCTGCCCCTGGTGAAGCTGGAGAAGGCCCTCGGCCTGGCGGAGGAGCAGGAGAAGCAGCAGCTGCGGATCGGCATCGACGCCCTGATCCGCCTGGATCTCCTGCAGGAGACGCCCGACGGTCTGCTGCGGCGTGAGGTGCCGGAACTGGTGACCGCCCGCCTGCGCTGCTCCAGCAAGGGCTTCTGCTTCGCCCTGCGCGAAGACGGCGGCGAGGACATCTACATCCGCGATCATCAGCTGAACCATGCCTGGAACGGCGACCGTGTGCTGGTGCGCGTCACCCGCGAGGGTGGCCGGCGCCGCTCACCGGAGGGCGGCGTTCAGTGCGTGCTTGAACGCAACACCACAAGCCTGCTGGCCCAGGTGGAGCGCCAGGAGAGCCGGCTCGTGGCCGTGCCCCTCGACGACAGGCTGCTCACCGCCATCGATCTTCCCGACGGTGACGCCTCCCACCTCGAGCCAGCCGAGCCGGCGGTGGTGGACGTGCGCATCGACCGCTTCCCCGTGGGCCAGTTCCCGGCCCAGGGCCACGTCGCCCGCAGCCTGCCGGTCTCCGGCGGTGAGGAGGCCGACCTTGACCTTCTGCTCACCAAGCATCACCTCCATGAGCGCTCCGCCGCTCCCCGGGCCACCCTGCGCTCTCCCGCCAGCGAGCGCCAGGACCTCACGGCCCTGGTGAGCCTGCTCCCCACCGGCTGGAACGCTGCCGAAGCGCCGGGTCTGCCCGCCCTCTCCCTGGAGGAACGCGAAGGGGGCTGGCGCCTTTGGCTGCACGCCCCCGCCGTGGCCGAACGGGTGGGCGCCGGCACCAGCCTCGACAGCTGGATGCGCGATCAGGCCGAGGCCCTCTGCCTCGGGAACCGCTGGCTGCCCCTGCTCACCCCTGCACTGGCGAAGGCCTCCCAGTTCCGGGTGGGTGAGGAGCAGGAGGCCGTGTCGGTGGCCCTTGAGCTGAACGCGGCCGGAGAGCTGGAGCATTACCGCTTCGCCCTCAGCAGGATCCGGCCCACGGCCGCCGTGGACGCCGCCGCCCTCACGGCCCTGGGCGAGCGCAAGCCGAAGGCCCGCACCGTGCCCGCCGCCCTCAAGCCGCTGAAGGATCACCTCCCGCTGCTGGAGCAGCTGGTGGCCCTGGCCAGCCTGCTGCGGCAGCGCCGCCTGGCCGCCGGCTCGATCGACCTCGACCTGCCGATGCCTGCCCTGGAGCGCCTCGGCGACCTGCGGGTCCCCTCGCCGGACGCCGCCCTGCGGGGCTGGCTGGTGGAACTGCCGGCGGCGGATCCGGTGGGGCTGCTGCGGGAGGCGGTGCTGGTGGCTCATCGGGCCCTGGGACGCCACCTGGCCGCCCTCGGCCTGCCGGCCCTGTTCGCCCGCAACAGCGCCGCCGATCCAGCGGAGATCAATGAGGCAGCCAAGGCGGCCCTGGCCCTTGAGATCCCCCTGGAGCTGAGCCCCGAGGGCAACGCCAGCGCCGCCGAGCTTGCGGCCGCCTTCGCCGCCACCGACCGGAGCCGCGCCCTGCAGCAGCAGCTGCGCGGCAGCCTGGGCCCCGTCCAGCTGGCGGACGAACCCGGGGAGCACGCCCTGGCCGGTGAGCCCGAGGCCTTCGCCCCCTGGTGCTGCCCCAACCTCCACTACGCCGACCTCTGGAACCAGCAGCTGCTGGTGACCCTGCTCACCGAAGGCAAGGACCGGCCAAGCGTGCGCCACAAGACCAGCGTCGATCTGGCCTCCGACAGCTGCCACGGGGCCGTGGACTGGCCGCTGTTCGCCCCGGCCGTGCTGGCGCCGTTCGAGCAGACCCGGGCCCGGGGACTGGCCCAGCGGCTCAACGGCCGCACCCGTTTCCTGCAGGAGGTGCAGGACGACACCCTGGCGATGGCCCAGGCCCGCCACGCCGAACCGCTCGTGGGCCAGACCCTGCCCGGCGTGATCAGCGGCGTGCAGAGCTACGGCTTCTTCGTGGAGGTTCCCCCTTCGATGGTGGAGGGGCTGGTGCACGTGAGCTCCCTCAAGGACGACTGGTACGAGTACCGCAGCCGCCAGAACCGGCTGGTGGGGCGCAAGTACCGCCGCACCTACATGGTGGGCGATGCGGTGGAGGTGGAGATCCAGAAGGTGGATGCCCTCCGTCACCAGATCGATCTGGCGGTGATCCAGCCCGACCTGCCGGAGATGGAGGAGGAGCACGACGACGAGGACAGCCAGGATGCCGGCGGCGCCTTCGACGACGACGGCGAGGACTGAGCCATGGATCCGGTGGTGCTGGCGGTCTCCGGCGCGTCCGCCCAGCCCCTGGCCGAGCGGGCGGTGGCGCTGCTGCTGGAAGCCGATCTGCCCGTGGAGATGGTCACCAGCCGCGGGGCGATCGGCGTGTGGCAGGCGGAGCTCGGCCTGCGGGTGCCCTCCGAACCCGACGCCCAGGAACGGTTCTGGCGGGAACGCACCGGCTGTCAGGGCGGACGGCTGCGCTGCCACCGCTGGAACGACCAGGCGGCCGGCATCGCCAGCGGCAGCTTCCGCACGCGGGGGATGGTGATCCTGCCGGCCAGCATGGGCACGGTGGGCCGAATCGCATCGGGGGTGGCCCTCGACCTGATCGAGCGGGCGGCCGATGTTCACCTCAAGGAGGGCAGGCCGCTGGTGATCGCGCCGCGGGAGCTGCCCTGGAACCTGGTGCACCTGCGCAACCTCACCGCCCTGGCGGAGGCGGGGGCGCGGATCGCGCCGCCGGTGCCGGCCTGGTACCACCGCCCCACCACGATTGAGGAGATGGTGGATTTCCTGGTGATCCGGGTCTTCGATGCCCTCGGCCTGGAGCTCGGCTCCCTGCGCCGTTGGCACGGCCCCGTGGCGCCGTCATCCTCGCCCTGAGGACCCTCCCTCCCCAACCGCCCTTGCCCCTGCGCCGCCTGCTGCTGCTGCCCCTGCTCTCGCCCCTGCTGGCCGCGGTGCTGGTGGGAGCGCTGAACCCGCGGCCCGCCGTGAGCCTGCGTCTGCTCACCTGGAGCAGCCCGTCCCTGCCGATCGGGGCCTGGATCGCGGCGGCGGCGGGCACCGGTGCCGCCCTCAGCGGCGGGGCCGCCGCCCTGGCGATCGGGGAAGCCGGTGGGGGCCTGCGACGGCGCGTCCGCCGGCGGCAGGGATCCACCGCCGCCGAACCAGCCTGGAGTGGCGAGGTGTGGGACGAGTTCCCCAGCCGGGAAGCGGCCCAGGCCCCGCCGAGGCGGGACCGGCGCCCGCAGGCGGTGGAGGTGCCCCCGGCCTGGGGGGCGGGTCCGTCCAGGGCCCCTGGCGAGCCCGCCCCCACGGTGGCGGTGCCGTTCCGGGTGCTGCGCCGGGGCGAAGGGGTCGGCATGGCACCGGCGGAATCCGCACGGCAGGCAGCGCAGCAGCGGAGGACTCCGGAACCGTTGGCGGTGGCGGCCGACGAGGACTGGGGCGCAAGCGCGCAGGACGACTGGTGAACCGGCGTACCTGCTTAGAGTTCCGCCCTGCCATGAGCGAACCGATCCGGTGACCGACAGCGCCTCCGTCCCCACCCCGGCGTCCGGGGCTGCAGCCCCCGCCAAGGCCAAGCCCCCCGCCCCGGAAGATCAGCCGTTCGCCACCTTCGTGCCCGATCTGCTGCTCCCCGCCCTCTGCCGCGAGATCGAGGCCTACGGCGGCCCCGCCCCGGCGCTTGTGTTCGAACAGGGTGCGATGCCCGTGGTGGGCAGCGACTGCTGGATGGTGAAGGGAACCCTGCCGGGCGAGCGCCGGTTCTGGCTCTGTTTCACCGAGCCCGACATCGGCAGCGCCAAGACGATCGCGGTCGCCGAAGCCGGGGCCGAACCGACCCTGCTGGAGTCGTTCCTGATCGATGAGCGCAAGATGACCCTGGCGCTGATCGTGTCGAGGCTGGTGCAGCGCCTCAACGGTCAGAAATGGCTCGGGCCCAACTGAGGCTGCGGCCGCTTCACATCCCGCCCGGCCTCGGGCCCGTGACCCCTACGATGGCCGGATTGCGTCCGTTGCCGCACGATGGTGCCTCCCGCCGCCACAGCCGCTGCCACTGCCTCCGCTCCGGTTCAGCCGATCGGCACCCCTGAGGCCCCGGCCATCAAGGAACCGGTGAAGGACACGATCCTCACGCCGCGCTTCTACACCACCGACTTCGACGCCATGGCGGCGATGGACCTCCGCCCGAACGAGGCGGAGCTGGAAGCCATCTGCGAGGAGTTCCGCAAGGATTACAACCGCCACCACTTCGTTCGCAACGAGGAGTTTGAAGGCGCGGCCGACAAGCTCGATCCCGAAACCCGCAAGGTGTTTGTGGAATTCCTCGAGCAGAGCTGCACCTCGGAGTTCTCCGGCTTCCTGCTCTACAAGGAGCTCAGCCGCCGGATCAAGGAGAAGAACCCCCTGCTGGCGGAGTGCTTCGCCCACATGGCCCGCGATGAGGCCCGCCACGCGGGCTTTCTGAACAAGGCGATGAGCGATTTCGGCCTGCAGCTGGATCTGGGCTTCCTCACCGCCAACAAGGCCTACACCTACTTCAAGCCGGCCTACATCTTCTATGCCACCTACCTCTCGGAGAAGATCGGCTACTGGCGCTACATCGCCATCTACCGCCATCTCGAGAAGAATCCCGACAGCAAGATCTTCCCGATCTTCAACTTCTTCGAGAACTGGTGCCAGGACGAGAACCGCCACGGCGACTTCTTCGACGCCCTGATGAAGGCCGTGCCTTCCACCGTCACCGGCTTCACCGCCAAGCTCTGGTGCCGCTTCTTCCTGCTGGCCGTGTTCGCCACCATGTACGTGCGCGACGTGGCCCGCAAGGAGTTCTATGAGGCCCTCGCCCTCGACGCGCGCGAATACGATAAGTACGTGATCGCCAAAACCAATGAAACCTCGGCCCGCGTCTTCCCCGTGGTGCTCGACGTGGAGAATCCGAAATTCTGGGATCGGCTCGAGCGTCTGGTGAACAACAACCAGGCCCTCAGCGAGGCCGATGCCTCCAGCGCCCCGGCTCCGATCAAGGCGCTGCGCAAGCTTCCCTACTGGGGCGCCAATGCCCTGGAGATGGCCAAGCTGTTCCTGATGGCGCCGATCGCCAGCAACCGCTACCAACCCGCGGTGCGCTGAACCCTTGACCCTGACCACCACTCCCGTGGCCAGCCGCCCGGCGGCCGATCTCCAGGATCCCTCCTGGAGATCCCTTCTTGAACCTGTTCTTGCGGGCGGCAGCGCCGCCGGCGCCGATCTGGTGGAGGTGTTCCTCGAGCGCACCGACCACATCGGCGTTCTGGCCGAGCAGGAAGCGATCACCAGCGTCAGTCCGGCCTTCGGGGCCGGTGCCGGCATCCGGGTGTTCCTCGACGGTCGCGACGGTTTCGTCTCCACGAACGACCTCAGCGCCGGCGGCCTGCTCAGCGCCCTCGATCAGGCCCTCGGCATGCTGGGGCTGCTGCGTCCCGCCGGCGGCAACGGGGGCTTCGCCGGGCTTCCCGACCTCCGGGATCACGGCGCCGGTAAGCAGCTCTGGCTCCAGACCTGCCCCTCCCTGGCGGAGTCCACCAGCCGGCTGCTGGAAGGCACCGACCGCCTGCAGCGGCACGGCAAGCATCTGCAGGCGCGGCGCGCCACCTACGCCCGCGATTGGCAGGAAGTCCTGGTGGCCGCCAGCGACGGCACCTTCGCCCGCGACATCCGCCTGCACCAGTCGGTGGGCCTGAGCGTTCTCGCCGCCGACGGCGAACATCGCGCCAGCCTCGGGCGCCGCTACGGCACTTCCGACCGCCCCGACGATCTGCGCTCCTGGGATGCCGAGGCGGCCGCCCTCGACCTCACCGAGAGCGCCGCCCGCATGCTCTACGCCGACTACGTGGAGGCTGGCCAGTTCCCGGTGGTGCTCGCCAACCGCTTCGGCGGCGTGATCTTCCACGAAGCCTGCGGCCATCTGCTGGAGACCACCCAGGTGGAGCGGGGCACCACACCCTTCGCCGAACGGGTGGGCGAAGCGATCGCCCACGAGGCCGTCACCGCGATCGATGAGGGTCTGAGCGACGGCGCCTTCGGCTCCCTGTCGATGGACGACGAGGGCATGGAACCCCAGCGCACCGTGCTGATCGAGAACGGCATCCTCAGGCGTTTCCTCTCCGACCGGGCCGGCGAGCGCCGCACCGGCCATGCCCGTACCGGCAGCGGCCGCCGCCAGAGCCATGCCTTCGCCGCCGCAAGCCGCATGCGCAACACCTACATCGCCGCCGGCCCCCACACCCCCGGTGATCTGATCGCCTCGGTCGACCGCGGTCTCTACTGCAAGTCGATGGGCGGCGGCAGCGTCGGCCCCACCGGCCAGTTCAACTTCGCCGTGGAGGAGGCCTTCCTGATCGAGAACGGCGAGCTCACCAAGCCCGTGAAGGGAGCCACCCTGATCGGCGAAGCCAAGGAGGTGATGCCGCGCATCTCGATGTGCGCCAACGACCTCGACCTGGCCGCCGGCTTCTGCGGCTCGGTGAGCGGCAGCATCTTCGTGACCGTGGGCCAGCCCCACATCAAGGTCGATTCGATCACCGTGGGGGGACGCTGACCATGTCCAGCAGCACCGCCAACCCGCCGGAGCTCTCCGTCGCCCTCGACGCCGGGGCCCTGCGCCAGCGTCTGGTGGATCTGGCCGCCGCCAGCGGCATCCAGCGCTGGGATCTGGGCGCCGGCTGCAGCACCGACACCTCCGTGCAGGTGGACCGGGGCGACGCCAAGCAGATGAAGGGGGCCCAGCGCAGCGCCATCACCGTGCGGGTGTGGAACGACCAGGGGCTGGTGGGCGTCACCAGCACCTCCGATCTCTCCGATTCCGGACTGGAGCGGGCCCTGGCCGGCGCCCGCGATGCCAGCGCCTTCGGCAATCCGGAGGACACCCCGGCCTTCTCCCCCCTGGCCACAGCCCCGCTGGCCACGCTCGATCAACCCCTGCACCAGCCGGTCGGCATCCTCGAGCTGCTCGACACCCTGAAGGAGGCCGAAAAGGATCTCCTGGGCCGCCATCCGGCCATCGGCACCGTTCCCTACAACGGTCTTTCGCAACGGAGCAGCGAGCGGCTGTATCTCAACAGCGACGGCGCCTGTCGCCAGCAGCGCCTCACCACAGCCAGCCTCTACCTCTACGCCCGCGCCGAGGAGACGGGCCGCAAACCCCGCAGTGCCGGCGCGGTGCGTCTGGCCTATGGCGCGGAGAGCCTGGACATCGCCGGCTGCATCGAGGAGGCGGCCGCCCGCACCATCTCGCATCTCGACTACGCCCCGATCGACACCGGCCGCTACACCTGCGTGTTCACGCCCGAGGCCTTCCTCGATCTGATCGGCGCCTTCAGCAGCATGTTCAATGCCCGCGCCGTGCTCGACGGCGTCAGCCTGAGCACGCGTGACTCGCTGGGCACGCCGGTGGCGGTGCCGTTCCTGTCGATCCACGACAACGGCCTGCACCCGGGCAACATCGGCGCTTCCTCCTTCGATGGCGAAGGCACCCCCACCCGGCGGCTGGCGCTGGTGGAGGGGGGCACCCTGCGCAACTTCCTGCACTCCGAGGCCACGGCCCGGGCGTTCGGCGTGAGCCCCACCGGCCATGCCGGCCTGGGGGCCAAGGTGTCGGTGGGACCCGACTGGTTCGAGATCGGCCCCGCCGAGGCTGCCGAGGGCGCAGCCACCGGTCTCGATCACCTGGCGGGCGATGGCGATCCCCGCGGCCTGGTGCTGATCGATTCCCTCTCCGCCCTGCATGCGGGGGTGAAGGCGAGTCAGGGCTCCTTCTCCCTGCCCTTCGATGGCTGGCTGATCAGCGGCGGCGAGCTCCGCTCGATCGAGGCGGCCACCGTCGCCGGCGACATCCGCCAGGTGCTCCAGGGCATCGTGGGGTTCGAGGGCGACGCAAAGGTGACGCCGGGCGGCCTCTGTCCCCACGTCTGGGTGGAGGGTCTGTCGATCACCGGCGAGAGCTGAACGCAGGCGGACCTGTGCGAGGCAAGCGGCGATGAAGGTCCTGTTCTGGGGCACCCCGGCCTATGCCGTAGTCACGCTCGACGCCCTGGTGGCGGCGGGCCATGAGCTGGTGGGAGCCGTCACCCAGCCGGATCGGCGACGGGGGAGGGGTAAGGATCTGGTGGCCTCGCCGGTGAAGGCCCGGGCCCTGGAGCTGGGCGTGCCGGTGTTCGCCCCGGTGCGCATCCGCCGCGAACCCGACATCCAGCAGCAGCTGACGGAGCTGGGGGCGGAGCTGTCGGTGGTGGTGGCCTTCGGCCAGATCCTGCCCACCGAGGTGCTCGACCAGCCGCCGCTGGGCAGCTGGAACGGGCACGGTTCCCTGCTGCCCCGCTGGCGGGGCGCCGCGCCGATCCAGTGGGCCCTGATGGAGGGCGATTCCCAGACCGGCGTGGGGATCATGGCCATGGAGGAGGGGCTCGACACCGGTCCGGTGCTGCTGGAGCGGGCGGTGCCGATCGGTCTCCGGGACAACGCCCATGAGCTGGCCGCGCGGCTGGCAGCCCTCACCGGCGAGCTGTTCGTGGAGGCCCTGCCCCGGATCGCGGCCGCCGGGGCGGGACGCCGGTCGGAGCGCTGGGGGCGGCTTGGACTCTCGCCCCAGGCGGAGGAGGGCGTGCGCCTGGCCCGGCCGATCGCCAAGGAGGATTTCCGCATCGACTGGAGCCGACGAGCCCTGGAGCTGCACCGCCAGGTGATGGGGCTCTACCCCGGAGCCTTCACCAGCCGCGGCGGGGCGCGGCTGAAGGTGCGGGCCACCGAGCCCCTGGTGCAGCGCCTGGCCCCCGAGCTCTCTCCCGAAGCGGCCGCGCTCGCCGGCAAAGATGCCCCGGCCGCCGGGGCCGCCCCCGAGGAGTCCACTCCGCCCGGGACGGTGCTGGAGGTGGTGGAGGGGGTGGGCCTGGTGGTGAGCACCGGCGGCTGCCCCCTGCTGATCCGGGAGGCACAGCTGGAGGGGAAAGGGCCCAGCGGCGGTCAGGCGATGGTGCAGCAGCTGGGGCTGCGGCCGGGAGATCGGCTGGGGCCTTGAAGATCTGTGTTGTCAGCGGTCTCTGACACATGCACCCCTGCCTGGGCGCGATAGACCGTTACCAAGGGGTTGAGGGGGAACGGCGATGAAGAGCAGAACGTACGGCGAGCTCTGCCTGGTGCGCTCCACCGGCAACGGCTGCCTCATCTACCGCGACATGGTGGGCCGCTTCATGGTGCTCCATACGGCAGGCCCGGAGCAAGGCAAGCCTGCCGCCACCCTCGCCGGCGCCTATGCCGAATGCCGGGGTCTGGAGCGGTCTCAGCAACCGCTCCCGGCGGAACCTCCCGGCTGAGCGGATCAGACGGGGGCCGTGCTGCCCTGGGGCTGGCGGCGGTGCAGTTCGTGCAGTCCCTCGAGCTGGTTGTGCACCGACACCAGTTGGTCGCGGATGTGGCGGCTGTTGTCGATGCGGGCCAGGGCCAGCAGCATGGCCTCCACCTGGGCCTTGCAGTCGATCAGCACGCGGCACTCGGGAGAGCCGGGTTCGTAGGTCATCGAAGGAGGGTCAACAGCCCCTAGTGCACCGCAGCCGGACGGGGGAAACTGTCGCAAGCACTGCGGTTTCCCAGGCCCGCAGGCTCGGCGTTGCGCTGCCTCAGCGCCGGCGCCGGGGGGCCGGGGCGCGGCTGTCCCGCCGCGGGAGCCCATCCCGACGACGTCCACGCCCACCGCTGAGGTCGAGAGGCGGTGCGCTGAGGACGGTGGGCTCGAAGCCCGCCACCTCCTGGCGCGGGAGGGTGGTGCCGATCAGCCGTTCGATGGCCCGCAGCAGCTCGTGCTCCTCGGCCGCCACCAGCGAGATCGCATGGCCGTTCTGCCCGGCCCGTCCGGTGCGGCCGATGCGGTGCACGTAGTCCTCGGCCACGTTGGGCAGGTCGAGGTTCACCACGTGGGGCAACTGGTGGATATCGATGCCGCGGGCGGCGATGTCGGTGGCCACCAGCACCCGCACCTCGCCGCTCTTGAAACCGGCCAGAGCGCGGGTGCGGGCACCCTGGCTCTTGTTGCCGTGGATGGCCGCCGCCGAGAGCCCCTCGGCGTCCAGCCGCTCGGCCACCCGGTTGGCGCCGTGCTTGGTGCGGGAGAACACCAGCACCTGCTGCCAGTCGTTCGTGCGGATCAGGTGGCTCAGCAGCTCGGCCTTGCGGGCCATGTCACAGGGGTGGAGCAGCTGCTCCACCGTGGTGGCGGCACGGTTCTCCGGGGTGGCCTGCAGATGCACCGGGTTGTGGAGCAGGCCGGTGGCCAGCTTGCGGATCTCGCCGGAGAAGGTGGCCGAGAACAGCAGGTTCTGCCGATGGCTGGGCAGCAGCGAGAGGATGCGGCGGATGTCGCGGATGAAGCCCATGTCGAGCATGCGATCGGCTTCATCGAGCACCAGGATCTCCACCCGGTCGAGGCGCAGGGCGTTCTGCTGATGGAGATCCATCAGGCGGCCCGGCGTGGCCACCAGCACATCCGCCCCGCGTCGCAGCCGCTGCATCTGCGGATTGATGCTCACGCCCCCGAACACCACGTCGGCGCGCAGATCGAGATAGCGGCCGTAGGCGGTGACGCTCTCACCCACCTGGGCCGCAAGCTCGCGGGTGGGGGTGAGCACCAGGGCGCGCACCACGCCGGCCCGGGCGTGGGGGCCATGGCGCAGCCGCTCCAGCATCGGCAGGGTGAAGCCGGCGGTCTTGCCCGTGCCCGTCTGGGCCGCCGCCATCACATCGCGCCCTTCCAGCACGGCGGGAATGCACTGGCGCTGGATCGGCGAAGGCGTGCGGTAGCCCTTGCCCGCCACGGCCTTGAGGATCGGCTCGGACAGGCCGAGGTCGGCGAAGTCGGCCGCCAGGCCTGCCTCCGGTGGCGCGATCGTGGTGAAGGGCACCAGGGGCGGGGCGCCGCCGTCGTCGGGTTTGCGCTCCGCTGCCCGGACGACGGGAGTTCGGCGCCGCTGCGGTGAGGGTGTGGCAGCAGCGCCGGATGCGGGGGCTGCAGTGGCGGAGCGGCGGGCGGAGCCGGAGTAAGGCGTGGCGATCGGGGCGCGGAAGCGGATGTCTCAACCCTAGGTGCGGCCGGCCCCCCGGTCGCTCAGGCCAGGAAATGGCTGCAGCGCTCGCAGGGACCCTCCGGCAGGACGGCGCAGCGCAGCAGGGGACTGCGGGCGTTGAAGCGGCAGTGGGGATCGCCGATCACCCAGCCGCCGTTCCAGGGACGAGCATCCTGGGGTTGCGGCTGGGGCTTCACCTGCAGGGCCACGCTCGCCAGTTCGTAGCGGCCGTCGCGGAGGTGGTAACGGTGCCGGCGCTGCAGCACCAGAAAGCTGCGGCCGCCATGGGCGAGCCAGCGACCCGGCTGCGGAACATCGGCCAGGGCCTCGACCTGGAGGCTGTCGATCAGGTGGTCGGATTCAATCTGACGGAGTTCGATGCGCATGGGCTCAGGACGCGCCGCCTTCGTCCTGGGCCGATGGCACCAGCCGCTCGGAGAAGCCCCAGAGGAAGAGGGCGGCCACGCTGAGCAGCAGCGCCCACTCCGGGATCACGAGGGCCGGCTGGATCAGGCGCAGCAGCAGCCTCAGACCCACCAGACCCACGGCCAGGTAGCCGGCCGTCTCCAGGTGGCGATACACCTCCAGCCAGCGGATGAACAGTTCCGCCGTGAGCCGCAGGGCAATCACCCCGATCACCCCCCCGGCCATCACCAGGGCGAGCCGGTCGGTCACCGCCACTGCCGCCGCCACGCTGTCGAGGGAAAAGGCCAGATCGGTGAAGGCCAGGGTGGCCACCACCCCCGCCAGGCCTGCGGTGGATCCATGGGCCGGGGCCGCCCCGGCATGGGAGGGCTCCCCGGCCCCTTCCACGCCTTCAGGCTCGGGCGGCTCGTCGTCGGCACCGAGGAGATGGCGGCCGCAGAGCCAGAGCAGATAGGCCGAGGCCGCCAGTTCCAGAGGCCAGAAATCCAGCACCCAGCGGGCGGCCACGATCAGAGACAGGCGGAAGACCAGGGCCAGCAGCAGGCCGAGGTTGAGGGCCTGGCGCTGGCGGGCCGGATCGTGCAGCCGGCGGGAGATCGCCGCCAGGGCGATGGCATTGTCGGCCGAGAGCACGGCCTCCAGGGCCACCAGGAGCGGCAGCAGCAGGGCCACTTCCCCCCACTGGTCGGCCGCCTGGATCAGCGGCGTGAGGGACTGGACCGATTCCGCTTCCATCGCAGGGCCTTCGCTCGGCAACGGAGCGGCAAAGCGGCACTCTAGAAACGCCCCCACCAGGATCCCGGAGCATGGAGCTGCACAGCCGGCTGGTGCATGCCGAGGCAGGGCGGTGCGTGGTGTGCGTGCGGGCCCGGGCGAACGGTCAGAACCTGGGCAGCGCGCTGGGGGAAGGGGCCACGGCGGAGGAAGCCGAGGACCGGGCCACGGCCAGGCTGCGCCAGCGCCTCGACGCCGTGCCGCAGGGCGCGGGAACGGCAGCGGAGGAGCCGGCCAAGTCCCCGCCGCAGGCACCGCCGCGCGCGCCGGCTCCCGTTCGCCCCGCCGCCGGCCCCCCACCCTCGCGGCCCCCCCTGGCGCCTGAGCCCTCAGCCCCAGCGGCACCACCGGTGCTGCCTGCACTCCAAGACGAGACGCCCCCCCAGGAGCCCCCCCCCGACCCGGAGGACTGGAGCGGCGAACTGGCCGCGCTGGATCGGGAACTCCAGCGGCTCGGCTGGAGCCGGGAGCAGGAGGCGCTCTACCTGGAGCGGGCCTTCGGCCACCCCAGCCGCAGCCGGCTCACCACCTACGCCGATCTGTTGGCCTACCTGCGGGCCCTGGAGGCGATGGCCCCGGGGCAGCACCCGGAACAGGTGCCGGTACCCCTGCGGCGGCGGGATCTGCTCGCCCAGTCGGATCAGCTGCTGGCCCAGCTCGGCTGGCAGGCGGAGCAGGGGCGCCGGTTCCTGGAGCAGCAGCTGGGCGCCAGCAGCAGGAGCCAGCTCGATGACGGCCAGCTGCTGCAGTTCAACCTGCTGCTGGAGGAAGCCCTGCTGGGAGCCGGGGAGGACGCATGCGAGCCTGGAGCTCGTGTCTGAACTCCCCACCCCGCGATGAGCCTCCGCATCGGCATCAACGGCTTCGGCCGCATCGGTCGCCTGGCGTTTCGCCGCGCCGTGTCGCTCGGCGACGTGGAGGTGGTGGGCATCAACGACCTGATCGATGTGGAGTATCTGGCCTACATGCTTCGCTACGACTCCACCCACGGCCGCTTCCACGGTGATGTGCGGGTGGAGAACGGCCAGCTGGTGGTGAATGGCAAGGCCATCCGGATCACCGCCGAGCGCGATCCCGCCAACCTCCGGTGGGGCGACGTGGGCGCCGAGTACGTGCTGGAGAGCACCGGCTTCTTCCTCACCGATGAGAGCGCCCGCGCCCACATCAGCGCCGGCGCCCGCCGGGTGGTGATGAGCGCCCCCTCCAAGGACGCCACGCCGATCTTCGTGATGGGTGTGAACCACACCACCTACGCCGGCCAGGACGTGGTGTCCAACGCCAGCTGCACCACCAACTGCCTGGCGCCGATCGCCAAGGTGGTGCACGACAACTTCGGCATCGTGAACGGGTTGATGACCACGGTGCATGCCACCACCGCGACCCAGAAAACGGTGGACGGGCCCTCGGTGAAGGACTGGCGGGGCGGCCGCGGCGCGGCCCAGAACATCATCCCCAGCTCCACCGGAGCAGCGAAGGCGGTGGGCCGGGTGATCCCCGAGCTCAACGGCAAGCTCACCGGCATGGCCTTCCGCGTGCCCACTCCCGACGTGTCGGTGGTGGACCTCACCGTGAACCTGGCCACCCCCGCCAGCTACGACCAGATCAAGGCGGCGATGAAGGCCGCCAGCGAGGGCCCGATGGCCGGCATCCTCGGCTACACCGAGGACGAGGTGGTGAGCACCGATTTCCTCGGCGAAAGCTGCACCTCGGTATTCGATGCCGGCGCCGGCATCGCCCTCACCGACACCTTCGTGAAGCTGGTGGCCTGGTACGACAACGAGTGGGGCTACAGCTGCAAGTGCATCGATCTGATGCGGCACATGGCCACGGTGGCCTGAGGTCCGCCTCGCTCAGCTCCTGGCGGGACAATGGCGCCGGACGAGGGAAGCCCCTATGCCGAGCCGCTCCTGGTTGGCATAGGCCTCCTTTTCCAGCGCCTTCTCCCGGGGTGAGGCCGCCGCATACAGCGGATCGGCCAGCTGCTCACGCAGCCGCGGACTGAGGGTGCCGTCCAGGCCCAGCACCTGCGGGGGCGCTTCCAGTCCCCCGCCGGCACAGCTCTGGGCCACGTGGATCGCCTCGTGGTTGAGCACCCGCGCGAACTCGAGGGAGCCCTTGTCCACCACATCGGGCTGTACCCGCAGGGTGCGCTCGGCATGGTCCCACTCACCGGCGGCGCCGGCCTTGCGCGGCTCTTCGAGCACCAGGCGCGCCCCGGCGGCCTGGAGAGCCTGCAGCAGTTCGTTGATCGCCTGGCGTTCCGTCTCGAAGCGGGGGGGATTGGCGATCCGCTCGCGGATCTGATCCAGGGTCAGTTCCGGCTCCCCCTGCCGGCGGCGGTAGCGGTAGCGGGTGCCTCCATCGGGGAGGGGCTCGGCCACCGGAATCCAGGCCTGGTCTCCCTGGCTGAGTTCGTCGAACAGGCCGCCCTGCACCAGCGCCAGCGGCTGCTCATCGGGTTCAGGAATCGGCAGGCGGCGCTGCAACAGCTGGGGGAGCGCGGCGTTCCGGGCCGCCAGCGTGGCGGCGCCCTCGAACAGATCCGGGAGGGCCGCCAGGCCCAGGCAGAGGGTGACGGCGCTGATCGCCAGCGTGAAGGGGCCGCTCCAGCTGCGGCGTTTCAACGGGCCGCCACAGCGCCCGCACACCGGCGACGACCGCGGCAGGTAGTGCACCCGGAGGGGCAGGCCAGTGCAGTTGGGACAGCGGAAACGGGTCATCGGGCCGTGAACCCTGCGCATCCAAGCTTGACGGGTGAAGGGGCGCCGCGGGCGGCGGGGTCCAGTTGCGAAGATCGAACCTGCCGTCTTCCCCTGCCGATGCCCCTCACCGCCCTGGTGCGCCAGCTCCAGCAGGTGCCGCTCACCGGCGAACTGGGTGCCCGCCTGCAGCGCAGCGACCGGCTGCGGCTGGCTGGCGCCGGCCGGCCGGCCCGGGCCCTGGTCAGCAGCGCCCTGGCCGCGGCGGCGGGAGCTCCGCTGCTGGTGGTGGTGCCGACGCTGGAGGAGGCGGGGCGCTGGGCGGCGCTGCTGGAGCTGATGGGCTGGGGCAGCTGCCACCTCTATCCCACCAGCGAGGGGTCGCCCTACGAACCCTTCGATCCCACCAGCGAAATCACCTGGGGGCAGCTGCAGGTGCTCGGCGAACTGCTCGACGGCGGCGAGCGCTTCGCGATCGTGGCCACCGAGCGGGCCCTTCAGCCCCATCTGCCGCCGCCGGAAGCCCTGCGCTCCCGCTGCCTCAGCCTGCGCAAGGGCGACGCGGTGAACCTTGAGGAGCTGGGCGAGACCCTGGCCCGGCTGGGCTACGAGCGGGTGCCCACGATCGAGCAGGAGGGCAGCTGGAGCCGGCGGGGCGACATCGTGGATGTGTTCCCGGTGAGCGCCGAACTGCCGGTGCGGCTGGAGTTCTTCGGGGAGGATCTGGAGAAGCTGCGGGAGTTCGACCCCGCCACCCAGCGCTCCCTCGATCCGGTCGAGGTGGTGCGCCTCACCCCCACCGGCCACGGGCCGCTGATCGCCGAGGCCCTCCGCCAGAACCTCCCCGACGGCCTCGATCAGCTGCTCGATCCCGAGGCCTTCGACCAGCTGCTGGAGGGCGGCACCCCGGAGGGCCTCAGGCGGCTGTTGGGCAGGGCCTGGGAACGGCCAGCCTCGCTGCTCGATTACCTGCCTCCCACCACACTGATCGCCGTCGACGAACGGCGCCACTGCCTCTCCCACGGCCAGCAGTGGTTCGACCACGCCGACAGCCACCACGGCGACGTGCTGGCCGAGCGGGCGGCCGCCTCCGGCCTGACATCGGCCGCACTGGCCGAGCTGCTGCCCCCTTCGCTGCACCGCCCCCCCGCCGAGGCCCTGTCGCTGACGGAGGCCTTCACCGGCTTCGATCTGGCGGAGCTGCAGGAGAGCGACAACCACCCCAATGCCTTTGATCTGGCGTCAAGGCCGGTGCCCGCGCACCCCAACGCCTTCGGCCGGCTGGCGGGTCTGGTCAAGGGCTTCCAGGCGGAGAAGGCCAGGGTGTGGCTGCTCTCGGCCCAGCCCAGCCGCGCGGTGGCCCTGCTGGAGGAGCACGACGCCATCGCGCGTTTCGTGCCCAACCCCGCCGACTTCCCGGCCATCGACCGGCTGATCGAGCAGAACACGCCGGTGGCTCTCAAGCTCCGGGGCACCGCCGAGCTGGAGGGGCTGCAGCTGCCGGCCTGGAAGCTGGTGCTGATCACCGACCGGGAATTCTTCGGCCAGCACGCCCTGGCCGCCACCGGCTACGTGCGCCGGCGCCGCAAGGCCGCCAGCCGCACGGTGGATCCGAACAAGATGCAGCAAGGCGACTTCGTGGTGCACCGCAACCACGGCATCGGCAAGTTTCTCAAGCTCGAGAAGCTGGCGATCAGCGGCGAGAGCCGCGACTACCTGGTGGTGCAGTACGCCGACGGCCTGCTGCGGGTGGCGGCCGACCAGCTCGGCAGCCTGGGGCGCTACCGGGCCACGGGCGAGCAGGCCCCCGAGCTCAACCGCATGGGCGGCACGGCCTGGACCAAGGCCAAGGAGCGGGCCCGCAAGGCCGTGCGCAAGGTGGCGCTCGATCTGGTGAAGCTCTACGCCGAGCGGCACAAATCGCCCGGCTTCGGCTTCCCCCCCGACGGCCCCTGGCAGAGCGAACTGGAGGATTCGTTCCCCTACGACCCCACGCCCGACCAGGTGAAGGCGATCGCGGAGGTGAAGCGCGACATGGAGAAGCCCCAGCCGATGGACCGGCTGGTGTGCGGCGACGTGGGCTTCGGCAAGACCGAGGTGGCGATCCGCGCCATCTTCAAGGCGGTCACCGCCGGCAAGCAGGTGGCGATGCTGGCGCCCACCACCGTGCTGGCGCAGCAGCACTGGCGCTCTCTGAGCGAGCGCTTCGCCCCCTATCCGCTGAAGGTGTCGCTGCTCAACCGCTTCCGCACGGCGGCCGAGCGCAAGGTGATCCAGGACGGCCTGGCGGAGGGCACCGTGGACGTGGTGGTGGGCACCCACCAGCTGCTCGGCAAGAGCACGCGGTTCAAGGAACTGGGCCTGCTGGTGGTGGATGAGGAGCAGCGCTTCGGTGTGAATCAGAAGGAGAAGATCAAGGCGCTGCGCAAGGACGTGGACGTGCTCACCCTGAGCGCCACACCGATCCCCCGCACCTTGTACATGAGCCTCTCGGGGGTGCGGGAGATGAGCCTGATCACCACGCCGCCGCCGCTGCGCCGCCCGATCAAGACCCACCTGGCCGCCCGCGACGAGGAGGCGGTGCGCAGCGCCATCCGCCAGGAACTCGACCGCGGCGGCCAGGTGTTCTACGTGGTGCCGCGGGTGGAGGGGATCGAGGAGGTGGCCGGCCAGCTGCGGGAGATGCTGCCGGGCCTGAAGCTGCTGGTGGCCCACGGCCAGATGCCGGAGGGGGAGCTGGAGAGCGCGATGGTGGCCTTCAACGCCGGTGAGGCCGACGTGATGCTCTGCACCACGATCATCGAGAGCGGCCTCGACATTCCCCGGGTCAACACGATCCTGGTGGAGGATGCGCACCGCTTCGGCCTGGCCCAGCTCTACCAGCTGCGGGGCCGGGTGGGCCGCAGCGGCATCCAGGCCCATGCGTGGCTCTTCTATCCGGGCGATGCCTCCCTGAGCGAGGCGGCCCGCCAGCGCCTGCGGGCAATCCAGGAGTTCGCCCAGCTGGGCTCGGGCTACCAGCTGGCGATGCGCGACATGGAGATCCGCGGCGTGGGCAACCTGCTGGGGGTGGAGCAGAGCGGCCAGATGGAGGCGATCGGCTTCGACCTCTACATGGAGATGCTGCAGGAATGCCTGGCGGAGATCCAGGGCCAGGACATCCCGGCGGTGGACGACACCCAGATCGACCTGCCGGTGACGGCCTTCATCCCGGCCGACTGGATCACCGAGAACGACGAGAAGATGGCGGCCTACCGGGCAGCGGCCGACTGCAGCAGCAGGGAATCCCTGGTGGAGCTGGCGGCGGGCTGGACCGACCGCTACGGCACCCTGCCGGCTCCGGTGCAGTCGCTGCTGCAGCTGATGGAGCTGAAGCTGGTGGCTCGCCGCTGCGGCTTCTCCCGCATCCGGCAGGAGAAACCGAACATCGCCCTGGAAACCCCCATGGAGGAGCCGGCCTTCCGGCTGCTGCGCCAGGGGCTGCCCCAGCACCTCCATGGCCGGCTGGTGTACCAGGGCGGCAGCGGCAGCACGGCCAAGGTGCTGGCCCGCGGGCTGGCGGTGCTGCCGATGGAGAAGCAGATCGAGCAGCTGATGGAGTGGCTGAACGCGATGGCCGCCCAGCTCCCCGGCGCCGATGGCCTCACCGAAAGCCAGCGGGCCGATCAGCAGCAGGAACGGAACGAGGCGGTGCTGGCGGTGTGACGAACAGGATGGCGCCAACGACCCACGGAGCCCCGTTGATCGACCTGAGCACCTACCGCCCCAGGGGCGACAAGCGCAACACGCCCTTCTTCGAGGAGAACCTGCCGCGGGTGTACGAGCGCAGGGCCGCCTCCGGCATTGATGGGCTGGTGGGGCGGATGGCGGCGATGGTGGTGCAGGTGGATCACGGCCAGGCCATCGCGGCGATGGCCGAATTCGCCCTGATGGGTCCGTACCGCTTCCGCGAGTGCTGGCTCAGCGAGACCCATCGCCTCTACCTGCTGGCGGCGGCCGAGGGCCAGCCGCAGCTGATCCTGCTGGAGCCCCTCACCGGCACCTACGAGGACGAGGTGACGCGCTGGAACGCGATGTATCCCCTGTCGGCGAAACGGCCCAACGCCCGCTACATCGGCGAGATCTACACCTGCGGCGACTGCGGCGCCGTGCGCGGCATCCTCGAGCGCCAGAACATCCGCTTCGTGTACCCCGGCGAGATCACCAACAGCTTCTACGCGCTGGAGCATCTCACCTTCACCTTCCTCTCCGACTACACCTACAACCGGGTGGGCTACGTCGACGTGCCGCTCGACAGCCTCGCCCCCCTCGACCTCGGCGATCGGGTGCTGCTCGACGACGAACCCCTGGAGGTGCTGGAGGAAGCGGCCCGCAAGCACGAACTCCACGGCCTGGCCGGCAGGGTGCTGGGGGTCGACCACCTGGCCACGCGGGTGCTGGCGGGCGAGCGGGAGGATGCGCTGCTCGAATACCTCACGATGGTGCCCTACTACTTCTGGGGCGCCTACAACATCGCCGAGATGAACTCCTCCACCAACGTCACCCGCCATCCGGCGGTGGAGGATGAAAAGCTCTCGCCCGCGCGGGTGTTCACCGCCAACAACACCCCCTCCTATCTGAACTCGCTGG
The DNA here is from genome assembly GCA_024958715.1 of Cyanobium sp. FGCU52. Taxonomy (GTDB): domain Bacteria; phylum Cyanobacteriota; class Cyanobacteriia; order PCC-6307; family Cyanobiaceae; genus Cyanobium. The sequence goes on along the minus strand of JANWUS010000073.1, from coordinate 25,416 downwards.
TGAACCTGCCGATGCCCACCGAGGAGTTCGTGCGCAACTTCGGCCGCCGCATGCACCATCTGGCCTACGAGGTGGCTGACGGCGAGGTGGCGGGCGTGAAGAACGTGGACTTCGTGGTGCAGATCCTGCGCGACCTGGGGGTGCCGTTCCTGGCCGAGGTGGTGGGTGAATGCACCGACCAGCCGAACCTCAAGCAGATCTTCTCCAGGAGCTCGCCCCATACGCTGCTGATCACGGAGTACGTGCAGCGCTGCCTGGGCTACGAGGGCTTCTTCACCCGCGACAACGTGGCAGCGCTCACGGAGGCGGCGGGCCATGAGGAGCGCTACGCCCACGGCCACGTGTTCGACTGAGCCAGCCCCGCCTCGGCCGGCCCACCCCGTAACGAAACTTTGTTAAGATCCTGAGAGCTTTTGTGAAGGGTGTCCATGGGTGAGCTGATCCAGCCTGGAACCGCTGCCCCCTGGGCCTCCCTGCTGCCGATGCTGGTGGCCGCCGCCGGCCTCGGCCTCTACGCCCTGATGGGCTCGGGCAGCGAGAACGACGATGACGACTCCACCCCGGGCGGTGGCCTGATGCAGCCGGTGGCCTGAGGTCCTGCGGAGGTCCGTATCGGAGCCTTCGGCAACCCGACCCCCACCACGTTGAGGAAAGCGGGGACGGCGAACGCAGATTGGAGCTCCATCGCCATCTGCGCCCGGCCATGGGTGCTCCTCTCTCCCCTGCCTCCCCATCCGCCGCGTCGGATCCACCGCCACGACGCCCCAGGCAGACGGGGCGTGCCTTGCTGCTGGCCCTGGCCACCGCTTTGCTCCCCATTTCTGCGCGTGCATCGGCGATTCCAGGCCCTGCCGCTGGCTGGCGCGACGTCGACCGCCTGCGCGACCTGCTGGAGGCCACCGGTACCCGCGTTCTCCAGCGCGACTGCCCCCAGCGCAACCTCCAGGGGCTGTTCCAGCACGCCAGTGGCACGATCGTGATCTGCCGCGTGCACCGGGATCCGGCCGAGGTCTGGAACACCCTGGCCCATGAGGCCACCCATCGCATGCAGGCCTGCGCCGGCGGCAGCCTTACCCGGCCGGAGCTGCACGCAAGCATGGCCCGCACCCTGGCCGCCTACGCCCCCGAGGAGTTCCGCGCTTTGCGGCTCTACCGGCCCGCCGAGCGGCTCAGCGAACTGGAGGCCCGCTACACCGCCCGGCTGCCGCCGGACCAGGTGCTTGCCCTCTATCGCCGCTACTGCGGCGCCCCCCGAACCGGCTCCCTCTCCTCCTCCCCTCGATGAACCAGCTTCTCCTCAATCTCGCCATGGCCGCGCTCAGCCAGTTCGGCGGCATGGGCCGGATGCCGGGACCGGGTTTCGGCGGCGGCATGCCGCCAGGGCTCGGCGGCGGCCTGCCCCCCGGCGGTGGCGGTGGCTATGGGCTCCCCTTCCAGCCCAGGCCCACCCCCACCGTGCTGCGCCCGTCGCTCGAGGTGGCCACGGTGGCCGGCGTCACCTGCCTGGAGCGGCAGGGCGGCCTGAGCGCCGCGGAGCGCACCACGATGCTCCGCAGTCAGGGGCAGCTGTTCGGCTGGCCGAGCGACTGGGAGCGGTCGGTGAGCGGCGACGATGTGGAGCGGCTGATCAGGAGGGCCGGCGGCTGTCCGTCCCTGCTGAAGGCGCTCCGCCGTGGCGGGCTCCGCCCCAGCGACGGTGTGGCCAGCGGCGGCGGCCGCGGTGGCGTTAGCGGTGGCGTTAGCAGTGGCAACGACAGCGAGGCCGAGGGCTTCGGTCTGTCCCCTTACCGCTGAGTGAGCTCAGGGAGCATGGCCTCGGCCTGCTCCCGCTTCCAGGCCGCCGGCACAAACACCAGAAAGAGCAGCCACCAGGCGGCCACACCCGCAGCCAGCAGCAGGCTGAACCACAGACGGCCCGGCCAGAACAGGCTGCCAGCCACCACGGCAATCCCTGTCAGCACGATCGACCAGGGCTGACACCACCAGGGCTTGAGGGCCCAGATCGATTCCGGAGCCGCCACCGGGCTCAGGGTTTGGTGGGTGCTGCGGGGGTCCCCACAGCCGCCGGCACGTTGGCGCTGCCCGGCTTGTAGGTGCTCTGCAGGCTGCCCACGGTGCGCAGCTGCTTCACCAGGGTGGATTCGGCCGCGCGGTACTGGCTGTCCTTGCGGGTGCCCAGATCCTCGAGAGTGAGCTTGGAGGCCTCCTGCTCGGTCATCTTGACCGGCACGTCCGGAACGATGCCCCGGTGGTGGATGTCGTGGTTGAGGGGGGTGAGGTACTTGGCGATGGTCACCGTCATGCCGGAGCCATCGGAGAGCCCCCGCACCGACTGCACCAGCCCCTTGCCGAAGGTCTTCTGACCGACGAGCACGGCCCGGTTGTTGTCCTGCAGGGCACCGGAGAGGATCTCACTGGCGCTGGCGGAGCCCTCGTTCACGAGCACCACCAGGGGGCGGTTGGTGAGGGCACGGCCGGTGGCCCGCTTCACGTCCTGGATGCCGTCGCGGGTCTTGGTGGAGACGATGATCCCTTCGTTGAGCCACTGGCGGGCAATCTCCACGCTGGCCATCAGCAGGCCACCGGGGTTGCTGCGGAGGTCGAGCACGTAGCCCTGGACGCCCTTGGCTTCCAGATCCCGGATCGCCGCCCGCATGTCCTTGGTGGCGTTGGCGTTGAACTGCTTGAGGCGGATGTAGCCCACCTTCACCCCCTCGGGGGTGGTGTTCACCTGCTGATTCACCGCATGCAGCTCGATCAGCTCCCGCACCAGCGGCACCTCGATGTTCTGACCCTTGCGCCGCAGCACCAGGTTCACCGTGGTGCCGGAGCGGCCGCGGATGAGCTTCACCGCGTCCTCGGTGGTCATCCCCTTGGTCGACTTGCCGTCGATCGAGACGATCACGTCCTTGGGCTGCACACCGGCTCTCGAGGCCGGGGAGCCCTCGATCGGCGAGACCACCACCAGCTCCTTGGTCTGGCGGTCGAGGCTCAGCTGGATTCCCACCCCGGAGAGCTCTCCGGAAGTGTCGATCTGCATCTCCTTGAATTCACGCGGATCGAGGAAGCGCGTGTAGGGATCGTCGAGGGTGCCGAGCATGCCGCGGATGGCCTCGTAGGCCTCCTTGGGGCTGCCGTAGGTCTTGGTGAGCACCTCGCGGCGGAGGTTGCGCCAGCGATCGGGGGCGTACTTGCCCGTGGTGTCGAGGTAGTCGCGGAAGACGATCTGCCACGCCTGGTCCATCACCTCCTTGGGGCTGTCGGTGATCGACACCACACCATTGGGGGAGATGACCATCTCCCGGGCCACCACCGCCGTGGCCGCACAGGCTCCAAGACCAACCAGCGCCACGAGGGTGGTGCGTCCGCTGGGCATGCCGAAAGTTCCCACGAAGAGAGGCTCGCTTCAAGTTAGCGCTGCGCCCATGGCCGGGAGCGGCGGCCGGCCGGGAGGGGCGCCGGTTCGCCGATCGGCTGGGCCGGGACGGGGATCAGGGATCGACCCAGCGGCCGTCCTCCTGGATCAGCGCGATCAGGGCCTCGACCCCCTCGGCTTCGGGCACCCGCCGGATCTCCTCGCGGCCGCGGTAGAGGGAGATGGTGCCAGGGGTCTTGCCCACGTAGCCGTAGTCGGCGTCGGCCATCTCGCCGGGGCCGTTGACGATGCAGCCCATCACGGCGATATCGAGGCCGGTGAGGTGGGCGGTGGCGGCGCGCACCTTGTGCAGAACCTCCTCGAGGTTGAACAGGGTGCGGCCGCAGCTGGGGCAGGCCACGTACTCCACCATCGTTTTCCTCAGGCCCAGGGCCTGCAGGATCGAGTAGCAGACCGGGATCTCCTTCTCCGGCGCCTCGGTGAGCGAGACGCGGATCGTGTCGCCCAGACCCTCGGCCAGCAGGGTGGCGATGCCGGCGGTGCTCTTGATGCGGCCGTAGTCGCCGTCGCCCGCCTCGGTGACGCCCAGATGCAGGGGGTAGTGGAACCCCTCGGCGTCCATGCGGTCGGCCATCATCCGATAGGCCGCCAGCATCACCGGAGCGCGGGAGGCCTTCATCGACACCACGATGTTGTGGAAGTCGAGGCGATCGCAGATGTGGATGAACTCCATCGCGCTCTCCACCATCCCCAGCGGGGTGTCGCCGTAGGTGAACAGCATGCGCTCGGCCAGCGAACCGTGGTTCACGCCGATGCGCAGCCCCTTGTCCTGCTCCTTGAGCAGGCTCACCAGCGGCTCGAGCGTGGCCTGGATGCGCTCACCGATCGCCGCCACCTCCTCGGGGCTGAACTCGCTGCGGTTCGGATCCGGCTTGTCGAACACGTACAGGCCGGGGTTGATGCGCACCTTATCGACATGCTGGGCCACCTCCAGGGCGATCTTCATGCCGTTGTGGTGCACGTCCGCCACCAGCGGCACGGGGCGGTAGCTGTCTTCCAGGCGCCTGCGGATCTCGCCCACGGCCTTGGCGTGGGCCAGGCTTGGCACCGTGAGCCGCACGATCTCGCAACCCGCCTCGTGCAGGCGGCGGATGCCGGCGGTGGCCCCCTCGATGTCGAGGGTGTCCTCGTTGATCATCGACTGCACCACCACCGGGTGCTCGCTGCCCACCCACACGTCGCCCACCCGCACGCTTCGGGTCTTGCGGCGGCGGAGGGTGGTGGCGTAGCGGGGGTTGCTGGCCCAGGCCTGCAGGGTGGAGGCGGCGGCACCCTGCGCGCCGGCGACGGCGGGGCTGGTCGGGGCGGCGGTCATCGGGGGGCGCGGGCGCGTGGCCAAAGCCTGTCACAGCGGCCGGGGAACTGGCGAGAGCAACTGGGGCCGAGGGTGGAACGCGACGAACGTGCGGCAGTGCTGAGCGCAGCCATCATTTTTGTTGCTGATGTCTGCCATCCGGCTGCCGCCATGGGCACGCTCGCCGCCAACCCCGCGGTCCCACCGTCCCGCGGCCCGAGCCGCGGCAGTGATGGGCGCCGCCATTCCCGCTTCACGGTGGCGGAGTTTCACCGCCTGTGCGACCAGTTGCCGGAGCGGCGGCTGGAGCTGATCGATGGGGAGCTGCTGGAGGTGATTGCCAAGGGGAGCCGGCACACAGCGGCGGTGCATCTTCTGGCGCGACGCCCACCCCACCGCTGCCGACACCCTGCTGGTGATCGAGGTGGCCGATGCCAGCCTCAGCTACGATCTCGACACGAAACTGCGGCTTTATCAGCAGGCCGGTATCGCCAACTATTGAGTGGTGGACGTGCGCGAACCGATGGTCTTCTACCTGCTGCAGGGGCCGGCCGATTCGGCGCTGCAGGCGCGGTTGCGGCAGCAGGTGGAGGCGCTGATGGCGGAGCTGCGGGCTCTGGGGTGAGGGCCTGGTCCGATGTGCTGAGCGTCGCGGCATACACGCGGATTCTCCAGCCCGCTGAAGCTGGCGGAGGGCCATGCGGCACCGTTCGGAGCCAGCGAGCGGATGCATGCTGGCGGGACCGGCAGTCGCAGCAGCGAGGGGAAAAGAGTCAGCGATGGAAGGCCAGAAGCGTGCGGAACCTCGGAAGGCGGCGACTCTGCAGGCGTTAGCTGAGCCAACCTTCCGTTCGTAGGTATACCACGATACAAATCAACCATCCCTCGTCCCTGTTTCAACACCAGAGTTTTGGTGGCAAGAGAAGTCTTTAGTGGTAGTAGGCACCAGATCTGTTTCTGTTGTGATTACCCCCCCCCTACGTAAGGTCTCTTTAGCCGCTGCAACAGCGGCTGCTTGCCTGGGCCTCCCCCTGCTGGTGCCTCAGGCTGCATCCGCCGCCACCCAATCCCAATCCGCCACCTTCAACCCTGTGCTGATTGTTGACGGTAGCAGCAGCAGCACTGGGTTCACGTTTTCCGGTTTCACCGCCCCGGTGTCCGGCGTGACAACCACCATCAACCTCACCAAGTGCGACGACCCGATCGATAGCGCCACAGGTGCGTGCCTTGGAAGCTTCTACAGCTTCAACGATGAAATTGTGTTGCAGCTGCAGAGCCCAACCGGCACCATCGTCACGCTTGTTCCCTCTGGTGCCCTTTCCGGGCAGGCTCCTGGGAACACGGTGACCTGGACCTTCACCGATACCGCTTCCAGCGTGGTCAGCGGCGGCTCGCTTGTCTCCGGCACCTATCTTCCCTCTTCCCCGTTGAGTGCCTTCATCGGCGAAAACGGGAACGGCACCTGGAACCTGCTCTTCGGAGACACTGGGGGTTTGGATCCGATGAGCATCAACAGTTGGAGCCTCACCGTGAGAACCCCGGCGCCTGGGCCTCTGCCCCTTCTGGGAGCCGCTTCAGCCTTCGGCATCAGCCGCCGCCTCCGGCGTCGCATCGCCTCCAGCCGGGCCCAGGCCTGATCTGGGCTGCCCTTCCTGCCCTCTGCCCCGCCGCGGTCCCTGCGGCGGGGTTTTTCGTAGCAGGAATCGGGGCTTCCGGTTTTTCGTCATCCATTTCCGTGCTGCTGCTTTTCATCGCTTCAACACGTATTGAGCCCATACACGAGTTCAAACCGGTGGTTAAGAGCCTTCTGTGATCCCCTTCCGATCCCGTTGCCATGGTGTTCATCAGCCCGCGTGGTATTGATCGGCCGCCGCCGTTGTCCACGACCCCCCGCAATCTGTCGTTCACCGGCCTGGTGCTGCTGCTGTTGTTTCTCTCGATCGCGTCCGGTGCTCTGTTTCCGATCGCCATCCTTGCTCCTGCCTGGCAGCTGCGCGTTGGTGCGGCGCTGATCAACAGCGCGCCGATACCACTCATGGGCCTGGCCATCCTGCACCTGGCGGTCTATCTGGATAAGCAGGATGAGCTGCTGGTGTCGCGGCGCCGCATCGCCGCCGCTCTCGCGCTACCGGTTGCCCTGGGCTTTCTGCTGCTTGTGCCCCTGCTCGGCACGGCCCTCGTGCGTCAGCAGGCCGCCCAGCTCCAGGAGCCGCAGTTGCGGTTGCGCCGAGCCAGCACCCAGCTCAGTGCCCTGCGTGCTGCTGTGCGCTCCGCCACCACCGCCGAGGATCTCTCGCAACGACTGGTCGCGTTGCAGGCGCCGCCGCTTACGGCCTACCAACAGAACCTCAGCCTGGAACAGCAGCGCCTGCTGATGAACGCGACGCTGGATCGGGCCGCCGTTCAGATCGCTCGCCAACAGGCGGCCTTGCCCTCCGCCAATCCCTGGCTTGTGGCACCCGAAATCCTGCGGACTTCGCTGGCCTGTTTGGTGCTGGCGGCGGGCTTCGCCGCCCTGGCTCGTCGCCCCCATGCTGACCGATCCGTTCTGGACGAAGTGCAGCAGAGCTGGCATGAGATTGGGAGAAGGAGACGCAGGCCTCGCCGCAGCACCGGCGACGCTTCAACGAAAGACGTGATGCGGGCCCTTGCCAGGGCGGAAGAGCCGAGCCCCGGACCTGAGCGACAACACGAGCGATGAGCCTGTGCTCCTGCAGGGCTGGGACCACGCGGAGGGTCGAAGACGTCGTCTTCCGCGCAGCGGCAGGGATCGCGATGAATCAGGGGGAGATCGGGCCCATACGTGTTCCAGCTCGATGGGCAGCTGGATGTCCAGCAACAGGCCCGTCACGGAAGTGGCGGGGCCGGCACCTCGTCGAGCTCGAACATGGCGTTGATCTCCGCCTCGAAGTCGCGCTTGAGATCGGCCTCCACCCGGGCGGTGCCGGACAGAAAGCCGTGGCAACGTGGCGGGGGATCCGTGACCACCGGCATCAGCCGCACCAACGTCTTGCCGTCGCGGGCGATCACCACCTCCTCGCCGGCGAGGGCCTGATCCACATAGCGCGAGAGGTGGGTCTTGGCGTCGTGGAGGTTCACCTCCATGGCGATCAGGGTGGTTGCATGGTAAGGCCGGAGATCGGCGGAGATTGGCGAATGAGGCTCCACCTAGCTTAGTTGGATTGGCAGCTAAGCCTTGAGGGAAGGGCCGTTTCCCCAGGTCGTCTCCCCGAAGAGAGCCGGTCAGCTCTGCTCTCTGGGATCAGCCTTGCTCGCTGGGCTCAGCTCCTGGCGCAGGGCACCAACACCTCGGCCAGCATCAGGAAAGGGCGCCGGTTGAGGGTGATGAGGGTGGCGCAAACGGCCTCCGCGCTGGCGGCGATCAGGGCCCCCGCCAGGCCGGTGCCGTGGCGGGGGCCATACTGCCAGCGCCAGAGCCCGGCCCGCTGGGCCGTGGCGGGACCCAGAGCCAGCACCGCAAAGGCCTCCACGAAAACATCCAGGCGCCGCCGCTCCTTACCATCACGCACGCCGGCATGGAGCTCGGCAACGGTGATCACAGATGTGGCCAGGGGCTGCTCGGTGCCTTCGAGAAAAGCGACAGCCTCGGGCTGATCACGCAGGACGTCGATCAGCACATCGGTGTCCACCACCAGACGCGTGGGTGCTGATCGACTGGTCATGGCAGCAGACCAGCCGGCAAGCGGTCCAGTTCGCCGCGCAGGGCCGACCAATCGGGGAGATCGCTGCGCTCGGCCCAGAGACCACGAGCCTGGCGCAGCCAGGCCAGGCGTCCCTGGGGCTGCTGGTGCTGCAGAAAGGTGTCGATCGTCTCGCGGATCAGGGCGCTCTGGCTGCGACCAGAGTTCCGCGTCAGGGCCTGCAGCCCCTGGCGCTCCGCTTGGGAGAGCCAGATCTGGGTGCGCTGCATCCCGGACTTGATCCAGATGCTGATAGATACACCATACATCGCTTTGCCGCCGATCCCACTCGCACCGCAAAGGCCATGGCTTGCCAGGCAACCCTCCCTAAAGTTCGTTGGAAGTCACGGAGACGGCCATGGGAGCAGGCGTCACCATCCCTGCAATCCAACGAGCCAGGAGCGACGGCCGCCGCCCCCATGCCCGCTTCAGCGTTGCTGAGTTTCATCGCCTGTGTGAACAGCTGCCGGAGCGGAGGCTGGAACTGATCGATGGGGAGGTGCTGGAGGTGATTGCCAAGGGAAGCCGGCACACGGCAGTGGTGCATCGGCTGGCTCGCGCGCTCACCCATCTGCTCGAGGCAGCGCGGATCGGTGACCTTTCGTTACCGGGCCATGAACTGCGCATCGAGGCGCCGCTCGATCTGGGGGAACATCAGGAGCCTGAGCCCGATCTGGCCGTGGTGATGGCCCGCGCTGATGCCTGGCTTGAGGCCCACCCCACCGCTGCAGACACGCTGCTGGTGATTGAGGTGGCTGACGCCAGCCTGGCCTACGACCTCGACACCAAATTGCGGTTGTATAAGCAGGCAGGGATCACCAACTACTGGGTGGTGGATGTGCGCGAGCCCATGGCCTTCTTCCTGCTGCAGGGCAAGACGGAGCAACCCCTGCTGACAGCCATGCGCGAGCAGGTGGAGGGCTTGGTGGAGGAACTGCGCGACCTCGGCTGATCGATCCTCCGGGGGTGGTGATGCCCTCCCCCGGGAGCCCATGCCAGGCCTGCGAGAGCCACCTCCATGCCGGCGGGTTCAGGGCCGGCCTTCCCCATCCAGCCGCCGCCTGACCTCCTTGAGGTCCTGCCAGGTGTGCCATTTGGGGCTCTCCTTCTCCCGGGACGGATTGCGCAGCAGATAGGAGGGGTGAAAGATCGGCATCAGCCAGCGGCCCTCCAGCCCTTCCCCCTCGCCGGCACGCCATTGCCCGCGAAGCTTCGTGATGCCGCCCTTCACCCCCAGCACCCCCTCCAGCGCCGTGGCACCGGCCAGCAGGATCACGGCCGGGTTCACGAGCTCGATCTGCTTCGCCAGCCAGGGCCGGCAGGCCGCCATCTCCTCGGGTGTGGGCTTGCGGTTGTCCGGCGGGCGGCACTTCACCACATTGGCGATGTAGGCATCCCGCTGGCTGTCGATCCCCACGCTCGCCAGCATCTGATCCAGCAGCTGGCCGGCCCGGCCCACGAACGGCAGGCCGCTGGCATCCTCCTGGGCTCCGGGCCCCTCGCCGATCACCATCAGCCGCGCCCGCGGGTTGCCGCGGCTCACCACCACATGGGTGCGACCGGCCGCCAGGCCGCAGCGGCGGCAGGCCGCGCAGGAGGCGGCGAGCTCCGCGAGAGCCCCGTCCGGCGGGAGCGGGCTGGTGTGAGCAGGGGGGGTCATGGTCGGCGGAGAAGCGGCGCCATCCTGTGACAGCCGGGCCGGTGGCGGCGAACAGCGTGGCGAATGGTGACCGCCTGAACCGGAAGGCCGCAGGGCGTAAGGCAGGATGACCTGAACGCCGAAGCCGCGCCCGTGTTGGCGCGCCCGCCCCGATGCCGGCCCCGTTGACGCTGTCTGCCCGGGCGCAGGCGCTCAAGCCCTCCCTCACCCTCACCATCGCCGCCAAGGCCCGGCAGCTCCGCGCCAACGGCCACGACATCTGCAGTCTGAGCGCCGGCGAGCCCGACTTCGACACACCCGCCTTCATCCGTCAGGCGGCGGCGGCGGCCCTCGAGGCCGGCCACACCCGCTACGGCCCGGTGGCCGGCGAACCGGCCCTTCGCCAGGCGATCGCCACCAAACTCAAACGGGAGAACGGCGTCAGTCTCGGTTTCGACCAGGTGCTGGTCACCAACGGCGGCAAGCAGGCTCTCTACAACCTCTTCCAGGTGCTGCTGGATCCGGGCGATGAGGTGCTGCTGCCCTCCCCCTACTGGCTGAGCTACCCGGAGATGGCCCACCTGGCCGGGGCCAGCGTGCAGCTGCTGCCCAGCGAGGCCGAAGCCGGCTTCCGGCTCGATCCCGCCCGGCTGGAGGCCGCCATCACGCCCGCCAGCCGCCTGCTGGTGCTCAATTCCCCCTCCAACCCCACCGGGATGGTGATGACCCGCCAGGAGATGGAGGCGGTGGCCGAGGTGCTGCGCCGCCATCCCCGGGTGGCGGTGGTGTGCGACGAGATCTACGAGTTCCTCACGGCTCCAGGCCACGAGCACCACTGCTTCGCTGCGGTGGCGCCGGATCTGGCCGAGCGCACCTTCCTGGTGAACGGCTTCGCCAAGGGCTGGGCGATGACCGGCTGGCGGCTGGGCTGGCTGGCCGGTCCGAAGCACGTGGTGGCGGCCGCCTCGGCGCTTCAGAGCCAGAGCACCAGCAACGTCTGCTCCTTCGCCCAGTTCGGTGCCCTGGCCGCGATCGAGGCCTCCCGCGACTGCGTGCGAGCCATGGCCGAGCAGTTCGATGAACGGCGCGCCCTGCTCAGCCAGCGGCTGATGGCGATCGAGGGCATCAAGCTGCGGCCGCCCGAGGGGGCCTTCTACGCCTTCCCCGACGTGAGCCACTGGGGCCTGGATTCGATGACCCTCTGCAGCCGCCTGCTGGATGAGGTGGGACTGGCCGTGGTGCCGGGGGTGGCCTTCGGCGACGACCGCTGCATCCGTCTGTCGTGCGCCGCGGCGCCGGCCGCGATCGAGGACGGCATCGACCGCCTGCGCCGCTTCCTCACGGGCCTCTGACCCTCCCCGCCATGGCCCCACCGATCCCCCCCAAGCTGGTGGTGCTGGGTGACAGCGGCGTGCACGGCTGGGGCGACACCGAGCAGGGCGGCTGGTGCGAGCGACTGCGGCGTCACTGGATGGAGCTGCCCGGCGGCCCGGTGCTCTACAACCTCGGCGTACGCGGTGATGGGCTGGAGCGGGTGGCCGCCCGCCTGCCCGCCGAGGTGGGCGCCCGCGGCGAACTGCGGCGCCAGCGGCCCCAGGGGATCGTGCTGGCGGTGGGCCTCAACGACACCGCACGGGTGGGCCGGGCCGACGGGCGCCATCAACTGGATCCCGACGGCTTCCTGTTCGGCCTGTCCCAGCTGCTGCCCCAGGCCCGCGCCATCGCGCCGGTGCTGGTGCTGGGTCTGACGCCGGTGCTGGAGGAGGCGATGCCGTTCGCCGACGTGCTCTGGTACGACAACGCCACGGTGCGCCACTACGAGGGCCTGCTGGAGGAGGCCTGCCTGGAGGCGGACGTGCCGTTCCTCCCCCTGATGGAAGCGATGCTGGAGGAACCGGCCTGGAGCCGCTGGCTCTGCCCCGACGGCATCCACCTCAACGGCGAGGGCCATGCCTGGGTGTACCAGCGGGTGAGGCGCTGGCCGGCTCTGCTGCGCTGGGCCGGTCTGGAGACCGCCGAACTGCTCACCCCTGCCCACTGATCGCCGCCGCCGGGCTCCCCCGGACGGGGGATTCGCGATCGTCCCCACGGGGGAGGGGGACAGCCCGCAGAGCGGACACCGTGAAATCACCGAGATCCATGGAGACCTGATGCCGTGGCCCTTCCCCCTCCCCCTCCCCTGAGAGCGGTTCCGAGCCGGCCGGTGCCGGCCCTCGTCGCGGAGCAGCGGCTCCAGCGCAACCGGCAGTGGCTCGACGCCCGCGCCGACAGCAGCGATCCCCGCGAGCGGCTGGCCTGGCGCAATGCGCTGGTGGCGGAGAATCTGAACCTGGTGCGCAGCATCGCCGGGCGGGAGGCGCGCGGGGCAGATCTGCCCTTCGATGATCTGGTGCAGGTGGGCTGCATCGGCCTGATCCGGGCCCTGGAGGCCTTCGATCCGGCCCGCGGCAACCGTCTGAGCTCCTTCGCCGTGCCCTACATCCGGGGGGCGATGCGGCACGAACACCGCGACCGCCAGACCCTGGTGCGCATCCCCCGGCCGCTGTGGGAGCTGCGGCAGCAGGCCGCCCGGCTCCAGGAGGAGCGCCGGCGCCTCGGGCAAGGCGAGCTCGGCGGAGCGGCGCTGGCCCAGGCCCTCGGCTGCGGCGACGGTCCCCTGACCGAGGCCCTGCAGCTGGGGCGGCTGGCGGACATGCGCAGCCTCGATGCGCCCCGGCCCACGGGACGTGAGGACGGAGGCGAGGGCGGCCCCTGGCTGGATCAGCTGCCGGATCCCGCCAGCCTGGCCGAGATGGAGGAACAGGCCCCCGCCGCCGCCACGGAGGAGCAGCTGTGGATCCGCCGCCGCCTGGAGCAGCTGGACCCGCTGGAGCGGCAGCTGGTGCTGGGCCGCATCGACCAGAACCGCACCTGGGTGGAGCTGGGAGATGAGCTGGCCCTTGCTCCCCGCCAGGCCCAGCGGCGCTGCCTGGCGGTGCTTACACGCCTGCGCCAGGAGGTTGAGGCCTGGCGTCAGAGCCGCGGGGCCACCGCCAGCGCCAGCAGGGCGGCGAGCAGCGTCTGAAGGCCGTTCACCAGTTCGTTGCTCAACCAGGGAAGGCGCTGCTGCAGGGTGGCCCCGATCACGCTCTCCGCCAGGGTGGCCACCAGCGCCACCACCGTGACCAGCAGCCAGGCGTGGACGCCGGTGATCAGGCCCAGCGCCACCATCACCAGCGCCATCAGCGCACCTCCGGCCAGGCTGGCGGCGGTGCCCTCCAGGCTGACGGCGCCCTCTGTGCCCGGGGGGACCGGCCGCAGGCTGGTGATCAGCACGGTGTGGCGGCCCCAGCGCTTGCCGATCTCGCTGCCGCAGGTGTCCGCCAGCTTCGCGGCGAAGCTGGCGGCGAAGGCCACCAGCAGCGCGGGCTGCCACCCCATCGGAGCACGGCAGGCGATCAGCGCCAGCCCGGCCCCCACCAGGGCCGAGCCCCACACGTTCTCGGGCCCCCGCCGGCCCCCGCGCGCCTCCGCCAGACCGGCGGCCTGCTTGCGGCGGAAGCCGAGGCGGGTGACGAGGGAACCCAGGGCCAGATAGGCCACCACCGCCAGCCAGCCGCGCCAGCCGAGGGAGCCCCACAGCACGGTGCCCAGGATGCCCGCATGCACCCAGCCGGCAGGGGTGAGCAGGGGGGCGCGGTGCGCCAGGGCGATCAGCACGGCGTTGATCCCCAGGGCCATCCCCCAGGCGGCGAAGTCCTGGGGCGGCAGCGGCGGCATGGCTCAGCGGCTGTTGTGTTGCACAGATCTAAGCGGCGGCGCGGCTGCCGGCGGCTGCCGCGGATAATCACTGCACTTGCCAGCGATGCGGCGCCATGATCTTCAAGCGGAAGTTCTTCCTCGATCTGGGTGGCGGCGACGAGAAGCAACCGCCCGCCACGGTGGCTCCGGTGAAGGCCCCGGCCGAAGCGCAGCCCGCTGCCAAGGGCAAGGCGGCCCCGGCGGCAGCCGCTGCTGACAAGCCTGCGGCCACCGCTCAACCCGCCGCCGCCCCGGTCGCTGAAGCGGAGGCTCCTGCCAGCGGCGCCCTCACCACCGCCGAGGCGATCGCCGCCGAACTGGCCGCTGCCCAGGCCAACCGCCCGGCCCCCAGCCTGGCCACCTTCGCCCCCGACTGCCTCACCCCCGGCGGAGCGCTGGGCCGCCAGCGCCGCCGCGGCGGGGCCAACCTGGCCGGCTTCAAGGAGATGGCGAAGGGAATGATGGGGAGCTGAGCCCAAGGCTTCGCCAGCTCGCCAGTTCCGCCATCCCCGCCACCGCCGCGGTGGACGAGCGCAGGATCGCCTCTCCCAGGCTCACCGGCCGCCAGCCGGAGGCCTCGGCGAGAGCCTCCTCCTCGGGAGTCCAGCCGCCCTCCGGCCCGATGGCCAGGCACACCTGACGGACGTCATCCGGCGGGTGCCCCCCAAGCACCAAGCGGAGATGGGGAAGGCTCCCGCGGCGGGTGGTGGCCAGCAGCTTCAGGCCGGCATCAGGCCCTGCCGCCGCGGTTGCCAGCCAGCTGGCTGCCGCCACGGGCTCGCCCAGCTGGGGCAGCCACAGCCGCTCGCACTGCTCCGCCGCCTCCCGCAGGATCGTGCGCCAGCGCTCAAGGGGGAAGCGCCCGTTGACGACGCTGCGCGCGGCCACCAGGGGCTGCAGATGATCAGCGCCCAGTTCGGTGGCCATCCGCCACACCAGATCGGGATCGCGCCGCGGCACCGCCAGGGCCAGGGTCAGGGGCGGAACGGGGCGGGGTGAACGCCGCAGGGGAGCGGCGGGCGACTGCTCGAGCTCAAGGCCTCCCGCGTCTGCCAGCCTTGCGCTCCACAGGCCCCCGACCCCGTCGATCACCTCCAGGCCATCCCCCGGCCGGGCCCGCAGCACCCGCCGCAGGTAGTGAGCCTCCGCCGGCTCCAGCGCCAGGCTCCGGGCAGCGGCAGCGGCGATCCGCTCCGGTGCGATCAGCAGCCGCCGCGCCTCCCGTGCCATCGACGCAGCCTCAGCCGTCGCCGGCGAACGGAGCCTCGTGATCCTCCTCCACCGGCCAGTCGTCGTTGACGCCGCCGATCACCAGTTCGGCGATCTCCACCACGTCGCGATCGAGCTGGCCCAGGGCATTGATCAGCAGATCGAGCCCGAGGGCGTCGCTGGTGCCCAGATCCACCCAGCAGCGCCCCCAGTCGCCCTGGTATTCGAAGGCGGCCATGTCGTGCATCAGCGCCGGCATCGCCCGGTCGGCCTCATCCTTGTCGTAGGGCAGCCAGCTCAGATCCGCCCCGGCCTCGTGCGCCTGCAGGTTCTCGGCATTGAAGCCACCCAGCTTGCCCAGCACGAACCAGCTGTCGAACACCCCCTCCACGTAGTCCCGCTCCCCCTGACCGGGGGGATGGGCGAAGCGGAGCCAGATCCAGCAGCTGAAGGGATCGACGTCGCGGAAACGGACCTCCATGACGGCAGCGGCGCAACACGAACCTGGTCCCATCCAACACCGCCGCGGCGGCCCGTGAGGGCACCGGCGCCCTGCATGCTGGGGGGATGCTCGAACTCCAGGGCCTCCGCTATCACCCCGCCACGGCGCCCCGTCCGGTGCTCGACGGCCTCGATCTGCGCCTGGAGACCGGTGCGCCGGTGCTGGTGGCGGGGCGCAGCGGCAGTGGCAAGACCACGCTGCTGGAGCTGATCTGCGGCCTGGCCACCCCGGACGGCGGCCGCATCCTCTGGAACGGCGAAGCCCTCGATCAGCGGGCCCGCCGCTGGCTCTGCGGGCTGGTGTTCCAGTTCCCGGAACGCCATTTCCTCGGACTGACCGTGGGCCAGGAGCTCCGGCTCGGTCAGCGCCGCCTGGACACCGAGCGGGTGCAGGCGGTGCTGGAGCGGGTGGGGCTGGGGTCGGTGGGCCTGCAGCAGGCGCCGGAGCAGCTGAGCGGCGGCCAGCAGCGGCGGCTCTCCCTGGCGGTGCAGCTGCTGCGCGATCCCCGGGTGCTGCTGCTGGATGAGCCCACCGCCGGCCTCGACTGGACCGTGCGCTGTGAGGTGCTCCAGCTGCTCGACGATCTCGCCCGCGATCGGGCGGTGCTGGTGGTGAGCCACGAACCGGAACTGTTCCAGGGCCGGATCGCCCAGGCCTGGCGTCTGCACGACGGCCATCTGCGGCCCCTCACCCCCGGTGCACCGACCGCTGCGGAGGGCATCCGTACGATGCCCCCAGACGAGATGGGGTGATGGCGGATCGGCTGCTGCGGGCCACGGCTGCGGGCGGGGGGATCCGGCTGGTGGCGGTCACCACCACCGTCTCCAGTCGCTATGCACGGCGGCGCCACGGCCTCTCGTTCCTTACCACCGCCCTGCTGGGACGGGCGATGACCGCGGGCCTGCTGCTCGCCAGTTCGATGAAGGTGGCCCACGGCCGGGTGAACCTGCGCATCCAGTCCGACGGGCCCCTGCGTGGCCTGATGGTGGACGCGGGGCGCGACGGCACGGTGCGCGGCTACGTGGGCGATCCGTCCCTGGAGCTCGACCTGGTGAGCGGGCCCGACGGCCACCATCAGTTCGACTTCCGCCGGGCCACGGGCACCGGCTACCTGCACGTGGTGCGGGACATCGGCGAGGGGGAGCCGTTCAGCAGCACGGTGGAACTGGTGAGCGGCGGGGTGGGCGATGACGTCGCCTCCTATCTGCTGCACTCCGAGCAGACACCGTCGGCGGTGTTCGTGGGCGAGAAGATCGACAGCAGCGGTGTGCGCTGCTCGGGCGGGGTGCTGGTGCAGGTGCTGCCGCGGGCGGCGCGGGAGCCCGCCCTGGTGGCCCTGCTGGAGGAACGCTGCCGCGAGATCCAGGGCTTCAGTGAACAGCTCGAGACCCATGCCGACCACCTCAAGGGTCTGCTGGAGGCGATCTTCCCCGACCTCGATCCGGTGCCGCTCGAGGCTGCCGAAGCCAGCCAGGACGTGCAGTTCCACTGCCCCTGCAGCCGCCGCCGCAGCGTCAATGCCCTCAAGCTGCTAGGCCGCGACGAGCTGAGCAGCATCCTCCAGGAGGACGGCCAGGCTGAACTCACCTGCCACTTCTGCAGCGAGGTCTACAAGGTGGAGGCACCGGAGCTGCAGGAGCTGATCGACGAACTGGCCGTGGCCTGAGATCCCGCTCGCCCAGAGGAGCGAGGGGATCAGGAGATCAGGCGATCAGGATCAGGCGATCAGGAGTGCGCCCAGCAGCAGCAGCAGCAGGGCGGGCAGGCTCTGAAGCTGGAGCGTGCCCAGCGGGAGACCAAGGGGAAGGGCGGGCACCAGGAGGGCGCCGAGGATCAGGCCGAGGGTGAGCAACGCAAAGCTCCAGCCCACGGCCTGCAGGAAGCGGCCGTGGCGGCGTTGCAGGTTGAGCACCGTGACGCCGGTGGCCAGGGAAAGCAGCAGTTCAGGGGGGGCGGTGGGCAGAGCCAGCATCAGCACGGCCAGCACCCCGTCGGCGGCCAGCGGCAACCAGAGCTCGGTGCCGGAGGCCAGGCTCAGCTTGGGCAGGGAACGGGCGCTCACCGGCAGCCGGGCCCCGGGAAGCTGGGGCAGCTGAGGACGGGCCGGCAGGGCAGGCCGCAGGGACGGCGGCGGCGCCTGCTCACGCTGAGAAGCGGTGCGGGCGGCGCTGCTCACGCGCCCCTGCTGACGCTCCTTGAGCCGGTCCATCAGCACGGCGTCATAGGCCGCCTCGATGCGGGAGCGGGCCATGACGTCGTCGCCGACTTCGTCGAGCCGGGCCTGACGGGCGGCCTGAACCTCATCGAAGGCGGCGTCGGGGGCCACACCGAGCCGTGCATAGGGGTCGACCGATCCAGCGTCCTGGGGGGTGGGGTCCACGGGCTGGTCCGAAGCCTTGTTCATGCACAAGAGCGTAGGCAACCCCGCTCAGAAAAGAGGTTCGCTGCGCCGATATCCCGCCTCCTGCTGCAGCCGGCGCCGGCAGTCCTCCGCCTCTTCGGCACCGAGGCGGCGGCGGCGCTTGAGCAGGGGCATCTGGGGCGGGAGATGGCTGCCTTCACGCATCTCCACGAGCCTGGATCCTGCCGTTCCCGGAGCCGGCAGGAAGCTGACGTAGTCGCTGCCCCCGTCACTGCGGGGGCGCACCAGCCAGAAGGGGGAGGGCATCGCGGCGACCGTCGAGGACGACGTGACGAATTATTGCGCCCATTCTGGCCGCCGCATCCCGCCGCTGTGGGACGGGTCAGAGGGCGATGGGCTCCACGCCGCTCACCACCGGCGCCACCGCGCTGAGCTCCAGTTCGGGATGGTCCTCCCGCAGCTGGTTGAGGTTCCAGTCGTTGCGGAACAGCAGCACCGGGCGATCCCAGGAGTCACGCACCGTGCGGCAGTTGAAGATGCGACCCACCCGCTCCAGCGCCGGCCAGCCGCCGCTCACCCAGCGGGCCACGCTGAACTCCATCGGCTCGAGGCGGGTCTTGACTCCGTACTCGTTCTCCAGGCGGTACTGCACCACTTCGAGCTGCAGCTGGCCCACCGCCGCCAGGATCGGATCCCGCTTGCTGGGGTCGGTGTCGTAGAGCACCTGCACCGCCCCCTCCTCCCGCAGCTCGTTGACGCCCTTGCGGAAGCTCTTGAACGCCGAGGGGTTGGGGTTGCGCAACCAGGCGAAGATCTCCGGGCTGAAGCAGGGGATCCCCTCGTATTCCACCTTCGGGCCCACGTAGAGGGTGTCGCCGATGGCGAACATGCCAGGGTTGTTCAGGCCGATCACATCGCCCGGGTAGGCATCCTCCACCACCTCCCGGTCCTGGCCGAACAGCTTCTGGGGGCGCGAAAGGCGGATGCTGCGGCCGCTGCGGGCGTGCTGCACGGTCATGTCCTTCTCGAACTTGCCGCTGCACACGCGCACGAAGGCCACCCGGTCACGGTGGCGGGGATCCATGTTGGCCTGGAGCTTGAACACGAAGCCGCTGAAACCGGGGCGCAGGGGATCGACGGGCCCCTCGCTGGAACTGCGGGCGGTGGGGCGCTGGGCCAGCTCGAGGAAGGCATCGAGGAAGGGGCGTACGCCGAAGTTGGTCATCGCCGAGCCGAAGAACACCGGGCTGAGCTCACCGGCATGCACCTGCTCGAGATCGAGGTCGGCGCCGGCCCCCTCCAGCAGCTCCAGTTCCTCCAGGGCCGACTCCAGCAGCTCGGGCTCCACCAGGCCGCTGTCGGCGGCGGCCTCCACCGAGAGGATCTGCTCCTGCGACTGCCGGCCCCGCTCCGCCCGCTGGAACAGCACCACCTCGCGGCTGCGCCGATCGATCACGCCGCGGAAGCGGTCACCGCTGCCGATCGGCCAGTTCACCGGCCAGCAGGCCAGACCCAGCTCCTGCTCGATTTCATCGAGCAGCTCCAGCGGCTCCCGGCCGGGCCGGTCCATCTTGTTGATGAACGTGAAGATCGGGATGCGCCGCATGCGGCACACCTCGAACAGCTTGCGGGTCTGGGGTTCGAGGCCCTTGGCCGCGTCCTCCAGCATCACGGCGTTGTCGGCAGCGGCCAGGGTGCGGTAGGTGTCCTCCGAGAAGTCCTGGTGGCCGGGGGTGTCCAGCAGGTTGATCGTGCTGCCGGCGTAGTCGAACTGCAGCACGGTGGAGGTGATCGAGATGCCGCGCTGCTTCTCCAGCTCCATCCAGTCGGAGGTGACCTTGCGCTGCTCGCCCTTGGCCTTCACGGCCCCCGCCTGCTGGATCGCACCGCCGTAGAGCAGCAGCTTCTCGGTGAGGGTGGTCTTGCCGGCGTCGGGGTGGGAGATGATCGCGAAGTTGCGGCGGCGAGCCACGGCCTCGGCCAGGGCCGGCATCTCCGCCCCGGCGCCGGCGGTGCTTGAGGGTGCGCTGGTCATCCCGCCAGCCTGCCAGGCGATCCGCCGGACCCAGGGCAGTGGCGATCGAGCAGGGAGGCCCCGAGTCTGAGGTCGGCCTGGTGGGCGAAGGCCTCGGCCTCCACCGCCTGCACGGCCGGCGAGCGGTCGCGGTAGAGGGGCTTGGCGAGCAGCTGGAGCTGGGCCGATGCCGGTCGACCACCGAGCCCGAGCGGACGCGGCAACTGCTGCAGTCCGCCGGCGGCGCAGCTCTGGGCGACGTGGATCGCCTCATGGTTGAGGACCAGGGCAAACAGGCGGCTGCCCTGATCGGGAAGATCAGGGCGGAGGCTCAGGCGCCGCCGCTGGGGTTGCCACTGGCCGCTGGCCTCCGGGGCCACCAGGGTTTCGAACGTCACCGTGACGCCCAGCCGACGCAGGCGCTCCAGCAGAGCGCGGATGGCCGCCCGCTCCCGCTCCCAGCGGGGCGGATCACGGAGCATCGCCTCCACCTGTGCCTGGCTGAGGGGCGGATCGCCGTGGAGACGGCGCGCCGTCACCTGCACCCGGCCGTCGGGCAGGCGGCGACGGCGAGGCAGCCAGTCACGGTCGCTCTCTTCCAGACGCCTCAGCAGCAGATCCACCTCCGTGGGCTGAATCGGACCCCTGACACCCGGGGACCACTGCACCCAGGCCGGAGGCCGGAGCACCTCGGCGACGGGGACACGGGAGGGTGAGGACCCAGGGGCGGAGCGGGCCGGAGCCGTCATGGCGAGCCCCAGGACGGCCCCGGCCCATGGCAGCAGCAGGCGGAGCCTGAGGGGGCGGGACAACAGGACCGGGGCACACGCCTCCCTTATCCTGCCCAGAAGCGGACAGGCTGGAGGTGTCCCTCCAGGATGGAGGGCAACGGCCCGTGAGCTCCCCATGCCCCCGTCCCGTCCCCGCCGAACGAGCCGACGCCGCTCCCGGCCCCTGGCGCGCTGGGTGGCCGCTCATCGCCCCTCGGCAGGGCCAGCCACCTTCCTCGCCCCCGGCACGCCGGTGTTCGTGGGGGAACGCAAGCTGGAGACGGCCAGCCTCCACCTGATCGACTTCGACCACGACAGCCTGAACGAAGTCGTGGGTGCCACTCTCGGGCAGTGCCTTCATCACCTCCCCTCCCCCACCGTCACCTGGGTGAACGTGAGCGGCGTGCATGACGTGGCTCTGATCGAAGCGCTCGGACAGGGCTTCGGCCTCCATCCCATGACCTGCGAAGACATCGCCAATACCTCACAGCGGCCGAAATGGGATGAGTTTCCCAACTACGGCTTCGTGGCGATGAAGATGCTGGAGGTGGATGAAACCGCCCAGCAGGTGAAGATCGAGCACGTGAGTCTGATCCTCGGTGACACCTGGGTGCTCTCCTTTCTCGAGGATGAAGGTGATGTGTTCGAGAGTGTGCGGGCGCGGATCCGCTCCGCCAGCGGCAGGGTGCGGGGCCATGGAGCCGACTTCCTGGCGTTCTGCCTCATGGATGCGGTGGTCGACCACTACTTCCTGGCGGTGGAGCGGATCGGCGACCGGATCGAGATGTTCGACGATCACGTGCTCAACGACCCCGGCCAGGTGGAGATCCAGGAGATCCACCGCTTCAAGCGCGGACTGCTGGCCCTGCGCCGCGCCGTCTGGCCGATGCGGGAAGTGGTCGCGGCGATCGCCAAGAGCGAATCGGATCTGATCCGCACGGACAGCCGGGTGTTCTGGCGGGATCTCTACGACCACACGGTGCAGGTGATCGACATGGTGGAAACCTCCCGCGACACTCTCGCCAGCCTGCACGACACCTATCTGTCGAGCCTGAGCAACAGGATGAACGAGGTGATGAAGACCCTCACCATCATCTCCACCATCTTCATCCCGCTCACCTTCATCGCCGGGGTGTATGGCATGAACTTCCAGTACATGCCCGAACTCACCTGGCGCATGGGCTACTTCGTGGTCCTGGCCGTGATGCTGGTCATCGCCCTGCTGCTGGTGGTGTGGTTCCGGCGGCGGGGCTGGCTGTGAGCTGCCCCCACACCTCGAGATAACGATCCTCGAGCGGCTCCACCCGCCAGCCCGTGAGTCCGGCGCGGCGCAGCTGGTCCTCCACCTCCTCCGTGGTGAAGGCCGCATGCAGGGACGCCCGGTAGTCGCGGCGCAGGATCGGGGGAGCCTCGGCAGCCTCCCGGGCCACGATCGTCTCCAGGTCCTGCAGCGTGGCGGGCCGCCGCAGATCGCGCACCACCACCAAGGCACCCGGCGCCCCAAGCCGGCGCACCGCCGCCCAGAACACCTGAGGGTCGTGCAGGTGATGCAGCACGCTGTTGCTCACCACGGCGCTGAAGCTGCCCGCCAATGGCGGGCTCGTGAGGGCCCCATCGGCCAGATCCAGCTGCAGAAACCGCAGCCGCTCCGCCGCAACTCCGGCGGCCCACTGACGCTCGGCCGCGATCGCCAGCATCGCGGCGGCCCCGTCGATCCCCACCACCTCAGCGTGCGGACAGGCCGCGGCGATCCGGAAGGAGACGTTTCCCGGCCCGCAGCCGAGATCGACAATGCGCGGCCCCGGCTCGGGCACCAGTTGATGGAAGCGCTCCGTGAAGGCCTGATCGGTGAGCGAGAAATCGGCCTCCGCATAAGCCCGGGCCTGGGGGGCCTCGTCCATCAGCTCCGGCTCGGGGATGCGGTCCATGGCGGGGGCTCGAGCCGGGAGCGGGGCCCGGACCTGAGGCCAGAGCTCAACCGTAGGGCGGAGGGCCGCCTGGCCGGGCAACCATCCCTAGTGGGCCTTGCGCACTGCCGCCACCAGGGATGGTGGCAGCGGCGAACGGCAGCGGTTAGCGTTGGCCCCCAGAAGCGCGATGGCCGTGACCCTGACCCCGACCCGACCCAGCCTCGAAGGCGACCGCCGCGACGAGCGCGCCGAGGCGGCCGGGGCCCCGATCACGCCCGAGGATTTCCCGGCCACCGCCCCGGCGGCCAACCCGGTCTTCTACCGCACCTACTCCCGCAAGCTCGAGGGCGGCCGGGAGAGCTGGCAGCAGGTGAGCGAGCGCAACCTTGAGGGCCTTCGCAAGCTCGGCCACCTGAGCGACGACGAGGTGGACCTGCTGCGCCGCATGCAGCGCGACCAGAAGGCGCTGCCCTCGGGCCGCTGGCTGTGGATCGGCGGCACCGAGTGGATCGAGAAGCAGGAGAACTTCTCCGGCGCCTACAACTGCACTTCCACCAACCTGGTGGACTGGGAAGCCTTCGCCCTGATGATGGATCTGGCGATGATGGGCTGCGGCACCGGCGCCATCATCGAGCCGCGGCTGATCGAGCGTCTGCCGGCCGTGCGCAACGAACTCGTTGTTGATGTGGTGAGCGACATCGGCCGCACCCCCGCCGGTCAGCGCCAGCAGGCCACCACCCACGCGATCGATGGCAACCGCGTGGCGATCAAGGTGGGGGACACCCGCCGCGGCTGGGTGGACAGCTACCGGCTGCTGCTGGAGCTCGCCAGCGACGAGCGCTTCGACGGCCCGGTGCACATCGCCGTGGATCTGGCCGACGTGCGCCCGGTGGGCGAGACGCTGAAGGGCTTCGGCGGCATGGCCAATCCGGTGAAGCTCCGCGATCTCTACGGCCGGGTGGCCCAGATCCTGAACAGGGCCCGGGGCCGGAGGCTCACGTCGGTGGAGTGCTGCCTGCTGATCGATGAGGCGGCGGTCACGATCGTGGCCGGCAACATCCGCCGCAGCGCCGGCATGCGCCAGTTCGCCGCCGAGGACACGGCCGCCGCCGGCGCCAAGGACAACCTCTGGCAGCAGGACGAGCAGGGCAACTGGCGGATCGATCCGGAGCGCGATGCGCTGCGGATGGCCAACCACACGCGTGTGTTTCACACCCAGCCCAGCCGCGAAACGGTGCTGGAGGCGGTGCGGAAGCAGTTCCAGAGCGGCGAGGGCGCGATCCAGTTCGCCCCCGAGGCGATCGCCCGCTCCAACGCCGACCTGCTGCCCACGCCGGAGCTGCGCGAGGAGTTCGTGGGCATCTACTGCGACCAGGGCCGCGAGGAGGCGGGACGCTGGCTGCAGCTTCACCACCCGGGCATCGAGGCCGATGAGCTGGAACACCGCCTCGGCCGCTACGGCCTCAACCCCTGCGGCGAGATCCTGGGGGCCGATTTCCACTGCAACCTGGCGGAGATCCACCTGAACCGGATCGATCCGCACAACTACCAGGCCCAGGAGGATGCCTTCAAGGCCGGCGGCATCGCCGTGGCCTGCCTGCTGAACCATGAGTTCGAAGTGGAGCGCTACCGCCAGAGCCGCGCCTGGGATCCGATCGTGGGGGTGAGTTTCACCGGCCTGTTCGACTTCTTCGTGCACGCCTTCGGCACGCCGTGGCTGCAGTGGTGGGAGGCCGGCCGCCCCGACAGCGAGGAGGGCCGGGCGTTCCGGGCCGAGGAGGCGCGTTATCTGAGCCGCTGGAAGGAGATCGTGAACCGCTCGGTGTGGGAGTACTGCGACCGCCACGGCATCCGCCGTCCGAACCGCTGCACCACGGTGCAGCCGGCCGGTACCAAGAGCCTGCTCACCGGCGCCAGCCCGGGCTGGCATCCGCCGAAGGCCCAGCGCTTCATCCGCCGCATCACGTTCCGCAAGAACGATCCGGTGGCGCTGGCCTGCATGGACTACGGCTACACGATCGTGCCGTCCCAGTCGGATAAGGACGAGCAGGGAAGGCTGCTGGATGATCCCTTCGATCCGCGCTGCACCGAGTGGCTGGTGGAGATCCCCACCGAGGTGAGCTGGGCGAATCTGCCGGGCGCCGACAAGGTGGAGATCAACACCTTCTCGGCCCTGGCCCAGTTCGACTTCTACATGCAGGTGCAGAAGCACTACACGGCGCACAACACCTCGGCCACGGTCGAGTTCCGCGAGCACGAGATCGAGGGGCTGGCGGATGCGATCCATCGCGCGATCGACAACGGCGAGGGCTACATCTCTGCTGCGCTGCTGGCGCGTTTCGACGCCAACGCCACCTTCCCGCGCCTGCCGTTCGAGCCGATCGACCACGCCACCTACCAGCGCCTCTCGGCCGAGGTGGCAGCCCGCCGCCGCACCACCGACTTCTTCGAGGCCCTGCGCCGCTACGACGGCGGCGAACTGATGGAGGCCGGCCCGGCTGGTTGCGACAGCGACAAGTGCCTGCTGCCGCTCGCGAAGCCGGAGGGGTGAGTGCGGTGGGGTGCCGCAGGGGTGGAATCTGGGGTGTGGTTCACGGGTCCGTGAACAACGTGTTTGTCATGGACCCTTTACCGATAGAGAGGAGTTGGACAAGGGGTTCTGGGGCACGCAGCGAGCGCGACGCACATGCGTTATGCGGAAAGGAGAGTTGGGGTGCAGGTGGTTAACGGATCCGCCCAATAAGCGTTGAACTAAGCCGCTGCGCGGCAGATTCCAACAGCCAATTATAGCCAAGTCCC
>JANWUS010000072.1 GCA_024958715.1 Cyanobium sp. FGCU52 | reverse complement strand
AATTTGAATCTGCCGCGCAGCGGCTTAGTCCAACATCCAGATACAGAAGACGGGAGCAGAGGTGTCTTTTCTCTGCCAAGGCTGCTGCCCGCTTCTGATCTGGAGCGTTAGCCGCATTGGTGAAAGCCAGGGATCCCGGCTCCGTCGGTACTGTTCTGCAGTACCATGGGTGGCATGAAGCGCAAGCACCAGCGCACCCTTGAGTTGATCTTCGCGCGGCCTGTCAATGGCAGCCTGCCATGGCGGGATATCGAAGCTCTGTTTTTAGAGCTGGGAGCAGAGGTCAGCGAGAGGGCTGGTAGTCGGGTTGCCGTTGTGCTGTTCGGAGAAGTCAGGGTCTTTCATCGGCCTCACCCTTCTCCGGATACCGACAAGGGTGCCGTTGCTTCGATCCGCAAATGGTTTGAGGAACACGGAGTCACGCCATGAATCTGATGACGGTTGATGGATACAGCGCGAAGATTGAGTATGACGCCGACACGGATCTATTCCGTGGCGAAATCCTAGGCTTGTCTGGCGGCGCTGATTTTTACGGTGCGAATCCTGACGAGCTGCGATTGGAATTCAAGCGATCGCTGGATGTATTCCTTGAGGTTTGTCGCGAGAAGGGCATCGAACCCCGAAAGCAGTTCTCTGGCAAGTTCAATCTGCGGATTCCACCAGATCTTCATGAGAAGCTGGCTTTGAGTGCACAGGCTCAAGGCAAAAGCCTCAATTCTCTGGCCCAAGAGGCATTGGAGAAGAGTGTCACCGCGTAGGTAGGCGGCTAACTCAGCCATGCACCTGACCCGCCCCCTTCAATTCTCCGAAGCCCGGCAAGTCCCCCGAAGCTTCAGCTCTCTGCGGGCAGGTGATGGCCAGCGCTAGCCCTATCCCCCCAGGCATGCGATGCTTAAACTAACCAGCACCCATCTCACGAGGCACATGGAATGCGCTGAAAGAGAAGATCCCTTCGCGATATATCCAGTGGAGGTCTTTTAATGGGGCTCGCCGATTGGTTTAGGCATTTCTGCGACAATATTCAGGTCCAAGATGGTGGTACAATATCCATACGATATAAGGCCATCACCAAACGCTTAAACACCGATTTCTGGGATACGACGTCAGATGTATCCCACAGCTTATATGTTGGCTCGTACGGCCGCAACACAGCCATCCAAGGCTTCAGCGACCTAGATATGCTGTTCGAACTCCCAGCTTCGTTATACTATAAGTATGATGCCTACACAGGGAACGGCCAATCATCACTACTCCAAGTAGTGCGATCATCAATGCAGAAGACTTATTCAACATCAAGCATCGGCGCCGACGGACAAGTGGTTGAGGTCTCCTTTAAAGATGGGATAACGTTTCAAGTAGTTCCTGTCTTTAGCAATACCACCGGAAGCTTTACTTTCCCTGACACAAACAGTGGGGGGAAGTGGCGCACGACAAATCCTAAATCTGAAATTCTGGCAATTCGCACAAGGAACAATGAGTGCAATGGAAACCTTGTAAGGTTGTGCCGTATGATGAGAGCATGGAAAAGAAAGTGGAACGTCCCTATAGGCGGCCTTCTTATTGACACTCTTGCGTATCAGTTTATCCAGGAATGGGATCATCGGACTGATTCATTCTTCTACTACGACTTCATGTGCCGGGACTTCTTCAGTTATTTAATGAATCAGGATTTGGAACAAGTTTTTTGGAAAGCTCCAGGGAGCGGGCAATGGGTATACGCATCAAAGGGTCAGTTCCAGTATAAGGCAAAGCTTTGCTACAATTTGGCAGAAGAAGCAATTGCACACGAGCTGGCAGAACCAAAACGTGAGTGGTCAGCCAAACAAAAATGGAGAGAGATCTTTGGAACCTCATTCCCAGACTGAATCGTCTTCAGACCGACGTTTGCTCCTTGAAGCACAAGTTCGCGAATGCTATGGGCGTGTAGTGTATTCCCATAAGACCCATGAAAAGTGCGCAGACACTTTACTAAGCCGCTTGTCAACTATAAAGTTCTGGCAGATTGCACTCTCTTCGATAACGACTGCTGGTTTTCTTGGTTCAATTTTTGGAACAAGTACATTTGTTGGAGTGGCAGGCGTCATTGTATCCACACTACTTCTTGCCTTGAATGCTTACACTAAGAATTATGATCTTGGAGCGCTTGCCCAAAAGCATCGACAAGCGGCAGCCGATCTTTGGCTTATCCGGGAAAAATACCTTTCTTTGATTACGGACCTTAAGATCGGGTCAGAGACACTGGAAAACCTGAGTGAACGCAGAGACAAGATTATGGATGAATTGCATAGCGTTTACTCAGGTGCGCCAAGCACAATATCCTCTGCCTATCGAAGAGCCCAATCGGCACTAAAGAGAAGCGAAGAGATGACCTTTTCCGATTCAGAGATTGATCTCTTCTTGCCTTGTGCTCTCAGGAAGGGCTAACATCATCATTCACCCGACCCGTGCCAACATTGCTCTTCTCAGCAGGATCGCTTGCGGGCGGGTGATGATGAGCGTTGAGGATGATGATATAGCGCTCCACCACTTCGCGGTAGGGAAATCCCGCTAGCCGTCCCTCTCAGCCTCCAACAACCAGTGGCAGATCAAAACAATCACCCACTGGACTCATGGCCGTGAGCTCTCCTCGTTCTGCACGGGTCTCCAGGAGTCGCTTCGCCACATCGCGCGCGATTTCGAGCGTTTCGGCAACGGTTCGCCCCTGAGCCACCAGGCCAGGGATCGCCTCACTCGTGGCCAGGTAGCAGCCCTCAGGCAGCAACTCCACGTGCAGGTTGATGATCTGTTCTGCCATGGGCCGTCTCAGATCTGGATTCATCCTATCGAGAATCTCTATTCTTGCCTTCCCAAAAGCAAACACGGAGCTCCGCCGTCTTAGCGTGAACACCGCATGAATTCCGCAACTCCCACCCTCAGCACCTCCCAGGCATACGCCTCCTGCTGGTTCGTCGGTGCCATGGTGAACGGCCGCATCGCCGCCCAGGAGCTCCATGCGCATGGGCGAGCGGTTCGAGCAGATAATGGAGGCGGGCTGAATCTTCAGTCATCCACCACTAGAATCATAACAACGCGGCCACAGGCATTCTGAAGCGAGCGATGCAGACCCCGATCTCACGCATCACGATCGATCCAGCCATCTGCCATGGCAAGCCCACGATCCGTGGTCTGCGCTATCCGGTGGAGTTGATCTTGGATCTGCTCGCCGCTGGCATGAGCCAGGCGGAGATCCTTGATGACTATCCGGATCTCGAAACGCAGGACATCACAGCGGCACTCGAATACGCCGCCCACCTAACGCGGGTGCAGCGCATTGAGCTGCTGCCTGCATGAACATCCTGCTGGATGCACAGCTGCCGCGGTCATTGGTGCGTGCATTGCGAGACCTGGGGCATCAGGTTCAACACACCTTTGATCTCCCCGATGGAAACCGCAGCACCGATGCCTCAATCTGCCTGGGCAGATCGCCATGGCGTGATTGTATTCAGCAAGGACGCTGACTTCGTTAAAAGCCATCTTCTGCAGGGAACTCCTAAAAAGCTCCTCGTGATCACGACTGGCAATATCAAGAATCAAGATCTCCTTTCTCTGTTGCTCAAGGCACTGCCGACCTTGGAAGAAGCCTTTATCAACCACAACCTGACTGAACTTGGCCGATCATCAGTGATGATCCGATCTTAAGGCTCAGGTGGATGTTGTGGAAACCTTCATCAGCCTCACAAGAATAGACACAGAGCTCTGATGTCTTAGCGTGGCCAAAGCATGAATTCCGCCCCTTCCACCCTCAGCGCCACCCAGGGCTCTACCCCCTGCTGGTTCGTCGGCGCCATGGTGGATGGCCGCGATCAGACCGATCGCTTCATCGACGAAGGGATCTGGGAGCACGGCTTCGACGACGACCGCATCGCTGCCCAGGTGCGCTCCATGCGCATGGGGGAGCGCATCGCCATCAAGGCCGCCTACATCCGCAAGCACAACCTGCCGTTTGATAACGCCGGCCACACCGTGTCGGTGATGGCGATCAAAGCCACCGGCGTGATCGCTGAAAACAGCGGCGATGGCCGCCAGGTGCGCGTGCACTGGCAGCGCCTGAGCCCGCCGCGGGAGTGGTACTTCTACACCTACCAGGCCACCATCTGGAAGGTGTCGCCCGGCGACTGGAAAACCGACGCCCTGATCGCCTTCACCTTTGCCGAGCAACCCCAGGATCTCGATCGCTTCCGCAACGATCCCTTCTGGCGCGAGCGCTTCGGCAGCGGCGCCGAAGACCATCCCCGCTTCCAGTGGACCCGCTTCTACGCGGCGCTGGCCGATGGCTTGCTGCAGCACCAGCACAACCGCCAACCCCTGATCCAGTTCCTCCAGCAGGCGCAACCCCGCCACGAAGCCCTGAACCTGCTCAGCGGCGATCAGTTCGCCGATGGCAGCAAGGGCTTCATCCAGGACATCGACCCCTTCACCCTGTTCGGCCTGTTCAATCGCGGCATCCGCGATAGCTGGCGTCAGGCCCTCGCCGCCGAGCTGGCCGGGTTCCTGGGGGTGGGCGAACCGGTGCCCCAGAGCTTCGAGGGCATCCCGGTGCTCAACAACCAGAAGTCGTGGTTCTTCCCCTACGCCAAAGACCGCGACCCCAGCCACATCGACAAGCTCTGGCAGGTGTTTGCCCTCGGCCTCCAGCTGGCCGACGCGGAAGACGAGCAGCCCCAGGGGCCCTTTCGGGCCGCCTTCGATGCGGCGATGGAGCTCTACGGCGTGGCCTGGAACCTCAGCTTCGGGCTGGTCTGGTGCCGCCCCTGGTCGTTCCTCAGCCTTGATGGCAACTCCAGGGGCTACCTGGCCGACAAGCTGCGCCTGCCCCTCAGCTGGCACGGCCCCAGGAACCGCTGCAGCGCCAGCGATCTGCTCCAGCTGATCACCACCCTGCGGCAGCGCTTCGAGGAACCCGACTTCCCGGTGCACTCCTTCCCCGAGCTCTCCCTGGAGGCCTGGACTTACACCGGCTCCAGCGCAACAAGCGACGACGACACCGACGAGGAGGCCAGCCCCGCAGAGGAACCGCTACCGCCCCCGCTGGCGCCTTATGGCATCAGCGACATCGTGGCCGATGGCTGCTTCCAGCCCCCGGAGCGGCTTGAGGCGATCCTGCAGCGCTGGCACGACAAGAAAAACCTGATCCTCCAGGGTCCGCCCGGCACCGGCAAAACCTGGCTGGCCCGTCGCCTGGCCAAGGCCCTGATCGGCCACGACGCCCAGGAGCCCCAGCTGCGCAGCGTGCAGTTCCACCCCAACCTCTCCTACGAAGACTTCGTGCGCGGCTGGCGTCCTGCCGGCTCCGGCACCCTCACCCTCCACGACGGCGTGTTCCTGCAGATGGTGTCCGCCGCCCTGGCCGCTCCATCCCAGCGCCACGTGCTGGTGATCGAGGAGATCAACCGCGGCAACCCCGCCCAGATCTTCGGGGAGCTGCTCACCCTGCTGGAGGCCGGCAAGCGCACCCCCCGCGACGCCATGCAGCTCGGCTACCCCGATGCCGATGGCGTGCACCGCCCCGTGCATGTGCCCGAAAACCTGTTCGTGATCGGCACCATGAACACCGCCGACCGCTCCCTGGCCCTGGTGGATCTGGCCTTCCGCCGCCGCTTCGCCTTCATCAACCTGGAGCCGAGTCTCGGCGAACCCTGGCGCACCTACGTCGTCGACACGCGCCAGATGGAGCCCGGCGCCGCCCGCGAGATCGAGCAGCGCCTGGAGCGGCTCAACGCCACCATCAGCGCCGACAGCCGCCTCGGCCAGGCCTTCTGCATCGGCCACAGCTACGTCACCCCCCACCAGAGCCTCGACGGCCGCTCCAGCCGCGACTGGTTCGCCGAGGTGGTGGACAGCGAACTCAAACCCCTGCTGCAGGAGTACTGGTTTGATGCGCCCGAGCAGGCCCAGCGGGAGGCGGAGCGGTTGCTGGAGGGGTGGTGAGGTGGGGGCGGAGGAGCCAACCACTGGGCCCCATCACCTGGCTTCAAACGGATTCAACAGACGCACCCCCGTACCGCCGAAGTCTTCGGTGTTGCGGGTCACCACGGTGTGGCGTGCAGCAGAGCAAGAGCGGCGCCCTTTGGGGGCCTCGCTGATCACGTAGGGTGTCAACCAAAAACATCGCTGGCCTCGGCTGAATCAGCCGGGCGATCGAAGTCAGAGTCCTGACCCACATCAGGCATCGCAGCCAGCAGCTCAGCCAGGTTGCGCCTCGGCGGGCTCAGCAGCGCGGCAGACAGGATGGCCCGCAATTCGGCTTCCTGGCTGCGGCCATGGGCTCCGGCCCGCTTCTTGAGCGCCTGGACGAGGGCCTCATCAACGCCCCGGATCAACAGGTCAGCCATTACGGTGCCCCAGGCTGATAGCAACGCTATCGCTCCTGGGCTCAGCCGGGGTCACTTCCCCTGTGGGCATGCGGCAGCAGAATGGGTCCATGACCATCAGCGCAGCGCCACCGATGCAGCAGCGGCTTGCCTCCATGGCCGCTGCGATTCATCAGCTGATCCCCGCCGCTGAGGTTCGTCTTTTCGGCTCGCGGGCACAGGGCACAGCCCGCCCTGATTCGGATGTCGACCTGCTGATCACCGCGCCCGACGCCTGGCTGGCACAGCACGACCGCTTCGCCTTGCTGGCCGAGCTGTGGGGGGCCGTGGCCCAACCCGATCTCTCGGTCGATCTGGTGCTTCACTCCCGCAGCGAACTGGCACGACGTGCCCTGGAGCCAGGCTCGCTGGTGCATGAGGCCCTGCGCGACGGCGTGCTGCTCGATGGCCAGCCCTGAAGAACTCAGCTGGGGCTGGGCGGCTCAGCAGTGCCTGGAGAAAACCCTCAAGGCCTGGATCCACGCCACCGGCTCCAAGCCCCCGGCCACGCATGACATTGCCCGCCTGTTGTTGCTGTTGGAGCAGGCTGGTGTCGACACCAGCGAATGGCTTCCACTGCGGGCGTTCACCAGCTTCGCGGTGCAGTACCGCTACGAGGATGAGCCCGAGGATCTCAGCCTCGATCGCACCGGGTGGTGCGACCGCGCCGAAGCCCTGATCGTGCAGGTCCAGGCCCTGATCGGATGAGCAGGAGCTTGGCCCATGGGCTGCGGCTGCAGAGCGTCGTCGGAGATCCACCCAGCCGGCAGCAGATGGACCCATGCCGATCAGCACGTTCGTCGCTCCGGTCGCATGACCTGCCCCGCTGATCACCTGCACGCCCGGCGTGCGCAGCGGCAAACCCTGCCTGGCCGGAACGCGCATCACGGTTGCCGATGTGCTCGAGTATCTCGCCAGCGGCATGAGCCAGCACTCCATCCTCGCCGATTTTCCTGATCTGCAACCCGCCCACATTCAGGC
Organism: Cyanobium sp. FGCU52; assembly: GCA_024958715.1. Classification (GTDB taxonomy): domain Bacteria; phylum Cyanobacteriota; class Cyanobacteriia; order PCC-6307; family Cyanobiaceae; genus Cyanobium. Next base: position 52,432 of record JANWUS010000072.1, on the reverse strand, counting down.
TGTTTTGCGCTATGCCGCTGAGCGGGAGAAGCGGCTCAGCGAACTCACCGTGGCCTGAGCGCTGCTGCGCGGGGCGCCGCCGAAAGTGATCTGGCTCGTGGTTGGCAACACAAGCACGGCAGAGATCCGGCGAATCCTGTTGGCCACCCCTTGCACCGACAGCCTCGGCCCAGATATTGGCATTTCCGCCAATACCTGGCCAGTATTGGCTGGCTGACGCCCCCTGCCAATACCTCCAGCGATGCCGCTGCCCAACCTCTGGGGCCTGTACAACCTGCGCTCGTCGCCCTTCTTCCAGGCCACGTTGCGGGCGGATTCGGAGGCCACGCCGCTGCGCCTGTTTGTAGGCCGGCAACAGGAGCGGCGGCGGCTGCTCACCACGATCGGCAGCAGTGCCAGCTCCCGCCAGGCGGTGTCCGGCCGGCCGGGCATCGGCAAAACCACCCTGGTGCAAACGGTGAAGGCCGATGCCCAGGCGGAGGGGTAATGGAGCTCCGATGAGATCATCCCGATGAGCGCCGAGGGCGCCAGTGAGCACCTGCTGGGGCAGCTGCTTTCGGGTGTCTACGATGCCGTGCTGGCCAACTGCCCCACAGCAGCGGGGCCTGAGGTGGAAGCCGCGCAGCAGCTGGTGCGCAGCGTCCGCCTGCGGGGTGGCGGGCTCACGCTGTCGGCCTTTGGTGTGGGGCTGGGCGGCAGCCAGAGCGAAAGCGTGGCCACGCCGCCAGGGGCCTTGCTGCTGGATGGACCGCGCGTGTTGCGTGATCTGTTGCGCTACGCCATCGGCCGTGGCGCTCGCGGCATCGTGCTGCATCTCAACAACCTCGAAAATCTCAGCGAGGCAGACGCCTCGCGGGCCGCCGATCTGCTGCGGGGGATCCGCGATCAGGCCCTGCTGCACGACGGCCTGCATCTGATCGTGGTGGGCACCACTGATGCGGTGCGCACGGTGGTGCAGAGCCACACCCAGATCCGCTCGGTGTTCAGCGATCCCCTGGTGCTGGAACCTCTGGAGCTGGATGAAGTGAAGCAGTTGCTGGCCCATCGCTACGAGGCACTGCAGCTGGATGCGGGCAAGCCATGGCGGCCCCCCGTGGCTGATGCGGTGGTGCAGAGGCTCTACGAGCTGTTCCGAGGGGATCTGCGCGGCCTGTTGAAGGCCCTGGAGGATGGCATCACGGCCTTGCTGGGCCTCACCAGCGCCGGTGCTGACGTGGCGCCCGTGGGCCTGGACGATCTGCTGCTCACGTTGCGGCAACGCAACCAGGCGGAGCTGCAGGACCAGCTAGGTGAGTCAGCCTGGGAGCGGCTCGTGGCCTGGGCACAGGTGGATCCGGCGTCCATGCAGACCCAGGCGCAACTCGTGGCGTTGTGGGCCGTGAAGCAGCCCTCGGTGTCGCAGACCCTGCAGCAGTTGATCGAGGCCGGTGCTGTTGAAGCGTTGCCGCGCCGAGGCCGGGAAGCGATTCGATACCTGATGACCGGCACGGCCAGGCTGGCGTTGTAAGGCAGCCATGAGCATCCCCGTCCGCAACATCTGGTGGCTGATGCTCTATGCCTCCGATCTCGGCAAGGCGGCCGCACCTGCTCTGCTCGCTGCCGAAGACCTGCCCGAGGAGATCCCCGATCTGATGGCCGAGATCCTGGCCCGGGCGGTGGAGCAGCGCCAGCGCCGCCAGCTCTCCACCGCCTTCCGCCAGCGCGGGGCCGTGCTCAGCCGCGTGCGCGGCCGCATCGATCACCTCGCCACCGCCCGCGGTCAGCTGCTGGCCCAGGGCCGCATCGCCTGCCGCTTCGAGGAGCTCACGGTCGACAGCCCCCGCAACCGCTTTGTGCGCACGGCCCTACACAGCGTGGCCTGGCTGGTGCACAAGCCCGAGCTCGCCCATCGCTGCCGGAGCCTCGCCCATGGCCTGCACCGCTAGGGGGTGGTGGGAGAGGCCCCCAGCCGCCGGCAGATCAGCGGCGAGCGCTTTGGCCTGCACGACCAGGCCGACCAGGCGATGCTCGCGGCCGCCCGCCTGGCGATGGATCTGGCCCTGCCCACCGAGGAGGCCGGCCCCCATGCCCTGCTCGATCCCCAGCGCTGCGTGCACTGGCTCAGGCGGCTCTACGAAAGGGCGTTAGGGGAACCTCTGGACAACGAGCGCCCAGGGAGGGCGCCTGGCCTCGATTTGTCCCTGATGAACAGTTCGAACGCCGATCAGGTCTCAATCAGCCTGATTTCCCCTCTTTGCAAGCTAAATCTCGCCCGTTTGGGGCGGTTTTTGCCCCGGATGGGCACACCACGCCCCCAATCATGTCCTGCATAGCAACTGATGCCGCGCCATGAACAGGTTGGAAAGGGCTGCCAGCACCTTCACCTTGCAGCTGTTCTTGAGCATGCCCCGCAGCCGGGTCTTCTGAAAGCCGAACTGCCGTTTGATCACGCGGAATGGATGCTCCACCTTGGAGCGAAAGTGTGCCTTGGCCGTCTCGATCAGATCATCCACTCGCCCCTCGGGTGTATCGGATAAGGCCCGGCGCTTGCCTGGGCGCATGGCAACCCGGAAACCGATGCATCGGCTTTGCATCTCTGGCCGCTTCTCAATTCCTTGGTATCCGGCATCCGCGTAGACCACTGTCTCCTCACCGTGCACCAGCTCAGCTGCCGGTGTGAGGTCATGCACATTGGCGGCCGTCGTTTCCACTGAATGGATCAGGCCGCTCTCGCTCTCCACCCCGACGTGCACCTACCGCTTCGCGGGCCTGCGGCTACATGCCGAAGTACCACTGGTTGCCTTTCTTGGTCTGGTGCATCTCCGGATCCCGCTCCCGCTTCTCGTTCTTGGTGGAGCTTGGTGCCGCGATGATGGTGGCATCGACGATCGTGCCCTGCTTCATCGCCATTCCGTTGGCCTTGAGGTGCGCCTTCACGGCTTCGAAAATCTGCTCTCCCAGATCGTTCTGCTCCAGCAGGTGCCGAAACGCCAGGATCGTGGTCTCATCTGGGATCCGGTCGGTGATCAGGGCGATGCCGGCGAAACGGCGCATCGTTGCCACCTCGATCAACGCATCCTCCATCGCCGGATCGCTCAGGTCGTACCACTGCTGCAGCAGATGGATCCGCAGCAACCGCTTCGCGGAAGCCGAGGGCTACGTCTCCAGCGGGTACGGAGGCCGTCCTCCCTTGCTGCTGGTCCTGGGGTAGTGGGGCTCGATCAGATCAACCAGCGCCTTCCACGGCACAACCGCCTCCATCTCAGCCAGGAAGCGCTCGCGCCTGGTGCGCTTTTTGGCCGTCGACTGCTCGGAATCACCAAAACCAAACTGCTTGGTGCCCATGAAGCCAGTTCACGCCTGCGATCACAGGGCCATTCTCGCGCAGGATTGTTGGGTTTTCCAGAGTCTCCTTAGCCCGCTGCGAGCATTGCTACACTACGCGGAACACAGGAAATGCACAAACGAGTAATCGACTATGCAAACAGCATTTGTAACCGGCGCAACTGGAATAGTTGGGAGTCGCCTTGTTGAAGCTCTGGTCAAAGCCGGTTGGAATGTGGTCGTGTTGGCTCGTTCTAGTTCAAGCATTTCAGCTTTATCTCGCATCACACGAGTACTGAATAACGCACTTGGAGCAGAAGGATTGCAGAGGGTCAAAGTTGTCGAGGGTGATGTATGTCGACCCAATTGCGGCTTAAGTGCAGAAACAGGTTCCTTTCTCAGGGGCGAATGCCAAATGTTTTGGCACTGCGCCGGCGACACACGATTTGATCCACGCCTGAGGGATAAAATTCACTGTACCAACCTGACAGGAACAGCCAATGCTATCGCCACTGCCGAATTGCTCGGTATCGAAAACTTTTGCCACGTTAGTACAGCTTTCTTATTTGGGGACTATGTCGGCGTCGGCGCAGAAGTGCCTCACCCGAATGTAGGACAGATGTTCAATAACCCGTATGAAGAGTCAAAATTTATGGCTGAGCAGTTGGTGACAGCTTCCACCCTCAACTGGATTATCTTTCGTCCGCCTATTGTTGTCGGTGATGCACGAGATGGTTCCATTAACGGTTTTTCTGGTTATTACGGTTTTATGCGGGAGTTTTGGCGGTTTAGAGATGCTGTCTTGAATGAGATTAACGGCGAAAGCCAGTTCTTGCAACAAGCTGGAATTAAAATGTGCGGTAATTTGCTTTACTTGCCGATTGATGTTCCGGGACGTCAACATTCTATCCTCACGATTGCTTCAGTTGATTTCGTAATAGACGCCATGGTCGAGCTTGCTCACTTGCCTTCTTGTTGGCGTGAGGTCTATCATTTAGTGCCACCCCAATCAAGGACTTATGGTTGGTGGCTTGATGCCAGCCTCAAAGTTCTTGGTATTGAGGGTGTGCGTGTAGTAGAGCCAAATAAACTCATCATCGACCGAAGTCGAGGACGTTATCACTCAATTGTTCAACGTCGTATTGTGCAAGGTTGCAAGTCCTATATTCCGTACATCGCCGGAGCAACCACCTTTAAGCCGTCCAATTTAGCCAGAGTACTGCCATTGCGGAAACACGAATTAATTGATGAACAATTCGTGTCATTGCTACTAAAGTACGCCATCTTGCAACGGTTCGGAGAGGCATGAGAATATAATGTCTTAACAGCGAGCCAACGGCGCCGCACCCGACCGGCTACAGCTTCGTTCCTCGTTCCTCCTCTCTTCGCTCCCGGAGGCGGATGAGCTTGTCGATCGGCGGCTTCTATCGGCTCCATCTCAATGCGTCCGAGTGGGTGGTGAGCACCGGCAGGCCGCTCAGCTGGCCCCTGCAGGAGGCCACCAGCGGCATCGCCCAGGTGTTCCCCCTCGATGCGCACCGACATCGTGATCGACCGCCGCGACCGGCCCCAGCGCCTGGTGATCGACACCAAGTTCACTGGCGTCTTCGCCCGCAGCTGGTATCGCGACCAGACCCTGCGCGCTGGCTACGTGTACCAGCTCTACGCCTACCTGCGCTCCCAGGAAGGGCAGGACAATCCAGCCGCTCCCTGGGCTGATTCAGCCGCCGGGCTGCTGCTCCACCCAGCAATCGACACCGAGGTGGATGAATCGGTGCAGATCCAGGGCCATCGGCTGCGCTTTGCCACCGTGGATCTCACCGCCACCCACGCCGACCTCAGGGCCCGGTTGCTGCAGCTCGCATCCCAGGCATAACCCTTGTCCGCCCCTCCTCTGCCACCGCAATCGTCGTCTGGGCAAGCGCGCACACCCGCTGCGCCGGAACCCGTCGCCGCCGACGCCGCCCGTCGCATTGCCCTGCAGATGCTGCAGGAGCGTGGTCGAGGAGCCGTATTGTTTGGCGTCGCCCGGGTGGATGCGGCGCTGGAGCGTTTGCTGCAGGCGGTGCTGCTGCCAGCGGCTGGTCGCAATGATTCCCTCTTCCAGGCCGATCGCCCGCTCGGATCGTTCGGCGCACGGATCGGCCTGGCCCATCGCCTCGGCTTGATCGAAACGCCAGTGGAGCGAGCCCTCCACATCCTGCGTCGTGTGCGCAATGCCTTCGCCCACTCCAGTGATTCGGCCTCCCTGGCGGACCCGGCCCACGCAGGCCGGCTGGCCCAGGCCTACCAGGACGGCCGTGCCAATCCCCTGTGGGCGCCCTTGGAGTTGGTGCTCACCAAGGCTGGTGGTGCCAGTGAACCGCCGGTGGATCCCACCCTTCGGGACTACATCCTGCTGATCACGATCCTGGTGGCCTTCCTTGAGGCCACCGCCCAGCAGCTCAGGCCCTATCAGCCCCCGGTGGTGATGGGCTTCTCGGGAGTCATCCGCCAGAGCATGGTGAGCCGCCAGCTCCTGCGGCAGGGGTGTGGTGCGCTCCGGGTCGCGGGGATCGCTGGCGTTCCAGCGGTGATGCAGGCGGTGCAGCCGGCTGTAGGTGAGGAAGGGCCAGGCCATCGGCCAGCTCAGCAGGCAGGCCAGGGGCTGCTCAAGCCGGGGCCAGCCCAGCAGGGTGCCATGCACCATCTCGTGGGTGGCGATCAGCACCAGGGCATAGGCCACACCGGCCAGCAGCACCGCGCTGATCGCCGCCCAGCCCAGCGGCAGCAGCCAGTACAGCCAGGCAGCACTGAGCAGCAGCGCTGTGAGCAGCACCAGCCGCAGTGCCGCCCAGAGCCGTTCCCCGCAGCTGAGCACGGCGCCCAGATCGGCCACCGCCGCGCAGAGCTCCCGCACCAGGGCCGTGTCGCTCACTCCGTCGTCTGGGTTGGGGCGGGCCGCCATCCTGCTGTACCTGCAGGGGGCCTGCGATCACGGGCAGAAGATCCGGCTCGGGTTGGCAGGGGAAGGGGATCGCCACCCGGACCGGCGCACACCCACCCCATCCCTCGGCCAGTCCTCACGCCGCGTCAAGGATCAGGCCGTGAGCCCCTGGAGGCATTGCCTCGGGGCGTCCTGCAGCATCACCTGCCCGATCGGGTGCGGCCGGTGCGGGTGCCACGGCTCTCGCCGGTCAGTCGGCCGCAATGATGTGAGGTCCTCAGAGAGAGCGCAACAACGACGCATAGGCCTTGTGTGAACCCACCCAGAACCAAATCAGCGTGCCGTCCTTCAGCACTCCAACGGCGCGCCAATCGAGATCAATTCGGGCTGAGTAGATCGGCAGGGTTGCGTGAACCTTCTTGAATCTGAGAGATGTACAGCTGCCGGAACTGGTCGGTCGTAACCGAGTTCACTGCAACCGGTCGATGGGCTGAACATGGCCGGCCCGGAAATCCTGAATGGCTTCATTGGCCATCCGCTCCAGCAGATTCTGCGAGTCGGCAAAGAGTGCGCTCCAGCGCTCTTCCGATTCCATTTCCTCCAGGAGGATCGCGGCCAGAGCATCCTGTTCCTCATCAGGAAGCTGGGCAGCCGTGGCAACCGCGGCCGACAAGGCTTGCGTCATTGCTACCGCTCCAGGTCAGAGGGCTGGATGCATTCTGGCAGGCTCAGCCAGCGGTCACCGGAGAGTGACGGTGCCCTGCTCAGAGCGACTGTTCCAGGGCATCCAGCCCCCAGAAGCTTGAAAATCCTGCAGCAGGCGCTCAGTTTTCAAGCGTTGGGCGGGCCTTGATCTCCCTGCTGAGGAACTTTGCCGCCCACAGGAGGCCAGCCAACCTCGCCAAGACAATGCGTCTGCATTACCATTCATTGCGTTCCGAGGGTGGCCTGATGGCTGTTCTGTGCTCTCCTGATGCGGCCGGCGGTTCCGTGGGCACCCCGCAAAGCGAGGTGGAATCAGCGCTCACGGACCGCTATCAGACCACCGTGCCGCAACCCGTGCGACGGGCCCTGGGCCTGCGCAAGCGCGACCGCATTCGGTACTCCTTCCGCGCCAACGGTGAGGTGGTGCTGCAGCGCGTCAGCCCAGATCCGATTGAGGAAGACCCGGCGCTGGCTCCTTTCCTGGCACTGCTGGAGCGGGACATTGCCAGCCACCCCGAGCGGCTCCAGCCCATCGGCGCGGATCTGGTTCGGCGCCTGCAGGATCTGGTGGGTGCCATCGAGGTGGACCTTGATGAGGCACTGCCTGACGACGCGTGATCAACGGGTGGACGATCTATGCGCATCCGTTGTTTCTGGATCAGCTTGAGGTGTTGATCGCTGAGGTGGAAGCGCTCCGCGCCAAGGACCCCAAGGGCTATGGCAGCAAGAACGCCAGCAGGCGCCTGGCGGCCATCACCCGCCTGATGCTCCAGGACCCCAGCCGAAGGGAGTACCAGCAGGGATCCACCCTCGGCGCTGCGCATCGTCACTGGCGACGAGCCAAGTTCTTTCAGCAATACCGATTGTTCTTCCGCTTTCACATCCGCTCACGGGTGATTGTCCTGGGCTGGGTCAACGACACCGACACCAGGCGCGCCTATGGCAGCAAGAGCGATGCCTACCGGGTGTTCCAGTCCATGCTGGCCAGTGGCCATCCGCCCGACGACTGGGACGAGCTCCTCAAGGAGGCAGTAAAGGACGCAGGGCCCCTGGAGCAACTCACGGGAGGTTTGCCTGGAGCTGGAGGCTGACGTTGTTCATCCATGCATGACCTGGGGCAGCTCTCCCTTCACCTCGAAGTGCTGCCGCTGGAAGTGGTGCACGGAATTGTCATCCAGGCAGCGGAAGGACACCTCATGCCCGCTTGCCTCCACCTGAACCTCAACCTGATCAAAGGGCGTGCTGGTGAACACGCAGCAGCTGATGGCTCCCACCTGAACAACATCCTCAGCGCTTCGTGCCGAGTGGTATTCGAAGGCTTCAATCCCCGCTTCACGCATCGCCACCCCGACCCCCTGGCAGAAGCGGCTATCCACCGGATCCCGCAACCTCGTCTGCAGTCTCCTGCCTCCCTGATCCTGCAATCTCAGGCCCCTGGGGGTACGGATCTCCACGTGAAAGAGGGCCTTGCGCATCGCGGAGCTGCGGGGAAAGGGGAGCTCCGGACCGTTCTGAAACACCAGCTCGTAAAACGCCCCCTCCAGCAGGCAACCCACTCGGCTGCGTGATCCGTAGAACAGGCCCCGTTCCCAGCGCGTTGCAAAGCGGGAGCCGTGCGGCTTGCGATAACGGAAGGGTGTCAGCAGCAGGCGATGCCGCACGGGACACTCCTCGGAGCCTGGAAGCTCCGGCTTGCTGGCCTCAAGAAAGTCTTCCAGCCAGGCCTGCTCATCCAGGCTGTCGGTGGTGCGCCGCGTGGCCTGGGCGCCCTGTTGCTCCACCAGTCGCAGCACCACCCCCTCCAGACGGGTGAGGGCCGTGAGATCCACGCGGGCGCCCGCGCTCATGGCCGACCGCGCATGGCATCGAGGTAGTGAACCAGCTCCACCAGTTGCTCAGGATCCTGCAGTTGCTGCCGCGGGATGCCACCTGTATGCCGGTTGGCTGTGTTGATCCAGTGCCGCATCAGCTCGGTGTCGTCGCCCACGAGGGCCGACAGGCTGCGGTGCAGGCGCAGCACTAGCGCGATCATCCGCTGGGTGTGCCGATCGATGCGGCTCTGCGCCCGTGCCTGCTCAAAGAAGGTGCGGCTTTTGCCGATCGCCTGGGCCGATTCCTGGGCCGAGAGTCCCAGTTCCTCCCCCGCGCGCTGCAGGGCCTTGCGCAGCACCAGGCTCTCGTTCAGCCCGCTGGCGGCCGCATTCGTGCGCTCCTGAACAGCCACGCCCTTCACGCCGTGTCTCCTCATCATGCCTCAGAAGTGGCAGAAAGGCCAGACCTGCCTCGAATGAGGCGTGAGCAACTCATCGTGGCGTGGGTGCTCCGGGTCTGCTGAGTCAGCGCGCAAGCCCCTGCTGCACAAGTACTGGTTCGATGGGCCCCAGGAAGTCGAAATGGCTGCACCAGAATGGACGCATGGCCGTCGCCACCACCGCCCCGATCGAACAGCGTCTGGCAGGCATGGCCGCTGAGATCCTTCAGTTGGTCCCTGCTGCCGAGGTGCGTCTGTTCGGCTCCCGGGCTCGCGGAGATGCGCGGCCTGATTCCGATGTCGACCTGCTGATCACCGCTCCCGACGGCTGGCTCGCCACCCGCGACCGCTTTGCACTCCTTGCCGATCTGTGGGGGGCCGTGGCCCAACCCGATCTGTCTGTTGATCTGGTGCTCCACTCCACCAGCGAAGCGGCTCGCCGCGCCCAGGAACCAGGCTCTCTGGTGCATCAGGCCATCGCCGAGGGTGTGCTGCTGCATGGCCAACCCTGAAGCGGAGCGCTTGCTGCGGGTGGCGCGCCGCGACCTGAAGATGGCGCGGCGGCTGCTTGATCCCGAAGTGGAAGAGGCCAGTTGGGGCTGGACCGCGCTGCTTGGTGCAACCGCGCGGAAGCCCTGATTGAGCAAGTGCAGAGTCGCATCGGGTGATGCGGCGATGAGCATGCCGGGTCGCAATGCACGCGACTCCCACCAACCCCGCCGCCCCGCCACCGCGACCACCCCCTCCACCACAGGCGATGGGACACCCGGGGGCACTGGTGTCCGTGAGCGCCATGGCCGGCCCCCGTCCGGGCCGCGCTGGCGCCTGCGGTCCTGCGCCTGCCACCGATGGCTGCTGTTGCTTCCACCCCTGCGTCCACCGCCGAGGAGAAGGTCGTCGCCTCCCTTATCGCGCTGATGGAGGCCGGCACCGCTCCCTGGCGGCGGGAGTGGGATGCGGCCGGCGGCGGCCACCACGTGAATCTGATCTCCGGTCGCCGCTACCGCGGTGCCAATCCGGTGCTGCTCACCCTGGGCCTGCACCTGCGGGGTTCCGCGCTCCCCTACTGGTGCGGCTTCGCCGAGGCCAAACGGTTGGGGATCTTTCCGCGCAAGGGCAGCAAGGCGGTGCACGTGCTGCGGCCCCAGCTGCACCAGCGGGGCGAGGCCGGCCTGGTGGAGGTCGCCATGGCGGAGGGCCAGGGCGATGGAGCTGAGCTCCAGGGGGAGGGTCGCCGCTGGGTGAGCTACCGCCCGATGGCGCTCTTCAATGCCGCCGATCTGGACGGCCCGGCCCTGTCCGGCCTGATCCAGGACCGCCGCCAGGCCGCGGGGATCCGCCGGCGGTCCGAGCCCGAACGGCTGGCTGCGGCCGACGCCGTTCTCAGCGACTGGCCGGTGCCGGTGAGCCATGGCGGCGATCAGGCCTGCTACGTGCCGTCGCTCGATCGCATTCAGCTGCCCGAGCGCTCCAGCTTCCACTCCGCCGCTGCCCTCTACGCCACCTGGGCTCACGAGGCGATCCACTCCACTGGCCATGCCTCCCGGCTCGATCGCGATCTCACCGGCGCCATGGGCAGTCCGGCCTATGCGCAGGAGGAGCTGGTGGCCGAGCTTGGCGCGGTGCTGCTCGGCGATCGCCTTGAGATCGGCAGTGATGTGCGCCACCACGCCGCCTACCTGTCCCACTGGATCGAACTGCTGCGGGAGTCGCCGCGGCTGCTGTTCCAGCTGCTGGGGGAGGCCCGGCGAGCAGCGGATCTGATCGCTCCGGAGGCGGTGGAGGCGTAGGCATGGATGGCTGTGCACACGCGCTCCACGCACGAGTTGCCGGATCAGCGCTGGATGGGCACGGTGGAACTGGCCTGGCGGGTTCACCGCATTCCGAGCGCGCTCCCCGGTTGGCTTGTCCCCCCTCACCGAAACCTCTCGATGCGCTTCCGCTTCTGCGCCCTGGCCGTGGGTCTGGCCGGGCTGATGGCCGCACCCGCCGCGCTGGCCTGCTCCCGGGTGCTCTGGGTCGGTGGCCCCGATCAGGTGTTCGTCGGCCGCACCCAGGACTGGACGGAGAAGGCCAACACCGCCTTTCGCGTCTATCCGCGCGGGATCGCCCGCACCGGGGCGGTGACGGTGAATCCCCTTCAATGGACGAGCAAGTACGGAAGCCTGGTGCTCTCGGCCTAGGACATGGGCACCCATGAAGGGGTGAACGAGAAGGGCCTCAGTGCCCACGCCCTCTACCTCGCCGGTGAGGAGGTGAGTTTCGGCAAGCGCGATCCCCGCCGGCCCGCCATCGGTGTGATGCAGTGGGTGCAGTACTACCTCGATAACTTCTCGTCCGTGGCCGAGGCGGCGCAGAAGAACGACGCCTTCCAGATCGTGCCGCTGATCCTGCCCAACGGCTACCCCACGCTGGTGCACGTGTCGCTGTCAGACAAGTCGGGTGATTCGGCCGTGATCGAGTTCATCGGTGGCAAGCCGCAGATCTATCACGACAAGCGCTTCACGGTGATGACCAACGAGCCCACCTACGACAAGCAGATCGAGAACCTCAGGCAGTACCGCACCTTCGGCGGCGACAAGCCCCTGCCCGGCGAGCGCACGCCCACGGATCGCTTCGTGCGCGCCGCTTACTACGTGAACGGGCTGCCGAAGCCCACCAGCAAGGGAGAGGGAGCGGCCTACATGTTCAGCGTGATCCGCAATGTGTCCGTGCCCTTCGGCAGTCCCGATCCGGCGAAGCCGAACGTGGCCAGCACGATCTTCCGCAGCGTGATCGATCTCACGGGTGGGCGGTACTACTTCGAGAGCACCTATGCCCCGAACGTGGTGTGGGTCGACATCAACAAGCTCGATTTCAGCAAGGGCGCACCCCAGATGGAATTGCCGGTGGAGAAGCAGATCTTCTCCCTCAGCGGTGATGTCACCAGCAAGCTGGTGCCGGCCATGCCGTTCGTCTTTGCCATCAGCAAATCCTGAACGTGCCCCCCTGGCGCCCCCTCCTGCGTGCTGCCCGCCAGCGGGAGGGGCGTTCGCCTGCCTCTCGCTGGCTGCAGCTGGCCACCGTGGCCGCCGATGGCACGCCGCGAGTGCGCACCCTGGTGTTCCGGGGCTGGGCCGATGCGGCCGTGCTCGATCTGCTCACCGACGGCCGCAGCGCCAAGGTGGCCGAGCTGGAGCAGCAGCCGGCGGTGGAACTCTGCTGGCTGCTGCCCCGCGCCCGCAGCCAGTTCCGCCTGCGCGGCCGCCTCGAACCGCTGGCACCGGAGGTGCGGCAGGCGGAACGCGAACGGCACTGGCGGGGGCTCACCCCAGGCGGTCGCGCCCTGTGGGGGTGGCCGGAGCCTGGCGCTCCCTGGGACGCCGGCGCCTCGTTCCCCGAGGCGCTGGCCGACGACACGCCGATCCCGGAGCACTTCGTGCTGCTGCGCCTTGCTCTTTCGCAGGTGGAGCTGCTGGAACTCACGGGCCATCCCCACCGGCGGCGGCGCTGGCGGGCGGAGATTGGCTGGCGGGAGGAGGAGCTGAATCCGTGACCCTCGTGCCTCGGCTTCGCGCCTGCCCTTCGCCTGCCGTTAGCCAGCAAGCAGGTCGCTGCGATGGCCCCCACCTTCTCCATCCGCCACGTTCCAGGCGACGTGGCCGCACGGCTGGAGAAGCTTGCGGCCCAGGCCGGGCTGCCCCTGAGCACCTTCGCCCAGCAGGAACTCACGGCAGCCGCCCGGTGCGCCGACAACGCCGAGCTTCTGGGCGGCCTGCCCTCCCTGCCGATCGATCGCGACAGCATCCTCGAAGTCCTGCGCCAGACCCGCGCCGAGCGCTGATGGTGGTGATCGATGCCGAACTGCTGTCGGTGCTCAGGCGGCTGGTGCTTGCCGGCAAGCTGCCGGAGGGGGATGCCCTTGAGGCCCTGGCCACCGCCCATCGCCTGGGCCTGCGCCGCCATCCGAGTCGCGTCCTCTGGATGCGGGCCTGGGAGCTGCGCTTCAACTTCTTGGCCTACGACGCGCTTTACGTAGCGCTGGCCGAGCATCTGGAGGTGCCCTTGCTCACCGCCGATGGCCGACTGGCGCGCGCGTGGGCGGCGTTGCAGTGTTGAACTGATCGACCCCTGATTCTCCCCAAACCGCGGCAGACGGCGAGGAACTCAGCGCCGTGGCGGGCAAGCACTGCATCAGCATCAAGCGCACCGGCCTCGAACCCGGCACCAAGGAAGGGGGGCTTGCCCTTCTGCTGCTGAGGGTCCACCGCAGCCTCCATGCCCTCGGCCCGCTCACCCCAGACCCCTCCGGTGGTGGGTGTGCCCACGCCCCAGGCCTTCAGCAGCATGTCGCTCGATCTCAAGGGCTGGACCATGGAGATCAGCGCCGAAGGGGTCACCGCGGTGTCCTGCGGCAGGCATCAGCGAGGCTCTTGCCCTGGCCGACCAACGCCTCAGCGGTTTTGAGCATGAGGATGATCCGCTCAGGGGTGGCGCTCAGTCGTTTGCTGGTGAAGTCTCCGGCCCAGGGTGCATGTGCGCCGGCCTATAGCAGCAGGGCTTCAAGGAGGGACAGCGTTGCTGCAGGATCGGCTCGCGATTGCTAGCCAGGGATTGGCAGGAGCTGCGCCAGGTTGATGCCCCCCGCAGGCGCGTGATCTGTTCGCTGATCCAGCTCGTTCCCCGTTGAGATCAAGCCATGAAAGCATCACGTCGACCAATCGTCATGCTGGGTCTGGCCCTGCTGGGGCTTGCCGTGCCGCAATCACCGGCAGTGGCACGGCCCTTCCTCTACATGTCCAGCTTTGACTACACAGGGCCCTATGCAACATGTCTCGCCAATGCCGAGAAGGCTTTGCGCGCTGAAGGCTTCAGCCGCGACCTGAAATCCAACTCTTCCGCTGAAGAAAAGGCGGGAATGGTCTATGCCTTTTATAATGGCGAGGCCATCATTGCCGAGATTCAGTGCATCCAGAAGGCCGGGATCACCCTGCTTGGCGTGGCAGGAATTGATAACGAAAGCACATGGAAATTGTATCAGAATCTCAGAAAAGCTGATTGGTGATTGACGGTGAAGCGGGGCTGATCGGGTGGGCCGCAGCAGGGTTGCCTGAGCGGCAACCCTGCTCGCCATCGATTGCCCTGCAGGCTTGATGGTGCGGTGCACTCAGGCAGCCCCACAAGGTGAAGGTTTCCCGCCGGTGCTTGCAGCCGATTCCGTCAAGGCCTTCTGGAGTCGGGCTGTCCGGCACGGCAATCCCGGCGTTGGCTCGCCTGGTTGAGTCCCTCTGCTTGTGCGCATGGATGACGACGGGTGATTCCCCCTCCCTCCTGGCCTCCTCCACCCTGCTGCGGGGCCGGAATTCGGTGCCCAGATGCGGGGGGGGGCAGGCACGGGCGGTGGGGCAGGTCCTGGGTGCAGTCGTGGCCCTGGACGGTGTGCGGCTGGGCCCCGAACTCACCCGCCGGCTCATGGAGGTGATCAGCCGTTCCGAGCTGAACAGCAGCTCGGTCCGGTGGATCTGGAGGAGTTCATGCCAGGCTTTGCGACAACCCCGCTCGACCGGTCGGAGATCCCAGCCTCGCATCCGCCTGCGCTACCGGCAGGACTCAGGCGGCTTCAACCCCATCGAGGAATGGCAGAAGATCCATGGCGGCGAAGGGGGCAGGGATCGGCGCTCGCTGGAACTGGCTGACGGTGTGGTGATCCGCCGCATCGAGGCCAGGACCGGCACCCGCGTGGACAGGCTGTGGCTGACCACCAGCGGCGGCCAGCGACTCGGCGGCGGCGGCGACAAGGCGGAACTCGATGCCCTCAGGCCCGTGATCGCCCGGTTCGCCCCCCCCCCCCTGCTGGGTGCCCGTTCCCGAGAGCGAGGATCCCTGAAGGGAAAGGGGGATCACTTCCGAAGTGGCCTGGCGAAATCCGGCGCGTCGTTGCCGTGATCCATCCAGCCACCAGGGCCTGGAAAGAGAAAAGGCCCCCCACCCGGGAAGCCCTGTGCCGATGACGGGAGATCAGGCCCTCTCCCGGTTCGGCGCCTGCCTCGGTTGTGGCCAGGCCTGGCGACGTTGTCAGCCCCTCTTGGCAGCGCCTGGCTCAGTGCCCGGATGCGCTCCCACCGCTCTACCCACGCCCCGACGGGAACCCTGGTGAGGCTGGGGCTCCCGCGGCCCCGTCCCTGGCCCCGATCGATCGGGGGCCTTCCGCAGCCATTACGGCCAGGAGGCCCTGTTCCAGTTGCGCCTGGGCGTGGATGCCGCGGACCCGATCCGGAACGGCACATCCACCGCTGAGCCTTGTCCGTCCCGCGCCTGGAGCGGCTCGCCTCAGCAGCAGCGCTATGAGGCAGCCATGAGCGCCAAGCAGGACTACGACGCCGGCGTTGCCCTGGGGGAATGGCGGCGACAGTGTTCGGCCGGGTGCTGAACACCCGAGTTCCCGACGCCTGGGGCAGTCGTCCTTTCTCGATGGCTTCGGCCGCATCGACCCCCAGCCCAGTCGCGCGAATTACCATGAAGGTGCTTTGGTAATTCGGGTCATGCGCAGCACGATCACCTCCCGCGGTCAGACCGTGGTGCCGGCGCAGATCCGCGAGCGCTTCGGCCTCGGTCCCTCTTCCCGTCTGGAGTGGATCGTCGATGGTGACGGTTCCATCCGCGTGGTGCCTGTGGACCTCGATCCCATCCGCGCCTTCCGCGGTTCCGGTTCCGGTGGTGCCACCGCACGGCTGCTGGCCGACCGCAGCCTCGACCGGGAGAAGGAGCGCTGATGGCCTCCCGCTGGTTGCTGGATACATCTGCCCTGCTTGCCCTGCGCGACGATGAGCCGGGTGCCGATCGGGTGGCCCGGCTGCTCCAGGCTGCCCAGAACGGCGAAAGCCACTGCTTCGTTTGCTTCATGAGCCGCATGGAGGTGCTCTACCGGGTCTGGAAGGACGAAGGTGAACGCAGGGCTCGCCTTGCCGATGGCCAGTTGCAGGCGTTGCCGATTCAGTGGGTGCTGGCCAGTGATGGGCTCCTGGAGCAGGCGGCTGCGTTCAAGGCCGGCCATCCCCTGTCCGTGGCCGATGCCTGGATCGCCGCCGCCGCCCAACAGGAAGGTGCCGTGCTGGTGCATAAGGATCCGGAATTCAGAGCCTTGGCGCAGCTTCCCCAGGAGTGGCTGGGCTGAAGCATGTCCTTGCCCGGCTGGCCTTCCTTGTTCGCCGCCAGAATCGCTATCGATCCTCCGCTCTCCCTGTGGACAGGCCCGGCGATCGGCAACCACGCTCTCCCGCAGCCGAGCAGCCGTGGGCAGGCCTGCCGGCGAAGTGGGGACTGGTGGCCATGCTGCTGCTGAGCCAGTCGATCGTTGCTGAGCTGACGGCACCCGTTCGCGCTGCCCCCTGGGATGCCGAGGAGCAGGCCAACTGCGATCGGGTGTCGCAGATCGTGGAAGAAAACTCCGCACCCGTGCTGGAGGCATTGGAGCGGCAGGCGCGGGAGCGGTTCGGCCGCAGCTTCGCCGAACTAAGCCCGGAGCAGATGGTTCAGCTGTCGATGTCCTCCGGTGCGGAGGGGCGGCAGATGACGGAGGCGCAGCAGCGGTTGCAGGACCGCTGCACGACCTATCAGCAGCGGGTGATGGCCAAGGAGTCGGCCGCTGCTGGATTCCGCTCGCTGTTCTCCGCCCAGTCGCTGCTCGATCGCTGGGGCCGGGAGCGGGTGGCGGGCCTGGGCTGCAGCTGCCCCGACTTCCGCCCGGCCGGTGAAGACGTCGATCACGGCTGCTCCGCTCTCCCGATCTGCCCGGGTCAGCAGGGTGGTCCGCGCATCCCGGACCTGGAGCGAGGTTGCCGCAGCATCGGGGCCGCCGCCTGGATCCGCCGGCAGTTGCCGGACTTCTATCGAACCCTGGGGTTTCCTCCGGAGATCGAGGAGGTTCGCGACGTGAGGGCCTCCCTCGATCGGACCCTGCCGTCCGCCGGTTGCGCCCAGCTGCCGGCCCCATCGGCTCCCCCGCTCACCATTGCGGCCAGCGCCCCGGGCCCGGCGGCACCTGCGGCCATCGCCGCCGCCGCGGCCTGTTTCGCCAGCCCTGCCCCAGCCAGCTGTCAGGAGGCCCTGGTGCGCGGCGATGGCCTGGTGGTGGCGGCACAGAGCGCCGGACGCGACCGCTGCCTGGGCTATGCCCTCACGGCACGCACCCTCTGGGCGCTGGGGGCGGATCCACGCTTCACCGATCTGCTGATCAGCTTCCCGGAGGCCGCCCGCCTGCGCAACGAGGCCCGCATCGCGCTCCGCTATCTGCGGATGGATTGCAAGGGGCTGTGACGGCGGGCCAGGGCGGGTTCATCGCTCAAGGCGAAGGGGCAGCAGCGGCAGCGATCAGGATCTCCGCTGCATCGCGGGCGTCGGTGGCGGCGCGGGGATCGCGCTCCAGGAAGGCGAGCACCAGGGCCCCTTCCATCAGCAGATGCAGCTGGCGGGCCAGGCGTGCCGGTTCGTTGACGCCAAGCTCGCCGCAGAGCCCCTCCAGCAGCTCGCGGCAGCCGGCCTTGAACGCCTCGGCCACCTGGCGGGGACGATCGCCGGCCTCGGGGTATTCGCCGGCCGCCTTGATGAACAGACAACCGTGGAATCCGGGGGAGCGAACCCAGTCCGCCAGCCAGTCGAACACCGCCAGGATCCGCTGCCGGCTGCCCCCCGGTGCGGCCGCCAGCCGCGCGCTGAGGCCGCTGCTGATCTCACCGGCCAGGCGCTCCAGCACGGCGGCGATCAGCTCCTCCTTGGAGCCGAACTGCTTGTAGAGGGTCATCTTGGCCACGCCCGCTTCGGCCAGAAGCGTGTCGATGCCCACGGCCCGGTAGCCCTGGCGGGAGAAGAGCTCCGCCGCGGTGGTGAGCAGCGCCTCCCGCTTGGCCGAAGCCCCTGCTGCCACCCGTCCTTCGGCCATCGCCCTGCCCCACGCCCAGCCAGATTAGCCAGTAGACAGAAAGGTCTGCTAATGTCTGGAGACAGATCGGTCTGTCTTGGCCGGTCCGTCCGTCACGCCCGCTCCTCGCGCCCCCTTCCCCCCTCAGGCTCATGCTCCGACTCCACGGCCACGAACTCTCCGGCAACAGCACCAAGGTGCGCCTGCTGCTCGACCTCGCCGGCATCCCCTACACATGGGTCCGCGTGGATCTGATGAAGGGGGAGCACAAGGGCGAGGCCTTCCTGGCGCTCAATCCCTTCGGCCAGGTTCCCGTGCTCGAGGACGGCGACACCACCCTCGCCGATGCCCAGGCCATCCTCTACTACCTCGCGGCCCGGCAGGCGGATGGCCGCTGGCTGCCCACCGATCCCCTGGGTCAGGCCCGGGTTGTGCGCTGGCTGTCGACGGCCGCCGGTGAAGTGCGCCAGGGGCCCGAGAGTGCGCGTCTGCATCACCTCTTCGGCGTCAAGGCGATCCCGATCGAGCGGGCCCACGAGAAGGCCGCCTTCGTTCTCGATCAACTGGATCGGCACCTCGCCGATCGTCTCTGGCTGGAATGCGATCGCCCCACCATCGCCGACATCGCCGTGTTCCCCTACGTGGCCCTGGCGGGAGACGGGGGCATCGACCTGGCCCCGTACCCCCATGTGCGCGCCTGGATCGCCCGCTTCCAGGCGCTGCCGGGCTACCGGCCGATCAAGGGTCTCGACGCCTGAGCGGAATCCCAGCCATGAGCCAGCACTACCTCCATCGCCATCTCACCCCCGCCGTGGGGGAAGCGCAGCAGGAGGCCTATGGGCAGCCGACCTACGCGGTGCCGGACGCCCCGGAGCCCGACCGCCTCGGCGCCCGGGAGATCGCCTTCATCGGCGCCCGCGACAGCTTCTATCTGGCCAGCCTCACCGAGACGGGAGCGCCCTACATCCAGCACCGCGGCGGGCCGGTGGGGTTTCTGCGGGTGCTCGACGCGCGCACCCTCGGCTTCGCCGACTACGGCGGCAACCGCCAGCTGCTCACCACGGGCCACCTGCGGGCTGATCCGCGTCTGGCCCTGTTCCTGATGGACTACCCCAACCGCCGGCGCCTGAAGCTCGACGGCACCGGCGAGGTGGTGCCGCTGGATGCCGAGCCGGCCCTGCGCGATCGGCTGCTCCAGGTAGATCCGGGGGCGGCGGAAGTGGAACGCCTCTTCCGCATCCATGTGGAGGCGTTCGACTGGAACTGCCCGCAGTTCATCACGCCCCGCTTCAGCGCCGCCCAGGTGGAGAGCGCGATGCAGCCGCTGCAACAGCGGATCGCCGAGCTCGAGGCGGAGGTGGGTCGCCTGCGATCCCCCGAGCGGGATCGGGACTCTGCCGAGGCTGGTGCTTCGCCCTAGTGTGGTCACATTGTGGGGCAGGCAATGGCAGATGTGGTCACCAATCAGGTGTCGGTGCGTGATCTCAAGGCCCGTCTGTCGCATTGGTTGGCCTGCGTCAGAGCCGGTGAGGTGGTGGAAGTCACCTCCCATCGCCAGCCGATCGCCCGGCTGATGGGGCTCGGGCGGCCCGTCTCCCGTTCGGTCAACCCCCTGCAGGCCGCCATCGATGCCGGCGTCGTGAGCTGGAATGGCGAGAAGCCCGTG
Organism: Cyanobium sp. FGCU52; assembly: GCA_024958715.1. Taxonomy (GTDB): domain Bacteria; phylum Cyanobacteriota; class Cyanobacteriia; order PCC-6307; family Cyanobiaceae; genus Cyanobium. The sequence goes on along the minus strand of JANWUS010000072.1, from coordinate 32,685 downwards.
TTTCCTCCGCTCATCCGGCTGCTTGGCCAGGGAAAGCCCATCAGCGACATCGTGATCGAGGATCGGGGCTAAGCCCGTGATTCTCTATTGCGACACCAGTGCGCTGATCAAGCTGCTGGTTCAGGAACCAGGATCAGATCGGCTGCAACGGGTCAGTTCCGAAGCCGAAGCGATCGCGGTGTGCCGGGTCACCTGGGCTGAGGCCATGGCGGCCATGGCCCGCCGGCAGCGGGAAGACCCACTCAGCAGCTCAGATCTTGAGCAGGCCCGCCAGTTGCTGATCAGAACCTGGGCGCAGTTCCTGATCGTGGAAATCAGCCAGAGGCTGGTTGAATCGGCTGGGCGCTATGCCGATGCCTTTGCCCTGCGGGGCTACGACAGCGTGCAGCTGGCAGCGGCCCATGAACTGCATCGGAGCACCGCTCTGCCGATCACCTTCGCCTGCTCTGACCGTCGCCTCAATCAGGCCGCTCAGTTGCTGCAGCTGGGTGTGCTGGCCTGATGCGTGCTGCATCGACCCCCTAGAAATCCCGGTTCAACAGTTCGCACACGTCGAGGATCTGCCGCGCCCGCTCCGGGGCAAGCGCCAGCTGGTCGGCGAGGGCAATCAGAAACTCCCGTTCGGCGGCAGCCACCTGACGGTCGCAGTGGATCAGCTGGCAGGCCAGGGCGAAGGCCGTCTCCTGCTGCTCCCGGTTCAGCTGGGGGGCGGCGGCGGCGATCAGGCCCTGCCACGACTCCTCCCGGAAGCGCTTCAGCAGGCCGGAGATCAGCATCCCGAAGGCATAGGGCTCCATGGCCCGGTAGCTGGAGCGCTCCAGCAGCTGCTCACGGATCACCCGGGCTTCCTCCTTGCCGAAGGTCTGATCGCAGCAGACGGCGGCCAGCGGAATGGCGGCGAAGGCTTCCGTGGCGTTCATCGAGAGGGTCGTGGCATGCATGGCTTGAGTTCCCAAAAGGCTGGGGGCGTGGGACCTGCGCCCACCCCGCAACGCACCCCCGCAAGGTGGCCATGGCGTTGACCCCGATGGTTAAGAAACGCTCGCTCCCGTGTTGCCTGGCCGACATCGCTGCGTGTTGCACGATGCGGTGACTGACGCTGCCCGGCGGAACAATCCGCAGCCATGGAGAACCTCTGCAGTCCGATCCCGGAGGTTGTCCTGGCGGCCGCACTGCTGCTGGCTGCTCCCTTTTCATCGGCAGCGGCGGCCGCGTCACTGCCTTTGCCCACCAACGCCTGTGGGGCTGCCGGCTGGCAGGTGGTGCGTCAGACCGAGCTGACCCAGTTCACGGCCGACCAGCGGCGCATCGGCGGCTTCTCCGCCCTCCGCACCAGCGCCGGCGACGAGCGTTTCTGGCTGCTGAGCGATCTTCCCGGCGGCACCCTCAGCCTCTGGCGTGGTCTGCGCGGCCCGGGCCCGGTGCGCCTTGAGCGGCTGGTGGAGCTGGGGCCAGGACCTGGCGGCAGCCTCGGCGAGATGGATGGCGAGGGGCTGGTGATGGGGCAGGGGCAGGCCTGGGTGGCCAGCGAGGGACGCCGCAGCCGGGAGCGTCCGGCCCAGCTGTTGCGCTTCGATCCCGAACGCGGCTCCCTGCTGCAGGCGGTGCCCCTTCCCCCGGACTGGCAGCCGGCGCCGGGGCAGGGCCTGGCCAGCAATGGTGGCCCCGAATCCCTGATCGCCCTGCCCCTGCCGGATGGAACCCCGGGCCTGCTCATGGCTGCCGAGATGCCCCTGCTGCAGGATCCCCCCGATCGGGTGAGGCTGCTGCGCTGGCACTGGGCTCCGGGACAGGATCCCCTCCGCGACGCTCCCCGGCCGGAAGCCCAGGGCAGCCTGGCCCTGCCTGATGGTGGGGACTGGGGTCTCACCGACCTGCTGGCGGCGGGGCCTGATCGGCTGCTGGCCCTGATGCGCCGCTTCACTCCTCCCACCACCTGGGAGATCCGGCTGGAGCTCCATGCCCTGCCCACCCCGGAGGCGGCGGAACCGGCGAAGGCCCTGGCCAGCTGGGATCTGATCGCCGCCGGCCTGGTGCCGGACAACTGGGAGGCTCTGGCGGAGGGCCCGCCGCTCCCGGATGGTCGCTCCAGCCTGGTGCTGGTCAGCGACGACAACCTCAGCCCCCTCCAGGCCAGCCGCCTGGCCCTGCTCACCGCCGATCGCCCGGCCTGCCGCGAACGCCCATGAACCGCCGCACCCTCCTGATCCAGCTGCTGGGCCTCGGTGCCGCCGTCGCGGCGGGTCCGGCCCGTGCCGCCGCTCCAGCCGCCGTCCCAGGCCGTGCCACCCCCCGGCCCCCGGGGCTGCCCTTCCCGCCCCTGCGTGGTCCCATCCCCCTCCCCAGTGACGGCCTGAGCGCCGCGGAGCAGAGAAGCGCCTACGCACGGGTCGCCCTGGAGGACCGGCTGCTGGTGCCGGAGGGATTCCGCGCCGACCTCGTGCTGCAGTGGGGCGATCCGCTGGCGGGCGGCCGCTTCGGCTTCAACAACGACTACCTCGCCTTCACACCCCTGGCGGGGGAGCGTGCTCTGCTCACGGTGAACTTCGAGTACATCAGCCCCCGCCCCTGGTGCGCCGGCTACGCCACGGTGATGGGCCGGGAGCTGCCCTTCGACGCCCTGCGCCAGCAGCTGGCGGAGCGGGGCGGCCGCATCGACGCACTCGCCCTTGCGGGCGACGATCCCCTTCGAGCGCCCCTGCTGGCGGTGGCCACCGCCGCCCTCGATCAGCTGGGCATCGGCGTGGCCGAGCTCGCGCGGACGGCCGATGGCAGCTGGCGGCACCGCCCCGGCCGCTTCGACCGGCGCATCACCGGCCTCAGCGGCTGGCAGAACCCCCAGGACCAGCTGCGCAGCACCGGTCCCGCGGCCGCGGTGTTCCGCCGCCGCCGCCACCTCGGCTACGACGACGGCCTCGGCGACCGGGTGATCGGCACCTTCGCCAACTGCGCCGGCGGCCAGACCCCCTGGGGCACGGTGCTCTCCGCCGAGGAGAACTTCCAGAGCCAGGTGGTGGAGGCGGTCTACGCCGATGGCAGCTCACCGTCGCCGGCGGAGCGTCCGTTCCGCTTCGACGGGGACCGTCTGGAGGGGCTGGGCAATCCCTTCGGCCTGGCCGGCAACAAGTACGGCTGGATGGTGGAACTCGATCCCCGCCGGCCGGAGCAGGTGGCGGTGAAGCACACGGCCCTGGGCCGCTTCCGCCATGAGGCGGTGGCCGTGCGGGCCCGCGCCGGCGAGCCGCTGGTGGTGTACTCGGGCTGCGATCGCCACGGCGGCCACCTCTACCGCTTCGTGAGCGCCGATCCGGTGCGGGATCCCCGCGATCCCGCCAACTCCCGGCTGCTGGAACGCGGCCGGCTGGAGGTGGCCCGCTTCCTGCCCGATGGCAGCGGCCGCTGGATCCCGCTGCAGCCGGGCACGCCGGTGGAGCCGCTGTCGCCGGAGCATTTCGCCGGCCATGGACTGGAGGCGGTGATGGCGGTGCCCCACAGCGATCGCGGCAAGGCCGGGGCCGAGCCGCTGCGCAGCGACGCCGCGCTCCAGGCTTACCGGCAGCGCTTCCGCACCCTGGCGGATCTCTACCCCGGCAGCGGCGAGGAACAGCTCGGCGCGATCCTGATCGACGCCCACCTGGCCGCCAATGCGGTGGGGGCCACGCCGGCGGCCCGGCCGGAGGACACCGACCTGGATCCGCGCACGGGCGATCTGCTGATCACCTTCACCGCCGGCGGCTCCGATGGCGACGGCCAGGCCGATCCGGCGATCTTCCGCGGGCCTGCGGGCCAGAGCCGCTGGCCCTACGGCTGGGTGATGCGCCTCCAGGACGACCCTGCGGCCCAGGCCCGGACCGGCGGCGGGTTCCGCTGGCGGATGGTGGCCACCGGCGGCACCCCCTGGGAGGGGGGCATGGGCTTCGCCAATCCCGACAACCTGGCGATCGATCGCCGCGGCAACGTCTGGATGGTCACCGACCGGGCGGCGGTGAACGGCAGCGCCGACGTGTTCGGCACCAACGGCTGCTGGCTGTTCCCGGCCGCCGGCCCGGCGGCCGGTGAGGCCCTGCTGTTCGCCACCGGTCCGATGGAGTGCGAGCTCACGGGCCCCTGTTTCGACCCCGGCGAGACCACCCTGTTCCTGGCGGTGCAGCATCCGGGCGAGGACAACGCCATCCACCGCAGCGGGCAGGAGGAGGTGCAGGCCTACACCCTCAGGGATCGCGACGGCCAGCCGCTCGAGCAGCTGCGCCAGGTGCCCCTTGGCTCCAACTGGCCTTCCGGGGAAGCCGGCCGCATCCCCAGGCCGGGGGTGGTGGCGATCCGCCGGGAGCGGGGCGGGCCCCTGCTGGGACCTCCTGTCGGCCATGGCGCTGCCTGAGTGCCCGGTGCGCGCAGGCCAACGATGACGGCTGGGCCGGAGGGCGACGAACCGACGATCCTGGTGTGCGGCCTGGGCGCCTTCGGGCAGGCGGTGCTCTCCCGCCTGCTCACCTTCGACGTCGCCCTGCGGGTGCTGGATCTCCGGACCCCCGACTGGCGCACACCCGGCCTGCAGGAGGCCCTGCAGCAGCAACTCATTCTCGGGGACATGCGCCGGCCCCATGTGCTGCGGCAGGCGGGAACAGAGCGCGCGCGCTCGGTGCTGCTGCTGAGTTCGGACAGCGGCAGCAACATCGAAGCGGCCCTGCAGGTGCGGCTGCTGAACCCCACGGCGGAGATCGTGATCCGCTCCGGCAGTGACCTCCAGCAGCTGGGATCGCTGCTGGAACAGCGGCTGCCTGGAATGGCGGTGGTCAATCCTCTCCAACTCAGCGCCGGGGCGCTGGTGCAGGCCTTGCGGCCAGGGCCCCAGCTGGCCCGTTTCGAGGTGAATGGCGAAGCCTTCGAGGTGCGCGACGGCCCCCTGGAGGACCATCGCTTCCAGCGGCATCTGCGCCTTGAAGCCGGCGAGGACTCCCTGGTGGTGATGCCGCGGACCTTTTCCGCTCCCCAGCCGGGCAACCCGTCGGCTCCGGATCACCCGGTGGTGCGGCTGCTGGGACTCCTGTGGCAAAGGCTGAGGGATCTGCTGCAGCGCCTGATCCTCTGGTGCCACACCCATAGCCGCCTGCAGCTGCTGCTCGTAGCTGCCGTTCTCACGATGGCCCTGGCCGGCATTCCCCTCTTCGCCGCCCGCGGAGGGTGGGTTCAGGGCTTCTTCGTGACGGCGGCCCTGCTCAAGGGCGACTATGTGGATCCCACCAACGTGGTTCTGGGTGCCGCGGGCGGTCCCCATCAGGGCGATGCCGCTCTGGTGACGGTGACCCTGCTCTACTCGCTGGTGGGCACCCTGCTGAGTTCGGCGCTGGTGGCCCTGATCCTCGATCAGCTGCTGATGGCGCGGTTCGGGGTGCGGCGGGCGCGTCGGCTGCGCCGCCAGGCGCAGCCGATCCTGCTGGTGGGTGGCGGCCCCCTGGCCACCCAGGTGGCGGCGATGCTGCGCCGCGAGCGTCAGGCGGTGGTGCGGGTGGAGCCCGACGACAGCCAGCAGAGGAGTGACGCCCATTCCCTGTTCGTCACCTCCGTGGAACGGGCGGAGGCGCTGCTCAGGGGGTGCCGTGTGCGGGCGGTGGCCCTGCTCTCGGGCCAGCTGCTGAGCGATCTGCAGGACACCCTGCAGCTGCAGAAGCTCTGGCCCGATGCCCGCTTCGCCCTGCTGGCCCGCAGCGAGGGGACCGCCGAGGGACTGGGGGATCTGCTGGGGGGAGCCGGCCTGATCTCCCCGATCGAACTCGGCGCCGACGTGGCGGTGGCCACGGCCTTCGGTGAGCGGGTGGAGGGCGTCTGGCGGCTTCAGGGCGAGAACCTGCTGCAGGTGCGCTACCGGGTGAGTGCCGGCGACACGCTGGTGGGGCGCACCGTGTCGCGCCTGGATCACGGCTACGGGCTCACGGTGCTCTCACTGGTGCGCCACAAGGATCCCCGCCCCCGGGCGATGCCCTCGCCCGGCACGGTGGTGTGGGAGGGGGATCAGTTGGTGGTGCTCGCCAGCCTGCCGGCTCTCCGGCGGGTGGAGCAGGGCAGGATCAGGCCCCCATGCTGGGTGATTATCTTCGAGCTGCCGGAACGGCGGGCTCAGGAACTGGCCTTCACCCTGCAGCAGATCCTGGCCCGCCAGCTGGGTCTGACCCCGGCGGAGGCGGCGACCCTGGTCAAGGGGGCCCCCTGCCTGCGGCTGCCGGTCGATCCCGATTGCGGTGCCCTGCTCGTGCGGGATCTGCAGCACCAGGCCATCCGCGCCCGACTGCAACCCGTTAACACCACAGCCCCTGTGGACACCCCAGCGCCATAGCCTCGGCAGCGGTGCAACCCAGCGTGATGGCCACGTCCGATGCGAACGAGGAGGCCGGCGGCCTGTCCGTGAGGGCTCCGGTTGACGCGATCGATGCGTCCCCGCGGGGCCGGGATGCTTTTGCGGCCCTGGCCCAGTTCGCCGCCACCCTCGTGCCGCCGCAGGCTCCCACGGATCCGCTGGCCGTGGCCAGGGGCCTGGCTGAGGCCGCCGCGCTCGGGGCCTGGTTGAGCACCCCGGAGCTAGCGCAGTTGCTCGGGATGGCCCCCGGCACCGTCCGCGGCTGGAGCACGGGCCACCGGCCCAGGCCCGGGTTCACCCTGGAGCGCCGCAAGGAGGGCACCGCCCTCTGGTGGCGCGTGCGTGCGGAGGCCAAGGGAAAAAAGCGCAAGCCCGAGCGACCTGCCTGAGGGCACTGGGCGGCTCGCCTCATAGCCCTCCTCCTCCGGCAACAGCAGCTGTCCACTGAGGCGCTCCTTGAGGGCATGGATCTCAGAGGTCTGGACAGACTTCATCGCAAGCGATTCCGGCTGAACTCAATCCGGTTGGATTGTTTTCGCCATTCCGATCAAGTAATCATTAGTTGGTGAAGTTCCGGCCTGAATGATGCTGCGTATCTGATGCAAGATCCAGGCTCTCAAGCAGGCGGCATCAATGGAGCGGATCCTGAGGCCTTGGCCGGTGGCTGCTGATCAGCGGCCCTAGTCTTGAGGCGTTCACCACCAGGGTGAGGACGTCGCCATCTTGCACTCTCCCGTAGGAGAAGACTCAAGCCTCGGCGTGGCTATGGGATTCCAGCCCCGCCCGGTGACTGTCGATCGTGGTGAGCCGGCCGGCCTGGGGATCCCAGAGGATGTAGCCGAAGCAGCCCGGGATGTCGCGCAGCGACAGCCGGGTGACGCCCGTGAGCAGGGCGGCGTTGCGCTGCTCGCAGGCCCGCAGGCGGTAGTTGGGGATCGCGGCGCAGAGGTGGTGGATCGCGTGGCAGCCGATGTCGGCCGAGAACCAGTTCAGCAGCGCCGGCAGCTCCAGATTGCTCGTTCCCTCCAGCACCCCGGTCATGCCGTTCCAGCCCTCGGTGCGGTGCGCGTAGGAGTGGGGGAAGTTGTGCTGCACGAAGAAGATGCAGATCACGATCGCCGCCGCACAGGCCATCACCGGGGCGTAGATCGTCCAGAAGGCACCGGCGCCGAGCAGGGAGGTCATCGCCCACCACGCGGCGAGCACGGCGATGTTGTTGAGCAGCAGATCCCGCCCCTCCCTCGGACTGTGCCAGTGGCGGCTGCGATGGCTGGCCACGAGCGCGAACAGATCCGCCTGCGGCGTGTGCTGCAGCGCCTGAATCAGCTCAGGCACCAGATCCTTCACTCCCAGCAACAGGGCCAGGCGGGGCTTGAGCACCAGATAGAAGAAGCCGCCCGGCAGCAGCATCAGCGGATGGCGCAAGCCTCGATAGCGCCGCTGCTGCGCCGGAGTCTGCCGATCGAAGGCCTCGGTGCTCACCAGCGCCGAAGGCCCCTGGTATTTCTCCCAGTCGCCGTTGTGGCGATGGTGAAAGGCGTGGCCCTGCGCCCACGGCAGCTGGGGGATGCCGGCCACCACGCCCAGCAGGAATCCCACCCACCGGTTCGCCGTGCGATGGCGGAACAGGGTGTCGTGGCCGCAGTCGTGCATCAGCGAGAAGCTGCGGGCCAGGAACAGCACCTGCAGCGCCATCAGTGGGATCAGCAGCCAGGACCCATGGCTCAGGGCCCAGACCGCCAGTCCCCACAGCAGCGCGAGGGGGACGAGGGTGTTGAGCACCTGCCAGGCGCCCCGCAGGTTGGAGCGATCGGTGAAGGGCCGCAGATCGAAATCAGCCCGCACCAACGCTGTCGCGATCTGGGGGCGTGGCAGGTCGAGGACGGCACGCGAGCAGGGCCCATCGGTCAAGGCATGGGCCCTACGGAGTGCCACGACCCTAGGAGCGGCCGGCTTCGGCTGCGCTCGGGCCCCGTCCTCGCCAGGCTGGAGGGATGCCGTCGATCGAACCTTGCTGGCTGCCCTGCTGATCCTGCTGGTGATGGTGGCGGTGGTCGCGCTGCTGAGTCCCGGGCGTGATGACTTCGCCTGGTTCAACCGCCTGCGCCGGCCGTCCTGGCTCACGTTCGAGCGACTGATCCCGCTGATCTGGCTGCTGATCTACGCCTGCTTCTACGCCTCAGCGCTGCTGGCCTGGAACGCCGGCAGCCGCTGGGATCGGATGGCCGGCTACCTGCTGGTGCTGGTGCTGGTGCAGAGCTACACCTGGCTGATCTGCCGCACCCGCTCGCTGCGCAGCGGCACGCTGGTGGGGCTGGCGGGATGGATCGTGGGCGTCGCCCTGGCGATCGCTGTGGCACCGCAGTCGCCGCTGGCCGCCCTGCTGCTGATCCCCTATCTGCTCTGGAGTCCGCTGGGAACGTTCGTGACCTGGCGGATGGAGAAGCTCAACCGCTGAGTAATCCGTAGCCATCAGGCTAATCTACACACCACTCTCTGGTGGGTTTGCGATGGCGGAGGGACCTGGCGAATCCACCCCCTCATCCAATCCTGGATCCAATCCCGACCTCAACCGGTTCCGAGATCGCCTTCCCGACCATCCTGCGTCTGGCCCCCCTCACCATCACCACCACGGAGATGTCGTGAGGGTCAAGGTGCGCCGCCGCCGCCGGCGCCGTTCTCGTCTCTTCCGTTCGCTGATCCGCCCCCCGCTCGAGCTCGCCGCCAGCCTCGGCCAGGTCTGCCGCCGCTGGCTTGCGGTTCCGGCGGCGGGGGCCCTGCTCACGGCGTGGTGGTTCTGGCCCTGGATCAGCACCATGCCGGGGCTGCCCAACAGCGCACCCCGCAGCGCCGAGGAAGTGATCACCACCTTCGTGGAGGATCCCCAGCGCGCCATCGGCGCCATCGCCCTCTGGCGCGAGCGCCCGGGCTCCCTGCTGGTGCTGCAGGGCCGCAGCTCCAGCCAGGCGGAAAACCGGGAGTACCTGATCACCCAGAAGCGCTGGCCCAGCGATGAACGGGGGATGGTGGCCCTCACCACCGGCTGCGACACCGTGGGACAGCTCGCCGCCCTGGAGCGCTGGCTGCGGCAGCGGCGCAACCCTGGCCGCCTCACCATCGTCACCAGCCCGGCCCACCTCGGCCGCAGCATGGCGATCGCCCACATCCTGATCGGCACCCGCGGCTGGATCATCACGGGGATGCCGGTGATCACCGGCGACAACCGCCCCGAGGACGATCTGCGCACCCTGCGCGACCAGGGCCGTGCCCAGCTGATCCGCGCCTTCGGTTGGGATCCGGCCGCCGACGCCGTGTGTGCCGTCCGCGACCGCTTCAACACCTGATCGTCTCTGCGGGGGCTGACAGCTGACCCGGCGTGCCTTTGCTGCTACGACGGGGCCAGGGTTCGCTCGAGCGTCAGTCGTGACCGTCACCCCCGCTTCGGCGGCCACCACTACGGCCACCGCTACGGCCACCACCGCAGCCCCTGCCTCCCTGGCCCAGGTGGTGCGGCGCCACGGGGCTCGCGCCGATGCCCTGATCGAGGTGCTGCACCAGGTGCAGGAGCTCCACGGCTACCTGCCGCCCGAGGCCCTGCGGGAGGTGGCCACTCTGATGCGCCTGCCCCTCAGCCGGGTCTACGGCGTGGCCAGCTTCTACCACCTGTTCCGGCTCGAGCCCCCCACTGCCCATCGCTGCGCCGTCTGCCTGGGCACCGCCTGCTTCGTGCGCGGTGGCGCCCAGCTGGCGCGGCGGCTCGAATCCCGGTTGGGGGTTGAGCTCGATGATCCCGCCGGCAACGGCACCTGGGCCGTCCAGCACGTGAGCTGCCTGGGGGCCTGCGGCCAGGCGCCGGTGGTGGTGGTGGACGGGGTGCTGGTGACCAAGCTGCCGGTGGACCAGCCCGAGGAGCTGGAGGAGCGGCTGGATGCGGCGGGCCTCCCCCGGCCGGCCACCGCCTGAGCCACGCGCGTTTCCTGACGCCGCAGCCAGCCGCCGATCTCCTCGCTATCAAGGGAACAGCGCTCCCGGTTCCGGATGCCCGTTCCCCAGCCGGAGTCGCCCGCTCGGCAGCTGCGCTGCTGCGGCGCCAGTGGCTGCCGCTCGGCCGGAGGCGACGCCCTGCTGGCGGCGCTGCGCACCGCCTGCGATGCCGACGCCACCGAGGGGCTCACGATCAAGCCGGTGGGCTGCCTGCGCCTGTGCGGCCGCGGGCCCCTGGTCGCCTGCGACGGGCCGGAGGGCACCCGTCTTTACGGCGCGGTGCCGCCCGAGCGCGCCGCCGATCTGCTGGCCGCCGCCCGGGAGCAGGGGGCCGAAGCCGGCGGGGCCCGGGCGGCGCTCGAATCCCACCGCCTCGATCTCGAGCATCCCTTCTTCCGCCTCCAGCGGCCGGTGGTGCTCGAAACCTGCGGCCAGGTCGATCCCGAATCGATCGACGATGCCCTCGCCCATGGCGCCTACGGCCAGCTGCGGCGGGTGCTGGCCGAGCTCACCCCCAAGCAGGTGCGCGACGAGGTGCGCCGCAGCGGGCTGCGGGGCCGGGGCGGCGCCGGCTACCCCACGGGTCTCAAGTGGGACACGGTGGCGCTCCAGCCCCCGGGCCCGCGCACGGTGGTGTGCAACGCCGACGAGGGCGATCCCGGTGCCTTCATGGACCGCAGCGTGCTCGAGAGCGATCCCCATCGGCTGATCGAGGGGATGGCGATCGCCGCCTACGCCGTGGGTGCCGATCGCGGCTACGTGTATGTGCGGGCGGAGTATCCCCTGGCGATCGAGCGCCTGCGCCTCGCCCTGCAGCAGGCCCGTCGCAAGGGCGTGCTGGGCCGCGGCATCTTCGGCAGCGACTTCTCGCTCACGATCGAGGTGCGGGTGGGGGCGGGCGCCTACGTGTGCGGCGAGGAAACGGCCCTGCTGCTCTCGATCCAGGGCCAGCGCGGCATGCCCCGCCCCCGTCCCCCCTACCCGGCCCAGTCGGGGCTGTGGGGCGCCCCCACCCTGATCAACAACGTCGAAACCTTCAGCGCCGTGCCGGCGATCCTGCGGGAAGGGGGCGACTGGTACGCGGCGATGGGCACCGAGGGCAGCCGCGGCACCAAGGTGTTCGCCCTCTCCGGTGCCGTGCGCCACACCGGGCTGGTGGAGGTGCCGATGGGCATGCCCCTGCGCACCGTGGTGGAGGAGATGGGCGGCGGCGTTCCCGATGGCAGCGCCGTGAAGGCCGTGCAGACCGGTGGTCCTTCCGGCGGCTGCATCCCGGAGGAACGGCTCGACACGCCGGTCGACTACGAGAGCCTGCTGCAGCTGGGCTCGATGATGGGCTCCGGCGGCATGGTGGTGATGGGGGAGACCACCTCGATGCCGGTGGTGGCCCGCCACTTCATGCGCTTCAGCGTCAACGAGAGCTGCGGCAAGTGCGTGCCGTGCCGGGCGGGCACCGTGCAGCTGGCCGAGCTGCTCGACCGCTTCGTGGAGCACCGGGCCGAAGCGGCCGATCTGGAGCGTCTCGAGGAGCTCTGCGGCATGGTGCGGGCCACCAGCCTCTGCGGGCTCGGCCAGGCGGCGCCCAATCCGGTGCTCAGCACCCTGCGCTGGTTCCGCCACGAGTATGAGGCGGCGTTGCGGGAGCCGTCGCACTGCGAGCCGCCCGACACCTGCACCGTCGGCCCCGACGGCGAGACCCGGGGGTACGCGCCATGAGCGTCGTGACCCTGCGGGTGAACGGCCAGGAGGTGGCGGTGCCCGCCGGCGCCAGCCTGCTGGAGGCCGCCCGCGCCGCCGGTGTGGAGCTGCCCACCCTCTGCCACCTCGAGGGGCTGACGCCGGTGGGCGCCTGCCGCCTCTGCCTGGTGGCGCCGGAGGCCGGCGGCCGCCTGCTGCCCGCCTGCGCCACCGAAGCGGCCGAGGGCATGGCGATCCGCACCGACACCGAGGAGCTGCAGCGCTATCGCCGCATGGCGGTGGAGCTGTTCTTCGCCGAGGGCAACCATGTGTGCGCCTTCTGCGTCGCCAACGGCGACTGCGAACTGCAGGATGTGGCGGTGGCGGTGGGCATGGACCACTCCCGCTTCCCCTACCGCTATCCGCATCGCCACGTCGATGCCTCCCATCCGCAGTTCGCCCTCGATCACCACCGCTGCATCCTCTGCACCCGCTGCGTGCGGGTCTGCGACGAGATCGAGGGGGCGCACGTCTGGGACGTGGCCATGCGCGGCAGCCAGTGCACGATCATCGCCGGCCTCGATGAGCCCTGGGGCGACGTGGAGGCCTGCACCTCCTGCGGCAAGTGCGTCGATGTCTGTCCCACCGGCGCCCTGTTCCGCAAGGAGGACACCACCGCCGAGAAGCATCCCCACGCCGAGCGTGCCGAGCTGCTGCGGCGGGCCCGCGAGCAGCACCAGTGGAGCAACCAGTGAGCGACCCGGAACCGATGCCCGACACCCCCCCTTCCCCCGCTGATGCCCCCGCCGCTGTCTCTGCGAAGCTGCGCCTGGCCACGGTGTGGCTGGCGGGCTGCTCCGGCTGCCACATGTCGTTCCTCGACCTCGACGAGTTTCTGTTCGATCTGGCCGAGCGGGCCGAGGTGGTGTTCTCGCCGGTCGCCAGCGACTTGAAAGCATTCCCCGAGAACGTGGATCTCTGCCTGGTGGAAGGGGCCGTGGCCAACGTCGACAACCTGGAGCTGGCCCTCACCCTGCGCCAGCACAGCAGGATGGTGGTGTCGTTCGGCGACTGCGCCGTGACGGCGAACGTGCCGGGGCTGCGCAACCTGCTCACCGGACCGGAGGCGGTGCTGGAGCGGGGCTACGTGGAGCTGGCCGACAGCGGTGCCCAGCTTCCCCACGCCCCGGGCATCGTGCCGGAGCTGCTGGAGAAGGTGCTGCCCCTGCATGAGGTGATCCCGGTGGATCTCTACCTGCCGGGCTGTCCGCCGTCGGCGGAGCGCATCCGCGCGGCGATCGAGCCGCTGCTGCACGGGCAGCCGCCGCGGATGGAGGGAGCGTCGATGCTCCGTTTCGGCTGAGGTTCCCCCCGAGAGCGCCATGACCCGCACCGTCCTCATCGATCCGGTCACCCGCATCGAGGGCCACGCCAAGATCACCCTCCACCTCGACGAGGGGGGCCACCTCGTCGATGCCCGCTTCCACGTGGTGGAGTACCGGGGCTTCGAGAAGTTCTGCGAGGGCCGGCCCTTCACCGAGATGGCGGGCATCACGGCCCGCATCTGCGGCATCTGTCCGGTGAGCCATCTGCTGGCCGCCGCCAAGACCGGCGACAAGCTGCTGGCGGTGGCGATCCCGCCGGCCGCGGCGCGGCTGCGGCGCCTGCTCAACCTGGCCCAGCTCACCCAGAGCCATGCCCTCTCCTTCTTCCATCTGAGCAGTCCGGATTTCCTGCTGGGGTGGGAGAGCGATCCGGCCAAACGCAACGTGTTCGGGCTGATGGCCGCCGATCCCGACCTGGCCCGGGCCGGCATCCGCCTGCGCCAGTTCGGCCAGCAGGTGCTGGAGCTGCTGGGGGGCCGAAAGATCCACTCCGCCTGGGCGGTGCCGGGCGGCGTGCGCACGCCCCTGAGCGCCGAGGCGAAGGCGTGGATCCTCGATCGCCTGCCCGAGGCCCGCGCCACCGTGCGCCTGGCGCTCGATCTCTACAAGCGCCTGCTCGACGGGCCCCTGCAGCGGGAGCAGCGGGTGTTCGGCGACTTCCCCAGCCTCTTCCTGGGCCTGGTGGGCGAGGGCGGGCGCTGGGAGCACATCGACGGCACGATCCGCGTGCGCGCCAGCGACGGCACGATCGTGGCCGACGGCCTCAGCGAGGACGACTACCACACCTTCCTGGGGGAGGCGGTGGAGCCCTGGAGCTATCTCAAGTTCCCCTACTACCGCCCGCTCGGCTATCCGGACGGCATGTACAGGGTGGGGCCCCTGGCCCGGTTGAACGTGTGCGATGCGATCGGCACCCCCTGGGCCGATGCCGAACTCGCCGATCTCAGGGCCCGCAGCGGCCAGGTCGCCACCTCGTCGTTCGCCTATCACCACGCCCGGCTGGTGGAGATCGTGGCCTGCCTGGAGGCGATCGAGGAACTCGTCAACGATCCCGAGCTGATGACCGGCCGGGTGCGCTCGCGCGCCTCGCTCAACCGCAACGAGGCGGTGGGGGTGAGTGAGGCCCCGCGCGGCACTCTCTTCCACCACTACCGGGTCGACGACGACGGCCTGATCCAGAAGGTGAACCTGATCATCGCCACGGGACAGAACAACCTGGCGATGAACCGCACCGTGGCCCAGATCGCCAGGGAGTACATCACGGAGCCGGTGGGGCCGGATGCCACGATCCCCGAGCCGCTGCTCAATCGGGTGGAGGCGGGGATCCGCTGCTTCGATCCCTGCCTCTCCTGCAGCACCCACGCCGCCGGGCAGATGCCCCTGCGCCTCGAGCTGCGGGCGGCCGACGGCAGCCTGGTGGCCGAGCGCTGCCGCGGATGAGCGCGCCAGCGGCGCTCGCCGCTGGCGCGGATCTGGTGATCGGTGTGGGCAATCCCCTGCGCGGCGACGATGGGGCGGGCTGGTGGCTGGCGCGGCGGGCGCGGCGTCACCGGCCGGCACCGGCGGTGCGGCTGGTGCGGCAGGTGACCCCCGAACTGGCGCTGGAGCTGGCGGAGGTGCGGCGGGTGCTGTTCGTGGATGCCTGGTGCGCCGAAGGGCCGGATCCGGCGCCGCTGCTGCGGCCCCTGCGGCCGGAGCAGTCCGGCGAGGTGGGGGTGGGCGGCGGCCATGGCCTCGATCCGGCCGGCCTGCTCGCCCTGGCGGGGCTGCTGGGGGGCGCCACGCCACCCGGCTGGCTGCTGCTGGTGCCCGCCTTCGCCTTCCCCCACGGCACCGACCTGAGCGACGACCTCCGTGCCCGGCTGCCGGCGGCCGGCCGCCTGCTGGAGGATTGGCTGGCGAAAAAGCCTGCCTAGAGTTCCGTTCAGATCGGCTCCATCCCTTCCTCTTTCGCCCAACCCCACCGGGTCACGATGGCTGTTGCGTTGCTGGTCGTTCTCGCGGTTCTGGCCCTGGGGCTGGTGGCGCTCTACAACCGCCTGGCCGGCCTCAACGTGCAGGCCGATAACGCCTGGGCCGACATCGAGGTGCAGCTGAAGCGCCGCCACGATCTGATCCCCAACCTCGTGGAAACGGTGCAGGGCTACGCCAGCCACGAGCAGGAGAGCTTCCGGGCCGTGATCGAGGCGCGCAACAGCGCCATCCGCGCGCGCGGTCCGGCGGAACAGCAGCGGGCCGAGCAGCAGCTGGCGGCCTCCATCGGCCAGGTGGTCGCCCTGGCGGAGGCCTATCCCGCCCTGCGGGCGGTGGAGAGTTTCACCGCCCTGCAGCGGGATCTGGGCGGCATCGAGGAGGCGCTGCAGAACGCTCGCCGCTATTACAACGCCGTGGTGCGCGATCTCAACACGGCGATCGTGCAGTTCCCCTCCAATCTGGTCGCCGGTGTCTTCGGCGTCCGCTCGCGGCAATTCTTCGAACTGAGCGACCGCGCCGAGGCGGCCGTGCCCCGTGTCGCCTTCGGTGGCTGAGCGGGCGGGCGCCCGGATGCCCGGCGCCTACCCCCGCCAGGGCGTCCGGCGGCTGGCCCCATGGCTGGCCCTGCTGCTCGCAGCGGGCCTGGGCGTTCTGCTGCTGCTGCCGGGGGGCACAGGGCTGGCGCAGGTGGCCCAGCGGCAACTCCAGCTTCAGAGCTTCGCGATGGACGCGCAGGTGGCGCGCGATGGTTCGCTGCAGATCGTTGAGACGCTCACCGCCCGCTTCCAGGGGCGGTGGAACGGTCTGCGCCGCGAGATCCCCGAGCTGGCGAACCGTCCCGGTGGCGTCGAACCCCTGGGCCTCAGGCTGCTCTCCGCCAGCGGGGACGACGGCCGCCCCTACCGCGTCGAGACGTCTCACGAGGGCGAGAACCTGATGTGGCGGATCTTCGTGCCCGGCGCCGAGGACGCCACCCGCACCGTGGTGCTGCGCTACCGGGTGGCCAACGGCGTGCGCCACTACCCCGACCACGACGAGCTCAACTGGAACGTGACCGGCAATGCCTGGGAGATCCCGATCGATCAGGTGCGGGCCATGGTGAGGTTGCCGGAAGGAGCCCAGGGGGTGCACGCCTCGGTGTACACCGGCCCGCAGGGGGCCCGGGGCAAGGACGCCCTGCTCACGATCGGCCCGCGCGAGGTGACGGCGGTGAGCACCCGCAGGCTCGAGCCCGGGGAGGGCCTGACCCTGGCGGTGGGGTTCGACAAGGGCCTGGTGACGGCCCCTTCCGCTCCGGCCCGCCTGCTGGGCTGGCTGAGGGGACGGCTGGCCCTGCTGCTGCCCCTGATCACCGCCCTGATCCTGGGCTCCCTCTGGTGGAGGGTGGGCCGGGATCCGGCCCTGGGCCCGGTGACGGTGGTCTACGAACCGCCCGGCGGCCTGCCGCCTGCGGTGCTGGGCAGCCTGGTGAAGCAGAGCGTGGCCAGCGAAAACCTGGGCGCCACGCTGGTGGATCTGGCGGTGAAGGGCCACCTGCAGATCGAGCAGCTGGATCCGTGGCTTCCGTTCCTGCCGCTGCCGAAGCACTACCGCTTCACCCTGCGCACCACCCTGCTCAACTGGCGCGACATGGCGCCCCATGAGCTCTACCTGATCGAGCGCCTGTTCCCCTCCCCCTCCGTCGGCGCGACGGTCGACACCGATGACCTGCGCGATTGCTTCTACGTGCATGTGCCGGGGTTCGAGGAGTTGGTGCGTCAGGCGGTGCTGGCGCAGGGCTTCTACCGGCGCTGGCCCGCAACGGTGCGGGGCATCACGCTTCTCGCCGGCCTGGCGATCGCGATCGCGGTGGTGGTGCTCGCCGTCAACGGGCTGCTGCTCCCCCCGGACCTCGCCCGGCTGCAGCTTCAGGCCGATCCGCTGCTCTCGCTCCTTGCCCTGCTGGTCACGCTGCTGCTGATCGTTCGCTTCGCCTGGATCATGCCCAGGCGCACGCTGAAGGGGGTGGAGACGCTGCGCCAGACCCTGGGGTTCCAGGAGTTTCTGCGGCGGGTCGATGCTCCCCGCTTCAATGCCGTGATCCGCACGCCGGAACTGTTCGAGCGCTTCCTCCCCTACGCGATGGTGGCGGGGCAGACCCGACGCTGGACGGACGCCTTCCGAGGCATCCTGCAGCAGCCTCCCGACTGGTACGTCAGCAGCCACAACGGCTTCGACATCGGCGACTTCGGCTCCAGCCTCGAGGACTGCTGCACCACCACCAGCCACGTGATGCAGTCCTCCCCCAGCAGTTCGGGCTCCAGCTCCAGCGGCAGCTCGGGCGGCGGCAGTTCCGGTGGGGGCGACGGCGGTGGAGGTGGCGGTGGCTTCTGAGTGGAGGGTGCGACCCGGCGGTGGCCGCCATGCATGAGCTGAGCCTGATGGAGGCGGTGCGCGATCAGGCCCTGGAGCAGGCGGGCCGGCACGGGGCCGGGCGGATCGTGGCGATCAGGCTGCGGATCGGCAGCCTGGCGGGGGTGGAGCCGGAGGCCCTGCGCTTCGCCTTCACGGTGGTGATGGAGGGCACGATCGCCGAGGAGGCCCGGCTGGTGATCGAGGCGGTACCCGCCGTGTGTTTCTGCGGCCCCTGCGCCCAGCCGTTTCCGGCGCCGGAGGGGAACTGCGAATGCCCGCTCTGCGGAGCGATCAGCCTGGAGCTGCTGCAGGGCCGGGAGCTGGAGCTCCGCTCGCTGGAGCTGGAGGAGGGGAGCGGACCGCCCGCCGAGGCGCCCTCTCCGGCAGCGAAAGACATTCCATGACTCCCGCCCCGCGTCTGGCCCAGCGTCTGCGCACCCTGGCCGACTTGGTGATCGAGCTGTGGCCTCCCTAGCCTGGAGCAACCCCAGCGTCCGCCCAAGCCCCGGAGGGGAGTCATGTGCAGCGACTGCCCGTGCGGCCTCCCCGAGGCGTCGGTTGCGGCGCCGGTTCCGGCGCCGGCCCATCGTCACGACCACGAGCCGCACCACCACCACCACCACCACCACCACCACCACGACACCGCCCATCACCACGGCGCCGCGGTGCACGACCTGCCGGTGGGTCAGCGCCTGCTGGCCCGCAATGACCAGCTGGCGGCCCTGAACCGCCAGCGCTTCGCTGAAGCGGGCGTGCGGGTGGTGAACCTGCTCTCCTCCCCCGGTTCCGGCAAGACGGCGCTGCTGGAGGCCCTGGCCCGCGCCGGCGGCGGTCGGATGGCGGTGATCGTGGGCGATCTCGCCACCGACAACGACGCCCGCCGCCTGCGGGAGGCCGGCGTGCCGGCCGTGCAGATCACCACCGGCCAGGCCTGCCATCTGGAGGCGGCGATGGTGGCCCGGGCCGCCGACGAGCTGGAGGCCGCGGGCGTTCCCCTCGCCTCGCTCGACTGGCTGGTGATCGAGAACGTGGGCAACCTCGTCTGCCCCGCCGCCTACGACCTGGGCGAGAGCCTGCGGGTGGTGCTGCTCTCGGTGACCGAGGGGGAGGACAAGCCCCTGAAGTACCCGGCCACCTTCCATTCCGCCGACCTGGTGCTGATCGGCAAGAGCGACCTGGCCGCGGCGGTGGGCTTCGACCGCGAGCGCACCCACGCCAACGTGGCCCGGGTGGCGCCTGCGGCCCGGCGCCTGGAGGTGTCGGCCCGCAGCGGCGAGGGTCTGGCGGCCCTGCGGGACGCCCTGGCGGGATGACCGCCAGCCGCCGGCTGCGGCTCGACTGCCGCGGTGTGGTGCAGGGGGTGGGCTTCCGTCCGGGCGTGCACCGTCTCGCCAGCCGGCTGGGACTGGCCGGGGTGGTGGAGAACGTGCCGGGTGGGGTGCGGCTGGAGTTGCAGGGGCCGGCCGAGGCCCTGGAACGCTTCCTGGCGGCCCTGCCTGCGGCCCTGCCGCCGGCAGCGCGGCTGGAGCCGGTCGCTCCCCGCTGGCTCGAACCTCTGCCCGCTGCCTCTTTGCCGCCGGAGGGTGGGGTGCGGATCCTGGCGGCGGAGCGCCGGCCCCTGGGCATCGGCCTGGTGGCCCCGGCCCTGGCGGCGGACCGGGCCCCCTGCCCCGCCTGTCTGGCGGAGCTCGAGGATCCCGGCGCCCGGCGTCACGGCTATCCGTTCCTGAGCTGCGCCACCTGCGGGCCGCGCTACAGCATCGCCACCGCCGAGCCCTACTGCCGCGCCCACACCACCCTGGCGGCCTTCCCCCTCTGCGCCGACTGCCGGCGCGAATTCGAGGATCCGGGCGATCGCCGCTTCCACGCCGAAACCATCGCCTGCCCGGCCTGCGGGCCGCGGCTGGGGTGGCGCCAGGCCGATGGGCGCGATCCCGATGCCCCCCGGCGGCCGCCGTCCAGCGATCTGATCGACCGGGCGGTGGCCCTGCTGGCGAGCGGCGGCATCCTGGCGCTGCAGGGGGTGGGGGGCTTCCAGCTGCTGGTGGATGCCAGCGATGCCGCGGCCGTGGCGCGGCTGCGGCGGCGCAAGCACCGCCCCGCCAAACCCTTCGCCCTGCTGGTGGCCGATCCGGCCTGGATGGCTCCCCACTGCCGCATCGATGCGCGGGAGGAGGAGACCCTGCGGGATCCGGCGGCCCCGATCGTGCTGCTGCGGCGTCGAGCGGAGGCCCGTGAGGCTCTGCCCGGGGTGGCGCCGGGCAGCGCGGCCCTGGGGGTGATGCTCAGCGCCTCGCCGTTGCACCATCTGCTGATCCGGGCCTTCGGCCGGCCGCTGGTGGCCACCAGCGGCAACCGCAGCGGCGAACCCCTGTGCACCGATCCTGCGGAGGCGGTGAAGCGGCTGGGGGGGATCGCCGATGCCTTCCTGGTGCACGACCGTCCGATCGCCCGGCCGCTCGACGACTCCCTGCTGCAGCTGATCGACGGCCGGCCGGCCCTGCTGCGCCGGGCCCGGGGCCATGCGCCGCTGCCGCTGCAGGTCTCCTCCCCCGTCGGCGCGGATGAGCGAGCGCTGCTGGCCCTGGGCGGGGATCTGAAGTGCGCGCCGCTGCTGGCCATGGCGGGGGGGCTCTGGCCCGCCCCGCACCTGGGCGATCTGGCCGACGTGCGGGTGCACGGGCGCCTGGCGGCAGGTCTGGCGGAGCTCGCCGCCTCCGAGGATCTCGGCTCGGGCGCTCGCGACTCCGGCGCCTGTGGCTCCCTGCGGCTGGCCTGCGATGGCCATCCCGGCTATGCCAGCCACCAGCTCGCCCGGGCCAGCGGTCTCCCGTGGACGCCGGTGTCCCATCACCGGGCCCATGGTCTGGCGGTGGCGGCGGAACACGGCCTGGCGCTCCCCCTGCTCGCCCTCACCTTCGACGGCCTGGGCCTCGCCCCGCCGGAGGCCGGCGGGCACCGCCTCTGGGGAGGTGAACTGCTGGTGCTGGAGCCGCAGGGCGCCCGCCGCTGGGCCGGTCTGCTGCCTTTCCCCCTGCCCGGCGGTGAGCGGGCGATGGAGGAACCGCGGCGGGCCGCCCTGGGGCTGCTGCTGGCGGCCGGGGACGACGCTCTGGTCCATCCGGGGGCCGCGCGCCTGCACGCTGCCTTCGCGCCCGCCGACCTGGCCCTGCTGCAGCAGGCGGTGGCGGCCGGCTGCCAAACCCCGCTGAGCTCCGGGGTGGGCCGGCTGTTCGATGCGGTGGCCGCCCTGCTGGGCCTGGTGGAGCTGGCGAGTTACGAGGGGGAGGGGGGACTGCGTGTGGAGGGAGCCGCGGCGGCCGCTGAGGGGGCCGACGGGGATGGGGCGCCCCCGGCCTATCCCCTGCCCGTGGCCACCGCCTCGCCGGCTTTCGCCGGTCCGCCGCCGCCGGGGGGCTGGCTCGACTGGCGGCCGCTTCTGGCCGCCCTGCTGGCCGATATCGCCGCGGACGCGCCCCCGGGCCGCTGCGCCCTGCGCTTCCACCGCGCCCTGGTGAACGGCAGCGCCGATCTGGTCATGGCGGCGGCGGAGCATCTCGGTCTCCGCCGGGTGGTGCTGGCGGGGGGGTGCTTCCAGAACCGCCTGCTGCTCGAGGGGTTGATCGGCGCGCTGCATCAGCGGGGGCTGGAGCCGTTCTGGCCCGCGGCCCTGCCGGCCAGCGACGGCGGCCTGGCGCTGGGACAGGCCTGGGCAGTCCTGCGGCGGGCGTCGGCGGTGCGGGGGACGTGACGGCCCGCGCAGGGCTGCGGACGGGTTCCGGCGTTCGGCCTATAACGAGTCCATAGCGCCATGCCGGCGGAGGCCCCATGTGCCTGGCCGTTTCCGGTCGCATCCTCTCGATCACCCAGGCGATCACCCAGGCGGTGCCGACCGGCGGTGAAGGGCCTGGCCCCGGGGGTGGTCCCGGGGACGACCCCCTCTGGCGGCAGGCCGAGGTGGACTTCGGCGGCGTGCGCCAGACGGTGAGCCTGGCCTGCCTGCCCGAGGCCCGAGTGGGCGACCGGGTGCTGGTGCACGTGGGGCTGGCCCTGAGCCTGGTGGAGGACGACAGCTGATGACGACCGCGATTCCCGCGCCGCTGGCGAGCCCGCTCGCGACGCAGGCAGCGACGATCACGGTGGATGGCAACGAGGCGGTGGCGCGGGTCGCCTATCGCCTCAGCGAGGTGATCGCGATCTACCCGATCACGCCCGCCTCGCCGATGGGGGAATGGGCCGACGCCTGGAACGCCGAGGAACGGCCCAACCTCTGGGGCACGGTGCCGGCGGTGGTGGAGCTGCAGAGTGAGGCCGGGGCCGCGGGCACGGTGCACGGCGCCCTGCAGAGCGGGGCCCTCACCACCACCTTCACGGCCAGCCAGGGGCTGCTGCTGATGATCCCCAACCTGTACAAGCTGGCGGGGGAGCTCACACCGGCGGTGCTGCACGTAGCGGCCCGGTCGCTGGCGGCCCAGGGGCTGTCGATCTTCGGTGACCACAGCGATGTGATGGCCTGCCGCGGCACCGGCTGCGCCATCCTCTGCTCGGCCTCGGTGCAGGAGGCGGGCGACTTCGCCGCCATCGCCATGCGGGCCTCGCTGAACGGGCGGCTGCCGTTCCTGCACATGTTCGACGGCTTCCGCACCTCCCACGAGGTGCAGAAGGTGCAGGCCCTCTCCGATGAGCTGCTGCACGCCCTGATGCCGATGGAGCGGGTGGCGGAGCATCGCCGCCGCGCTCTCAGCCCCGACCATCCGGTGCTGCGCGGCACCGCCCAGAACCCCGACGTCTACTTCCAGGCCCGGGAGGCGGCCAACCGCTTCCACGACGCCCTGCCCGATCAGCTGGAGGAGGCGATGGCGGCGTTCGCAGCCGCCACCGGCCGCACCTACCGCCCCTACGACTACGTGGGCCCCGCCGATGCCGAGCGGGTGGTGGTGCTGATGGGCTCGGGCTGCGAGACCGCCGAGGCAACCGCCGCCGCCCTGGCCTCCAGCGGCGAGCGCGTGGGGGTGCTGAAGGTGCGGCTGTTCCGGCCCTTCTGCGCCCAGCGGTTGGTGGCGGCCCTGCCGGCCACGGTGCGGGCGATCGCGGTGCTGGATCGCTGCAAGGAGCCCGGCGCCGCCGGCGAACCCCTCTACCTCGACGTGGTGACGGCCCTGGCCGAGGCCTGGAGCGAACGCCATGGCGGCGCGCCGCTGCCGCGGGTGCTGGGAGGGCGCTACGGGCTGTCGTCGAAGGAGTTCACGCCGGCGATGGCGAAGGCGGTGTTCGATCACCTCATCCCCGTCCTGGATCCCTCGGCGCCGCTGCCCCTGAACCACTTCACCGTGGGCATCGACGACGACGTCACCCATCGCTCGCTGGCCTTCGATCCCGCCTGGTCGATCGAGCCCGACGACGAGGTGCGGGCGGTGTTCTACGGCCTCGGTTCCGACGGCACCGTGGGGGCGAACAAGGGCACGATCAAGATCATCGGTGAGGGCACCGACCTCAACGCCCAGGCCTACTTCGTCTACGACTCCAAGAAGTCGGGCTCGACCACCGTGTCGCATCTGCGCTTCGGGCCGGCGCCGATCCACGCCCCCTACCTGATCCAGAGCCCCACCCTGGTGGCCTGCCACCAGTGGGACTTCGTGGGGCGCTTCGACCTGCTGGCGGGGTTGCGGCCGGGCGGCACGCTGCTGCTCAACAGTCCGTGGCCCCCGGAGGACACCTGGCGGCGGTTGCCGTCCGCCCTGCGACGGGGGATCCGGGAGCGCGGCATCGCCGTGTGGGTGATCGACGCCCACCGGGTGGCGCGCGAGGCCGGCATGGGCCCCCACATCAACACCGTGATGCAGGTGTGCTTCTTCGCCGTGAGCGGCGTGCTGCCGCGGGAGGAGGCGATCGAGCGCATCCGGGCCTCGATCGCCAAGACCTACGGCCGCAAGGGCCAGGCGGTGGTGGCGATGAACCTGCGGGCCGTGGACGCCACCCTCGCCCACCTGCTGCCGCTCGATCCGGCTGCTTTCGGCCCCGACGAGGAGGAGGGCGCGCCAAGCGGCGCGAACGGCGATCGGCTGGCGACGGCGCCCCCGTTCGTGCGCGAGGTGATCGGGCCGCTGCTCCAGCAGCGGGGCGACGCGCTGCCGGTGAGCGCCCTGCCCTGCGATGGCACCTGGCCCACGGGCACGGCCCAGTGGGAGAAGCGCAACATCGCCGAGGCGGTGCCGGTGTGGGAGAGCGACCTGTGCGTGCAGTGCGGCAAGTGCGTGATGGTCTGTCCCCATGCGGTGATCCGGGCCAAGGTGGTGGAGCCCGCAGCGCTGGTGGCGGCGCCGGAGGGCTTCCGCCAGGCCCCGGCCCGCGACCATGACTTCGCCGGCCAGGCCTTCACCATCCAGGTGGCGGTGGAGGACTGCACCGGCTGTGACCTGTGCGTCACGGTGTGCCCGGCGCGGGACCGCAGCGAACCGAAGCGCAAGGCCCTGAACATGGCGCCGCAGCGGCCCCTGCGCGAGCAGGGCCGTGCCCACTGGGACTTCTTCCTGCAGCTGCCAAACGCCGAGCGCGGCGCGCTGAACCTGCACAAGATCGGCCAGCAGCAGCTGCAGCATCCGCTGTTCGAGTTCTCCGGCGCCTGCGCCGGCTGCGGCGAGACGCCCTACCTCAAGCTCGCCAGCCAGCTGTTCGGCGATCGCATGCTGATCGCCAACGCCACGGGCTGCTCCTCGATTTACGGCGGCAATCTGCCCACCACGCCCTGGTCGAAGAACGCGGAGGGGCGGGGGCCGGCCTGGAGCAACTCACTGTTCGAAGACAATGCCGAGTTCGGCTACGGCATGCGGGTGGCCCTCGACCAGCAGCGCGCCATGGCGCTGGAGCTGCTGGAGCGGCTGGCCGCTCCGCCGCCGGCGGGTGGGGAGCCGGTGCTGCCGCCGGCCCTGATGGCGGCGATCCGGGACGCGGACCAGGACGACGAGGCCGGCATCTTTGCCCAGCGGGAGCGGGTGGCGGAGCTGAAGCGCCGGCTGCTGGAGCGGCCGGAGGCGGGCGAGGCGGCCTCGCCGGTGGCCCGGCTGCTGGAGATCGCCGATGCGCTGGTGAAGAAGAGCGTGTGGCTGGTGGGCGGCGACGGCTGGGCCTACGACATCGGCTTCGGCGGCCTCGATCACGTACTGGCCGCCGGCCGCGACGTCAACGCCCTGGTGCTCGACACCGAGGTGTACTCCAACACCGGCGGCCAGATGTCGAAGGCCACGCCCCGCGCTGCCGTGGCCAAGTTCGCCGCCGGCGGCAAGGCCGCCCCCAAGAAGGACCTGGGCCTGATGGCGATGACCTACGGCACCGTGTATGTGGCCAGCGTGGCGATGGGCGCCCGCGACGAGCACACGGTGCGGGCGTTCCTGGAGGCCGAGAGCTATCCGGGGCCGTCGCTGATCCTGGCCTATTCCCACTGCATCGCCCACGGCATCGACATGAGCAAGGGGATGGAGCACCAGAAGGCGGCGGTGGATTCGGGCCGCTGGCTGCTCTACCGCTACGACCCCCGCCGCACCGAGCGGGGCGAGAACCCGCTGCAGCTCGATGTGCGGGCACCCAGGCGCCCGCTCGAGGAGGCGATGGCCGAGGAGAACCGCTTCCGCATGCTCTCCTTCAGCCAGCCGGAGCGGGCGCGGGCCCTGGCCCGCCAGGCCCAGCTGGAGCTGGACCGCCGCTGGGCCCACTACCGCGCCCTGGCGGGCGAGGGGGTGCCGGAGCCCGGCTGAGGGCCTGGTGGCCGCGGGGGCCGGCCTCAGCTGTCCGCCGACAGGAACGGCCCCAGGTGTTCCTCCAGCGAGCGGCGGTAGAGGGCCTCGCTGGCCGCCCCATCGGCGGCGGCGCCGTTCTGATGACCCTGGAGATAGTGGCAGCCGTGGAAGCGAAGCCACTGCGCCTGCCGATCGTTCTCCACGCCTTCGGCAACCACCTCCAGACCGAGGGAGCGGGCCATGGTGATCACGGTCTCCACGATCACGTCGTCCTCCGAGTCGTTGCCCAGACCCTGGATGAAGCTGCGATCGATCTTGAGGATGCCGACGGGGAAGCGCTTGAGATAGCTGAGAGAGGAATAGCCGGTGCCGAAGTCGTCGATGGCCAGCCGGATGCCCATGCGCTCGATGGCACTGATGTTGGCGGAGGCGCTGGCCACATCCTCCACCAGGGTGGTTTCGGTGATCTCCAGAAACAGCTTGCCGGCTGGAAAGCCCGATTCCTGCAGCACGTGCAGGACGTCGTCCTTCAGGCGGGGATCGGCCAGGCTGGCGGCGGACACATTCACCGACAGCCGCGGGATGAGGCCGTCGCGGCTTGATGCCCAGCCGCTGATCTGGCGGCAGGCATCCCGCAGGATGACGGTATCGATCGCCCGCAGCAGCCCGCAGTCTTCCGCCACGTCCAGGAAATCGTCCGGGGGGAGCAGGCCCCGTTCGGGATGCTGCCAGCGCACCAGGGCTTCGAACCCCACCACGGCGCCATGGGCCGAGGAGATGACCGGCTGGAACCAGGCCCGGAGCTGATCGTCCGCCAGGGCGCGCCGCAGTTCCTCCTGCAGCCGATGCCGTTGCTCCAGCCGATCACGCAGACTCCTGCGGTAGCTGGCGAATCGGCCCCGCCCCTGTTGCTTGGCCGCATACATCGCCAGATCGGCATTCTCGATCAGGGTGTCGGGCGTGTCCTCGGGTTCGGCCAGGGCGATGCCGATCGAGGCGATGAGGGGAAAGGGAACCTCCGGGCTGCGGCAGGCTCGCAGCAGCACCCCCAGAACGCGGGTGGCGATCTGCTCGGCTTCCCCCGCTTCCGCGAGCTGGCTGATCATCAGGAACTCGTCGCCGGAGATCCGCCCCACCACATCGCAGGCGCGGCTCTGGCCGCGCAGCTCGGCGGCCACCAGCTGCAGCACCCGGTCGCCGGCCTTGTGGCCATGCAGGTCGTTGATCGGTTTGAAGCGGTCGAGATCGATGAACAGAACGGCCAGCCGCCCAGACACCGGCATCCCGGATCCCAGCAGCTGGTGGAGATGGCGCAGCAGCATCCGCCGGTTGGGCAGCCCGGTGAGGTGGTCGACGGTGGCTTCACGGATCGCCGCTTCCTTGGCCTGCTTCTCGGCCCGCAGCGCCTGCTTCTCCGCCTGCAGGGCGTCCAGCACCTGGGTGCTGAGCTGGATGCTGCGGCCCATGCCCCGCAGCAGGGCCCGCTCCTCCAGGCTGTAGGGCTCATGGGCGCGGCCCACCACCAGCAGATCCTCCGGGCCCAGGGGGGCCCAGAAGAGGTGATAGGCACGGCCGCCCAGCTCCAGCAGGTCCCGGCGGACAGGCACCAGGGCCAGCAGGTGGCCTTGCTCCTCGGCGATCAGGCCGGTGCAGAGGCTGAAGGCCCCCTGCCGCACGATCGCCGTGATCTCGGCATCCACCGCCTCCGCCACGCGCGTGACCACGTCGCGCAGGGCCGTGGGACGCTCGACCGAGAAGGCGGAGAGAACCTCCCCCAGCAGATGCAGCGACCACGGTGCGGTGCTCATGGGTGGCTCAGGCCACCGCCAGCGCGACCACCGTCTGGTTGTGCAGGCCCCCGGCACCATCGGTGCGGGCGATCTCGCCGTAGGTGTAGAAGCCGCCCACCGAGATCCCTTCCTGCACCGTGGGCAGCCGCAGGCTGGCATTGAGCAGCCCCTCCCGGTCGAGCAGCGATTTGCGCGCCACGCACTCGAGCACCATGAAGCCGCGGGCCGGCTGGCCGTCCAGGGATCGCTCCGCCAGGGCACAGACCTCGGCGGTGGCCTCCAGCACCGAGCCGGGGCTGCCCTGCATCAATGAGGCCATCGCCCCCTGGGGCACCTCGGCGAACACCGTCAGGGTGCGTTGCTTGTAGTCGGCGCTGTAGACGTAACGGATCTCGGTGCGGTTGCGGCGGGCGATGCCGATCGGGCGGGTGTGGGCGAAGCCGAAAAAGGCGTCCGGGTTCTGCCGAACCTCCGGCGGCGCGTCGTAGGTGTCGAGGTAGACATCCAGGGCGGGCCTGTCATCCAGGCTGACCAGGGTGGTGCCGTGGCTTTCGGTCACGAGCATCGGCTCGCTGAGGGGCAGCCAGCCATGGGCGATGCCGATCGCCATCGGCGCATCGGAGCTGATGGCCGCCGCCACCACGGCATGGGTGAGCAGGCGGCCCTCGTGGATCTGGCGGGTCGATTGCAGGGCCATGTCGTCGCTGGCGCAGCCGCCCATCAGCGGCACCTGGGCTCCGCACACCTCGTACGCCCCGCGCACCACCTCCATCTGGTCGCCGCAGAGGCCATCGGCCAGCAGGAACAGCAGCGTCTGCTGCCGGCGCTCCACCCGTTCGATGCAGCGGGCGGCCTCGGCGGCGGCGTTGCGCAGACCCTCCTCGGGGTTGCCCACTCCGAAGCCCGTGGTGACGCTGAAGCCATCACCGCCCAGGGCCCAGATCACCAGTCCCCCGGAGAGGGCACGGTCGCGGATCAGTTCGCCGGCGCTGGAGCAGCCGATCACCTCGCCGTCACCGATGGCCTGGTGCACCAGCGCCGAGATCCGGCTGAGATCCAGGGCCGGGGAACAGAACAGCACTGCCAGCCTGGGCTGACCCAGCGTCAGGATCGGTGCGAGGGCCTCGGCGACGGCCTGCTCCGGATCCTGGCTGTTGGAGGTTCCCACCCCCACCCAGCGCTCGGATTCCTGGCCGGTGGCTGTGGTCATGGTGGCTTCGGCAGAGAGGTTCCTCGATCCCACCAGGATGGTTCGATCGGGCACGGATTTCCACAAGGCTCGCGCGCCATCTCCCCGCCCGAGCCAACCGTGTGAATTCAGTCATCCTCATCCGCTGGTATCCGCGTTCCGCCGGAAGATCAGCATCCGGTTGTTGGCCGGCATCGGCACCTCGGTTTCGGCCGACAACCCCAGCCCCCCGGCTTCGGCCCTGAGCGCGATGGCATCCCGCACCCCCATCCGCGGATCGAGGCTGCGCAGGTGGGCGTCGAAGGCCGCATTGCTGGCGGCCGTGTGCACCCCGCCGTCCTGGAACGGCCCGTAGAGCAGCAGCAGGCCGCCCGGCTGCAGCACGGCGGCGGCCAGCGCCAGCAGGGAGCTCACCCCCGCCGGCGGAAGGATGTGGCAGGTGTTGGCGCTGAACACCGCCTCAAACTCGCAGCTCGGCCACTGCTGCCGCTCCTGCACATCGAGAGCGAGCGCGTCCGGCCGCACCCCCTCACTTCGCAGCCGCTCCACCAGGGGGGCGAGCGCCTCGGGGTGTTCGCTCGCCTGCCACTGCACCCCGTCAAGGGAGCGGCTGAAGGCCACGGCGTGCTGGCCGCTGCCCGAGCCGATCTCCAGCACCCGGGCCCCCGGCGGCAGCCACTGGCGCAGCACCGTGAGGATCGGTTCCCGGTTGCGTTCGCAGGCCTCACTCCAGCGCATGGTCTGCCTGTCCTGGCACCCCATCCTGGTGGGCCGGCCTCCCGCGGCTCACGGGCGCAGCGGTGCGGTTTCTAAGGTCGCGCCCATGGATCCGCTGCAGATCGTCTGGTTCAAGCGGGATCTGCGGGTGGTCGATCACCTGCCCCTGCTGCAGGCGAGCCGCCGGGGCCCGGTGCTGCCCCTGGCGGTGGTGGAGCCGGAGCTGTGGCAGCAGGCCGATGCCTCGGGCCGGCAGTGGGCCTTCTGCGCCGAGAGCCTGGAGGAGCTGCGCCGGGCGCTGGCGGAGCTGGGCCAGCCGCTGGTGGTGCGGGTCGGCGCGGTGGAGCAGGTGCTGGAGCGGGCCCGCCGCAGTTTCGGGGTTGCCGGCCTCTGGAGCCACGAGGAAACCGGCAACGGTTGGACCTATGCCCGCGACCGGCGGGTGGCCGCCTGGGCCCGCCGCCACGGCATCCCCTGGGTGGAGATCCCACAATTCGGCGTGATCCGTCGCCTGGCCAGCCGCGACGGCTGGGCGCGGCGCTGGGAGGAGCGCATGGCCGAGCCGGTGCTGCCCCCGCCGCAGGCCCTGGAACCGTTGCCGGGCCTCGACCCTGGCGCCCTGCCCACCGCTGCCGCTCTCGGCCTGCTGCCGGACCCCTGTCCGGACCGGCAGCCGGGCGGCAGGCGGGCGGGGCTGACCCTGCTGCAGAGCTTCCTGGAGGGACGCGGGGCCCGCTACCACCGCGAGCTCTCCAGCCCGCTCACCGCTTTTCGCAGCTGTTCGCGGCTCTCGCCCCACCTGGCCTGGGGCACCCTGTCGCTGCGGGAGGTGGTGCAGGCCAGCCGCCGGCGCCGTAGCGGGCTGGAGGGGCTGCCTGCCGCGCAGGCGGTCGCCTGGCGGCGGGCGCTGCGGGGCTTCGAGGAGCGGCTGCACTGGCACTGCCACTTCATCCAGAAACTGGAGGATCAGCCGGATCTGGAGTTCCGCGAGCTGCATCCGCTCACCGCCGGTCTGCGGCTGAGCGATCCGGAGCGGCTGGCGGCCTGGGCCGAAGGGCGCACCGGCCTGCCGTTCGTGGATGCCTGCATGCGGGCCCTGATCGCCAGCGGCTGGATCAACTTCCGCATGCGGGCGATGCTGATGTCGGTGGCCAGTTACCACCTCTGGCTGCCGTGGCGCGAGAGCGGCCTGCAGCTGGCTCGGCTGTTCGTGGATTACGAACCGGGGATCCACTGGAGCCAGTGCCAGATGCAGTCGGGCACCACGGGCATCAACACCATCCGCGTCTACAACCCGATCAAGCAGGGCCAGGATCACGATCCCGATGGCATCTTCCTGCGCCGCTGGCTGCCGGAACTGGCGGCGGTGCCGGCGGTTCACCTGCACGAGCCCTGGACGATGGCACCGGCACTGCAGGAGCGGATCGGCTGCGTGCTCGGCGTGCACTATCCGTTGCCGATCGTCGACCCGGTCGCCTCCGCCCGCGAGGCCCGCGAGCGGATCTGGGCCCGCCGCCGGGAGCTGGGCTTCGCGGAACTGGCTGATGCGATCCAGCGGCGCCACGGCTCCCGCCGCTCCGGCCTCAAGGCCGGCGGCGGGGGGCGCCGGCGTCGACGTTCGCAGGGGCAAGAGACCGACGGTTCTTCCCTGCAGCTGCTGCTGGATCTGGGCTGAGGCCGCAGCGGTGATCGCGCCGATGGGCCCGGCGCCTTCAAGATCGATCGCTTGTGGATCACTCAAGAACTGGCCAGAGCCGCGGCCCTGTCAGGAGGAGATTCTCGATCGGCATGCTGCTGAAGCGAGCCGATCATGCCGGCCAGGCTGCACGGGTTTGCTGGCTGAAGGCCTGATTGTTTCTGATAAAGTGTCGACTCCATTGGCATCGTTTCGGGATCGATTGATGATGGTCCGGCCTCGCTCCCTGCGTCCCGGTGTTGTGGGCCTCGCTGTAACGGTGCTGATGGTTCTGGGCATGCCGGTCGGTGCCGGCGCCCGTCCGGGGGGGCTCGCGTTCACACGGACGAATCCCCCCTGGCAGGAACCCACAGTTCTTCCCGACTTCAGTGGCCTGGCCTGGATTGAGGAGAATCTCTTCGTGGCCGTTCATGACACCAAGCACAGCAAGGGTCTTGATCAGCCAAGGGTGAGCCTGCTGACCCTGCCGACCAGCCAGGCCGGTATCCAGGCGCAGTTCCCTCCGATCCGGTGGCCTGAGCCCCATGGACCGAGCAATGATTTCGAAAGCATTGCCCGCATTCCTGGCACCCGCCAGATGTTGCTTGTTGAAAGTGGTGATGAGACCGGGAAATTTCGCCGCATCTTCCTGGCGAACCTGGATCGTAGAAAGCTCATGCTCAGTGATTTCATTCATTGGCCTGTGCCCATCACAAATGTTGAAGGTTCTGCTGTTGCAAGAGTTGGAGATCGGTTGATCTTTCTCTATGCGGAGCGTGCCCATGGACAGTCATCCACGCTGATCCGTTGGGCTGACCTGGCTCTCCAGCCCCTTGCCTTGGGAGAGTTTCGGGAGGTGCGCTTCACCAGCCCCGGTCCCCGGGGTCCTGACAGCCGACCCGTCAGTGCCTTGGAAGTGGATCGTGCCGGGCACCTCTATGTGGCGAGTGCCCTGGATCCCGGCAGCAACAATGGACCGTTTCGCAGTATGGTCTGGCGTGTCGGTCGGCTGACCATGGATGCCGAAGGCAGTCCCGACCTGGTCTTGAAGGCCGATCCTGAGCCCGTTGCCACGCTGGATGGCGTGAAGGTTGAGAGCCTGGCCATCCGACAGCGAGCCGGAGATGATCCCGAGCTTTTCGTAGGAATGGATGATGAGTACTTCGGGGCCACGATGCGCCTCATACCGCTCTCTCCTTCATCAAGGAAGGGGGAGTGAAAGAGTCATCGCCGATATCAGCGATGCTTCCCTGAAGGCTCAATCGCAGTCATGGCGCCTGCTGATCTGCTGACGATCCCAGGAATCGGCCGCAGGTTCGTTGCCGACTTCGCGCGGATTGATGTGTTTGCGATCCGTAATCTCGCTGATATGGATCCGGTGCTGTTCTACGCGCTGCTTTGCCGTGCCAATGATGCGCTGGATCACAGGAGCTGCAGGAACTACCTGGATGTGCTTCGCATAGCGGTCTACGACGCCAATCGTGGCCGTGGCTAAGCCTTGTTCAAATGCAATGCCTGGCATGACTGAATCCGCCGTCGCTCCGAATCAGCTAAACTGTTACTTTTGATGACCTTCGCGGCCTGGGGCGGGGCGATGATCAGAATCATCGCTACCTTCCGATATTGAATGCATGATGTGCCCCCATTGGCTGTTTTTTAGGCGGCCATTAGGCGGCCATAACAGTAACGCTCTGCCCTGGCTATCTCCCTATCCATCTCCCTGAGCATCTCCTGAAGAGTTTCTTGATCGCCGATTCTGGTCTCTTGATTAGGTAGCAAGCTCCGCGTCCCTCAGGAGGCGCTCTGGCCTCGCAG
>JANWUS010000071.1 GCA_024958715.1 Cyanobium sp. FGCU52 | reverse complement strand
TTCCCGCTGGAATCAACTACGGGGCAGTGGGTCTGGGATTCTCAGCAAGCCCTAAATAGAAGTCCAGATTGGTGCAATGGCTTCTGATCGTTGCCGGGCCAAGGCCAGCCTTCTTGAGCCAATGACTGAATTCGCCAAGAAGGGCTGCATTTTCCTGGCGGATCTGTTGACACCGTTTGTCGTACTCCGATTCGTCGTCAAGCATCAGATTTCGCCCATCGGTGCTGGCCCTGCCGATGCCGGTCGCATCGGCTATGGACTTCCACCCATGTTGCCGGGAGTGCGTCAGCAGCCGAGGAGGACGTTGCAAGACGCTGTAAGCATGGCCCGATGGCACCCCGGGGAGGCATGAACAAGCCGGTCGCTGGCCGGTCCCGCGGGATGGCGGACACCGCAGCCGAGCCCACCGAGGTGCTGGCCGGCCCGATCGAGCGGGTCACCTTCCACAACCCCAGCAACGGCTTCTGCGTGCTGCGCATCAAGGCGCGCGGTCACCGCGAGCTGGTGACGGTGGTGGGCCATGCCGCCGAGATCAGTGCTGGCGAGTGGGTCACGGTGAGTGGCACCTGGGTTAATGACCGGGAGCACGGCCAGCAGTTCAAGGCCGCCTTCCTGCGCTCCTCACCCCCCACCACTGCCGAGGGAATCGAGAAGTACCTGGGCTCGGGGATGATCCGCGGCATCGGCCCGATTTACGCCAGCAAGCTCGTGGCGGCCTTTGGCGCGGAGGTGTTCGAGGTGATCGAACAGGCGCCGGAGCGGCTGCGGGAGGTGCCCGGCATCGGCAAGGTGCGCGCCGGCCGGATTGCCCAGGCCTGGGCGGATCAGAAGGTGGTGCGCGAAATCATGGTGTTCCTGCACAGCCATGGCGTGGGCACTGCCCGGGCGGTGCGGATCTTCAAGACGTATGGGAACGACGCCGTCCAGGTGATGGCGGAGAACCCCTACCGCCTGGCGCGCGACATCCGCGGCATCGGCTTCCGCACCGCCGATGCCATCGCCGCCCGGTTGGGCATCGAACCCACCGCCACGATCCGTCTGCGCGCCGGCATCAACTACGCCCTGCTGGAGGCCAGCGGCGAGGGCCACTGCGGCCTACCCACCGCTGAGCTGCTCAAGCTGGCCGGCGAGCTGCTGGCGGTGGAGCGGCCAGGGGCTGATCAGCTGGATGAAACCGGCGCCACCCGCCGCATGCCCCTGGAGCCGGCCCAGATCCAATCAGCCCTGGATCAGGAGCTGGCGGAGGGCTCTGTGGCGGCCGACAGCCTGGCGGGCGAGCCGGCGATCTTCCTGGCCCACCTGCACAAGGCCGAGCGCCAGATGGCCGAATCGCTGCAGGAGCTGGCGCAGGGGGCACCGCCCTGGGGCGCCATCGACGCCACCAAAGCGATCAGTTTGGTGGAGCAGCGCCTCGGTCTGCAGCTGGCCGCCAGCCAGCAGGAAGCGGTGCAGCAGGCTCTGAGCAGCAAGGTGCTGGTGATCACCGGCGGGCCGGGGGTGGGCAAGACCACCCTGATCAACGCCATCCTGCAGATCCTGGCGGCCAAGAAGCTGCGCATCCAGCTCTGCGCCCCCACCGGCCGCGCCGCCAAACGCATGGCCGAGGCCACCGGCCTGGAGGCCAAGACCATCCACCGGCTGCTGGAGTTCGACCCCGCCAGCTACGGCTTCCGGCGTGGCGCCGAGTTGCCGCTGGAGTGCGACCTGCTGGTGGTGGACGAGACCTCGATGGTGGATGTACCGCTGATGGCCTCGCTGCTGGCGGCGATCCCGCCGGAGGCGGCGCTGCTGCTGGTGGGCGATGTGGACCAGCTGCCGTCGGTGGGTCCAGGGCAGGTGCTGGCCGATGCGATCAACAGCGGTGCGCTGCCGGTGACGCGGCTCACCGAGGTGTTTCGCCAGGCGGCATCCAGCCGGATCATCACCACTGCCCACGCCATCAACGGCGGCACCATCCCCGATCTGCGGGCCCCGGCCGAGGGCGTAAGCAGCGACTTCTACTTCCTGCCGGCCGAGACGCCCGAGCAGGCGGTATCCCTGATCCTCAAGGTGGTGGGCGAGCGCATCCCGGCGCGCTTTGGCCTCGATCCGATCGCCCAGGTGCAGGTGCTCTGCCCGATGGCGCGCGGCGGCTGCGGCTCGCGCTCGCTGAACATCGAGCTGCAGAAGCTGCTCAACCCCGATCCGCCCGAGCACGTGGAGCGCTTTGGCTGGCGGTTCGCGCCGGGCGACAAGGTGATGCAGATCGCCAACGACTACGAGAAGGAGGTGTTCAACGGCGATGTGGGCACGATCGATGCGATCGACTCAGACAACAGCGAACTGAGCGTGCTGTTCCCCAGCAGCGAGGCCGGTGCCGCTGGCAGCCGGGCGGTGGTGTACAGCTGGGGCGAGCTGGACACCCTGGTGCCGGCCTACGCCTGCACGATCCACAAGAGCCAGGGCAGCGAATACCCGGCGGTAGTGATCCCGCTGCTCACCCAGCACTACGCGATGCTGCAGCGCAACCTGGTGTACACGGGCCTCACCCGCGGCAAGCAGCTGGTGGTGCTGGTGGGCCAGAAGAAGGCCCTGGCCATGGCCGTGAAGAACCACCTGGGCCGCAGGCGCTATACCAAATTGGCGGAGTGGCTCACTCCGGGGCAGCTTTCACCGGACATGGATCTCAACAACGGCAGTTGACAACGCCTGCAGGCCTGGCAAAAAGAGGCTGTCGATCCACCCAACTCCCGCATCATGCTGACCGGTGCTGATCTGCTCGCCAAAGTCAAGGAGCTGGGCGATGCCTCCAAGTCTGATCTGGTACGGGGCTGCGGCTATGTGAGCACCAAGAAGGACGGCACGGAGCGCCTGAACTTCACGGCCTTCTATGAGGCGCTGCTGGAGGCCAAGGGCATGAGCCTGGGCACCGGAGCTGGTGGCGGACGTGGTAAGGCAGGCCGCAGCCTGAGTTATGTGGCCAAGGTTCAGTTCAACGGCAATCTGCTGGTCGGCAAGGCCTACACCGCTCAGCTGGGCTTGGAACCCGGCGATGAGTTCGAGATCAAGCTGGGCCGCAAGCAGATCAAACTCATCCCCCTTGGCGCTGCAGAAGAGGATTGAGCGACGGTTTCCAGCACAGGGGGCCTGCGGTGTATGGCCCCTGAGGGCCGTTGAACGAGACAATCGACTCCGGCCGCTGCTTGTCCCTGGCCACGCACACCACCCCCCTGCAGATCCGCCCCTACGAGGTGGCCGACTGGTCGGCGCTGTGGGCGCTGCTGGAGCCGGTGTTCCGCGCCGGTGAAACCTTCCCCCACGACCCGGCCATCACCGAGGCGGAAGCTCAAGTGGCGTGGGTGGAGCAGAGCCAGGCGGTGATGGTGGCCGTGGATGCCGCGGGTGCGCTGGTGGGCACCTACTACCTGAGGCCCAACTCCCTCGCCCTCGGCGCCCACGTCGCCAATGCGGGCTATGTAGTGGCCGACCACTGCCGGCACCAGGGAATCGGCAGCCGGCTGTGCCAGCACTCCCTGCAGGCGGCGCGGCGACTGGGGTTTCGACTGATGCAGTTCAACCTGGTGGTGAGCACCAACACGGCCGGCCTCCGCTGCTGGCTGCGCAATGGCTTTCAGGTGGTCGGCACCCTGCCTGGGGCATTTCGCCACCGGCAACTGGGCTATGTCGATGCCCTGGTGATGGTGCAGGGACTCGTGGAGGGGCCTGAGTGATGAAGGTCGTGCCGTTGCGCCTGCAGCCGGGCGATGACCTGCGCCTGGCGTTGGAGGCCTGGATGGGTAAGCAGCCGGAGCAGGCCGGCTGCGTGATCAGTGCCGTCGGCAGCCTGTCGGTGGCCCAGCTGCGTCTTGCCGGTGCGACGCAGGCCACGGCGATGCCAGGCGAGCTGGAGATCCTCAGCCTCTCGGGCACCCTCTCGCCCGATGGCGCCCATCTGCACATCGCCGTGGCCGACCGCAAAGGCGCCGTGATCGGCGGGCACCTCTGCGCCGGCTCGCTGGTGCGCACCACCGCCGAGCTGGTGGTCGGCCTGCTGCCGGAGTGGCGCTTCCGCCGGGAGCTGGATCCAGTCACTGGCCACGCCGAGCTGCGGATCAGTCCTCAGGATCTGAGCTGAATCGTCAGGGCTCGGCCAGAGCCGCGATGGCCCTCAGCGTTTCCAGCAGGTCCGGCAGTCGTTGCTGGCTGGCCTGATCCGGTGGGAGGAAGGCAGGCAGGGCCTCCAGAAAGGCGGTGGTGTTCAACAGTTCCTGGAACTGAGCCGCAAGACCCTGCCGCAGCTCAGGCGGGCTGAGTCTGCATTCCTCCAGCAGTGATGCCCGGCCGTCGACCACGGCCATCAGATCCTCCAGATCGTGAGAGAAGAGGAAATTGCCTTGGCCTCGGCCGCGGAAGGCCTCCAGCTTGGTGGCCAGGAACACCGGTGCGGTGACGATCCGAATCGAGCGACCGCTTGGCAGCCCCTGAAGCTGGGCGGTGTCCAGGGCGAGGGGGTACCAGCGATTGGAGAAACCCAGGATCTCGCCCTGGGTTGGCATCAGATCGAGCACGAGGTCTTCTGCGCACCAGCGGCAGAGGGGTGCCCCTGGCCTGCTGTCCTCCTGGAAGCCCCGCTGCCGCAGTTGACTCCCCAGCTGGTGGTAATCGCTCCTGGCGATCACGCGGCAGATCACATCCACATCCTGGGTGGGTCGGATCTCCGGCATCGCCGGATCCGTGATCAACACACCAGCCACGGCCCCGCCGACAAACACCAGTTGCTCGAGCAGCGCCTCGCCCAACTGCGCAGCGGCCCGCTCCAGCAGGGAGACATTGGGGTCGTTGGGGTTCATGGCTGCAGCCGCTCCTCCAGCAGGGCCAGTGCCAAGGCCTGTTCACGGGCGCTGCCGCCGCGCACTGCGTCGAACAGGGCCAGCAGTTCCCCCAGGGCCGGATTGCGCTCCGCAGCCTCGGGAACACTGGGATAGAGCGGGTGGAAGGCGATACCGCGGGCTGTTCCCTTCTTCCACGGCCACACCGGTGGCGGGTCGCTGCCCGGCCGGATCTGCTCATTGAGGGGGGAGGCGGCGTAGCCGGTGGGAACACCGCGACTGAGCCCGCCCTGCGTCGCCGGAAAGCAGTAGCGAGCGCCGTGCTGCACGAAAGCTTTCAAGGCAGCGCGAACCACCGCGGGCTTGCCGGCGCCATCCTTGATCGCCAGCTTGGCGGCGACGGCACGTTCCACCGCCGCATGGGCCTCCGAGGCTGTCATCCCCAGCTCAGCGCCGAGGGCCGCATAGGTGGGGGCAGGGCCTGGGTCCAAGGCCAGGCGCAGCAGCACCACCAGGTCCTGCGGGCGCAGCACGAGCTGGGGATTGGAGGGTGAACGGGCCACGGTCGCAGAGGCTATTCGGCATTCGCGAATAGCGAATCTACGATGCCTATCGCGGGTTGTCTGCTCTCTCAGGGCTCTGGAGCAGCCGGCGGCAGCAGCCGCTCGATCGCTTCATGGGGCACCCCCACCTGCTGGGCGATCAGCCGCACAAGCTGCTCCAGCCGAA
>JANWUS010000070.1 GCA_024958715.1 Cyanobium sp. FGCU52 | reverse complement strand
CTGCGAGGCCAGAGCGCCTCCTGAGGGACGCGGAGCTTGCTACCTAATCAAGTGCTTCTATGTATAGAAAGAGGGTTACAACGTCACGGGGTCTGCTCAACCCCTGCTCTGGAGCGGGATTTCGGCTGTGACGCCTGCTGTCACGGCCCGTTGCAAGGGAAACGGCCATGCTGACGGCGACCTGGCTGGATCCCATCCCCGGCCTCTGGCGAGATGAGGCAGCGCACCGGTACTGGCTGGGGGATCACCTGTTTCCGGTGTCGATCACCGGCGTGCTGGCCCATGGGTTGAGCGACACGGCCAAACGCTCGATCGAGGCCAAGCGTCCGATCTGGGAGCCCCGCGGCACCACGGTGCACGCGGCCCTGGAGCGCTACAGCCAGGCCCGCTTCCTGGTGGGCAAGAGCGCAGCCGAGGCCCTGCTGGAAGCCGAGACCCTGCCGGGCCATCACCCGTACCGGGACTGG
Source organism: Cyanobium sp. FGCU52 (assembly GCA_024958715.1). GTDB lineage: Bacteria > Cyanobacteriota > Cyanobacteriia > PCC-6307 > Cyanobiaceae > Cyanobium. The sequence goes on along the minus strand of JANWUS010000070.1, from coordinate 5,091 downwards.
ATCCTGCCGCTGCTGCAGCTGCCGCTCTGGGACGAGGTGCAGGTGATCGCCAGCGAGCGGCTCACTTGCTGCCTGGTCCGCAATGTCGCTGGCGCCTTCGATGGGGCGTATGTCTCACCAGCTCTGAGCGAGCGGCGGGGAAGGGAGGTGCGGGTGCTGTACGACCTCAAGACCCTCTCGGCCCACGGCCGGCCCTATTCCACGGCTGCGCAGCTGGGCGGCTACATGGTGCTGGAGGCCGCCCAGGGGAACCACTACGAGCTGGGCCAGACGATCTGGAGCAAGCCCGGCGAGGCCTCCTGCAGCACCTTCTACAGCCGCGAGCAGTGCCTGGCGGCCTGGGCCGCCGCCTGGAGCCGGTACTGCCTTGCTCACAGGCCCTTCTGAGCAAGGGGGGAGCCTGATTAGGAATTAACAGCCGCTGCGATTGCGACTCTCAGGACAGAGCCCATACAGTGAAGCCCTGGCGGGCTCTGGCCTGCTGGCCTGTTGCTGCTCTGTTCCTGGTGATGCCTGCTGCCCCTGTTGAAGCTGCCTTGGCGTCGTCAGCAGCGCCAGATTCGGTGGGCACCATCGATGCCCTGCTGGATGCGGTCACCGCGATCAAGGCTCAGCAGAAGCAGCTGGAGCAGCAACTCGAGCCGCTGCTGGAAGCCCTCAGCGAGGCGATGGCCGCCGGCCAGCTGGATCCCTCCTTCTCCCACAACGACTGGGCCTTCTCCCACAGCCTTGGCCGGCTGAGCTACGAGTTCCCGGCAACGGTGCAGCAGATCGAGCAGCAGCTCAAGGCCGCCAAGGAGAGCGCCATCCAGCAGGGCAGCGCGACGGAGAAGCGTGGCAAGCCCTTCTGGACCATCCGCCCCCCGAAGGCCCAGGACCAGCCGTTCTGAGCCGATGCCCCCTCGCGCCCACCACCAGGCCGCTGCCGATCCGGTGGAGGAGCTGCGCTCCGCACCCGATCAGCAGGACGCCGACGGGGATGCGCTCTGGGAGCCGGTGGCGGTGGACCCCAGCCGGCCGATCAGCCAGACCAACCCACCGCGGCGCGCTCCCCACCACGTCCAGACGCCCAGGGCCACCGCTGGAGAAGTCGAGCGACGGATTGCTGAGGCCCAGCTGTGGATCGCCCAGCGGCTGCCGCTGCTGGAGATCAGGGCAAAAGCGGGCGAAAGCTGGGGGGTGAGCAATGTCAAGACGATCAATCGCTATCTCGACCTGGCGCGGATGCGCATGGTGGAGGAGTTGATCTCCGACCGGCGCCGGCACCAGGCCGAGCAGATCTTTGCGCTGAATGACTGTGCCCGTCGCGCCATGGATGCCGAGCAGTTTTCGGCGGCGGTGGGCGCCTTCCGGGTGATCGCCGAGATCGGCGGCCTGCTGCGGGCACCGATCAAGCCCCCCGAGGCGAAGACCTGATGGGCCGTATTGCCTCCACCCTGCCGCCCGCGGCACCGTCTGGCCGCGACGGCGGCCTGCTGCTGGATCCCGCCACCGACCTCTGGGCCGACTGGGGCCTGCTCGGTGTTCCCGATCCCGACCGGGCGACAACGACCCGCCAAGGCCTGCTGTTCCGCGACTTCATCAGCAGCGCATTCCCCTCGTTCCAGTTCCACCGGCTGTCGGAGCTTTTGATCGATCTGCTCCAGCAGGTGGCCGATGGCCAGCTCACGCGCCTGATCGTTTGCTGCCCACCGCGTCACGGGAAATCGCAGCTGGTGTCGCGGCTGTTTCCGGCCTACTGGGTGAGCCGGCACCCGGAGCTGTTCTGCGCCATCGCCTCCTACTCCGGTGAGCTGGCCTACGCCCACTCCAGGGAGGCCCGTCACTACTACCGGATCACCGGCCATGCCCTCTCCAAAGATTCCGCGGCGGTGGGCAACTGGCTCACCCCCCAGCGGGGCGGCTGCATTGCGGCTGGCGTGCGCGGCCCGTTCACCGGCAAGGGCTACAACCTCGGGATCATCGATGACCCCTACAAAGGCCCGGAGGATGCAAAGAGCGCCCTGCAGCGCGAGCGGCTGATCGACTGGCTCAAGAGCGTCTGGTTCACCCGCGCTGAACCCGGACTCACGGCAAAAGGCGCTCTGCTGCCGGCGGCGCAGGTGGTGGTGCAGACCCGCTGGGACCACCACGACATGACCGCCTGGCTACTCGAGCAGGAGGCCGAGGAGAACCCCGAGCACTGGACTGTGCTCAACCTGCCGGCGATCGCCGAGCCGGAGGCGATTTCTATGCAGATTCCGCATACCTGCAAGAAAGTCGCGGACTGGCGCCAGCCCGGCGAACCGCTGTGCCCTGAGCGGGTGCCGCTGGCAGTGCTGCAGCGCATCCGCACCCGCCTGGGCTCCTACTGGTGGAACGCCCTCTACCAGCAGCGGCCCAGCCCGGCGGAGGGTCTGTTGTTCCGGAAGGACTGGATCCAGCCGCCGCTGCCGATCGCCCCCGGCCAGCCCCGTCGCTACGCGCCGTTGGTGTTGAGCTGCGACCTGAGCTTCAAGGACGGCAAGGAGAACGATGCCTGCGGCTTTTCCCTGCTGGGCCTGCTGGAGCCGAAGCGGCATCCTGCGGCCGAAGCCCGGCGGCAGGGTCTGGCGCTGGCGGCCAATGCCGCCGTGACTCAAGGTTCGCCCACGGGTGTGAATGCCACTCACCCCCCTGCTGGCGCCCCGGACCCGTGGGCGGAGCTGCAGATCGAGACGCTCTGGGCCCACCGGCAGCGGCTGGACCTGCCGGGGGTGATCAAGTTCCTGCTGGCCTCGGTCGGGTCTCTTGAGCGTCAGGGCCTGCGCCCCAATGCCGTGCTGATCGAGGACGCTGCCAACGGTCCGGCGGTCTGCCAGCTGCTCAAACGGCAGGTGCCGGGGCTGATCGCCATCCCGCCCAAGGGCAGCAAGGCATCAAGGGCCCATGCCGTTGCACCGTTGGTGGAGGCGGGCCAGGTGCGCTTTGCCCGCAACGCCGACTCGCTGATTGAGGAGCTGCTGGCTTTCTCACCCAGAGGCGGGGTGGACGACCAGGTGGATGCCTTCTGCCAGGGGGTGCTCTGGATAGAGGCGCAGTTCTGGCGCGGCCGGGGGTATGGCAGCTCGCCGGTACCGATGGTGTTCAGCCGCTGAGCCATGACCGACGCCATCGCCCGACCCCTGCGTACGCCCGCCTGCGGTGGTGCAGCCGGCCAACTCGATCTGCCGCTGCGGCCGCCGGTGGTGGCGACCTTTCTGCCGCGGCCCAGCAGTTCTCAGCGGGTGCGGAACGGTCATCGACCGAAGCCGCGACCCGCGCACCAGAGCGAAGCCGTTCAGATGGTAATCGCGTTCTCTGCAAAGCCTCGGCGGCACCGGCCGATCAATCCCCACGCCGCAGCCAATGCACTGGCGCTGCAGCACCGCGACATCGCCAAGACCGTGGCCGGCAACATCTCCCGCCGCACCGGCCATCCGAAAGAAGACCTGGAGCAGATCGCTATGCTCGGCATCATCCAGGCTGCACGTCGCTACTCACCAGAGCGGGGATCATTTCGGCCCTATGCACGTACCTATGCCAATGGGGAGGTGTATCACTACCTCAGAGACAAGGGGTTTCTGATCAAGGTGCCGGCAAGCTGGAGGGAGCTGCATGCCAGGGGGCAGAAGTTACTCAGTTTGGGGGTAGAGTCAAAAAAAGTGCCAGAAAAGCTGGGGGTCCCGCTACTGAGATGGATGGAGATTACCATGGCATGTAGTCAGAGAGTGGTGTCGCTTGAGAGAGGATCCTGATCAAATTAACTCGCCTTTAAGCATTGGATTCACAGGGGGATGGCGCTGAGGATGTCGAGTCAAGAACTCAGACTAGGAAAACCATTGGCAAAGCAGAAGTTGTAAGTCGCCACCTGCAGACATCGAGTCAGGTGCCCCCTCGATGAATGAGTCCGCTGGTGACGCGACTTCAGCAGACTTAATCTTCCATGGCTTTTGCCACCCTAATATGCTTTTGCGTACAGTGACTCGCATTACCCGGCATTCTCCAGGCCCAGTTCCTAGATCTCTTGGCCGCGGTGGCTTTCAAGCCGCCGTAGAGCTGCTGCCAGCGGTGGTAGGTGGGTGCAGACACCTCCAGGGAACTGCAGGCGTCAGCAACGGACTGGCCCTGTTTGAGGATCTGTTCAGCGGTGCGCAGCTTGCGGATGATCTGTTCAGGGGCGTGGCGTTTGCGTTTCATGTGGCTTCTCATGGCCAAAGATTACTGCTTGAGAAGGACCCATAAGGGCTGGATTAGTTATCTGGGTCCACGCAAGATAGCCAAGGATGACTGTCGCGGGCCATGGCGATAACGAGCCAGCGATTGACAGACACAGCCAAGGCATGACGTTCTTGCATGCCAGTCATGCCAAACGGCTTCTCTTTGTTGGGTAATGACTCTCAGCAAAGTGGCGACGGGGCTGAATCAGACGGGTATCTATTGGTGGCCAGGTATGGATGCGTGAGGCTATGATTGGCTGGTCTGCGTGTTACCAGAAATGACCCCACACCTTCTCTGCCCCTGATTAGGCTGATAAAATTACTCAACTTTGGAGAGCGCACAATGACTGAAAAGAATGACGAAGCTGAGCACAAGAATGAAGGCAATGATAATGATAAGAAGCGGAAGCTTTTGGGGCTAGAGCCTGTTGAGACGCACCACGAACTCGCATTACAGGATTGCACCCTTAAATACACGGCACGTGCAGGGTCGATCGCCTTGAAGGATGAGTTTGACGAGACGGAGGCGGAAGTTTTCTTCGTTGCTTACGAAGCCGATAGAACTGATAGTTGTTTGGTTCGCCCCCTAACCTTTGTGTTCAATGGTGGCCCTGGCTCATCGTCAGTGTGGCTTCACATGGGCGCTGCCGGACCAAGCCGCGTTCGAATGGAAGATCAGGGCTGGATGCCACCACCTCCATATGAGTTGGAACCAAATGAAAACACCTGGCTTGATGTCACAGACCTAGTCTTTATTGATCCCGTAGGCACGGGATTCAGCCGCGCAGTCAAGAAAGATCTTGACAAAAGGTACTGGAGTTTTGTACCCATTCAGGGGACGGGACGGCACACCGCGAACTTCCCCCCTGCTGAA
>JANWUS010000069.1 GCA_024958715.1 Cyanobium sp. FGCU52 | reverse complement strand
CGGGCGTCTGTGGAGAAGGTGGTTATGGGGGGTATGTGCGACAGGCTCCTAGGGCTCTGGCGTACACCATTCCATGAAGGCCCCCGGCTGATCCCTTTGAAGAAGGGTGCCTCATCATCAGCGCCCTTGGGCCTGTTGCCGAACGGACGACTCCCCCATCCGGGCCATGGCCTCAGATTCATTGACAGCTCCTTACCCTTCATCGCTGTCCGCAGTTCCTTGTGGAACAGCCCACCCCCTAGCCACTGCCTCATCGGCCTGCGCTGGTACGAGGCGGCGCCCGAGGCGATCTGGAGCACGGGCGAACTGTGGCTGATCGCCGGCGAGATCGCTGCCGCCTTCCGCGGGAGCGTGCAGGAAGTGAAGCAGGCCATGGCCATACTGGTGACCTGGGCGGAGGGCGCCTCGGCTCTCGCGTTTCCCATCGCCGCCAGGGTCGCAAGCAGTGGCTCCGCAGCCCCGTCTGCGGCGAACTGGAAAACCTGCCCAAGGCCCGCCAGACCTACGAGCAGGCGGCCGGCGAACCCACTGGAGTCCCATGGCCCACCCACCTGGTGTGGGCCTGATCAGAACAGCAGCTTTTTCGCACAACCCTCCGATGGCTCCCTCCGCTCCCTTTCCCCTGGCGGCCGCTGCCGGCGGCGGCCGCCTTCTGCTTCGCCAGCTGTTCGACGGCGAGACCGGCACCTTCACCTATCTGCTCGCCGATGTGGCCTCCAGGCAGGGGGTGCTGATCGATCCGGTGTACGAGCAGCACCCCCGTGATCTTTCGCTGATCCGCGAGCTGGGGATCGAGCTGATCGCCTGCCTCGACACCCACGTCCACGCCGACCATGTCACCGGCAGCTGGCTGATGCACAGGGCCACCGGCTGCGCCATCGCCGTGGCCGCCGACGCCGGAGCCGACAACGTGACGCTGCCCCTGCACCATGGCGATCGGGTGGCCTTCGGCCAACGCCATCTGGAGGTGCGCAGCACCCCTGGGCATACCGATGGCTGCCTCACCTATGTGCTGGACGACCGCTCGCTGGCCTTCACCGGCGATGCCCTGCTGGTGCGCGGCTGCGGCCGCTGCGACTTCCAGCAGGGGAACGCCTCCACCCTGTATCACTCGATCACCGAGCAGATCCTCTCCCTGCCCGATCACTGCCTGCTCTACCCGGCCCACGACTACCTGGGCCGAACCGTGAGTTCGGTGGCCGAGGAGAAGGCCTACAACGCCCGGCTCGGCGGCGAGGCCGATGAGCGCGACTTCGTGGGCTCCATGGACAACCTGCACCTCCCCCACCCGCACCGGATCGCCGTGGCCCTGCCGGCCAACCTGCGCTCCGGCAGGCCCGATGACCGCGGGGAAACGGAGGCGGACGACTGGGCCCCGATCGAGCGCAGCTACGCCGGCCTGCCGGAGCTGACGGTGGACTGGGTGGCGGACCACCGCGACGCCCTGACGCTGCTGGATGTGCGTTCGGAAGCGGAAGTGCTGGGCCCTGACGGGCGCATCCCCGGCAGCCTGCTGATTCCTCTGCCCGACCTGGAGAACCGGGCGGCTGAGATCCCCACGGATCGCCCCACGGTGGTGATCTGCCACTCCGGCAGCCGTTCGGCGCTGGCCACGCAGCAGTTGCTGAAGCGCGGGCGCACCCAGGTGGCCAACCTGCGCGGGGGTCTGCGGGCCTGGAAGGGGCAGGGCTTGCCGCTGGAGCAGGTCTCAGCCACGCCCACCGCCTGATCAGGGAGCCGACCAGGTCCGCGGGTCGTCATCGGTTCGGCGTTCCTCGATGTGGGTGCGGCCCACGAGCTGCCCCTCCCGAAGGATCTGGGTGGTCCGCAGGCGGCGACGTCCGCCGTCCACCAGCTGGCTGACCTCCTGCATCTGCAGGCCGGAGCCATCCAGGCTTTCGAGCACGAGCACCGTGGTGCCCGGTGCATCCGGCACCTCCATCGCCCAGCCGCGCAGCCGTTCCGACTGGAAGTGCAGACGCTCCCCGATGATCTCGCCGGTGGCCTCGATCCGGCGTGGGCCCCGGGTCGCCTCGGGGAACAGCGAGGTCTGGGTGTACAGCCAGCGGCCATCCTTTTCTTGCAGCCGCTGCACCACAGTGCTGGCAACGGACTCCTGCAGAACGCCCTCCGCGTCGTAGCGGCGGAAGATGCCCTCCCAGACCCCCATCTGCTGCGCCAGGGCGGGGAGGGCCAGGACAGGAAGGGCCGACGTGTCGTCGGAGGTATGGCGGTCGAACAGCAGCCAGCTGAAGCCGTCGACTTCGCCGCGGATGCTGCCGTCGCTCAGGCGCAGGCTGCGATCGCGGTACCAGTGCTGGCCCTCGCTCAGCAGCATGGCGAACTCGGCGCACACCTCGCCGTCTACCGGATGGCGGTAGCGGCAGGCCCCCGGCCGCATCGCCCCCCGCCAGCGGTTGTGCTCGGGTTCGAAGTGGATCAGCAGATCGCAGCCGGGATAGCGGCTGAACGCCTCCTCCCCCAGGCCGGCCACCTGGTCGACAGCCAGCAGGGGCCGGTCGTAGGTGGGACCGTCGCGGAAGAACAGCTGCTCGGCCACCACCCCTTCCCCTCCTTCATCGAGCCGCAGCCGCAGCACCCGCTGCCGATGGGCGCGCAGCGGCACCGAGGCCCGGCACTCCTGCAGGTAGAGCACCACCGGGCCCAGCTGGGGTGCCTCCAGGCGCAGCACCTCCAGCGAGCGGTGTTCGCGGGTGAGTTCGGGCATCGCGGGGCCCCCTCGGGCCAGGGAGGCCTGCACCTGGCGCGCGTTATCGAAACGGCCGGTCCACAGCCGCGCCACGGTCTCTACCGCCTGCTCTCCGCCCGGATCGCTCGGGGGGGCCGGCGCCGCTGCTGGGGTGGTCATGGTGGTGGGGGATGCAGCTTCTTGCTAGCCAGGCCCTCTGGCGGCGTCCGCCGTGAGCTCCGTCCAGGCCCGCAGCACCTCCGCCACCGACCAGGCCTGGGCGATGCAGCCGCGGGGGTGGTGGGGCGGATCGCCGTCGAAGATCTCGCTGACGCTGCCCAGCCCCGCAGCGGCCAGGTGATCGCCGATCGCCTCCAGCCACTGCAGGGCGTGCACCGGCGAGCCGTGCAAGCGGGCGTGGGCCACGGCCCAGGGCCCCAGCCACCAGGCCCACACCGTGCCCTGGTGGTAGGCCCGGTCCCGCTCCAGCGGTCCGCCGCCGTAGCGGCCCACATAACGCGGATCGGCGGGATCGAGGCTGCGCAGCCCCATGGGTGTGAGCAGCCGCTGCCCGCACACCTCCAGCACCTGTCGGGCCTGCTCGCGGCTGAGCAGCTGATCGGTGAGCGCCACCGCCAGCAACTGGTTGGGGCGCAGCGAGGCATCGGGGCCGCCGCCGGGCCCATCAAGACCATCGAAGCAGCAGCCGGCCTGCGGGTTCCAGAAGTGCTGGAAGCCCTGCCGCGCCTGCTCGGCCAGTTCCGCGTAGGCCTCGCCGGATTCCCCACACAGTGGCGCGAAGGACGCCATGGCGCGCAGGGCGCAGAACCAGAGCACGTTCACCTCCACCGGCTTGCCGCTGCGGGGGGTGATCACCTCGCCGTTCACCTTCGCGTCCATCCAGGTGAGCTGCAGCCCCTCGGCGCCGGCGCGCAGAAGACCATCGGCCGGATCGCGGCGGATGCCATGGCGCGTGCCCTGGACATGGGCCTCCAGGATCTGCCGCAGCTTTGGGAACAGCTCGCGGATCAGGGCCGGATCGCCGGTGGCCTCGTGGTGGCGGCGCAGCGCCTCGTAGAACCAGAGGGTGGCGTCGACGGTGTTGTAGTCGTGCTCGCCCAGGGGCTCGCCGCCTTCGGGAAAGCGGTTGGGCAGCATGCCGCCGCTGAGGTGGCGGGCATAGGTGCGCAGGATCTGGGCGGCGATGGCGGAGCGGCCGGTGACCAGGGTGAGGCCGCTGAGGCTGATCATCGTGTCGCGCCCCCAGTCCCCGAACCAGGGATAGCCCGCCAGCAGGGTGTGGCCGGTGCCGCGGGCCGCCACGAACTGGTCGGCGGCCAGCACCAGCTGGCGCACCCAGCCGGGGGCGGCGGCCGCCAGCTGCGGCTGGGCCTCCTGCCACTGCGCCAGCAGGGCCGTGTCGTGGCTGCGGCGCTCCCGCAGGCTGCGCTCGCCGTCGAGCGGCGGATCGGCCTCGGTGCTGGCCACCAGGGTGAAGGTGGGCGCAGCGACGCTCAGCTCCACGGTGATCCGGCAGGCGCGCAGCTGGTCGGTGGTGCTGGCCAGGCCCCGCTCGGCTTCGGCGGCGAGGGGAATGCCGCAGAGCCAGCCATCCGTTGCGGCCAGCTCGGTGTCGCCCCGGTCGCTGAGCACCTGGAAGGGGGGCACACCGGCCAGCTCGGGGATGAGCTGCACGCCGCGAGGAACGGCCCGCAGACCGATCGGCGGGTGGTGGCTGCCGGTTGGATCGAGGCTGTCGCCGTGGTGGCTGCGGGCATTCACCAGCACGCCGATCTCCAGCCGCAGCGGCCGGCTGCCCTGCAGCAGGCGGTAGTGCACGGTGGTGGTGTGGGCGCCGGGGCGCATCCAGAGCCGCTTCTCCACCAGGGCGTCGCCGAGGGCGAAGCGCCAGGTGGGCACGCTGCCCTCCAGGGCGAACGACACGATGGCGCGGGGATCAAGCGGTGCCTCCTCCAGGCCGGCCACCAGCAGGGTGCGGGTGCAGGGATCGGCCGGGGCACCCAGGGCCGCCACCAGCAGGCCGTGGTAACTGCGGGTGGGCGTGCCGGCCACGGTGCCGCAGCCGTAGCTGCCGAGCCCGTTGGTGATCAGCCACTCCCGCTGCTCGGCAGTGGCCGGTTCGGCGGCACGATCACTGCCGAAGCGGATGGGCCTTGCTTCTGGAGTAGGCGGGCTCAGCTGCATTCTCCAGGAAAGTCCTGCTTGGTCACGGTCACCCGGCCCACCTTCCGACCTGCGAGCCGAGGGTGGCGGCACTCTCGAAGCCGATGAAGCTGAGCACAGCCACCATCAGGCCGGAGCGCACCTGCAGGGCCTGGTCCCCGATCGGATCGACCGCCGCCAGATCGGCCTGGGGACCCCCATGGCGCAGCAGCACCAGGCAAAGGCCCAGCACGATCAGCACTGAAATTGTCTCGGTGGTGAGCATGGTGGCGGTGGAGACGCGCAGATCACGGCGTGCCAGCAGCAGGATGACCACCAGGGCGATGGCATAGCTGATCCAGGTGACAGGGCCTGCGGTGCGCGCCGCCGCCGGAATCTGGATTGAGCCAATCATCTGCAAGCGAGGGTTCGCTTAATGCAATTCCGATTAAAGCTGAATCCTTCTCGCTTCGTGGCACTGCAACCAAGACCTGAAAACCCTTCTCAAGATGAACGCTGGCGTCCCCGGCAGTGGTGTAAATCCCCAGGGCCTCAGCCCGGCGTAGCCGGGCTGAGCGTCCGCACCTCAGGCGATCGGCTCCACGGCTGACGTTGCAAGGGGTGGGCAGGCCCGTTTCCCTGGTTTGAGAACCACCTCAACCAGACAGACCATGCCCAAGACCCATGCTGCCGTACCTGAGCTGGCCTCGCTACTCGATGGCAGCAGTGCCGGGGAGCTGATCCCTGAACTGGCACGCCACGGCCTGCAGCAGCTGATCGAGCTGGAGCTCGCTGCCTTCCTCGGTGCGGACTGGCACGAGCGCACCGAGGAGCAGCTCGGCCACCGCAACGGCTACCGGCCTGGCACCCTGACCACCCAGGTGGGGGATCTGGCACTGCAGATCCCGAAACTGCGCGCGGGCAGCTTCCTCCCCTCGATCCTCAAACGCCCGGCATCACCCGCAGGCGGCTATGCCGCCTGCGGGTGATGCCGTTGTTGGACTAAGCCGCTGCGCGGCAGATTCAAATTCACTATAGCCAGCTCAAC
>JANWUS010000068.1 GCA_024958715.1 Cyanobium sp. FGCU52 | reverse complement strand
AGGAAGCCACCCGCTGGGGTGGCTTTTTTGTTGGCTGCTTTTTCGGGATACTGCTGGTTGGGGCAGCGACGATGACATGAGCAGCACCACACTCCCTTGCCAGGCAGTGGGTTGATGGCCATCCCCAGCACGGATGCTCCGCGTTGGTTGCCGTGGTGGCAGGCCTATCGCTTGTGGCTGAAGGCCGATTGTGTCGACCTGAGCGCCGCCTTCGCTTACCACACCCTTCAGTCGTTCTTCCCCGCTCTGCTGATTGCCCTGTCGCTGGTGTCGCGGGTGCTCGGGCGCGATCGTGAACTTCTGTCCCAGCTGTCGCAGTTGGTGGCGCTGGTGCTTCCGGAAGCCGCGATGCCGATGTTCGAAGACACCCTTCGCCGCTTTACCAACCAGGGGGTGGGGGCAGGCGTCCTGGGGGTGGTGTTGCTGATGCTCACGGCCTGCAACATCTATCTCACCCTTCAGAGGGGAGCTGATCGCCTCTGGTGGAACCGGCCCTGGGGCCAGTCGCCCCTGCCCTGGCCTCGGCTGGTCCGCCGCTTCGTGCTGCTGCGTCTCAAGGCCATCGTGCTCCTGGCCTTCATCGCCCTGGCGTTCCTGCTCGACCAGTTCGTGAGCACGATCCGGTTCATGGGATCCGACGCCCTGCGTGCATGGTTACTGGAGAATCTCCCCAAACCGTGGGGCTGGTTCGGTTCGGTGTCGGTCGGGGTGGATCTCTCGGTTTCGCTGGCCCTCAGCATCGGCGCCACGCTCATCTTTCTGTGGCTGCTCCCTTCCCGCCGGATTCCCTGGCGCCCCCTGCTGCCGGGAGCCTTGCTCGTGGGGGTGTCGATCACCCTGCTGAACCTGCTGCTCGGTCGCACCCTCTTCCTGCTGGGACTTCGATTCCAGACTTACGGCGTTGTTGGCGGGGTGCTGGTCCTCACTCTGTGGGTCTGGCTCGTGGGGGTGATCCTGTATTACGGCCAGTGCCTGGCGGTGGTGCTTGCCCTTCAGCAGCCGGGGGGGCGATCCGCACCCTCCTTCAGCGGACGCCGTCGTTGGAGGCGGTCAGGATGGACTCCTGACGATCCGATGCGTCCGTGACAAAGCCCCTGCCCCTGGTCCGTTTTCGGCCGTTCACGGCCCCTGTGCTGTTCGTCTGCACCGCTGTCGGCGCTCTGGTGCTGGCGGGGATCGCCATGCTGACGCTGCTTCCCTTGCTGCTGGCCGGCGCCGTGGTGCTGGCCTGGGCCGCCCTCGCCGTTCTGCTGGCTTGGGCGGGCATCGAGGGGATGGCCGCTCTGGAGCGCTGGTTCGAGAACGACCCCCGTTTCCAACGCTGATGACCCGCTCCTTCCCTTGGGTCTGGATTCTGCTGGCTGCCGTTCTTCTTCTCCTCCCGGGCCCTGCCGGACGGTTGCTGATCGATCTTCTTGGCGGCCTCACCCTCACACTCCTGTTGCTTCCGGTACTGGCCGGTGGCGCCGCCTTCATCGGCTGGCAGGTGCTCAAGCGCCGCCTGCGAACCTGCCCCGAGTGCGGCCTTTCCAGTCTTGGTGTGCCGGTCTGCCCGGGTTGCGGCACGGTTTTCGCGGCCGGGCAGGGTTCCGAAGCCGCTGGCTGGGGGGATGGGTTCGGCTCCTCCGGGGTGATCGACCCGCGCGACGTGACCATCAACGTCGAGGCTGTCGACGTTGATGCCGTGCCCCCCCGGGATCAGCCTTCGGGTTGACGGCTCAGTTCCTGGAGACGCCGCTCCCTCAGGAACAGGAACAAAGGAGCCCCGCAGGCGAAGGCGATCGTGACGCAGGACAGCAGCACCCATGCCAGCCCGCGGATGCCGAGCCGCCGGCTTTCGCTCACCATCCAGATCGTGACCGCCGTGGCTCCCACCGCCAGATCCCGCGAGAGTGAGCGGGCGGCGGGGTTGGCATTGGCCTGTTGCACGAACTGCCCCAGATCGAAGGCTGCGCCGCTCTGGCGGATGAATTCCAGATTCGCGTCCCAGGTGAGCAGGGCTCCGGCGACGGCGAGGGTCAGGTAGAGCACCTGCAGCCAGGCGGAGCGGTTGAGGCCGGAGGCCGTGGCGGAAGCCGGTGGGGGCGGTGTCATGACACGAAGGGTTCGGGGGCGTCGTCGGGCCGTTCGGCATCCCATTGCATCACCTCCTGCTCCACCTGCTGAAGCAGAGCCTCACAGCGTGCGCTACAGGCCAGGGCACGGCGGTAAAGACCGGCCATCGCCTCCACGTCGAGGTCGCCGGCCTGAAGCTCGGCCAGGCACAGCTCGAGGGCGGCCTGGGCCTGCCGGAAGCTGAGAGTCGCCGCCAGCCGCTCCTCGGCGCTGGCAGCGGACTCTGCCGAATCCGGGGTTTCCTTGGGTTGGCGGGGGGAGCGGGGCATCCTGGCGGTGGCGCGGTGGCGAGGGCAGTGGCGGCGAGACGGGGAAGGAGCGGGACGCGATCAGGGCGGAGCGACAGGGGGGGCGGATGTGGGATGAATGGCCGTCACCCGGGCATCCACCGTGCCGTCGATCAGGTCCACGCGGATGGTGTCATCCGGGCCGAGGCTGCCCACCCCACGGACGATCTGCCCCTTGCCATCGCGGAGCAGCGCGAAACCCCTCGCCAGCACGTGCGTCGGTGACAGGGCTTCGAGCAGGCGGCGCTGCTGGCTCAGCCAGTCCCGCCGCTGCTGCAGCAGCCGCAGGGGATGCCACTGCTGCAGCTGACGCCGACCCTCCACGAGCCGGCGGCGTTCCGCCTCCAGGCGCAGCTGCAGCCGCTGGCGCAGGTGCCATCGCCCCTGGCGCAGGGCGGAGAGGGTGGCCTCACGGTCCGGCAGCAGGGCCACCACCGCGGCGGTGGGGGTGGCGGCGCGGTAGTCCGCCACCAGATCGGCGATGGTGGTGTCGTCTTCATGGCCCAGCCCACAGACCACGGGCACCGGACAGGCCGCCAGGCTGCGGGCCAGCCGCTCCCCGTCGAACACCGCCAGGTCTTCACGGCTGCCACCGCCGCGGGCCAGCACCAGGGCGTCAAGCCCCAGGCTGGCGGCCCGGCTGCCGATCCGTTCGATCGCCTGCACGATCCGCTCCTCCACGGAGCCCTGGACCGGGATCGGAACCACCAGCAGCCTCGTCGCTGGCCAGCGCTCCCGTGCGGTGCGCAGCATGTCGGCCAGGGCGGAACTGGGCGCTCCCGTGAGCAGGGCGATGCGGCTCGGGAACGGGGGCAGGGGTCGCTTGCGCTCAGGCGCGAACAGACCCTCGGGCTCCAGAAGGGTGCGTACCCGTTCGAACTGGCGCAGCACGGCACCGAGGCTGGGCCGGATGTCCAGCACCTGCACACTCAGGCTGGCGCGCGCCACCCACAGGTTGAGCCGGCCCACCACCACCACCCCATCCCCTTCCTCGGGGATGAAGCGCAGCCGCTGGAGCTGGGACGCCCAGACCACCGCCTGGATCGAGGCTTCCCCATCGGTGAGGGTGAGCCAGAGGTGCCCCTTCTTGAGCTGGGGCCTGCTGACGGTGGCCTCGAGCAGGAACCGTGGCGCGAAGCCCCGATCCAGCAGGTTGGCGATCGCCCCGTTCAGTTCGGCGACGCTGAAGCGGGGAAGGGCGCCATCGTTCTCGCGGGGGGAAACCACGCTCAGTGGCTCAGGCGCCGGTAGCAGCCCCAGCCGACCAGCGACAGCAAACCGAAGATCAGGGCGATGGCCCGTCCGGCGGGATGGTCGAAGCGCACGAGGGCCGCGCCGGTGATCACCAGGCCCATGCTCAGCAGCCGGGCTCCGTCCCGCCGGTTGTCCGGGAACAGCCGTGCAGGGGCATGCTGGGGGTGGTCAGCGGGCACGGAGGACGGGGCACCGGAGAAGGAGCTTCAGCCTACGGGGGCACCTCCGACCCATCCGGTCTCCAGCGGGCCAGAATCCGGCTCCGACGCACCACCGGCCCCCTGGGGCAGGGCAGCCCGTGACCCAGTCCGCTCGAGCCCGCCGCGCCCTCCTGCAGAACCAGCTCCAGGCGCGGTTGCCTCACCAGCCGGAGCTGGTGCTGGTGACCGATCTGGATGGCACCCTGCTGGGCGGCAGCAGCGCCTGGCGGCGCCGGCTCTATGCCTGGCTCGTGGAGCAGCGTGAGCGGGTGCTGCACATCTTCTGCACCGGGCGGGATCTGCGCTCGGTGGCCCGCCTGCTGCAGGAGGAGGACCGCCTCGGTCTCCACCCCCCCCATCTGGTGATCGGCGACGTCGGGTGTTCGGTGGCCTGCGGGGCCAGCCTGGACCTGGTGCCCCTGGCGGTGGAGCCGATCGAGGCCGCCTGGCAGGGGCGCCCCGAGGTGCTGCTGCCGCTGCTGGCGGGCCTGCCCGGCCTCTCTCCCCAGCCCGTCACCGCCGATCGGCGGCTGGCCTACTACATCGATCCGGAGGCCCTCGACCGGGGTCGCCTGGCGGCGATCGAGGCCCATGGCGTGGACTGCCTGGTCTCGGACAACAAGTACCTCGACATCCTCCCGGCCGGGGTGAACAAGGGCTCCACCCTGCTGGCCCTGCTGGAGTGGCTCGAGGTGGAGGCCGAGCGGGTGGTCACCGCCGGCGACACCCTCAACGACCTGGCGATGTTCGAGACGGGCTTGCAAGGGGTGATGGTCGGCAACGCCGAAGCCGGCCTGGTGGCGGCCCTGCCCAGGCTGCCGAGGGTGTACCGGGCCCGGGGGGAAGGCTGCGAAGGCATCGTGGAAGGCCTGCGGCACTTCGGCTTCGGCTCCCTGCTCGGCGATCTGGCCGACTGAGCCGGGGTGGGGCCATGCCCCAGCCGGCCACACCCTCAGGGTTGTTGGCCCCCGGCGGAGCGGCGCAGGCCCGCCTGGGTGAGGGCCGTGGCCACCGCGGTGCGGGGATCCTCCGGCCAGGGATGGCGGGGGTAGCGGCCCCGCAGCTCCCGCCGCACCTCGGCATAGCCCGTGGTCCAGAAGCCCGCCAGATCGCGGGTGATCGCCGCCGGCCGGCCCGCCGGGGTGAGCAGGTGCACGGTGAGGGGAACCCGGCCCTCCAGCAGGGGCGGCAGGGCCGGGCAGCCGAACAGTTCCTGCAGCTTGACCGCCAGCACCCCTTCCTCCTCGCCGTACTCGATGCGCGCCCGCCGCCCGGAGGGAATGGGCAGCTCCTCGGGCAGCCAGGCATCCAGACGCTGCCGCTGGTCCCAGGGGACCCCTTGCCAGAGGGCCTCCACCAGATCGAGCCGTTGGAGATCCTGCCGGCTGAGCAGGCCGTCGAGCTGGGGGCCGAGCCAGACCTCGGGATCGGCGGTCAGCGTCTCCAGCGAGCGGTCGGGCCAGGGAGCACCCAGATGGCGGTGCGCAAGGGCCAGGCGGCGCTGCAGCTGCCGGCTGCGGGGCGTCCAGGGCAGGGCCTCCAGCCCCATCAGCCGCAGCCCCTCCCCCAGGGCGGCGCGCACCGCCTCCGGTTCGGCGTCGGGCCAGGGGGTGCGCTCCAGCACCAGGGCATCCAGCCGCAGCAACCGCTCGCAGCGCACCCGTTCGCTCGCCTCGTCCCAGCGGGCTTCGCAGTGGATCCGCGCCTCGGCGGCCGCCAGCTCCTCCCGCACGGCGTCGGGCAAGGCGGTGGCCAGGAGGATGCGGGCCTCGCTGCCCTCCCCGTCCACGGTGGCCACGGCCAGGGCCGCGGCACCCGCCAACGGATCGGTGGGATGGAGGCGGGCCCCGCGACCGCTGCGCAGCAGGAAGCGGCCGTCGCCCTGGCCCCGGGAGAGGGCGATCCGCTCCGGGAAGGCCCAGGCCAGCAGCCGGGCGGCGATCGTGTCCTCGGGGCCCGGTTCCGCCGGGGCGGGCGTCCCTGCGGCGGTGTCGCCGAGGGCGGCGTCGCGGAGGGCGGCACGCACCTGGCGCAGCAGCTGGGCCTGCAGCAGCTGCAGCGGGCGACGCCGGTGTTCGTCGCGTCGGTCGCTGGCGCGGAGCCAGTCGAGCCGGGCCATCAGATCGGAGCCGGCCTCCTGGCGATCGAGCGGATCCCGTTCGCTCAGCAGAACGGCCAGGCCTGCGGCGATGGGCAGCCAGCCCCGGGGCGAGGCCTGCAGCAGCATGTGGCCCAGGCGCGGGTGCAGGCCCAGACCCGCCAGCGCCCGGCCGTGGCGGCTCACGTTGCCTCCCTCCTCAAGGGCCCCGAGCCTGCGGAGCACCTCCAGGGCCTCCTGCAGCGTGGCCCGGGGCGGCGGGGTGATCCATGGCAGGCCCTCCCCGGCTGGAGCCCCCCAGGCCGCCAGTTGCAGGGCCATCGGCACGGGGTCGACTTCGAGCAGCTCCGGGGGGTCGAAGGCGGGCCGGCGCTGGGACTCCGCCGGCGACCACAGCCGCACGCAGCGGCCCGGCCCCAGGCGGCCGGCCCGGCCCCGGCGCTGCTCCGCACTGGCCAGGCTGGCCGGCAGGGTCACCAGGCCGTCCATGCCGGTGCCGGGATCGAAGCGGCTGCGGCGCGAGAGGCCACTGTCCACCACCAGTTCCACCCCCTCGATCGTGAGTGAGCTCTCGGCGATGGAGGTGGCGAGCACCACCCGGGCGCCGCCCCCCTGGCCAGGGCCGATGGCTTCGACCTGGGCCGTCAGGGGGAGCTGACCGTGCAGCGGACAGACCGGCAGCCCGGCGGCCCAGTCCCTTTCGGCGATGGCTCGCTGGGTGGCCCGGATCTCGCGCTGGCCCGGCAGGAAGACCAGGGCCACCGTGGAGGGGGGACCGTCGGCCTCCAGCCAGTGGCTTTCCAGGGCCCGCACCACCTGCCGGGGCAGCGATTCATCCGGCCGGGGCGGCTGGTGGCTCACGGCCACCGGGTGGCTGCGGCCCTCGCTGGTGATCACCGCGGCACCGTCGAGGGATCCGGCCAGGGGTTCCAGATCGAGGGTGGCCGACATCACCAGCACGCGCAGGTCCGGGCGCAGGAGGCTGCGGGCCTGACGCACCAGGGCCAGGCCCAGATCGGCCTCGGCGCCGCGCTCGTGAAACTCGTCGAAGATCACGCAGGCCACCCCCTCCAGGGCCGGATCGGCCTGAAGCCGGCGCAGGAAGATCCCGCCCGTCACCACCTCCACCCGGGTGGAGGCGGAGGTGCGGGATTCCAGCCGCACGCTGTAGCCCACCCGCTCGCCCACCCGCTCCCCCAGGCCGCGGGCCAGCCGGGTGGCGGCGCCGCGGGCCGAAAGCCGGCGCGGCTCGATCATCAGGATCGAACCCTCGGACCCGATGGCCTCCAGCAGGGCCAGAGGCACGCGCGTGGTCTTGCCCGCGCCGGGGGGAGCCTGCAGCAGCAGGGTGGCTCCGGGCACCAGAGCGGTGGCGATGGCCTCCAGCTGGTCGTCGATCGGCAGGGGCGGGACCGTCATCGGGCGCCCCCGGGCTCAACGCACGTGGCGGATGCCGTCCACCGGGTGATAGGCCTCGCCGGTGGTCTCCTCGTAGACGATCGCCGGCAGGCCGGTTTCGAACATGGTCTGCAGGGCTTCCTTGAGATAGGGGTTCCAGCCGCCGGTGCTCACCTTGCCGTGGCGAACGGTCCAGTCCCAGGTGCCCTGCAGGTCGCGGGGGATCCGCCCTTCGCGGTCGCGGCGCGCCACCAGATCCTGGGACTCGACGATGCCCACCAGGATCGGATCCTTGCCGTAGGCCGGCGTGATGCTCAGCTCCAGCCGGATCGGATCGTCCTTGACCAGCTTCAGCCGGAAGCGGGGCGGCAGCTTCAGACCACGAAGCACCGCAGCCACGATTCGGGTTCTCTGGTCAACCATCAGGTTCTGCCGGGTAGTGCGTCGACACCGATGAGCCTATTCAGCGGTGTTCCTCCCCAGCCTCCGCCGGACCGGGCTTCAGGGGCCATCCCCGGGCAGGGACGGCTGCTCGTTGTCGCCGCCGAAGCGCACGGTGAGCAGGTCTTCCCCGGTGAGCCGGCCCTCGGCGTCGAGCAGTTCGGGGTGGATCGTGAGCCTGCCGGTGCGATCCGCCGTGGGGGGATCGGGGGTCGGCCCAGGTTCGGAGAAGCCGGGTTGCCCCATGGCCCGGAAGCCCTTGGCCATGATCCGGAAGGCCTGCGCCAGCAGCAGCAGGAAGCAGAGTCCGTAGAGGAAGGGGAACAGATCGGCGAGGAAGGACGGCACGGTGCGATCCCGGCGCCGGGGGAGGGGGGCCGCGCGCCTCAGGGCATCATCGCTGGTCCGATCGGGAGCCGGCGGCGGAGAGCATCCAGGCCCAGAGGGTGGTACAGGCAGCCCCGAAGGCAAGGAAGGCAAGGAGCAAACGGCTGGTGTCCATGTTTCGATACGTTTCTTTACGGATCTTAGGGGGATGGCGTGCGGTTTGCCCTCCCTTCCCGCCGGTCGGGGCCTTGCCTACGGTTTTGATTCTCTCCTCGCCGTATCCGCGCGATGTCGTTCCACCGCGCCGTTTCCTTCCCTGTCGCTGGACTGGCGGCTGCCCTCGGCGTTGCCGCCGCCCTGCCCCTGCCGCTGGCGGGCGTGCCCGCCCATGCGGCCGCCAGTGCGGCCCTGTCGCGCAGTTCCTTCGTGGCCGAGGCCGTGCGCCGCGCGGGCCCCGCCGTGGTGACCATCGACACCGAGCGCACCGTGGCCGTTCAGGGGGGCGGCCTTCCGAGGGGGCTGCTGAGCGATCCCCTGTTCCGCCAGTTCTTCGGGCTGCCCCAGGCCGGGCCCTCCCAGCGGACCGAACGCGGCCAGGGCAGTGGCTTCATCTTCCAGGCGGACGGCCTGATCCTCACCAACGCCCACGTGGTCGAACGCAGTGACAAGGTCACCGTGGGTCTGCAGAACGGCCGC
The DNA here is from genome assembly GCA_024958715.1 of Cyanobium sp. FGCU52. Classification (GTDB taxonomy): domain Bacteria; phylum Cyanobacteriota; class Cyanobacteriia; order PCC-6307; family Cyanobiaceae; genus Cyanobium. The sequence goes on along the minus strand of JANWUS010000068.1, from coordinate 52,854 downwards.
AGGGTGGAGGGTCAAGTGGTGGGGCTGGATCGCCTCACCGACCTGGCGGTGGTGAGGCTCAACGGCGGTGGCCCCTGGCCGGTGGCCCCGCTGGGCAACTCCGACAGCCTGCAGGTGGGTGACTGGGCGATCGCGGTGGGGAATCCCTACGGGCTCGACAACACCGTGACCCTGGGGATCGTCAGCAGCCTCAACCGCAACGCCACCAAACTCGGCATCACCGACAAGCGGCTCGACCTGATCCAGACCGATGCCGCCATCAACCCCGGCAACTCGGGAGGTCCGCTTCTGAACGCCGACGGAGAAGTGGTGGGCATCAACACCCTGGTGCGCACCGGCCCCGGCGCCGGCCTGGGCTTCGCCATCCCGATCAACCGGGCCCGAAACATCGCTGGGCAGCTGCTCAGCACGGGCCGTGTGAGCCATCCGATGATCGGCGTGGGCCTCGACAACGTGCGTGACACATCCGGCAACCCGGCCCAGGGTGGGGCACTGGTTTCTGCTGTTCAGCCGGGCGGTCCTGCGGAACGGGCGGGCCTGCGGCGCGGGGACGTGATCGTGGCTGTGGGGGGGCGCGGGGTGGGTGGCCCCGCCGACGTGGTGACGGCCGTGGAGAGGGCTGCCATCGGGCGTCCCCTCGACCTGACCATCAACCGCAATGGCAACCGCCAGGATCTTCAGGTGATCCCGGCCGAGATGGTGCGCCGGGGCCCCGGCTGATCGGGGCACCCGCCGGTTTCAGAGCACGTCCATGGAGCCGGGACGGGGGGCCGGCTTGAGGGCATCCAGGGAAGCGGGGTCGAGCGCCAGCGCCGAGGCCACCGGAGTGGGGGCGCCCAGGTGCTGACGCATCACCCATTGGGTGGCGGCCTTCTGGCTGTGCCAGGCCTGCAGCAACTGCTTGGCCAGGCCGCGAAGGGTCTGGGGGTCGCCGGTGGCGTCGATGGCCCGGCTCATGCGCTCGAGTTCGAATTGCTGGCCGATGCTGAGGGCGAGGGGTTCGGACATGGCGGGCTCGGCGATGGATCGTCGGACGGACCCAACGCTACGAACTGTTTCAAGGCACCACGTAGCCGATGCGACAGGTGTAACGCCTGGGTCAGCGAATCCGGTCGCGGAACCGGTTCAGCTCCCCTCGCGCAGGGCCTCCACGCAGCGGGTCACGCACTCCCCGTCCTCGAGGGAGCAGGTGGTGATGCACTCGAAATACGTCTCCACAACATCCCAGCTTTCCTGCGAGGACGCCGTTTCTGCCCCCGCCGTGGCCATCGAGGCCGCCAGCGGGTCCCAGCTGCCGAAGGCTGCGTGCGCAAGGCCCATGGGGAGACTCCGAAGGTTGTGGTGTCAGCCTATGCACACAGGGACAGCAACACCAGTGAAATGAGCGCTCTTGCCTAGAGCTCGATGAAGTTGTATTAAGCGCGACTTCGGGTTCAGTCGCCGGTATTGCCAGCGCTGCTGCCGGTGCCATTGCCAGCGCTGCTGCCGGTGCGCCGGGCCTGACGCCGGGCCGCCTCCTTGGCCTGCTGCTTCGCCTTGTTCTCCTGCCGCCGCTGCTCGGCCTGCCGCCGGGCTTCCGCTGAGAGGGCCTGCTCGGCTTCCTCCCGCTTCTTCTCCTGGTAGTAGGCGTAGTCCCCCCGGTAGAGCACCAGTTCGCCGTCGCGCAGTTCGACGATGCGGTTGGCCACCCGGGAGATGAAGTATCGGTCGTGGGAGACGAGCAGGGCCGCCCCCTCGTACTCCTGCAGGGCGTCCTCGAGCATCTGCTTGGCGGGGATGTCGAGGTGGTTGGTGGGCTCATCCAGCACCAGCAGGTTGCAGGGGGTGAGCAGCATCAGGGCCAGGGCCAGCCGGGCCTTCTCGCCGCCGCTGAGCTTGCCGGCCTCCTTGAACACCGCCTCGTTGCTGAAGCAGAAGCTGCCCAGCAGCGAGCGCACCTGGGTCTGGGTCCAGTCGGGCACCGCCTCGAACACCGTGTCGATCACCGTCTTGGAGAGATCGAGGGCCTCGGCCTGGTTCTGCTCGAAGTAGCCGGCGACCACGTTGTGCTCGCCCAGGCCGGCGAAGCCGTCGTCGGGGGTCTCCAGCCCCATCACCAGGCGCAGCAGCGTCGATTTGCCGGCGCCGTTCGGCCCCACGAAGGCGATGCGGTCGCCCCGCTCCACCTCCAGATCGGCTCCGAGGAACAGGATCCGCTCGCCGTAGCTGTGGGTGAGGTTCTCGATCCGGGCCACCAGCCTGCCGGAGCGGGGGGCAGGCGGGAAGCGGAAGCGTGGTCCGGAGACGCTCTCCACCGGCGCCTCGATCCGCTCCACCTTCTCCAGCAGCTTCTCGCGGCTCTTGGCCTGGGTGGAGCGGGTGGCGCTGGCCCGGAAGCGATCGATGTAGGCCTGCTGGCTGCTCAGCTCCTTCTGCTGCCGCTCGAAGGCGGCCTGGCTGGCCTCGCGTTCGAGGGCCTTCTGCTCGAGGTGCTGGCTGTAGTTGCCCAGATAGGTGCGCGACACGCCCCGCTCGGTCTCCACGATCTGCGTGCACACCCGGTCGAGGAAGGTCCGGTCATGGCTGATCACCACCAGGGCGGCGCTCTGGCCCACCAGGTAGCCCTCCAGCCACTGGATCGTTTCCACGTCCAGGTGGTTGGTGGGCTCGTCGAGCAGCAGCAGATCAGGCTCCTGCAGGAGGATCTTGCCCAGGGCCAGCCGCATCTGCCAGCCGCCGGAGTAGTCGCCCACCAGGTTCTCGGCTTCGCTCAGGGGAAAGCCGATGGTGGGCAGCAGCCGGTCGATGCGCGCATCGAGTTCGTAGCCGTGCAGGGCCTCGAAGCGGCTCTGCAGCCGGCCCAGCTCCTCGATCAGGTCGTTGAGGTGATCGGGATCGCTGGCGGCGCGCTCCCCGGCCATCTCCTCCTCCACGATCCGCTGGCGCTCCAGCACCTCGGCCGCCTCACCGAAGGCCTGGAACAACTCTTCCCGCACCGTCCTGGCCGGATCGACGTCGAACTCCTGCTGCAGGTAGGCGATGCGGGGATCGCCCTGGCGCACGACCTGCCCGCTGCTGGGCTCCTCCAGGCCGGCGATGATCCGCATCTGGGTGGACTTGCCGGCCCCGTTCACCCCCACCAGCCCGATCCGATCGCCCGCCTTCACCTCCCAGGTGACGTCGCGCAGCACCTCACCGGTGGGATAGATCTTGCCGATGCGTTCGAGGCGCAGCACGGGAGCGATGGGGGCGGGATTGCGGCCATCATCCACCGGCGTGCCGGCAGGCAGACTGGGATGCCGCGCAGGCTGCCCGCCCGATGATCAAGCGCCTCGAGCAGGTTGCCGCGCTGGTCGTGGCCGCCGGTCTGGCGATCGTGAGTTACTGGCTGTTCTTCAGCTGGGCCCAGGGAGGCGGCGTGGATCGTCGCCATCGGCCGGCGCGCTCCGAGCGGGTGTTCGTTCCTGCGGATCGGATCCTCGCGGCTGCCGTGCCCCGCGGTTCAGCGGCCGATCGGGAGGTCGCCACCTCACCATCGGGCCCGTTGCGAACCTGATCAGAGACCGCCGCGGGCCTTGAGCAGCCACTGCTTGGTGGCGCCGTCGTCGAGGGAGGCGAGATGGTCGCGCACCTGCTCCACGGTGACGGGAAGCCCTTCAGCCTCGCCGAGGGCCACGATGCGGCGCAGGGCGCCGGAGGGATCCTGCAGGGCCTGGCGGAACAGGGACTGGGTCAGCTCCTGGTCGGCGCTGATGCGCTCGTAGAGCGAGGCGGCGTTGGGGCTGGTCATCGCATCGACGCGGACGGGAACCGTTCCGACGCTATGTCGGGGCCGGCGTTCCGTCAGGGGAGGCTTCAGGCGGCGGTGGCCCGCTGGTCGTCGTCGGTGCCGCTGGCGGAGGCGTCCTCCATGCTGCGGGCGTCGAGGCAGAGCACCTTGCGCAGCTGGGCGTAGTTGGCGGCGAGGGACTGGCGGCCCTCCTGTTCGGCGCCGTACTCGGCGCGCTGGAGCACGTGGTGCAGGTGGGTGAGCAGGTAGGTGCTGATCACCGCCGACACCAGCACGTCGCTGCGTTCGGCCGTGCGACGGCGCTTCGCCGCCCGGGCTCGGGCGGCGGTGTCGGCCGTGCGGGCGCGGGGGGTGGTGGTACGGGCCATGGCGGGAAAAGCGTTCGGGTGGCCGTCGCGGCCGGCGCGGAGATGGGGGGGCCGGCTGGTTCCCCAAGCATACTGCTGGATACTACCCAAGACAGTCTCTGTACACTTTTTCCTATCCCCTCCTACCCCGGGGCAGCCCGCGGCCGTGCCCACCCGTCAGACCTCCTCCAGCGGACGCCCGAAGTCACCCCGGATCCAGGTGGTGCTTCCGGAGGATCTGTGCGAGCGCCTGTCCGCCCTGGCCGAGGAGGATTCGCGCACGGTGAGCAACATGGCCAAGGTGCTGATCCAGCAGGGGGTGGAGCGGCTGGAGCGCCAGCGTCGCGCCGAGCCTGCGGCCGGGCCTCCCGCCCCCGCCGGCACCGAGGGATTCCGCGCCGAACTGGAGCGCCAGGGGCAGGCCCAGCCCAAGCGGCTGCGGGGGGCCCCCCGCCGGGTTCGGCTGCAGCGCCCCTACCGCTAGCGCGCTGCCCTGGTCGCTAGGTGCCCAGGCCAGGAGGGGCGGCGCGCACCCCCAGCACCGAAGGGCGCGCCGCCCCCGTGACCGAGGGCAGGGAGCCGGGATGCCCCTGCTGGTGCCACCAGGCCAGCAGGGCAAAGGCCAGGGCCTCCCGCTGCTCGTCGGCGATGCCCAGATCCGCCAGCGGCAGCACGGCGGTGCCCCGGCAGCGCAGGCGCAGCTGCTCCATCAGAAAGCCGTTGCGGGCGCCGCCACCGGCCACCAGCAGCTCCAGGGGGCGGGTGCCCCGCTCGAGATCGGCCGCCACGGCCGCAGCGGTGAAGGCCGTGAGGGTGGCCAGGGCGTCCGCCGGAGGCGGTGTCTTGCCGGGGTGTCCCTCCGCCAGTTCCTCCAGGCGCCTGTGCAGATCGCTGCGTCCGAACAGCTCCCGGCCCGTGGATTTCGGCGGCGCCTGGCGGAAGTAGGGCTCCTGGAGCCAGGCCTGGATCCTGGCCTCGTCGATGCGGCCGCTGCGGGCCCAGGCGCCGTCGGCATCGAAGCGACGCTGGCCGTCGCTGAACTGCTGCACGGCCAGATCCAGCAGCGTGTTGGCCGGACCGCAGTCCCAGCCCTGGACAGGCGCGCTGCGCTCAGGCCCGCTGCTCGGGGGCAGCAGGGTGAGGTTGGCGATGCCGCCCAGGTTGAGCAGGGCCCGCCAGCCGCCGATCCCGCCCAGCAGGGCGGCGTCGGCAGCCGGAACCAGGGGCGCCCCCTGACCGCCGAGGGCCAGATCGGCGCTGCGGAAGTCGAACACCACCGGGCGCTCCAGCAGCTGGGCCAGCAGCGGCCCCAGCAGCAACTGCCAGCTGAGGCCGCGGCGTCCGGCCTCCGGGGGGCGATGCCACAGGGTCTGCCCATGGCAGCCCACCAGCTCCGAGCGGCCGTCGGGATCGGCCGCCCGGGCCGCGGCGGCCTGGGCCTCGGTGAGGGCCTCCGCCAGATCGAGAACCTCGGCGGCGGCGAGGGGTTGTCCCTGGCCCGCCGCCACCAGGCGCTGATGCAGGTCGGCGGGGTAGGGCGTGGCCGCACTGGCCAGGATCCGCCAGCGGGGCCGATCCGGCCGGCCCGAGAACTCCGCCAGAACGGCGTCGATCCCGTCGGCGCTGGTGCCGCTCATCAGGCCGAGCACCCGCATCGGCTCAGCGGGAGGGGAGGGATTCGAGCGCCGCGCAGCTGCCCATCACCACCAGAAGTTCGTTGCTGTTCAGCACGTGCGAGGCCGGTGGGTTGACCGTGAGCCGGTTCTCGGGGCCGGCCGCCAGCACGCTGACGTTGTAGTTCTTACGCAGGTTGAGATCACGCAGGGAATGGCCGACGAACTCGGCCGGCACCTTGATCTCCTCGATGCTGTTGCTGTCGTCGAGGCGCAGCCTCTCCAGCAGGTTGGGCCGCACCAGCTCCTGACCGAGGCGGGTGCCCTGCATCTTCGAGGGGAACACCACCCGGTCGGCGCCGACGCGACGCAGCATCTTTTCGTGGAGATCGCTGGTGGCCCGCGAGATCACCTGAGACACCCGGCTGTCCTTGCTGTCCTTCACGATCAGGGTGGCGGTGATGCTCGCCTCGATCGGTTCGCTGATCGCCACCACCACGGTGCCCACATCCAGCACCCCGGCGGCTCTCAGGGCCTCCTCGTCGGTGCAGTCCACGATCCGGGCTTCGATCGCACCGTCGATCTGGCGAAGTTCGTCGATCGCCCGCTGGCTCATGTCGATCGCCAGCACCTCCGCTCCGGCCCGCAGCAGTTCCCGGCAGACGGCGCTGCCGAAACGGCCGACCCCGATCACCGCGAAGCTGTTGGCCACCGTGCTGGTGTCGTCCTGCCACTGCCACCACGTCGATCGGGACATGCTCACAGATACACCTCTTCACGGGGGAAACCGACCCGATTCTGGGGACGGTTGCCGTAGAGCGCCGCCAGCAGCAGCAGGATGCCGAGGCGCCCCACGAACATGCCGACGATCAGCACCAGCTGGCCCCAGCGGTTGAGGTTGGCCGTCACCCCCACATCCAGCCCCACGGTGCAGAAGGCCGACATGGCGGTGAACAGCTTCTCGAGAAAGCTGTAGGTGCCGCTCACGGGGTCGCCGCCGGCGGTGGGGCCCAGCCCGAGCAGCAGGGTCATCAGCAGCACGAACAGGCCCGAGGCCAGGGTGACGCCCACGGCCTTGAGCACCAGTTCGCCGGGGATCTGGCGCCGGCGGATGATCACCTCCTGGCGATCCTCCAGGGTGGAGCGGGTGGCGCCCATCAGCACGGCGAAGGTGGTGGTCTTGATGCCGCCGCCGGTGCCGCCGGGGCTGGCGCCGATGAACATCAGCACGATGATCAGCAGCAGGCCGGCGTCGGAGAGGGTTTCGATCGAGAGGGGCACCGTGTTGAAGCCGGCGGTGCGGGTGGTGATCGACTGGAAGAGCGTGACCTGCAGCTTCTCCCACAGCGACAGCGTGGAGATCACCCCATCGGGGGCGAAGGTTTCGGTGAACAGCAGGCCGAGGGCCCCCACCGCGATCAGCAGGGCCGTACTGCGCACCACCAGCCGCGTGTGCAGGCTCAGCCTGCGGAGGCGCTGCAGCTGGAAGCGCTTGGTCCACAGATCGTTGGTGACCCGCCAGCCGATGCCCCCGATCACGATCAAGGAGCCGATCACCCCGTTCACCACCGGATTGGCCTTGTAGCCCACCAGGCTGTCGCTCCAGAGCCCGAAGCCGGCGTTGTTGTAGGCGCTGATGCAGTGGAAGGCAGCGGCCCAGAGGCGCTGGCCGGGGTTCTCGATGTCGGTGAAACCGAAGCTGTAGAGGATCACCGTGCCGATCCCCATCACGCAGCTGGCGGTGATCAGGATCGAGTTGAAGGTGGGGCCGATCCCCCCCACCCCGAACTCATCGAGGGCCCGGCCTTTGTCGAGGCGCTGGCGCAGGCCGGAGCGGCCCTGCACGAAGCCCTGCAGGAACGTGGTGATCGCCATCAGGCCGAGGCCGCCCACCATGATCAGGGCGGCCAGGGCGACCTGGCCGAAGGGGGTGAGATCCTTCCCCACATCGATGATCGAAAGACCCGTCACCGTGATGGCCGAGGTGACCGTGAACAGAGCCTCCCAGAGGCCCACATCATCGGTGGAGCAGAGGGGGCTGGCCAGCACAAACGTGCCGGCCGTGATCACCAGCAGGCCGGTGACCACGGTGAACTGCGGCACCGTGAGTCGGTGCCGCCAGTGGGTCCGCTGACTCAATGCCGAAGGCTCACTTGTTCGGCTGAGGGGTCATGCGCAGGTAGGGCCGGATCTCGGTGACGCCCTTGGGGAACTTGGCGCGGGCGTCCTCGGTGGGGATGGAGGGCACCACGACGCAATCCTCGCCGTCCTTCCAGTTCACAGGCGTGGCCACCTGGTGGTAGTCGGTGAGCTGCAGCGAATCGATCACGCGCAGGATCTCATCGAAGTTGCGGCCGGTGCTGGCGGGATAGGTGATCTGAAGCCGCAGCTTCTTGTTGGGATCGATGATGAACACCGAACGCACCGTGAGGTTGTTGAGGGCGTTGGGGTGGATCATCCCGTAGAGATCGCTCACCTTCTTGTCGGCGTCGGCGAGGATCGGGTAATCGACCGTGGTGTTCTGGGTTTCGTTGATGTCGCCGATCCAGCCCTTGTGGCTCTCGGCCGAATCCACGCTCAGGGCGATCGTTTTGACGTTGCGCTTCTCCCACTCCGGCCGCAGGCGGGCCACTTCACCCAGTTCGGTGGTGCATACCGGCGTGTAGTCGGCGGGGTGGGAGAACAGCACCACCCAGCTGTCGCCGGCGAAGTCGTAGAGGTTGATCGGCCCCAGCTGGGATTCCTGGGTGAAGTCGGGAACGGTATCGCCGAGTTGCAGGGCCATGGAAGGGAAGGCGCGAAGGCGCGAACGGACTCAAGCGAAGGATGTTGGCACAGCCCGAGCGCCGGTTGGCGACGGCCAGTTGCGAAGTTCCCGCCGCAGATTCTGCAGGCCCAGATCGCCGGTGGCGGAGACGAACAGCATGTCGGGCTCCAGGGCCCGGGCCCGCTCCAGTTCGCCGGCGGGGCAGCGGTCGATCTGGTTGCCGATCACCCGGCAGGGCACCCGGGCCTCGAGGCTGCTGAGGATGCTCCGCACCGCCGCCAGCTGCTCCGGCCAGGCCGGATCCGCCAGATCCACCACCAGCAGCAGGCCATCGGCATCGAGGGCCTCCTCGAAGGTGGAGCGGAAGGCCTCGATCAGCTGGGGCGGAAGCTCGCGGATGAAGCCCACCGTGTCCGTGACCAGCAGGGAGAGGGGCGGGCCCCCCTCCGGGTCGGGCAGATCGACGCGGCGGGTGGTGGGGTCGAGGGTGGCGAACAGCTTGTTCTCCGCCAGCACCGCCCCCGCCTCCCCGGCCCGACCGAGGGCATTCAGCAGGGAGCTCTTGCCGGCGTTGGTGTAGCCCACCAGCGCCAGCCGGGTGTGGTCGCGGCGTCCCTGCCGCAGGCGCGCCCGGTGTTCCCCCAGCCGCCGCACCTCGCGCTGCAGCCGCTCGATGCGACGTGCGATGGCGCGCCGGTCCTTCTCCAGCTGGGTCTCACCCGGGCCTCTGGTGCCGATGCCGCCGCCCTGGCGGGAGAGGCTGCGGCCGCGGCCGCTCAGCCGCGGCAGGCGGTAGCGCAGCTGGGCCAGCTCCACCTGCAGGCGCCCGGCGGCGCTGGCGGCCCGCTGGGCGAAGATGTCGAGGATCAGTTCGCTGCGATCGGTCACCGGCAGATCGAGCAGCCTCTCCAGGTTCCGTCCCTGCACCGGTGTGAGCTCCCGGTCGGTGACCACCAGATCCGCTCCCAGGCGCCGGGCCTCCAGGGCGGCCTCGCGCAGCTTGCCCTCCCCCCAGATCGTCTGGGGCGAGTCACCGGAGCGGCGCTGCTCGATCACCCCCACCGGCCTGGCGCCGGCGCTGCGCACCAGCCCCTCCAGCTCCGCCAACCGCTCCCGGTTCCTGCCGGCATCCCCGCTGGTGAGGGTGAGCAGCACCACCCGTTCCGCGCCGGTGGATCCGGCGGCGGCGGCCGGCGGCGGCGGCTGATCCTCGGCCGTGGCGATCAAGACGGGGTCGCGGTCGCAGAGGTCGAAGAGGAGCCCGCTCTCCTTGCACTGCCAGGCCTGCTCGCCGCGGGCCGCCGGCAGCCAGAGCGCCGCCGGCCAGTCGCCCCCCGGCGCGGCCTTCCAGGGGAAGCGCAGCCAGAACTCCGGCTCGAGGTCGAGGGCCACGATCCCCTCCTGCTCGCCGGGCGGCGGGGCTCCGCCCCGGCCGGCACCGGCACAGGTGATCAGCCGGCAGCTGCCCCCGCGCCGCCGCGGCGATCCCCCCAGCCGTTCCGCCGGCCGGCCAGCCTGCTCGAGCGGCCCGATCCAGAGCAGGCGGCAGAGTCCGCGGCCATCGAGCACCAGGGTGAGGGGCAGCTCCAGCTCCCGGCTCTCCTCCGCCAGCCGCTGCAGGGCCAGCCGCTCGGCCACCACGTCGGGGGGATGGCGGCGATGGGCCAGGCGCTCCAGGCGGCGCCGCTGGGAGGGCCGCAGCCCCTCGGTGCGTCCGCTCAGGACGGCCTGTCTCAAGGGCGCCGCACCAGCAGGCAGGGCAGGCCGGCGGCCCGGGCACCGGCCGCATCCTCCGGACTGTCGCCCACGTGCCAGGCCTCGCCGGGCTCCACCTCCAGGGCGGCCAGCGCCTGGAGGAAGGGGGTGGCGGACGGCTTGGCGGCACCACAGCGGCTGGAGACCACCACCGCGTCGATCAGGGGTGCCAGGCCGAGCCCCTCCAGCAGACCCTCGAGCCGCCGGTCGAAATTGCTCACCACCGCCAGCCGCAGTCCCTGATCCCGCCAGCGCGGCAGGCGATCGGCCACGTCGTCGTAGACCCGCCAGCGGCCTGGATCGCCGTAGAGCTCGAACAGCTCCCGGTGCAGGTCCGCCGGCGCCGCTTCGCCCCCTGCCGCGACCAGCACCTCGTCGATGCGGGCTGCCCACCAGCCCAGCTCCGCTTCGGCCAGGGCGGACGCCTCCAGGTTGGGGAAGGCCAGGGGTGGGGCGGCCCGCAGCACGCCGGGGAAGCTCCGGTCGATCGCCCCGGGCTCCACCTGCAGGCCGTGGCGGGCCGCGGCCTCGGCATAGGTGGTGCCCACCGAGGCCCGCAGACCGATCAGGGTGCCCATGGCGTCGAGCAGGAGCGCCCGGGGACGGGGCCAGGCAGTGGCGTCAGCCATGGGGCGGCGGCGGGGTGGAGGCGCTGGGCCAGGCCTCGGCCAGCCAGCCCGCGGCGGCGCGCAGTTGCTGGTTGAGGCCCGGCATGCGGGCGAGGTAGGCCAGCCGGCGCAGCCGGAAGGCCAGGGGGCCCGCCAGGGTGAGCCCCCCGGCGGTGAGGCAGGCGTCGCCGCGGCCGAGGCTCATCATTTCGCCCAGGTCCTGCCAGCGGAAGGGTGCGAGTGGCTCGCCCGCCAGGGACCGCAGCAGGTTGTCGGCCAGCAGGGGAGCCTGCTGGAACGCCACCTGGGCATTGGCGGGCAGAACCGCGGCCGGGTCGTCCGACCCCGTGGGCGCGGAGGGCCGGGCCAGGTCGCCGGCGACGAACACACCGCCGTCGCCCGGCAGAGCCAGGGTGGCGTCGCAGAGCAGGCGGCCCACGGGATCGCGGGCGGGCTCCGGCAGGATCGTGGGGGGATGAAAGGCCAGGCCGGCGGTCCAGATCACGCCGGCGGCGCCCAGCCGTTCCATCGCTGCCTCAGCGCTGGAACCCGGCCTGCCCAGCTTCACGCCATCGGTGTCTACCGCGAGCACCCGGGTGCCGGTGCGCACCCGCACGTCGCGGCGCTGCAGGGCCCGCTGGGCCTGGTCGCGGCTGAAGGCCTTGCCGTCCGGCAGCAGGGTGGGCCCCTGCTCGATCACCTCCACCCCCGCCGCTCCCGTCAGCAGGTCGGCCAGTTTGCAGGCCAGCTCCACGCCGGTGGGGCCTCCGCCCACCACCACCAGCCGCTGCAGCGGCCTCGGTTCGCGCTTCAGCCGCTCGACCAGCTGACGCAGGCGATCCACATCGGCCAGGCTGCGGAAGCCGAGGGCGTGGCTGTCGGCCCCGGGAATCCCGAAGCGGTTCTCCCCGGCTCCGGTCGCCAGCACCAGACGTCCATAGGGGAGCGTGCGTCCGCGGCGGGTGAGCAGGGTGCGGGAGCTTGTATCGATCCTCTCGACCCGGTCCTGCAACCAGGCCACGCCCCGGCCCGCCAGCAGGGCGTCGTAGCGGGGGGCGATCTCCCAGGGATGGAGTTCACCGCTGAGCAGTTCGTACAGCAGGGGCAGGAACAGGAACCTCTCCCCCGGCTCGATCAGCAGGATCGGCGGCGGCGATGGCCGCCCGGCCAGGGCCAGCGCCGTGTAGAGGCCCGCAAAGCCCCCTCCTGCGATGACGACGCTGCCCGAGCCCGGCTGATCCGCTCTTGGCATGACGGCCCGTTGCCCAGCGTGTTGCGGCACCCTAAGCAGGCTGGTCCTCCAGGGGCCATGATGGAACCATGGTGACTGCACCTGTTCAAGGTCCTGCCGGGATCGCCACGCCTTCCTCCGTGCCCGCCCCGGCCGATCGGCTCCCCCTCGATCGCCTGGCAAGCCCTGTGGATCCCGTCGCTGCCCGCAGCGCCCTCGAGCCCCTGAGCCCCCTCGAGCGCCTGCGCTGGGCGGTGGACTGCTTCGGCGAGCGCTTCGCCCTCACCACCAGTTTCGGCATCCAGTCGGCCGTGCTGCTGCACATGGCCAGCGAGCTGGCCGCCGAAGGTGCCCCGCTGCCGGTGATCTGGGTGGACACCGGCTACCTCCCCCCCGAGACGTATCACTACGCCGAGCAGCTGCAGGAGCGGCTGTCCTTCCGGTTGCATGTGGCCCAGGCGACGATGAGCCCGGCCCGCATGGAGGCGCTCCACGGCCGGCTCTGGGAATCAGGCAGCCTGAACGACCTGCAGCTCTACAACCGCCTGCGCAAGGTCGAACCCCTCGATCGCGCCTTTCTGGATCTGGGGGTGAGCTGCTGGGCCAGTGGCGTGCGCGGCCAGCAGACCGATCACCGCCGGACGATGGACGTGCTGGACCCGGTGCGGGGGCTCTGGTCGCTGCGGCCGCTGCTCTCCTGGAGCCGCCGGGATGTCTTCTATTACATGCAGGAGCACGATCTGCCCCAGCATCCCCTGTTCGAGCAGGGCTACTCCACCGTGGGCGACTGGCACACCAGCGCCCCCGACGACGGCGGCGTGAGTGGGCGCGCCACCCGCTTCGGCGGACTGAAGCAGGAGTGCGGCATCCACCTCCCCGGGCTGATGGGCGAGGGCATCTGAGGTGGACGGCGGCTCCGCCGCCCGCTGGTTGCTGATCGGAAACAGTCGCTGGCACTGGGCCGGGCTCCAGGACGGCGAACTGATCAGCTGGCATGCGGCACCCACTTCAGCCCCCGTGGAGCCGGTCCATGCCTGGGCCGCCGTGGGTCCCGTGCCGGCCGGGGCGGACCTGCCGCAGGAGCGGCGCCTTCTGCTGGCCGATGTGCCCCTGCGCGAGGCACCGCCCTGGCTGGGGATCGATCGCGCCCTGGCCGGTTGGCTGGCCTGGAGGGAACGGGGCGGCCCGGTGCTTGTGGCCGATGCCGGCACCGTGCTCAGCCTCACCCGGGTCGACGGCTCCGGGAGGTTCGCCGGGGGGCGGCTGATGGCCGGTCTGGCCCTCCAGCTTCGGGCGATGGCCGCCGGGACGCAGGATCTTCCCCCGCCGCTCCCGAACGGGGCGGTTGCCGATCTCCCGGATCAGGGCGCCGAGTCGTGGCCGCAGGAAACGGCCGCGGCCATGGCGGTGGGGGTGCGCCGGGGGATGGCGGCGGCCGTGGTGGCCGCCACCCTCGAGGTGGCCCAGCGGGAGCCGGAGGTGGGGCTGGTGCTCACCGGCGGGGACGGGGAGCAGCTGCTGCCGCTGATCGCCGAGGGACTGGCCGACCGGGCCCCGGTTCCCCTGCTGCGGCCGGCCCTCTGCCTGGAGGCGCTGGCGGCCCTGCGACCGCTCAGGCCAGAGCGAGATCGCTGAGGATCTCATCGGCCATCGTTTCCGCCTTCACCTTGCGGTAGATCCGCTCCAGCTTCCCCTCGGGATCGATCACGAAGGTGTGGCGCATCATGCCCATGTATTCCCGGCCCATGAATTTCTTGAGTCCATAGCTCTCGTAGGCCGTGGCCACCGGGCAGGGCTCCTCATCAGTCAGCAGGGTGAAGGGCAGCTCGTATTTGCGGATGAAGCGCTCATGGCTGGTGCCGCCGTCCTTGCTGATGCCGAGCACCTGGATGCCATGCTCCTGAAGGTCGCTCCAGCGATCACGGAAGTTGCAGGCTTCCTTCGTGCAGCCCGGGGTGTCGTCCTTGGGGTAGAAGTAAATGACGACCCTCCGGCCGCGCAGCGAGGCCAGGGACACCGGTTCTCCGTTCTGATCCGGCAGGGTGAAGTCGGGGGCGTCGTCGCCGATCTGCAGGGGCATCTGGGGCGTGGAAGCGGATGCGCGAGAGCCTAGGGGCGAGGCGGGGCGGACCAGCAATTGGACACTGGTGGAGGTCTTTTCGCCATCACGTGGCTACATTGCCCGTGAAGTCCCCCTCGTCTTCCCGTGCTCAAGCGTCTGCTCGCTGGCCTTCTCGTGGGAACGGCCGCCACCGCCGTCGCCCTGCCCGCCTCGGCGGCCACCAATCCTGTCCGCTGGAACACCGGCGGCGCCGTCTGGTCCACCAACCAGGGCGCCTTCAACACCTTCCTGGAAACCGGTGAGGTCACCGATCGCGGCCTCCAGGGTGGCCTGTCCCGTTCCGGTTGGTCCGCCGATGAGGTGCGCACCGGCATGACCAAGACCTACGACGTTGATCTCGTTGGCGTTACCCGCTTCCTGTATTCCGACAACGGCGTCAAGTTCCTCAAGAACGCCTCCGCCAGCTACTTCCCCTACTACTCCCTCGACAAGTATGCCGTTCAGGCCCTGCGCTCGGCGATCATCAAGGATGCTGCCGACGGCTCCATCTCCTCGGCCGGGATCATGAAGGCCCTGCCCACCGACTTCCGTTTGGCTGATTTCTGCAACACCTACACCGGTGCCCAGAACATCTGCGCCGAGGGTCGTTGCCAAGAGGGAACCGCCCAGTGCACCTCCCTCTTCTCCTGGTACGTGTTCCTGCCCGCCTGCATCCAGGCCAACCAGGTGGCCGACCCCGTGGCTGAGCGTCCGGCTCCCGCCCCGGCTACAGGTCCCGCTCCCGAGCCCATCCGCGGCCTCTGGTGATCGGAGGGGCGGCTGCGGTTCTCCCAGCCGCCCTCAGCGTTTCTCCTTTCCGCCCCGGCCCGCCCGGGGCTTTTTCATGTCTGCGCGCCGGCTTCCGGCCTCGCGGTTGTCCCGCTCCCGGTGGGCCCGCAGCAGGGTGTGCTCCAGGGGCTGGGGCAGGGCGGCCCCCAGCGCGGCCCGGAACCGTTCGCGCAGCGCCTCGATGGCCGGCTGTTCCAGACGGGTCTCCAGCCAGCGTCGGTAGGGCGCCCCGGCGGCGAACCAGCGCTGAAGGAGGGTGGCGCTCAGGTTCAGGGAAAGGTGTTCCCGCCAGCTCTCGTGCTGCACCTGCCAGCCGCGGCGTGCCAGCCCTTCGGCCACGAGCCCGGCTTCCTGATGCTGGTCGCTCAGCCAGCTCTGCTCGAGTTCTATCAGGCTTGCCTGCCCGTTGTCGTCGCCGCTGCGCTGCCATTCCCTCAGGCTGCCGGCCGGCCCCAGCAGCGGCCTGCTGCACAGCAGCCGCACCTCGGCCTTCGCCGCCAGCCACTGGTCCAGAACGTCGAGCCAGGTTTCGATCTCTGCCGGGCCCTTGCCGCGGAAGGGCTGGCGGGCCACCAGCCACTCGAAGCGACCCTCGGGCGGCGGTTCCCCGAGCTCACGGGCCAGCTGCTCCGGTTCGTCCGGGGGCAGCACCAGCAGCCGGGGCCGTTGCAGCTGATCCAGGATCTGGAGCTGGGCCTCCAGCCGTTCCCCCGCCGCGGCATCGGCCACAGCGATCACCACCTCGCCCTCCAGCGCCTGCTGGAGAGGATCGAGGGCCCAGAGCAGTGAACGGGCCTCGATCACCAGCACCCGATCCAGCCGCCCGGGCAGGCCGGCCTGCCAGAAGCGCAGGCGCAGGGCCTCGAGCCGCTCGCCCTCGGCGGCGGCCTGGCGCCGCAGCCAGCGTTCCAGCTGGGGATCGTCGGGCCCACTGCTGAGCTGTTCCGGCTGATCGAGGGCGGTTTCGGCGGCGGCGGCCAGCTGGGCGGCCCGGCGCTGCTGCAGCCGCGGACGCAGGGCCCCTTCCCAGCCCAGGGCTCCCGGCTGCCAGAACACCTCTCCCTGCACGGCGGTGGGTAGGTACTGCTGAGCCACCCAGTGCTCAGCGTAGGCATGGGGGTAGCGGTAGCCCACGCCATCGCCGAAGGCCTTGCCGTCGCGGTTGGCATCCCGCAGATGGGAAGGCACCCGCTGGTCGGCGGCGCTGCGCACCATGCGGATCGCATCGAAGAAGCCCAGGCTGCTGTTGCTCTTCTCGGTGCCCGCCAGATAGAGGGCGGCGTGGGCCAGGGGATAGAGCCCTTCCGGCAGGCCGATGCGGTCGAAGGCGGCGGCGCAGGCCTCCACCACCACGATCGCCTGGGGATCCGCCAGGCCCACATCCTCGCCGGCGGCAATCAGCATGCGGCGGAAGATGAAGCGCGGGTTCTCGCCCGCCTCCACCATCCGCGCCAGCCAGAACAGCGCCGCATCCGGATCCGAGCCCCGCAGCGACTTGATGAAGGCGCTGATGGTGTCGAAGTGGGCATCGCCCTGCTTGTCGTAGAGCACTGCCCGCTGCTGGATCGACTCCTCGGCGATCGCCAGATCGATCGTGATCACGCCCTGTGCGTCTGGCGGAGTCGTTTCCACCGCCAGTTCCAGGGCGTTGAGCAGGCTGCGGGCATCGCCGCCGGCCACGTCGATGAGATGGGCGGCCGCCTCGGGGGCGATCACCACGGACCGTTCGCCGTAGCCCCGTTCGCGGTCGCTGAGGGCCCGCTCCAGCAGCCGACGCAGGTCGTCGGGCTGGAGGGGCTGGAGGCGGAACAGGCGCGAGCGGCTGACCAGCGCCTTGTTCACCTCGAAGAAGGGGTTCTCGGTGGTGGCGCCGATCAGGGTGACGGTGCCGTTCTCCACCCAGGGCAGCAGGGCGTCCTGCTGGGCGGTGTTGAAGCGGTGCACCTCGTCGATGAACAGGATCGTGCGCAGGCCGTGGAGTTCCAGGCGCTGCTTGGCGGCGTCCACCTCGGTGCGCAGGTCCTTCACCCCCGCCAGCACGGCGTTGAGGCTGCTGAAGTGGGCGCGGGTGCAGCCCGCGATGATGCGGGCCAGGGTGGTCTTGCCGGTGCCGGGCGGGCCGTGCAGGATCAGGTTGCCGACCCGATCGGCGGCGATCGCCCGCCGCAGCAGGCGGCCGGGGCCGAGGATCGCCTCCTGGCCCACGAAATCATCGAGGCTGCGCGGCCGGAGCCGATCGGCCAGGGGCGCGATCCGGCTCAGGGTGACCTCGCGCCGGTGGCTGAACAGATCGCTCATGGGGCACTGCGCGGATCAGAACTTGCGCAGTTCCCGGCGGATCTTCAGCCGTTCCCCCTGGGGATGGGAAGGCAACAGCATCGGCAGGGTGAACAGCAGCAGCCCGCCGAGGGCGACCAGCACCAGGGGCATCCGCGACCGCTGGCCCGATGCGATCGGCGGGAAGGGGCGCCGCCGACGGCGCTCGGCGTGCTCACGGGCTGCCATCAACCCAGCCTAGGCCGCCTGTTCCCGGGTTCCGGCCGCCGCGGCGACGGGCACCGCCGCCAGCGCCCGGATCCATTACGTTCCGGCTCGGCACCTCCGACCCGGACGACGGCCCATGCTTTCCCCCCTGCTGCTCGATGTCGGGGGTCACCAGCTGGAGGCGGCGGAGACGATCCTGCAGGTGGGCCGTTTCCTGGTGATCGTGCTGGCGGCGCGGGCCATGGCGGAAGTGATGGTGCGCCTGCAACTGCCCACGATCCTTGGCGAGCTGGTGGCGGGGGTGCTGATCGGCGTGTCGGGGCTGCACCTGATCCTCCCCCCCGACGCCCATGCCGAACTGAACGGGCTGATGGTGCGCGGCGTCGCCTCGCTGACCGCGATCACCCCCGAGCAGGTGCGGGATCTCTACGACCACAGCTTCCCCAATCTCAAGGCCATCGCCCAGCTCGGCCTGTTCAGCCTGCTGTTCCTCACCGGGCTGGAGTGCGATCTCGACGAGCTGCTGGCGGTGGGGGTGCAGGCCACCACCGTGGCCCTGACCGGGGTGCTGCTGCCGTTCGCCCTCGGCACCTTCGGCCTGTATCAGTTGTTCCACGTGCCGCTGATGGCCGCGATCTTCGCCGGGGCGGCGATGACCGCCACCAGCATCGGCATCACCGCCAGCGTGCTCGGGGAGCTGAAGTTCCTCAAGTGCCGCGAGGGGCAGATGGTGATCGGCGCGGCCGTGCTCGACGACATCCTCGGCATCGTGATCCTGGCGGTGGTGGTGGCGCTGGGGGCAGGGGGGAGCTTCAGCCTCGGGCCCGTGCTGAAGCTGCTGCTGGCCGCCGCGGTGTTCGTGGTAGTGTCGCTAGTGCTGGGCCGCACCGCGGCGCCGGCCTTCGACTGGCTGCTCGATCAGCTGAAGGCACCCGGTGAGGTGGTGGCCGCGGCCTTCGTGGTGCTCACCCTCGCCTGCCTCGCGGCCCAGGCGATCGGGCTGGAGGCCGCGCTCGGGGCCTTCGCCGGCGGGCTGGTGCTCAGCGCCTCGCGCCATCGCCATGCGATCGAGGAGGCCATGACCCCGATCGTGGCCCTGTTCGCCACCATGTTCTTCGTGCTGATCGGCACCGGCATGGATCTGGCGGCGCTCAACCCCCTGGACCCGGCCAACCGTGAGGGGCTGATCATGGCCGCGTTCCTGCTGCTGGCAGCGATCGTGAGCAAGGTGGCGGCGGGCTGGAGCTATCGCAGCGCCGAACCCACCAACCGGCTGGCGGTGGGGCTGGGCATGCTGCCTCGCGGCGAGGTGGGCCTGATCTTCCTGGGACTGGGCTCCCAGACGGGCCTGCTCACCCCTCCCCTGGAGGCCGCGATCCTGGTGATGGTGATCGGCACCACCTTCCTGGCGCCGGTGCTGCTGCGGCTGGTGCTCTCCGGCCAGGCCGGTGAGGACGGGCAGCCTGCCCTGGTGTCTCCCGGGCCCCCCTGATCCACCGGATCGCCAGTAACGTCGGCGGAAGCGAAGCCAGACCGTGCCCGGCGATTCCGTTCCGTTCGTCCCCGCCGCGCGAAGGCCTTCCCTCCACTCCCGCGGGGCTGCGGCGTCGCTTGGGCTGGTCACCCTTCTCG
Organism: Cyanobium sp. FGCU52; assembly: GCA_024958715.1. Taxonomy (GTDB): domain Bacteria; phylum Cyanobacteriota; class Cyanobacteriia; order PCC-6307; family Cyanobiaceae; genus Cyanobium. Next base: position 33,758 of record JANWUS010000068.1, on the reverse strand, counting down.
CCACGGCCGGTCTGCTGGGTGCCTGCAAGCCCGGCGAACAGGCCCAGCCCCCCCGCATCCTGCCGGTGCAGACCGAGCAGGCGGCTCCGGCCCTGTTCACCGACAACGTGGACACGGTCAGCACCCTCGAGTCGCTCGAGGATGTGCAGCTTGCGGCCCAGGCCTCGGGCCGCATCGAACGCCTGCTGGTGCGCCAGGGGGATCCGGTGGCGGCGGGCCAGCTGCTGCTGGTGCTCGACCAGACCCAGGCCCGGGCCGACGTGGCCCGGCTGGAGGCGCAGGTGCAGACCAACCTGCTCAACTACCGCCGTTACGAATACCTGGTGCGTCAGGGCGCCGCCAGTGCCTTCCAGCGCGACGAGTTCCGTCAGCAGTTCATTTCCGCGCGCCAGGAGTTGATCGCCCGCAGGGCTGATCTGGCCTTCCGGGATCTGCGGGCCCCCATCAGCGGCATCGTGGGCGATGTGCAGGTTAAGCAGGGGGACGTGATCCAGGCGGGCGCCCCGTTCACCCGGATCATCCGCAACGACCGGCTGGTGGCCCGGGTCGACGTGCCGGCCGTGTATTCCGCCCGGCTGCGCGTCGGCCAGCCCGTGATCCTGATGGACCCCGCCAGTGGGCGGCCGCTGGCCGAGGCCCCGGTGCGCTCAATCGATCCCGGCGTGGTGCCCGGCACCCAGGCCCTGCTGGCCAAGGCCGAATTCGACAACCCCCAGGGCGTTCTGCGCAACGGCCTGCGCACCCGCACCCGCCTGGTTCTGGATGCCCGCCGCCAGCTGTCGGTGCCCTTCGCCGCCGTCACCCAGATCTCGGGGCAGAGCTTCGTGTTCGAGGTGGGCAGCCTGGCCGGTCTGGAGGCGCGCCCCGGAAGGGCCGATCTCGCCGCGCTGCGCAAGCTGCCGGCCGGCACCAGCTTCGCCCTGCAGACGCCGGTGCAGCTGGGGCCGCTGCAGCGCGACCGCTATCCGGTGCTCAGCGGCCTGCCCGCCACCGCCACGGTGATCACCTCCAACCTGATCGGCCTGCGCCATGGAAGCCCGGTGAAGGTGAACTAGGACCGAGCCCACATGTCGCTTTCCAATAACTTCATCGTTCGCCCCGTGCTCACCACGGTGTGCAGCCTGCTGATCGTGATTGCGGGGTTGATCGCCATTCCGATCCTGCCGATCGAGAACCTGCCCGACATCGCTCCCCCCACCGTGCAGGTCACCTCCCGCTACGTGGGGGCCGATGCGGTGAGCGTGGAGCAGGGTGTGACGAGTGTGCTGGAGCAGCAGATCAACGGGGTGGAGAACATGGACTACATCTCCTCCACCAGCGCTGCCGATGGCACCAGCGCGATCAGGGTGTCGTTCGCCAGCGGCAGTGATCGCGACATCAACCAGGTGAACGTGCAGAACCGGGTGGCCCTGGCCCAGCCCAGCCTGCCGGAGGAGGTGAGGCAATCGGGCATCACGGTGAACCAGGCCTCGAACTCGATCCTGCTCGTCTACAACTTCACTAGCGAAGACCCCAAGAACCTCTATAGCCTCGAAACGATCAGCGGCCTTCTCGATCAGAACCTCACCGATGCCATCCGGCGGGTGCCGGGTGTTGGCGATCTGCAGTATTTCGGCAATCGCCAGCTGGCTTTCCGGCTCTGGCTCGATCCGGTTCGCCTTGCCGCCAACAAACTCACCGCCACGGATGTGGTGCAGGCCCTGCGCAGCCAGAACCGCCTCGTGCCCGTGGGTCAGATCGGTGGTGCTCCCGCGCCAGCTGGCCAGCAGTTCACCTTCACGGTGCAGCTGCAGGGGCGGCTGCGCACCACTGAGGACTTCGAGAATCTGATCCTGCGCTCCACAGCCGAGGGTGGCCTGGTGCGGTTGCGGGATGTGGGCCGGGTGAGCCTCGGGGGGGACACCTTCGCGGTGGAAGCCACCGATCTGCGCGGTGTGCCCTCGGTGGGGATGGCCATCTATCAGCTCAGCGGCAGCAACGCCCTGGAGGTGTCCCGGGGGGTGGAGGAGGTGCTCAAGGAGTTCGCCGACACCATGCCGGTGGGCATGCAGATGCAGAAGATCTACGACATCACCGACTTCATCACGGCATCGATCAAGGGGGTCACCTCGGCCCTGCGTGATGCCGTGGTGCTGGTGGTGCTGATCCTGTTCCTGTTCCTGCAGGACTGGAAGGCCACCCTGGTGCCGGCGATCGCCATTCCGGTGGCCCTGGTGGGCACCTTCATGGGGGTCCAGATCTTCGGCTTCACGATCAACCAGCTCACCCTTTTCGGGCTGGTGCTGGCCACCGGTCTGGTGGTGGACGACGCGATCACGGTGATCGAGAACACCGCCACCAAGAAGGCCGCCGGCATGAGCGCGCTCGCGGCGGCCAAGGCCACCATGGACGAACTCTTCGCGGCGGTGATCGCCACCAGCCTGGTGCTGTTTGCGGTGTTTGTGCCAGTGCTGTTCTTCCCCGGCGCCACCGGCACGATCTACAAACAGTTCGCCGCCACCATCCTCTTCGCGGTCACGATCTCCACCTTCAACGCCATTTCCTTCTCGCCCATGCTCTCGGCCCTGCTGCTGGCGCGGGAGGGGGAGCCCCCCGGACGTCGCACCTACGCCATCGCCGGGGCTGCCCTGGGCTTCATCTACGGTCTGTTGGCCGCCGGCGGAGGAGGTGCCCTGGCCGCCATCGGCGCCCTGGCCGCAGGTCTCCTGCTCGGGTTCCTGCTGCAGCTGCTTATCGGCCTGCCAATGCGGCTTCCCTTCGTCATCGGAGGCGCCGTGGCGGGGATGGTGCTCGGCGGTGTGACAAGCCCGTTCACGGTGCTTGCCTTCACCCTGGTCGGCGGCCTGTTCGGGTGGGGAACGCCGGAGCTGTTCCGTTGGTTCAACCGCGGCTACGACCGCACGGAGCGCGGCTACCACCGCGGCCTTGGCTGGGTGCTCTCACACCGCACCCTGATCATGGCCGCCCTGGTGGGTGGCATCGCCCTCACCGCCGTCGCCTTCAACACCATCGCCTCTGGCTTCGTGCCGGTGGAGGACCAGGGCTACGCCATCGGCATCGTGCAAGCCCCCGATGGCGGCTCGCTGGAGAACATGCGCCGGATCAACCAGCGGGTAGCGGCGATCCTGCGCGAGGAGAAGGAGATCGAGAGCGCCACGATCTTCAGTGGCGCCAGCCTGGCCGGCAATGCGCCGAACCGCGGCCTCTTTTTCTTCGGTACCCGCAACTGGAGCGATCGTCCTGACGCCGGGCAGTCGGTGAACGCCGTCGTGCAGCGCCTCAACCGCAAGTTCGCGGCGATTCAGGAGGGGCGGGTCATCGTGATCGAGCCTCCGGCGATTCCGGGCTACGGCACCGGCAGCGGCTTCGAGTTCCAGATGCTCAACCGCAGCGGCGGGGCCCTGGCCGACCCTCAGTTCTTCGAGACGGCCCAGCGGCTGATCGGCAACGCCAATGGCAGCGGCCTGTTCGATCGGGTGTTCACCCAGTTCTCCCCCGAGGCGCCGCAGCTGCAGATCCTGGTGGACCGCGATCGCATGGCCTCGCTCGGGGTGGATTTCCAGACCGCGATGCAGGCCTTCAGCTTCAACATCGGCTCCTTCTACGTGAACGACACCTTCGAGGGAGGCCGGGTGCGCCGGGTGTTCGTGCAGGCCGATGAGGCATTCCGCGCCACCCCCGAACAGCTTGAAGCGCTCTACACGAAGAACGGTGCCGGCGAACCGGTTCCGCTCTCGGAGTTCATTCGGATCGAACCGGTCACGGGCCCCTTGGTGATCCCACGCTTCAACTTGTTCCGCTCGATCATGGTGGAGGGCGGTCCAGCCCCAGGGCGCAGTTCCGGCCAGGCGATCAACGACATCCGCAGGCTGTTCGAGGAGCTCTCGATCAACGGGGTGGGCTTTGACTGGACCGGCATCTCCCGGGAGGAGATCAATGCCGGTGCCCTGGCGATCGTGGTGTTCTCCCTCGGCATTCTCACAGCTTATCTGGTGCTTGCCGCGCAATACGAAAGCTATACCGATCCCTTGATCATTCTGATGACGGTACCCACCGCCATGTTGGGGGCGCTGATGTTCCTGGCGGCCCGCGGCGAGGTGCTCAACATCTTTGCCCAGGTGGGTCTGGTGATGCTGATCGGGCTGGCGGCCAAGAACGGCATCCTGATCGTGGACATGGCCAACCAGCTCATGGCTGAGGGTGCCACGCCCCTGCAGGCAGCCTCGGAGGCGGCCCGCTCCCGCTTCCGCCCGATCCTGATGACGGCGATCTCCTCCCTGTTCGGCTTCCTGCCGCTGGTGCTGGCCAGCGGCGCCGGTGCTCGCGGGCAGGCTTCCCTCGGCACCGTGGTGTTCGGCGGCCTGGCGGTGGCCACCGTGCTGTCGCTGTTCGTGGTGCCGGTGTTCTACGTGGTGATGAAGCAGCTGGTGGGGTCCGAGCCAGGTGAGCCCGCCCCGGCTCCGGGAGCCACGGACGCATGAACCCCACACCTCCCCCAGCACCCGCGCCGCCCTCGCGGCCCCTGAGTGGCCGGCGGGTGGTGGCCGCCGGCCTGATCGCCGGGACAGGCGGCCTGGCGATCGCCCTGTTCCTGCGCTCAGTCGTGGCCAACACGCCGGTGCGGGTGAATTCCTACAGCCTTTTCTGGAGCACGGTGTTGGTGGGAGGCTTCGGCGTGGTGGCCGGCATGGCCGTGGAAAGTGTGCGGCAGCTGCAGCAGAGCAGCCCCGAGCCCGAGTACCACCGCCATCGCTCGCTGCGCCGGCGGTCCGGGCTGCATCGGGGTGCAACGGATGACCGCCCGCTCCCTTGAGGCCACGGCTCAATGCCGATAGCCTCCGGGTGTGATGCAGTCTGCAGTGCGGTCGACGTCCCCTGCCCTCGTCGCCTCGCTGCTCGGAGCGATTCTTCCCCTCACCGGCTGCGAGGGGGCCAAGCCGCCTGCGCCCCAGCCGCCCACCGTGCAGCTGATGCGCCCCCAGGAGATCCCCACCCTCGATTCGGCGGACTACCAGAGCACCCTCGAGGCGATCCGCGAGGTGCGCATGGCCCCGGAGATCGACGGTCGCATCGTGGCGATGCCGGTGTTCGAAGGGCAGCAGGTGCGCCGCGGCCAGCTGCTTTTCGTGCTCGATCAGATCCAGCTGCAGTCCCAGGTGAACGCCGACTTCGCCGAGGCCCGCAAGGACCGGGTGAATGCCGAGCGCTACATCTTCCTCAACGAGCAGGGCGCCGTTTCCACCAAGGATCGCGATTACTACGTGACCCAGGCGATCCAGAGCCGCGACAAGCTGCGGGCCGCGGCGGCCACCCTGAGCTACAAGAACGTGGTGGCGCCGATCGACGGTTTCGTCGGCAATCTCAACGCCAAGCTGGGCGATGTGGTGAAGGCCGGCAGCCCGGTTACCAGCGTGGTCGACAACACCAGGCTGTGGGTGCGGCTGGATGTGCCGGGCGAGCTGGCGTGGCGGCTGCGGCCCGGACTGCCGGTGGTGCTGCGGGCCCCCGACCGCCGCACCCTGATCGCCCGGGGCCGGGTGAACTTCATCGCCCCCTCCCTCGACAAGGACCGCCAGACCGTGCTGGTGAAGGCCGTGTTCGACAACCGGGACGGGGCGCTGCGCAACTCCCAGCGGGTCAACGCCACCCTGGTGTTCCAGCAGGGCCGCTCGCTGGCGGTGCCCCAGCAGGCGGTGCTGCTGCAGGCCGGCCAGCCCTTCGTGTTTCTGGCGGTGAGCGCCGAGGAGGCCAAGCGCCGCCTGGGCCGCAGCCTCGATCCGCCGCCGCTGCCGGGCCTGCCGGTGGCGGTGCAGGTGCCGGTGCGGCTCGGGACGCTCCAGGGCGGCGCCTTTCCGGTGCAGGCGGGGCTGGCCCCCGCCGACACGGTGATCGTGGGCAACCTGGCCCAGCTGCGCAGCGGGCTGTCGGTGCAGCCCAAGGAGCGAATGCTGGGCCGATGAGTCTGTCGGACACCTTCATCCGCCGCCCCGTGCTCAGCACGGTGTGCAGCATCCTGATCCTGATGGCCGGCCTGATCGCGCTGCCGCTGCTGCCGATCGAGAACCTCCCCAACATCGCCCCGCCCACGATCCAGGTGAACGCCAACCTGCCGGGGGCCGATGCGCTCACGGTGGAGAGCGCGGTGACCGGTCCGCTGGAGGAGAACATCAACGGCGCCCCGGGGATGGACTACATCACCTCCTTCAGCACCGGCGAGGGCAGCAGCCAGATCAACGTCTTCTTCAAGGCGGGCACCGATGCGGACATCGATCAGGTGAACGTGCTCAACCGGGTGCAGACCGCCACCTCCCAGCTGCCGCCGCAGGTGAATGCCCAGGGCGTGACGGTGCAGCAGACCGCCACCAGCTATCTGCTCGTCTACAACCTCACCTCCACCGAAGGCCAGTTCGAGCGCAGCTATCTCAACGGTCTGTACGAACTCAATCTCGACTATCCCCTCTCCCGGTCCCCCGGCGTGGGCCAGGTGAATGTGTTCGGCGCCAGCTCCCCCTCCTTCCGGCTGTGGGTGGATCCGTTGCGGCTGGCCCGCTTCAACCTCTCGGTCACCGATGTGGTGGAGGCCCTGAAGTCGCAGAACCAGGTGGTGATCGCCGGCAGCATCGGCGGCCCGCCCTCGGTGCCGTCGAACCGCACCACGTTTCCGATCCTGGTGGATGGCAACCTCAAGACGGTGGCCGAGTTCGAGAAGCTGATCCTGGCCAAGGGGCCCGATGGCGGGCTGATCCGCCTGGGGGATGTGGGCCGTGCGGAGTACGCCTTCCAGAACTTCAACAGCTCCGCGGTGAATGCGCGCAGCGGTTATCCCTGCGTGGGCTTCGGCGTGATCCAGCTGCCGGGCACCAACGCGATCACCACGGCCAGGGGCGTGGACCAGGTGCTCGACGACTTCCGCCGCACCCTGCCCCCCGGGGTGGTGCTGGAGAAGGTGTTCGATCAGACCGACTTCATCAACGCCTCGATCTCCGGGGCCCTCGACGCCCTGCGCGATGCCGTGGTGCTGGTGCTGCTGATCATCTTCCTGTTCCTGCAGGACTGGAAGGCCACGGCGGTTCCGGCCCTGGCCCTGCCGATCGCCCTGCTGGGGGCGCTGATCTTCGTGAAGGCCTTCGGCTTCTCGATCAACGAGCTCACCCTGCTCGGCGTGATCCTGGCCACGGGCCTGGTGGTGGATGACGCGATCGTTGTGGTGGAGGCGGTGGCGGCCCGGATCGAGGCGGGCGACCCGCCGTTCCGGGCCGCCTCCAATGCGATGAAGGAGCTCACCGGAGCGATCCTGGCCACCGCCCTGGTGCTGCTGGCGGTGTTCGTGCCGGTGGCCTTCTTCCCCGGTGCCACGGGGGTGATCTACCGCCAGTTCGCGCTCACGATCGTGTTCTCGATCCTGGTGTCCACCTTCAATGCCATCACCGGCAAGCCGCTGCAGTCGGCCCTGCTGCTGGGGGGCGGCAAGACCGAACCCCGTGGCCTGCGCTGGACCGTGATCGGCGGCGTGTTCGGAGCCGGCTACGGCGCCCTCGCCGGCGGCTGGATCGCCGCCCTGCTGCTCGGGGCGCTGGGGGCGGTGGTGGGCACCTTCCTGATGCCGATCTTCACCACCTTCAACGCCGGCTTCGAGCGCCTGGCGCGGGGTTATGAGCGCCTGCTGGATCAGGCGATCCGCTTCCGGCGGGTGCTGGTGGCGATTCTGCTGGGCGGCGTGGTGGTCACCGGCCTGGCCTTCGTGGTGATCCCCACCGGCTTCGTGCCCACCGAGGATCAGGGCTACGGGCTGGGCATCATCCAGCTGCCGCCCCAGGCGTCCCTGGAGGCCACGATGGAGGTGGCGGCCAGGGCCCAGGCCATCATCGCCAAGGAGCCCGATGTGGTGTCGGGGGAACTGGTGGGCGGGGCCGGATTCAACGGCAGTTCGGTCAACCAGGGCCTGTTCTTCTTCGGCCTCAAGCCGATCGATCAGCGCACCCGGGCCGATCAGGGCGCCGACGCGATCATCGCGCGCATGAACAAGGCCTTCCGCGAGATCCCCGGCGCCCTTGTGCTGGCCTCCGCTCCGCCGGCGGTGCCGGGGTTCAGCGCCCAGGGGGGCCTGTCGTTCCAGTTCAACGATCTCAGCAACGGCGGCTATACCCCCACCGATCTGGGGCGCCTGGCCGGCGAGTTCATCGCCCGCGCCCGCACCACCGGCGCCTTCGACAAGGTCTACACCCAGTTCATCAGCGATGCCCCGGTGTGGCGCCTCGACGTCGACCGCGACCGCATGGGTTCGCTCGACATCGACTACGGCGCGGCGATGGCGGCCCTGGGCACCCTCACCGGCGGCAGCTTCGTGAACCAGACCTACGAGCAGCAGCAGTACCGCCAGGTGTATGTGCAGGCCGATGCCGACCGGCGCTCCCTGGTGCAGGACCTCGACAATCTCTATGTGAACGACCGCAGCGGCCGGCAGGTGCCGCTCTCCAACGTGGTGCGGGCCCGGCTCGACAGCGCGCCGCCGATCGTGAGCCACTACGACCTCTACCGCACGGTGCTGGTGCAGGGCTTCGAGGCGGCGGGCCGCAGCAGCGGCCAGGCGATCGATGCGCTGCAGGGGGCCTTCCGGGCGATGAACTTCAACAACATCGGTTCGGCCTGGTCGTCGCTCACGCGCTCGGAGGTGCAGGCGGGCTCCCTGTCGGTGCTGGTCTTCGCGCTGGGGATCGTGGTGGTGTATCTGGTGCTCTCGGCCCAGTACGGCAGCTACATCGATCCGCTGATCATCCTGATGACCGTGCCGCTGGCGATGCTCGGCGCCCTGGCCTTCCTGGTGCTGCGCGGCCAGGTGAACAACGTGTATGCCCAGGTGGGCCTGGTGACGCTGATCGGCCTGGCGGCCAAGAACGGCATCCTGATCGTGGACCTGGCCAACCAGCGCATGGAGCAGGGGATGACGGCGGCGGCCGCGGCCAAGGGGGCCGCCACGTCGCGGCTGCGGCCGATCCTGATGACGGCGATGGCTGCGCTTGCGGGCTTCTTCCCGCTGATGGTGGCCGACGGCGCCGGCGCCCTCAGCCAGCGTTCCCTGGGGGCGGTGATCTTCGGTGGCCTGCTGGTGGCCACCGTGCTCAGCCTGTTCGTGGTGCCCTCCTTCTACGTGCTGATGAAGAACCTGGAAGTGGCCTGGTTCCCCGCCAGCCAGGCCACCGACCCCCTGCCCGCCGAACCGCCGGCCCCCTGAGATGCCCCTGCCCACTCCCCCCGGCTACCGACGCGGCCGCCAGCGGCGGGTGGATCGCCGCAGCATCCTGCTGGCGGCGGTGCTGGCGGGCGTGGCGGCTGGCGTTCTGCTCGCCCTGGCCCATCGGGTCGCCCGCACCCCCGGAGACTTGCTCAAGCCCCTGCCGTGGCAGTGGGTCGTGCTGGTGGTGGGCGGCGCCTCGGCTTGCGGCGCCTGGGGGGAGACGATGCGCCAGCTGGCCCTGACGCGGCTGGGGGAACCGGGCGCTCCGGACCGCCTGTAGCCCGGAGAACCTGGCGGCCGGGATAGCTTCGGCAGGCGCCCTGCGGCCTCAGGAGAAACGATGACCTATGGCATTGGCTACCGGCTGGAGAAAGGCCTGGTGCTGGTCTCCGATTCCCGCACCAATGCAGGGGTCGACTACATCTCCACCTACAGCAAGCTGTATGTGTTCCAGCCGGCGCCGGATCGGTTGTTCGTGCTGCTGGCGGCCGGCAATCTGGCCACCACCCAGGAGGTGGTCAGCTGGATCCGCCGCGATCTCGATCGACCGGCTGACCAGGCTTCCGATCAGGGGGCGGGGCGTGATTTTCGCCATTGCGACTACCTCTTCGAGGCGGCGGCCTATGTGGGGCGGATCAACGTGGCGGTTCAGCGGGAGTATGAGGATGCCCTTCGCCGCAGCGGCGGCAGCGTCACGGCGTCCTTCCTGCTGGCGGGCCAGATCGGCAGCGAGCCCCATGGGCTGTTTCTGATCTATCCGCAGGGCAACGCCATTCAGGCCACCGCGGAGACCCCTTACCTGCAGATCGGCGAGAGCAAATACGGCAAGCCTCCGCTCGACAACGTGGGCCACGCCAATCTTTCGCTCGAAGATGCCTCCCGTCTCTGCCTGATTTCGCAGGTGCTCACCCAGCGCTCGAATCTCTCGGTGGGCCCCCCGTTCGATCTGGTGGTGATCAAGGCGGGAACGAAGGCGATCGCCCATCAGATCAGGCTGGAGGCGGATGATCCGCGCCTCGACGAGATGATCCAGACCTGGAGTGAGGCTCAGCGGGAGGCGCTGCACCGCCTTCCTCAGATGCCCTGGGAGAGCGGCGGCAGGGGATGAGCATGGCGAGCTGGATGTCCACGGGCCATCTGCCCGGCCCGGCGGTGGTGACCGACCTGGTGGAGCAGGCGCACCGGCGCTTCAAGGCTGTTCGGGAGGGCAGGGTGGCGTCGTACATCCCGGCGTTGGCCGCTGCCGACCCGGAGCTGTTCGCCATCGCGGTGGCCAGCACCGGAGGGCAGGTGTTCGAAGCGGGGCAAGCGGGACAGTCCTTCAGCATCCAGAGCCTGTCGAAGCCGTTTCTGTACGCACTGATCTGCGAGGCGATCGGCGAGCGGGAGGTGCGTGACAAGCTGGGGGTGAACAGCACGGGCCTGCCGTTCAATGCGGTCCAGGCGGTGGAGCGGGCAGAGGATGGCCTCTCCAACCCGATGGTGAATGCCGGAGCGATCGCCGCCACGAGCCTGGTGCCGGGCGAGAGCACGGAGGCGAAGTGGGCCTTCATCGCGGCAGGCTTCTCCCGCTTCGCCGGCCGCCCCCTGGTGGTGGATGAGGAGGTGTATGCGTCGGAGCTGGCCACGAACCGCCGCAACCTGGGCATCGCCAACCTGCTGGAGGAGCAGGGGGGCATCTGGTTCGACCCCGAGGCCAGCACCGATCTCTACACCCGTCAGTGCGCCCTGAGCGTCACCACCCATGATCTGGCGCTGATGGCCGCCACCCTCGCCAACGGGGGACGCCATCCCCGTAGCGGCGAGCAGGTGGTGGCCGCCCCGATCTGCCGGGCCGTGCTGGCGGTGATGGTGACCGCGGGCCTGTACGAAACCTCCGGCGACTGGATCTACGACATCGGCCTGCCCGGCAAGAGCGGCGTGTCGGGCGGCATGATCACCGTGGCTCCCGGCAAGGGCGGCCTGGCCACCTATTCGCCGCCCCTGGACGGCGCTGGCAACAGTGTGCGGGGCCAGCTCACCGCGGCATTTCTGTCGGAGCGGCTGGGTTTGCATCTGCTGGCCTCTGCACCGGCCCTGCCCGGGTGAGGGAATCGCGGCGGGGCTAAGCCAGGCGATCTGGCCCTGATCTCAGACCCGATGCAGGAAATAGGGGATCAGCACCGCATTCAACAGATCGATGAAGAACGCCGACACCAGCGGCAGCACGATGAAGGCCTTGGAGGAGGGGCCGAACTTCTGGGTCACGGCCGTCATGTTGGCCATGGCCGTGGGAGTGGAGCCGAGGGTGAAGCCGCTGAAGCCCGCCGCGATCACGGCGGCGTCGTAATTGCCGCCGAGCAGCGGGAACACCAGGAACAGATTGATCATCAGCGACAGCAGGAACTGGGCGAAGAGAATGAGCAGCAGCGGGCCGGCAAGATCCACCAGCGTCCAGAACTGGATCGTCATCAGCGACATCGCCAGGAAGGCGCCCAGGGAGATCTCGGCGATCAGATCCACCGCCGGGGTGCGCGCGGGCCAGCCGAAGGGCAGCCACGCCCCCTTTCGCGGCAAGAGGTTGCTGAGCAGGATGCCCACGATCAGGCAGGGCACGAACAGAGGCAGGAACAGCCCGAGATCCCTGATCAAATCCTGGAGAATCGAACCGAGGATGATGCAGATGTTGATCGCCAGCACCGCCCCCAGGAAGTCATGGGAGCGGATCAGCGCCTCGCCCGACTCCGCCCTGGTCTTGTCGTCCCTGTGGGTGCCTCCGCTGGCGGTGGAGCCGCCGGGCAGGGCCAGGCGGTGCCGGCGGATCAGGAAGCGGGCGATCGGGCCGCCGCTGGCGCTGGCCAGGATCAGGCCGAAGGTGGCGGCGGCGATGCCGATCTCCAGGGCATTGCTCACTCCATGCTCGCTGGCGAACTGAGGCGCCCAGGCGATCGTGGTGCCGTGGCCGCCGATCAACGACACCGTGCCCACCAGCAGGCCGGAGGCCGGCGGCAGTCCGCTCCAGCGGGCCAGGCTGATGCCCAGCGCGTTCTGGGCCAGCATCAGCACGATCGTGAGCACGAGCAGCACCACCAGGGCGCGGCCGCCACGGCGAAGGTCGGCGAAGCTGGCATTCATCCCCACCGTGGTGAAGAAGACCACCAGCAGCACATCGCGGGCCCGCAGGCCGAAGCTGATCTCCAGACCGAAGGCTAAATGCAGCAGGCTGATCAGCACCGCGATGAAGAGCCCGCCGCTCACCGGCTCTGGAATGGTGTATTCCCTGAGGATGCGAAAGCGTTGATTGAGCGACTTGCCGAGGAAAAGAACAAGAATGCCCAGGGTGACTGTCAGGAAGGATTGAACCTCGATCTGTCCACCTTCGATGTTCATCTTCGCTGGCCTGGGAGGAAGTGAACCAAGTTCCGCGAGCATACCCCCCCAGCAGATCGTGGATCCTGCCGAGGATTCAGGCGTCCGGGATCAGAATCGGAAGGTGGCGCGCACAAGGGCACCCCAGGCACTCAGGCTGGGGACTCCGTCACCCTGCCCGGGGAGCAGGGCCTCGTCGAGGCTGGACGTTCCCGCCATCGCGCCCCGCGGCCGGCTGAGCCAGAACACGGCGGGGGTGAGGCTGAAGGTGTCGCTCAGACGGATCAGGGTGGCCAGCTCGAAGGCAAGCCCCGAGTCGTCGATCGCGCGGGGATCCAGGCCTTCGATCCGGCTCACGTGGGTGGGGGCGCCCACCGCCAGCGACAGGCTGCTGCCGGGCCCGAACAGATCGCTCCAGCCCAGGCCCACGTACCAGGAGGTGGTGCGCACGCCGCTCACCCCCGCCACCGGGTAGGTGCGGAAGGCGAAGCGGTCGTGGCCCAAGCCGGCGCTGATCGACGGCAGCCAGCCGGCCGCGGCGGGCTGCCAGTAGCCCGCCAGCGACCAGGAGCCGATCCCGCCGCCCCTGGATTCGGCGGCGAGCTGGCTGGCCAGGGGCGTGCCCCGCAGCAGGGCTCCCTGAGCGGTGCGGGTGTAGGCGGCGGTGAGATTCCAGTTCGGCTGCGTGTAACCCAGTTGCAGGGTGCTCGTTTGACCGCCTGCGGCCGTGTACAGACCACCCTCGGCCGGGTCACCGCGGTCGCCCCGGGGCGCGACGGTGGCATAGGCCAGCGAGAGGCCCTTCCAGGCCCCTTGAGGTTGCCAGGACAGCCCGAAACCGCTGCCGACGCGGCGGCTGTAGACGCCGGCCGCCCCTGCCCGCTGGAACACTTCGAGGATGGGCGCGTCGTTGTAGACGCTCGGCCACACCGGCAGCATGTCGAGCTGCATGATGCGGCTGCCCGCACTCAGCCGGACCCCCGCGCCGAGCGGCACCTGCAGAAAGGCGCGGTTCACGCTCACCAGGTTGCGGCTGCAGCCCTGGGCGCCCGCTGCGCAGAGCGGCTCCTCGAAGGCCACATCCAGGCGGGTGAGTGGCGTGGGGGGATTCGAGAACCAGCCCGACGGGCCGAAGTTGCCGCTGCGCAGCCGCACGCGGAACAGGTCTTGGCCCGTGAAGCTCGTGTCAACGGTGAAGCGGATCTCGTGGTTGACGCTGAAGGCATTGAGCAGGGGAAAGCCGGTGGCGGTGTTGGCGCTGCCATCGACGGCGCTGCCCTGGTAGTGAAGGGCTCCCATCACGGCGTTCACCTCCGAGCGCACGATGGTGGTGGGGGTGAAGTCCTCCGGCTGCTCGGCGGCGAGGGGCTCGGCGGCCGCAGCGCAGGCCCAGCCCAGGGCCGGCAGCCAGCCCAGGCCAGCGAGGACGAGGCCGCGCAGGCAGACGCGAGGGATCACGGCGCCGGCGTTGGTGGAGTCCCTGCGTCGGTGCGGGCGGTGAAGGCGGCCACCGCCGTGGGCAGGGTGGGGAAGAACCGCTCGGCTCCGATCCGCTCCACCAGCCCGGCGCGGATCAGCTGCTGGTAGAGATCCTGCTTCACCCGGGCCATCCCGAAGACGATGCCCCGGGCCGCCAGGCCCTGCTGGAGTTCCAGCACCACATCGGCGGCGGTGATGTCGATCTCCACGATCGCCTCGGCATTGAGCACGAACCACCGCACCGGTGTGGCCTCGGCCTCGATCGCCGCCAGCGCCCGGCTGCGGAAGTTCTCGGCATTGGCGAAGCACAGCGGTGCGTCGTAGCGATAGATCAGCAGCCCGGGAATCGTGGTGGCTCCGTCCCAGTCGCGCACGTCATGCAGGCCGGCGAGGTTGGGAACCTCGCCCATCACCGCATCGTTGGGCCGCATCAGGCGCGCGAACAGATCGATCACCGACAACGCCACCGCCAGCCCCACGCCCGTGAGGATGTCGGTGAACAGCACCCCTGCCGTGGTGATCAGCGCCAGCCGGAATTCGCTCGGCTTGAAGCGACGCATCCGCCGGAACTCGCCGATGTCGATCAGGCGCAGGGCGGCGTAGATCACGATGGCGCCGAGGGCGGCCATGGGAAACAGGGCCAGCAGCGGCCGCAGGAACAGCAGCACCGCCAGCACGACCACGAAGGCCACCAGGGAGAACAGCTGGGAGCGGCTGCCCAGGGAATCGCCGATCGCCGTGCGGCTGCCGCTGCTGCTCACCGGGAAGCCCTGCATCAGCCCGTTGCCCAGGTTCACGGCTCCCAGCGCCAGCAGTTCCTGGTTGGCATCGATGCGGTAGCCCCCCCGGTCGGCGAAGGAGCGGGCCGTGAGCACGTTGTCGGAATAGCCCACCAGGGCGATGCCCACGGCGGCGGAGAGCAGGTACTTGAGCGTCTCGGCGGAGGCGCCGGTGGGCAGGGCGAGGTGGGGCAGGCCGGCGGGGATCGCGCCGATCACGGCGACACCGCGTTGATCCAGCTTTCCCAGGCTCACCAGGGCTACCGCCAGCAGCACCGCCAGCAGCGGGCCGGGGGCCTGTGGATGGCGCCGCTGCACCAGCAGCAGAAACACGAGCACCCCGATCGCCAGCAGCAGGGTGGGGGCGTGGATCGATCCGGGGTGCTGCAGCAGTTCCAGCACCTGGCCCGGCAGCGATTCACTCACCAGCGTCATGCCGCTGATCTTGCCGATCTGGCCGGTGATCATGATCAGGGCCACCCCGGTCATGTAGCCCACCAGGATCGGCTTGGACAGCAGATCGGCAAGGAAGCCGAGTCGGGCCCAGGCGCCGACGAAGCACACCACCCCCACCAGCAGGGCCAGCAGGCTGCTGAGTTCGGTGGCGGCCAGCCCATTCCCCGCCGCCAGGGGCGCGATGGTGGCCGCCGTCATCACGGCGGTGGTGGATTCCGGCCCCACCGACAGCTGCGGGGAGGAGCCGATCAGGGCATAGAGCAGAAGCGAGGGCAGGATCGCCCACAGCCCGTGGATCGGCGGCACCCCGGCCAGTTCGCCATAGGCCAGGCACTGGGGCACCAGGTAGGCCGCCACCGTGAGGCCCGCCAGCCCATCCCCCCGCCACCAGGACGGCTGGTAGCCGCGGAGGCGACGCAGCCCAGGCAGCCAGCCGGTGGATCCGCTCCCGTTCGCCTTGGCACCCACCGCAGCGCTGCGGATCAGGTGATCACCGTGGGCCGTTCCATGCCGGTGCGCTGACGGATCTCGGCCAGGTCGTCGATGGCGGTGATCAGAGCGCCTAGGGCCTGCTGGGGATCCTGGGCCAGATCCCCGCCCGGCGCCACGAAGCTCTCGAGGTAGACGCGCAGGGTGGCGCCCTGGGTGCCGGTGCCGGAGAGGCGCAGCACCACCCGGCTGCCGTCGTCGAGCAGCAGGCGCAGGCCCTGGCCGCTGGTGAGGGAGCCGTCGACCGGATCGGTGTAGGCGAAGTCGTCGGCGGTGGCGATCGTGCGGCCGGCGAAGCGGCTGCCGCCGAGCGAGGGCAGCATCCCCTTCACCCGGTCGTAAAGGCCATGGGCGGCGTCGCTGGCGATCGCCTCGTAGTCGTGGCGAGAGTAGTAGTGGCGCCCGTAGGTGTGCCAGTGCTCGCCGATCACCGTGGACACGGGGCAGCCGCGCACCGCCAGGATCTGCAGCCAGAACAGCACCGCCCAGAGGCCGTCCTTCTCGCGGATGTGATTGCTGCCGGTGCCGAAGCTCTCCTCACCGCAGAGGGTGATGCGGCCGGCATCGAGCAGGTTGCCGAAGAACTTCCAGCCGGTGGGCGTCTCGAAGCAGGGGATCCCCAGGGCGCGGGCCACCACGTCGGCGGCGGCGCTGGTGGGCATCGAGCGGGCCACCCCCGCCAGGCCGCCTGAGTAGCCGGGCGCGAGGGTGGCGTTGGCGGTGAGCACCGCCAGGCTGTCGGAGGGGTTCACGAAGCAGCGGCGCCCCAGGATCATGTTGCGGTCGCCGTCGCCGTCGCAGGCGGCGCCGAAGTCGTAGACGTCGCTCTCCAGCAGCAGGGCAGCCAGCTCGTGGGCGTAGGTGAGGTTGGGGTCGGGATGGCCGCCGCCGAAGTCCTCGAGGGGAACGCCGTTGCGCACGGTGCCGGCGGGCGCCCCCAGCAGCCCTTCGAACAGGCGGGTGGCGTAGGGGCCTGTGACCGCGTGCATGGCATCGAAGGCCAGGCGGAAATTGCCGCGCAGCAGGGCGCCGATGCGGTCGAAATCGAACAGCCCCTGCATCAGGGTCACGTAGTCCTCGACGCCGTCGAGCACCGTGACCGCCATCTCGCCGAGGCAATGCTCGCCAGGATGGTCGAGGGAGATCGGATCGCCGTCGAGGATGCGGTAGCCGTCGAGGCTGGTGGTGACGGCGTAGATGGCGTCGGTGACCGACTCGGGGGCGGGGCCGCCGTTGGCGCCGTTCACCTTGACGCCGAAGTCACCGTCGGGGCCGCCGGGGTTGTGGCTGGCGGAAAGGATGATGCCGGCCACGGCGCCGCGGCTGCGGATCAGGTGGGAGGCGGCCGGGGTGGAGAGGATGCCGCCGGTGGTGGTGATCAGCCGGGCCACGCCGTGGGCGGCGGCCATGCGGCTGATCACGCCGATGGCCTCCCGGTTGCCGTGGCGGCCGTCACCGCCCACCACCAGGGTGCCGCCCTCGATGCCGGGCACCACCCGCAGGGCCGCCTCCACGAAGCTTTCGAGGTAGTGGGGCGTGGCGAACTGCCTGGTGCTCTTGCGCAGTCCCGAGGTGCCCGGCTTCTGGTCCTGGAAGGGATGCTCCAGCGCCACCTGGCGCACGAGAGTGGACATCGGCATGGACAGGAGCCGGGCTGGGGACCCAACGCTAACCGGCTCCCCCTCGCCCCCCCTGTGTCAGGGACGGCACTCCTTGACCGCCGACTCCTTGGGTAGCGTTGGGCGTCGCCCGACCCGTACCGATGACCCTGCGCCCCCTCGGGCTGGCCTGGCTGGCCGCCGGCCTGCTGATCGCCCCCGCAGCCCGTGCCGCCACCCCGATCCCCTATCCCGAGGCGGTGGCCAACAGTCGCACCACGGCCCGCATGGTGCTCGACAAGGTGGCGGCGGAATCCTGTCTGCGCGGTCGCCTCAACCGGTCGATGATCAAGCTCTCCGACAGCTGCGCCGCCAATGGCGAGCGCAGCGAGCTCTGCCGGCTGGCCGACAAGGTGGCGGCCACCACGCCGATCACACCGGATGTGATGGAGGGCGCCTCGCGCCGGATCCTCGAGCTCACCGAGCCCACCGCTGCCCAGGCACCCACGCCCTGAGGGGCAGGGGCTACCTGCCTCCCCCGAACGAGAAGCTGCCGCCGCCACCACCAGCCGGGGCCGCCTGCTTGGTGTCCTTGACGGGTGCCGCGGGGGGGCGGCACAGCACGGTCACCTCCCGGGCGGCCTTGTCGATCGGATCGCGGCGCTCGAGGCTGTTGGCAGGTGCGGCCACCGCCAGCTGGCGGATCTGCCAGAGCGCGTCCTTGCAGCTCCCCGAAAGCCGGCGGTGGTCGAGCAGGGGGTCGGCCTGGCTCCGGGCCTGATTGCAGGCTTCGGCGGTGTTGTCGCGCCCGCAGGCCAGGGTGGTCAGCTGCAGCTTGCGGAAGGTTCCCGCCGGCGGATAGGCGTCGAGGTCGGGCCCGGCCCACAGGGGAGCGGCGGGAGCCAGGCAGAGCAGGCCGATCCCGAGATGGGCCAGGCGCTGGAGGGGGAAGGCGGCGAACCGTGCCATGGAGGCCTAAGGGGTTGGATCCATCCTGCCGGGTCAGGCCAGGGGCAACCCGTGGCGCAGCCGGTCCTGTTCCCGTACCCAGCGCCGGGCGATCACCGGCCCTGCCCAGGGGGCCAAGGCCCTCAGCAGGGCGCGCAGCCAGCCCTGGCTCCGCAGCAGCTCGGCCCGCTGCGCCTCCCGCCGCTGGTCGGCCTGCACGGCCCGGAGCTCGGGGAGACGGGCGGCGGTCACCGCCGCCGCCGCCGCGTCGAGGGCGGCCGCGGTGGCGTTGGCGCTGGCGTCGGCCGTCGCCAGGGCCGGGCCTAGGTACTCACCGGCCACCACGGCATCGCGCAGGGCCATGTTCAGACCCTGAGCCCGCAGCGGGCTCAGCGGATGGGCCGCATCCCCCAGCAGCAGCAACCCGGGCGCGTGCCAGCACGGGGCCAGGCCCACCTTCACCGTGAGCCGCAGCGGTCCCTCCACGTCTCCGTCCGCCAGCTGCCGCAGCCGGGACCCCAGGACGGGTGGCGCCACCGCGGCCCAGCGTTCCCGCCAGGCCGCGGGAGTGGTTGGTGGGACGGGGGCGACGCCGGCGCCACCCTCCAGCCAGCCCAGCTGCAGGCCGCCCCGGGTCGAGGCGAACAGGGCCCAGCTGTCGCCGCTCCCGATCACGGTGACGAAGCGGCCCGCCAGGTTTGCGGCGATCGCCTCGGCCGCGGGCCCCGACAGGCGGAACCAGAGCACCCTCAGCGGCTCCGCCTCCTCCTCCAGGGGAAGGCCGGCCAGGCGGCGCAGCGTCGAGCTGCGGCCGTCGCAGGCCACCACGAGATCGGCCTCCAGCCTGCGGCCATCGGCGAGCTCCACGCCGCTCACCCTGTCCCGTTCCCGCACCAGGCCCACCACCGCCTGGCCCAGGTGCAGGCGGCAGCCGGCGCCCTCCGCCTTGCTGAGCAGGTGCTGCAGCAGGGAGGGCTGGTCGATCAGATGGCAGGCGGGGCCCGCGCCGAAGGGTTCATCGACCTGGAACAGCGGGCGGCCCTCCAGCTGGAAGCTCCAGCCGGAGAGGCGGCGGTGGGGCACCGCGGCCGGCAGCGGCCAGGCCTCCAGGCGCGCCAGGGCCTCCAGCCCGCTGGGCATCAGACCTTCCCCCCGGAAGCGGCCGAGGGCCTCGGGGCTGGCTTCCACCAGCTCCACCTGCCCCTGGCCGCGGCGGGCGAGGGCGAGAGCCAGGCCGGCTCCCGCCGGCCCCGCCCCCACGATCAGAACCCGTGCCAACGGGAGCCCTTCGCGCTCAGGTGAAGGAGTTGTAGTTGCGATTGGCGTCGCTTTCGGCAGGGGCCTGCACACCCAGCAGGTCGTGCTTCTTGGTGAGCAGGTAATCCACCAGCTCCTGCTGGAGGGTGAGCAGTTCGCTGGTGCAGCCGCGGAAGGCGGCGCGGTGGCGGATCTCGTCGTGACGCGTGTGCAGGTCGCGCAGCATCAGGTTGATGGCGTCCAGCCGCGGCGAGTGGATACGGGAATTGGGCACCGGATCCATCGGTTCGCGGGAAACAGAAACCTTTCAGATCGTAGATGCCGTCTGCCCAGGTTTCGCCCGCCCGGTGCGCAGGCTGCCGCTGCCGCAGCGCAGCCGCTGGCGCTCGAGCTTCCGCTGCAGCCGCGGCGTGACCCCCAGCTCGGCGCCGCGCCAGAGGCGGTCGATCTCCGCCTGGAAGTGGCGCGCCAGCAGGGGGGAATCGAACAGCAGCAGGGTTTCGTCGTTGGTGTGGGCGGCGGAGGGGCTCCAGTTGAACGAGCCGCCGATCACCCAGCGCCCATCGATCACGGCCAGCTTGTGGTGCAGCTTGTCGCCGCCGGCGAGGCGGGGGGTGCCCACCCCTTCGTGCGCCTGGCGCCAGGGCCGGTTGCCCTGCTCCAGGCGGCAGGTGTGGTCGGGGAGGCTGGTGCCGAGCAGGTCGAGCACCTCAGAGAACGAGCGGTTGGCGAAGCCCGGATCGGCCAGCAGCCGGATCTTCACGCTCCGCTGGTGCAGCACCGCCAGGGCATTGGCCAGATCCTGGGAGGAGAGCACGAACAGGGCCAGGTCGAGTTGGCGACGCGCCAGCGCCAGCCGCTGCTGCAGCCAGCGCAGCCCGTGATGGGGATCGCGGCGGCGATGGGGTGCGAACAGCACCTCCACCGGGGTGCTGCCCACCCGCACCCGCCGGGCGGGACCGCCCTGCTTGGCCAGCCCGAAGCGGCTGTCGGGCCGCCCGCCGGGGCCATCGCCCCACATCCGCGCGTGCTCCTCGGCGAAGACCGCGGCCAGGGCCGCGCTCTCCAGCCTCATCAGATGGTTCACGTTGCCGCGGGTGCGGGGATCGTCGCCATCGCCGTGGATGCAGGAGGGGCTGAAGTTCGCCGATCCGGTCACCACCACGCTGCGATCGGCCACCAGGAACTTGTGGTGCATCAGGCCGCTGCCGGCGCTGCCGTCGGCGGTGTCATCGAGCAGGGGCACGCCGGCCCGGCGCAGGATCGCCACCGCGTCGCCGTGCCCCAGGGCCCGCAGCTGGGCGACGCGCTGGCGCTGATGGGGACTGAGATCGATCGGATGCTGCTCGCTCCAGGGCGTGCTGTAGGTGTTCTCCAGCACCACCTGCACCCGCAGGCCGTGGCGGTGCCGCTCCGCCAGGGCCTCAGCCACCCGCGGCAGCGAGAGCTCCTGCACCGCCACCAGGATCTCCCGGCGGGCGCCGCGGATCGCCTCGAGGATCAGGGCCTCGAGATCGTCGCCCTGGCGCCAGCGGCCGCTGAGGGGACTGCGGTAGCGGCTGTCGCCGCGGTGGTTGAAGGCCACCTGGATGCCCGCCGGCAGGGGCGGGCTGGCCGCCGGGGCGCCCTCCAGCCGGGCGGGGGCGGGCTGGCAGGCCGTGAGCCCCAGCGACAGGGCACCGGCGAGGCCACCGGCCAGCCACGGAGGGAGCCGCACGGAGGGAGGGCGGGGCGCACTCAGCGTTCCCGCGGGCCGACCGGAGCCGGCCTGGGCCCCGCCGAATTCAGGTGTGACGGTCAGTGGTGACCGGGCATCTCGGAGGTGCGCAGCATCGCCGCGAACCAGAGGCTGCCGATCACCACCGCCGCCAGCACGCCGGCGCCGATGCCGACCCGCACCATCAGCAGAGGCACCAGGAGCGGAAACAGCAGCGAGCCGGCCAGGGGAGTGGCGGCCACCACCAGCCGCAGGGCACCCCCGGTCCGCGGACGGGAGGGGGATTCCACCGGATCCATCAGAACCACTCGGTGACCGCCTGGTGGGCGGGATTGCTGTGGTCTTCCGGGGTGGAGCGCCGGAACTCGAGGGTGATGGAGCGCTTCTGCTCGCCGTCGGCGGCGATGGCCTCGATGGGATAGAGCTGCTGGCCGTCGCGGAAGGGCACCTGGATGCGGAAGGTGCCGTCGGGGGAGAGGGGCACGTCCTCGCCGCCGATGGTGAGACGGGCTGCGGGATCGGTGGCGCCGTAGACGATCAGCTCGGCGTCGGCGACGAGCCAGAAGGAGCGCTGGCGTGCGGCCAGGCCGGCGCCGGATTCGGTGCGACCGGAGGCCCAGAGGCCGGCGCCGGAGGCGGAGAGGGCGGAGGCACCGGCGGCGGAGTCTTCGTACTCGAACTCGTGGAAGGCCTCCGAGCCGCGGCCGAGGCGGCGCCAGCGGGCGGTGGCGGTTTGATAGAGGCGCTCGTGCAGACCGGCGTCGGCGGGCTCGGCGGGAGCGGGGAGGGTGGAGGAGGGAGTGGCGTCGAGGGAGAAGGGGATGAACTGATCGAGGATCTGCTCGGAGGGATGGAGCGCCGGGACGCGGGCGACGGAGGAGAAGGCGAGGGAGATCCAGCCGCCGGCGGGGCCGCCCTTGCGGTAGCCGAGCTCGACGCGGTAGTCGCGGTCGGAGAGGGGAACGGGGAGGTACCACTCGGTGGCGTGGGCGTCGACCACGACCTCCTGGAGGGTGTGGGGATGGGCGGAGCCGCCGGCGAGGCCGGTGACGTCGGCGACGCGGAGGCAGAGGCGATCGGCACCGGCGGCGAGGGCCTGGTCGCGGTCAGGGTCGGAGATCTCCCAGAAGACGTAGGCCCACTGGGGGTCGCGGGGGAGGAAGACGACGCGGGTTTCGGCGGCGGGCCTGGGGGCGGGGGCCATCTCGGCCTCGATCGCCTCCAGGCTCAGGCCTGTTTCCACCTGTCGGGTGCTGATCTCCTCGACCAGCTCCTCCTTCGACTTGCGGCTGTAGAGGCTGACCCCCAGGTCGCTGGCGATCTGACGCAGCTGGCGGAGCGTCATCATGGCCAAGGAGGTGAGGGTTTTCTGGCTCACAGCTTCAGGTTTCATTCGGGATCAGTCTGTTCGACTCTCCCACCACCTGCGCTGGGGGACCCGAGCATGTCAGCAAGCACGGACCGCCCCTGCCGACGGATCGACAGGGGCGGAACGAAGAGAACCCGGACCGGTTCAGGGGTTCAGCGACCGATGCTGCGGTAGGGAACCTTGGAGAGGAAATCGCCGCCGATGTTGCTGGGCGCGGCGCCGCTGCTGCGCATCGCCGGCAGGGTGCGCACCCAGGGGAGATAGTCCTCGGGGAAGCCGCCGCGACGCTGAACGGCGCGCTGGGGGAAGGCCTTGGCGGTGCCGGTGTAGACGATCTGGGGGAAGCCCAGGATGCCGCGGTAGTAGGCGTCGTAGCGGGGAGAGGTGATGTTGAAGGGGGTTTCACCCACCTCACGGGAGCCCACCACCCGGTTGCGGTGATAGGGCACGGTGTCGTAGCCGAAGTTGTCGAGGTATTCCTGGCTGTCGAGGATGGCGTCGACGGCGCCCTTGATGCCCTTGGTCATGATCACGGCCGACCAGGCGATCTCCTCGGACTTGCCGTGGGTGGGGCGGCCCAGCAGCTTCTCCACGAGGTGGCGGGCCACCTTGTAGTTGCTGTTGAGGTTGTAGAAGCTGCGGGTGAAGGTGTCCGACAGGCAGAGCGAGCGGATGAAGTCACGCACGGTGATCTGGCCGTCGCGCAGCTGGCTCTCGAGAGTGCGGTCGCGGTCGACCTTGAAGGCGTGGAAGAAGATCTGGCGGTAGGCCGACTCGATCACGAAGTTCTGGTCTTCGCGATCCATGGCCTTGTCCATGGAAGAGGCCCGGGGATCCTCATCGGACCCCACCCGGAAGGGGGTCACCCGGGAGTTCTGGGAGGTGGGGGCGTACTTGAGGAGGGGAAGAGCCACGCGGGGTCCGGCATCCGTCGGTGGCGATCGTAGAAGTGAGGCAGGGGCGGGCTTCCACGGCCCGGGCCAGGGCTTACAGACCGTAACGTTGGCGACAGCCGGGCCCGGCTTGCCTCACCAGCCCAGGGGGGACACCACCCGCCGCTCGTCCGCCACCCCGGCAGTCGCTGCGGCAGCCGTTGCGGCTGCGGCTGCGGCCGCGCCCTCGCCCTCGGGGTGGATCCGGGTCTCGATGCAGAAGGAGGCCGTGTTCGAGAGGCCCTCCACGGTGCTGGTGCGCAGGCGCACGTCGGGGCCGGCGAAGCTGAAGCGCTCCAGGCTGCTCATCGTTTCGTAGCCGGTGGTGAGCAGCAGGGCATCGCGCTCGTCCATGGCGAAGCGGCCGGCCACGGGGGCGGTTTCGGCGTAGCCGCGGTCGCGCAGCAGCAGCCCCTCCCGCCCCCGCTCATCGGTGGGGATCAGGCCGAAGACACTCTCGCCCTCGTGGGCCTCGCCCGCCTTGTCCCAGGCCATGGAGCCGCTCCAGCGGACGCGGCAGCCACCCACCAGGCCTGCGGGATCCTGGCCGTGGAGGCCGGCCACGGCGATCAGCAGCGGGTCGTCGGCCGCCAGTTCCACCACCTCGATGAAGGAGCCGCCGGCCTCGGCGCGGCGATGCAGCAGGTGGTGGCTGCTGCGTTGCGACCGCCAGCGGCCACAGCTGAGCCGGAAGAAGCTGATGGCATCGGCGATGGATCCGCTCACGGGGCCAGGCTCGAAGGGGATGGGGCGATGATCGCAAGCCGAGCGGCCCACCGAGAGGCCCACCGAGAGGTCCGCCGAGAGGCTCCCCATCACCGCCCCTGTCTGCACAGCCACGGGATGCCCCGTCGATCCGGTCGCGGCGGCGGCCGCGCTGGCCGCGGCGCTCTGCTGGACGGTGGCCAGCCTGCTGTGGCGGCGGCTGCCCACCTCCCTGGGCGCCGGCCAGCTGAATCTGCTCAAGAACCTGCTGGCGGTAGGCCTTCAGCTGCCCCTGGTGCTGGGCGGCCCCTGGCAGGCCTCGCCGCGCAGCCTGGCGCTGCTGGCCCTGAGCGGGATCGTGGGCATCGCCCTGGGCGACGGCCTGTTCTTCGCGGCGTTGCGCCGGCTGGGCACGCGCCGCACGCTCACCCTCGATGCCGGCGGCCCGGCGGTCACGGCCCTGGCGGGCATGGCCCTGCTGGGGGAGGTGCCGAAGCCGGAGCAGTGGTTGGGGCTGGCGCTGATCAGCCTGGCGGTGCTGCTGGTGGTGCGCCGCGGCTCCGAGGCGCCGGCGCCGCTGCCGGGGGAGCGTCCGGCGGTCGGGGTGCTGCTGGCCCTGGGGGCGCTGGTGTGCGGCAGCGCCGGCGCCCTGCTCTCGCGGGCCGCCCTCACCGACGGCGGGCCGACGCCGCTGCAGGCGGCCACGGTGCGCCTGGCGGCGGCCTCCGTGGTGCTGCTGCCGCTGCTGCCGGGGCTGATCGCCCCCCGCCGCAGCCCCCGGCCCGCCCGTGCGCGCTGGCCGGTGCTGCTGACGGCCACCCTGCTGGGCACCAGCGCCGGCATCGTGCTGCAGCAGACCGCCCTGGCGGGCCTGCCGGGCGGGCTGGCGGTGGCCCTGCTGGCCACGGCGCCGGTGATGGCCCTGCCCCTGGCGCGCCTCGACGGCGATCGACCCGGAATCCTGGGGGTGATCGCGGCCGTGGTGGCGCTGGCCGGCGTCAGCCTGGTGGTGGGTCTGCTGCCGCGGCTGAGCTGAGGCGGTGGTCGGCCTGGCGGACCGCCCAGCGGGCCAGGTCGTCGAGGCTCAGATCGAGGGGAGGCTTGCCGTCTTCAGCGGCGATCGCTTCCAGCTGGAGGGCGGCGCTGGCCATCTGGCTGCGGAAGGCCTCGGCGAAGCCGGGATCGGCAGCGATCAGGGGCTGATCGGCGCACCAGGCGGCGATGGCCGCCGGAGCGGGGCAGGCGCCATCGCGGCGGCCGGCGATCGCCTGCAGGGTGCGCAGGCCATGGGCCAGCAGGCGCAGGTGGTGACGCTCGAGGGCCGGCAGCAGGGTGGCCTCCAGTTCGGCCAGTTCCTCCGGTTCGAGCACGGGGGTCAGCCGGGAAGCGGCGTGAGGCGGAAGCCGCAGGAATGGCCTTCCTCCAGCCGCCAGTGGATGCGCTCGATGTGGCAGTCGGGGAAGGTGCGGCGGATCAGCTGCAGCTCCTGGTCGCAGACCACGGGGAACTCCTCGGCGATCCGCATCACCGAGCAGTGGTACTCATGGATCAGCCAGCCGTTGCTATCAGGATCGGGCCGCAGTTCGGCCACGTAGCCCTCCACCCGGCGCAGTTCCACCAGCCGCTCGAGCCGCTCGTTCAGGGGGCCGAGGCCGATGCGGGAGCGATAGTCGGCGGCTTTCTCGTCGGCTTGGTTCTGGAGCAGCCCCTCGATCGCATCGCCGGGCATCGACGAGGCGATGGAATGGAGCAGGCCGAGGGCAAAGGTTTCGCTGCCGTCGTGGAAGCGGCCGTGGCCGGCATCGGTGAGCCGCCAGTGGTTGCTGGGCCGCCCGGGGCCTTCGGCGCTGGGGCTGGCCTCCACGAAGCCTTCGTCTTCGAGACCGCGCAGATGGCGGCGGGTGACCTGCACGGACACGCCCAGGGACTCGGCCAGCTCGGCGGCGGTGGCTTCACCCAGGCGCAGCAACAAAGACAGCACACCGTCGCGGGTGGGTGCCGGGCTGCTGGTTGTGCGGGAAGGGGTGCCCATGGCTGGCGCCTGACGCCCACACGATGCCACGCAGGCACTGTCTCTGGGGCTGGCGAGGGCCGATGTCGGAGACGCCGGACCGGGGGCAGGCCACAATGGGCCCTCGCCCACAGGCTCCGCGGCGTTGCCCTAGGCTCCCGGGTAACGAAACCAAAGCGTTTCGTAATTCCCCGCCCGCCTGCGCCGGGGTGCCCGCGAGTCCGCTGTTCCGTCACCCCTCGCTGTCCTGCCCATGTCCGAAGCCACCGCCACGCCCTCGGGTTCCGACAGCCTGGAAGTGATCCGCAAGTTCGCGGAAACCTACGCCCAGCGCACCGGCACCTATTTCTGCAGCGATCCGGGCGTGACGGCGGTGGTTCTCGAAGGGCTCGCCCGCCACAAGGACGAGCTGGGCGGCGCCCTCTGCCCCTGCCGCCACTACGAGGACAAGGAGGCGGAGGTGGCCCAGGCGTTCTGGAACTGCCCCTGCGTGCCGATGCGGGAGCGCAAGGAATGCCACTGCATGCTCTTCCTCACCGAGGACAACCCCTTCCGGGGTGAGAGCCAGACGATTTCCATCGAGGAAATCAAGGCCCATACATCGAGCTGAGAACGAGTCATGAGCAGCGCCAGCGTGGGTGAACTGGTGAGCCAGCCGTACAAGTACGGCTTCATCACCGACATTGAAACCGAGAAGATCGCCAAGGGCCTGAGCGAGGACGTGGTTCGGCTGATCTCCGCCAAGAAGGAGGAGCCTGCCTTCCTGCTGGATTTCCGCCTGCGCGCCTACCGGCAGTGGCTGCAGATGGAGGAGCCGGACTGGGCGGCGCTGGGCTACCCGGTGATCGACTACCAGGACATCATCTATTACGCGGCGCCGAAGCAGCAGCAGAAGAAGGCCAGCCTCGATGAAGTGGATCCCAAGCTGCTGGAAACGTTCGACAAGCTCGGCATTCCCCTGAGCGAGCAGAAGCGCCTCTCCAACGTGGCCGTGGATGCGGTGTTCGACAGCGTGTCGATCGCCACCACCTACAAGGAGAAGCTGGCCGAGCACGGCGTGATCTTCTGCTCGATCTCCGAGGCGGTGAAGGAGCACCCGGAGCTGATCGAGAAGTATCTGGGCACGGTGGTTCCCAGCAACGACAACTACTTCGCCGCCCTCAACTCGGCGGTGTTCAGCGACGGCTCGTTCGTGTTCATCCCGAAGGGCGTGGAGTGCCCGATGGAGCTCTCCACCTACTTCCGCATCAACTCCGGCGACACGGGCCAGTTCGAGCGCACGTTGATCGTGGCCGAAGAAGGGGCGTCCGTGAGCTATCTGGAGGGCTGCACCGCACCGATGTTCGACACCAACCAGCTGCATGCGGCGGTGGTGGAGCTGGTGACGCTCGACGACGCCTCGATCAAGTACTCCACCGTGCAGAACTGGTATGCCGGTGATGAGAACGGGGTGGGCGGCATCTACAACTTCGTGACCAAGCGGGGCCAGTGCCGCGGCGACCGCAGCCGCATCAGCTGGACCCAGGTGGAAACCGGTTCGGCGATCACCTGGAAGTACCCCAGCTGCGTGCTGCAGGGCGCCGATTCGGTGGGTGAGTTCTATTCGGTGGCGCTCACCAACAACCGCCAGCAGGCCGACACCGGCACCAAGATGATCCATGTGGGCCCGCGCACCCGCTCCACGATCGTGAGCAAGGGCATCAGCGCCGGCCACTCCTCCAACAGCTACCGGGGGCTGGTGCAGATCGGCCCCAAGGCCGTGGGCGCCCGCAACTACAGCCAGTGCGATTCGATGCTGATCGGCGATCAGGCGGCGGCCAACACCTACCCCTACATCCGCTCGCAGCAGAGCGAGGCCGACATCGAGCACGAGGCCAGCACCTGCCGCATCTCCGAGGATCAACTGTTCTATCTGCAGAGCCGCGGCATCGGCTTCGAGCAGGCGGTGTCGATGATGGTGAGCGGCTTCTGCCGCGATGTGTTCCATCAGCTGCCGATGGAATTCGCCGCCGAAGCCGACAAGCTGCTGGCGCTCAAGCTCGAGGGCTCCGTGGGCTGAGCTCCCGTTTGCCGATTCCCTCCATTTCCCTTCCTTTTCTTTTCGCCCCGCCGTGATCCGCCCCGACGCCCCCGTTCTGCTCGAGATCCGCGACCTGCACGCCAGCGTTGCGGATCAGCCGATCCTGCACGGGGTGAACCTCACGCTGCGGGCCGGCGAGATCCATGCGGTGATGGGCCGCAACGGCAGCGGCAAGAGCACGCTTTCGAAGGTGCTGGCCGGCCATCCGGCCTACACCGTGACCGGGGGTTCGGTGCTGTACAAAGGCGCCGATCTGCTGGAGCTCGATCCCGAGCAGCGGGCCCGCATCGGCCTGTTTCTCGGCTTCCAGTACCCGGTGGAGATCCCGGGTGTGAGCAATCTGGAGTTCCTGCGGGTGTCCACCAACGCCCGGCGGATGGAGGAGGGCGAAGAGGAGCTCGACACCTTCGCCTTCGAGGATCTGGTGAACGAAAAGCTGCAGGTGGTGCAGATGGATCCGGCGTTCCTGGAGCGTTCGGTGAACGAGGGCTTCTCGGGCGGCGAGAAGAAGCGCAACGAGATTTTGCAGATGGCGCTGCTGGAGCCGGTGGTGGCGATCCTCGATGAAACCGATTCCGGCCTCGACATCGACGCCCTGCGGATCGTGGCCGGCGGTGTGAACCATCTGGCCGGCCCTGATAACGCCACCCTGTTGATCACCCACTACCAGCGCCTGCTGGATGCGATCACGCCCGATTACGTGCACGTGATGGCGCATGGGCGCATCCTGCGCACCGGCGGCAAGGAACTGGCGCTGGAACTGGAGCAACGCGGTTACGACTGGGTCGACGCCGAGCCCGCGGTTCTGGAGGCGGTGTGATGGTGGCGGCTCCTCTCACCACCTCCGCCCCCGTGGCCGCCCCGGTCCATCCCTGGGTGGCTGCCCTGCTGGGCGCCCTGCCGGCCCCCGCCGGCCTCCGGCCCGAGATCACCCTGTCCGCCCGGGCGGCGCTGGCGGCCGCCGGCCTGCCCTCCCGCCGCCAGGACGACTGGCGCTTCACCGACACGGCCCCGATCGCCGCCGTGGCCCCCCAGCTGCTGGCGCCCGAGGCGCTGCCCGAGCTGCCGCCGGTGGCGGAAGGGCATCACCGGGTGGTGCTGGACGGCCGGCCCGAGACCCTGGCGGCCATCGCCTGGCCCGCCGGCATCGAGGTGCTCTCCGCTGACGAGACCCGCGACGCCCTCGGCCGCTGCCTGGATCCTGAGGGCAAAGCGCCCGACTGGCCGGTGCTGCTCCAGGGCGCCTGCGACGCGCCGGTGCTGGCCCTGCGGGTGCGGGGCGCGGTGAGCGAGGTGCTGGAACTGGTGAGCGAGGCCGGCTCCGGCCCGGGCGTGCTGCCGGTGCGGGTGCTGCTGCTGCTGGAGCCGGAGGCCCGGCTGGAACTGCTGCAGGTGCACCGTTCGAGTGGCGCCAACCTCACCAGCGCGCTGGTGGAGGCCGATCTGGGCGCCGGCGCCGAACTGCGCCACGGCGTGGTGGCCAACGGCGGGTCGGAGTCGGTGCTGCTGGCCCGGCTGGCGATCCGCCAGCAGCCGGGCAGCCGCTTTGCGCTGGCCACCGTGAGCCGGGGCTGGGGCCTGGTGCGGCTGGAGCCGCGGGTGGTGCAGAGCGAGGGAGCGGCCGAAACCCGGCTGCGGGCGCTGCAGGTGGTGGACGAGCATCAGATCGCCGACACCCACAGCCGCGTGCGCTTCGAGGGGCCCGAGGGCCGTCTGGAGCAGCTGCACAAGGTGGTGGCCGATGGCCAGGGCCGCAGCGTGTTCAACGGCGCGGTGGTGGTGCCCCGCCTGGCCCAGCGCACCGATGCCTCCCAGCTCAGCCGCTCGCTGCTGCTGTCGGATCGCGCCCGGGTGGACACCAAGCCCGAACTGGAGATCGTGGCCGACGACGTGCGCTGCGCCCACGGCGCCACCGTGAGCTCGCTGCAGGAAGACGAGCTGTTTTACCTGCGCAGCCGCGGCATCGGTGCGGCCGAAGCGGCCCGGCTGCTGCTGCGCGGCTACTGCCAGGAGATCCTGGGCGACTTTCCCGCCGGGGCGGCGCTCTGGCAGGCTCCCTCCTTCAGCGGCGGGCCGGAGGAGATCAGGCGATGACGCTCACCCCGCCCCCCGCCCTCACCCTGGCCGACACCGGAACCGCGGTGCCGGCGGTGGAGGATCTGGCGGCCCTGACGCGGCCCGACTTTCCGCTGCTGGCCCAGACGGCCTGCCTGGGGCAGCCCCTGATCTATCTCGATTACGCGGCCACCAGCCAGAAGCCGCGCCAGGTGCTGGAGGCGCTGCAGCAGTACTACGGCCACGACAACGCCAACGTGCACCGCGGCGCCCACCAGCTGAGCGCAAGGGCGACGGATGGCTTCGAGGCGGCGCGCGCCAAGGTGGCGGCGTTCGTGGGGGCGGCGGGCCCGCGCGAGATCGTGTTCACCCGCAACGCCAGCGAGGCGATCAACCTGGTGGCCCGCACCTGGGGCGAGGCGAACCTGCGGGCGGGCGACGAGGTGCTGCTCACGGTGATGGAGCACCACAGCAACCTGGTGCCCTGGCAGCTGCTGGCGGCCCGCACCGGCTGCGTGCTGCGCCATGCGGGGGTGAGCGAAAGCGGCGAGCTGGATCTGGAGGATTGGAAGGCGAAGCTCAACGAGCGCACCAAGCTGGTGAGCGTGGTGCAGGTGAGCAACACCCTGGGGTGTCTGAACCCGATCGAAACGCTGGTGCCGCTGGCCCATGCCGCCGGTGCGCTGGTGCTGGTGGATGCGTGCCAGAGCCTTCCCCACCAGCCGGTGGATGTGGCCCGGCTCGGCTGTGACTTCCTGGTGGGTTCGTCGCACAAGCTGTGCGGACCCACGGGGATGGGCTTCCTGTGGGCGCGGGAGGAGATCCTGGAGGCGATGCCGCCGTTCCTGGGCGGCGGCGAGATGATCCAGGACGTGTTCCTCGATGGGAGCACCTGGGCGGATCTGCCCCACAAGTTCGAGGCCGGCACGCCGGCGATCGGCGAGGCGATCGGCATGGGCGCCGCGATCGATTATCTGCAGGCGCTGGGGATGGAGCGGATCCATGCCTGGGAGCAGCAGCTCACCCGCCGGCTGTTCACCAGGCTGCAGGCGATCGAAGGGGTGCACATCCTGGGGCCCACACCGGATCAGCAGCCCGATCGGGCGGCCCTGGCGGCGTTCCATGTGGACGGCCTGCATGCGAACGACATCGCCGCCCTGCTGGATTCGGCCGGGATCTGCATCCGCAGCGGCCACCACTGCACCCAGCCCCTGCATCGTCACTACGGCCTGGCCGGCACGGCGCGCGCCAGCCTGGGCTTCACCACCACCCCGGAGGAGATCGACCGCTTCGCCGAGGAGCTGGAGAGTTCGATCGGTTTCCTGCGCGAACACGCCTGAGGCGGGCGCAGGTGGGTAAACCCAGGGCAGGAGGCACCGGGAGGTGCGGCCATGCTTGCCCTGGTCGCGTCGTTGCTGATCGATCTGTCGCAGCAGCGGCTGAGCGCCTACGACGGCGCCGGCCGGCTGCTGTATGCGGCGCCGGTGTCCACCGGCCTGGCGGCGACGCCCACGCCCACCGGTGAGTTCCGGATCGCCTCCCGCTATGCGCTCACCACGCTCACGGCTCCCGACTACCGCATCCCGGGAGTGCCGCATGTGCTGTGCCTGGGCGGCGGCGGCCTGAAGGCGGACGCGGTGTGCATCCACCCGGCGCCGTGGCAGGAGCGGGCGGGTGAGCGGTTCGGGGTACGGAGGAGCCATGGCTGCATCCGTACAAGCAGCGCTACGGCGCGGTGGTTGTTTGAGCGGGTGGTGATTGGGACGCCTGTAAGGGTGCAGGAGTGAGGGGGATGAGTGGCGACACCTTGCGCATTGGGGTGGGTGGGATGCACGGGTGCTGGCTGGAGGGCTACGGGCCAGTGGCCTTCCACATACGGGATCAGTAAGGTCCTGTGGAATCTCCAGGGCTTTGTGTATCTTCAGGCACAAGTGGTTATCGGACCCGAGAACCAGGGAGGACTGTTGGATGGGAGGGGCGCAAAACCACTGGCAGGGAAGGGGGATTGTGCCCTCTGAACCTCCTCTACAATTGTCGTTATCGGAAAGGGACTGCTCAAATCGAGTGGTTCTCGGAAACCATCAAATAAGCGTTATGCTTACTAAATTTCATTACTCAAATGGAACCTAAATCAATCTTCGTGAGTGTTGTGTCTACCTGCAACGCGAAGCAAGAGGACTTCGTAAAAGCCGTCGAGGATAGGCTCAGAAGCGAAGGTTTGGTGCCGCAAACGGTTGGGAGAAACACCTTTAGTTCTGACGCGCCGTTGAAAGCCGTCACTGAGCTAATGGACAGATGCTCGGGAATCATGGTCATAGCTCTAGAGAGAAGTTTCTTTCCAAGTGGAACTGAAAAGCGTGGCGGAAGTAAAGAGAAAAGCTTGGTGAATGTAAGTCTTGCTACGCCATGGAACCATATCGAAGCAGCCATGGCTTACTCCAGGCATCTACCCATATTTGTCATCACTGAGGAAGGCCTTAAGGCTGAAGGCTTGCTTGAGCCGGGGTACGACTGGTTTGTTCTTGCTGTTCCTCTTGATCAATCTAAGCTAAATACAGCTCAGTTTAATGGAATACTAAGCGACTGGAAGGGAAAAGTCTTAAAGTACAAATCTAGTTCGGAGCAAAGGATAAATGCAGGTGAGATGTCTGTGGCTGAACTCGTTGGCTCATTGAAGCCTGTCCAGTTATGGAGTCTACTTCTTGCCCTAGCCGGACTTATTGGGGGTGCCTTTACGCTAGGTTTAAAATTGCAGGAGATTGCGGCAAAGCATAACAACGCCATTCACCAGAGCCGCCCCCTGGAGAGTCTCTCCTATGCGCGGCGAGCTTCAGCGGCCTGGTGATGGCGAGCGTTGGGCAGCATACGCGGCCCTGCCAAGCACTGCAGGCTGGCGAGCAAAAAGTCGCAAATGAATAATTAAGATATTCCATCATCTCGATATGCCTCACGGGGGGGCAGTATAAATAAAGAAGTTCGCCATGAAACTGATGACAACTATTGCTTGGGCCCCTATTGGTTCATCTGATGATACCGTCCAGCTTAGCTCACCATACATTCGTCATGACTCCCATCTGATAAAACCAGGCGAAGACTTCACTGTCAGGCTTACAACAATATCGAGATCAGTTCTTGATCAGCACAGAGACGTGATGTGTGCAGGAAAGTATGGAAATGATTTCTTTTGTCTCCTTAGCCAATTTGGAATAGGATCGAATGGCGGCGAAAAGCCTAGTACCTCAATAAACTACGTAGGGCTTGCTGAATTACGTTTGCGGGCTTTTCCGGCGCGCCCAAGGC